>NZ_JBWJVM010000003.1:0-274179 GCF_056428985.1 Streptomyces sp. CA189 | reverse complement strand
CCCCACCCACCAGCCCCGTCCAGGCTCCCCACCGCCAGGAGGAACCCCCGCCATGACCAGACAACGCCCACCGCACATCGTGGACCTCAGCGAGACGCAGCCCAACACGAGGCGCGGCGGCGACCTGAGGGCCGTCCTCACACCGACCTCGGTGGGCTGCACCAGCGGCTTCATGGGGCTGGCCGTCATGGCGCCGGGCGAGCACATCGCCGAGCACTACCACCCGTACTCCGAGGAGTTCGTGTACGTGGTCGCCGGTGAGCTGGAGGTCGACCTCGACGGCGAGGCCCACCCGCTCCTCACCGACCAGGGACTCCTCGTCCCGATGAACGTGCGCCACCGGTTCCGCAACGTCGGCGGCACCGAGGCCCGCATGGTCTTCCACCTCGGACCGCTCGCCCCGGACCCGAAGCTCGGGCACGTGGACACCGAGGAGGCCGTTCACCCGGAGGGTTCCGCCTGGGAGCGGCCCCCGGACCGCGCGGGAGCGGTCTCGTGACCCGCCGACGCGTGGCCGTCACCGGGGTCGGCGTCGTCGCCCCCGGTGGGATCGGCGCCTCAGCCTTCTGGGAGCTGCTCTCCAACGGGCGTACGGCGACCCGCGGCATCACCCTCTTCGACCCGACCGGCTTCCGCTCCCGGATAGCCGCGGAGGTCGACTTCGACCCCGCCGCACACGGCCTCGGCGCCGAGGAGGCGGCCCGCGCGGACCGGTACATCCAGTTCGCGCTGGTGGCCGCGGCCGAGGCGGTGCGCGACGCCGGACTCGACCTCACCACGGACGAGGCCTGGCGCACCGGAGTCTCCCTCGGCACCGCCGTGGGCGGCACCACCCGCCTGGAGCACGACTACGTGGCCGTCAGCCAGTCGGGCGACTGGTGGGACGTGGACCACCGGCTCGCCGGGGCCCACCTGCACCGCGCCTTCACCCCGGCCACCCTGGCCTCCGCCGTGGCGGAGAAGACGGGAGCGCGCGGACCGGTCCAGACCGTCTCCACCGGCTGCACCTCCGGGCTCGACGCCATCGGCTACGCCTTCCACTCCATCGCCGAGGGCAAGATGGACGTCTGCATCGCCGGCGCCTCCGACTCACCCGTCTCGCCGATCACCGTGGCCTGCTTCGACGCCATCAAGGCCACGTCGCCCAACAACGACGATCCCGCCCACGCCTCCCGGCCCTTCGACGCCGACCGTGACGGCTTCGTCCTCGGCGAAGGCGGCGCCGTCCTCGTCCTGGAAGAGCTGGAACACGCCCGCGCGCGCGGCGCGACCGTCTACTGCGAGATCGGCGGCTACGCCACCTTCGGCAACGCCCACCACATGACGGGGCTGACCACCGAGGGCCTGGAGATGGCCCGCGCCATCGAAACCGCCCTCGCCCAGGCCCGGACCGACGCCCGCGAGATCGACTACGTCAACGCGCACGGCTCCGGGACCAAGCAGAACGACCGCCACGAGACCGCGGCGGTCAAGAAGGTCCTGGGAGACCACGCCTACAAGACGCCGATGACCTCCATCAAGTCCATGGTGGGGCACTCGCTCGGCGCCATCGGGGCGATCGAACTGGCCGCCTGCGTCCTGGCGATGACCCACCAGGTCGTCCCGCCCACGGCCAACTACGAGACCCCCGACCCCGAATGCGACCTGGACTACGTCCCGCGCGTCGCCCGCGAGCGCACGCTGCGCAACGTGCTCTCCGTCGGCAGCGGCTTCGGCGGCTTCCAGTCCGCGGTCGTCATGACCCGCCCCGACGAGCGCAAGGAGGAGGTGGTCTCGTGAGCGTCCGCACGGTCATCACGGGCATCGGAATCGTCGCACCCAACGGCATCGGAGCCGAGGCCTTCTGGAAGGCGACCCAGTCGGGCGCCTCCGTCCTGGGCCGCGTCACCCGGGAGGGCTGCGAGCACCTCCCGCTGCGCGTGGCGGGCGAGGTACGGGGCTTCGACGCGGCCTCGATGGTCGAGGAGCGCTACCTCGTCCAGACCGACCGCTACACCCACCACGCCCTCGCCGCGGCCGACCTCGCCCTGGAGGACGGCCGGCTCGGCCGGGCCGACTACGAGGACGACCCCTTCTCGGTCGGCGTGGTCACCGCCGCCGGATCGGGCGGCGGCGAGTTCGGCCAGCGCGAGCTGCAGCACCTCTGGGGCCAGGGCCCGCGCTACGTCGGCCCGTACCAGTCGATCGCCTGGTTCTACGCGGCCAGCACCGGCCAGATCTCCATCCGCCGGGGCCTCAAGGGCCCCTGCGGGGTGGTCGCCGCCGACGAGGCGGGCGGACTCGACGCCTTCGCGCACGCCGCCCGGGCCATCAACCAGGGCAGCAAGGCCATGCTGGTCGGAGCCACCGAGGCGCCCCTGGCCCCGTACTCCATCGTCTGCCAGCTCGGCTACGAGGCACTGAGCACCCACGAGGACCCGGAGCGCGCCTACCGGCCCTTCACCGAGAAGGCCTGCGGGTTCGTACCCGCCGAGGGCGGTGCGATGTTCCTGGTGGAGGAGGAGCAGGCGGCCCTGCGCCGCGGCGCCTCCGTCCGGGCCCTGCTGGCCGGGCACGCGGCGACCTTCACCGGCCCGCACCACCCCGAACGGGCCGACGCGTCCGCCGAGGGCCTGGCCCACGCCATCAAGGGCGCCCTGCGGGACGCGGGCTGCGCCCCCGAGGAGGTCGACGTGGTCTTCGCCGACGCGCTCGGCACCCCGGAGGCCGACCGGGCCGAGGCGGCCGCGATCCTCTCCGCCCTCGGAGCGCACGGGCGCAAGGTGCCGGTCACGGCGCCCAAGACCGGGACGGGCCGGGCCTATTGCGCCGCCCCCGCCCTCGACACCGCCGCCGCGGTCCTCGCCCTGGAGCACGGCATCGTCCCGCCCACGCCGAACGTCTTCGACGTGTGCCACGACCTCGACGTGGTGACCGGCAGCGCCCGCCCGGCGGAGCTGCGCACCGCGCTCGTGCTGAGCCGGGGCCTCATGGGCTCCAACGCCGCGCTCGTCATCCGAATCCCCTCCTAGAGACAGAAGGAGCCGCTCATGTCCGAACGACTGACCGTCGAGGAGCTGGCCGCCCTGATGAAGTCCGGGGCCGGCATCACCGTGGACCCGGCCGACATGAAGAACCGCCCGGACTCCCTGTTCGACGACTACGGCCTCGACTCGCTGGGCCTGCTGGGCATCGTCGGGCTGCTGGAGAACCAGCGCGGCCGGGCCCTGCCCACCGACGCGGACCGCTGCAAGACCCCCAAGGAGTTCCTCGAACTCGTCAACACCAGCCTCATGACCGGAGCTTGAGATGGCAGGACACACCGAGAACGAAATCGTCGTCAAGGCGCCCATGGACGCCGTCTGGGAGATGACCAACGATCTCCAGAGCTGGCCCGGGCTGTTCAGCGAGTACGCCTCGCTGGAGGTCCTGGAGGAGGACGGGCCCACCACCCGCTTCCGCCTGACGATGCACCCCGACGAGAACGGCACCGTGTGGAGCTGGGTCTCCGAACGCACGCCCGACCCCGTCACCCGCACCGTGCGCGCCCGCCGGGTCGAGACCGGCCCGTTCGAGCACATGGACATCCACTGGCAGTACTTCGAAGTCCCCGGCGGCACCCGGATGGTGTGGACCCAGGACTTCGCGATGAAGCCGCAGGCACCCGTCGACGACGCCGGGATGACCGAGCGCATCAACCACAACTCCAAGATCCAGCTGGAGCTGATCCGGGACAAGATCGAACAACGCGAACGCGAGAGCCGCACGCCCGCGGCCAGCCGCGTCTGAGACGAAAGGCAGCACACCGGATGCACCGCGCACTCATCGTGGCCCGCATGGCGCCGCAGTCCGCCCCCGACATCGCCGAGCTCTTCGCGGCCTCGGACGCGGGCGAGTTGCCGCACCTCGTGGGGGTCACCCGCCGCAGCCTCTTCCAGTTCGGCGACGTGTACATGCACTTCATCGAATCCGACCGGCCCCCCGGCCCGGCCATCGCCGAAGTGACCGGCCACCCCGAGTTCCGGGACCTCAGCGACCGGCTCACCGCCTACGTCAGCCCGCACAACCCGGAGACCTGGCGCAGCCCGAAGGACGCCATGGCCCAGGAGTTCTACCGCTGGGAGCGCCCGGAGCGCCCGGGCGGCTCCCGTACGGGCTAGCCGTACGGAGCGACCCGCGCGACCGGCAGGCCTCGGGCCCCGCACCCACCTGGTGCGGGGCCCGCCACCGTGTCACCGTCCCTCGGGACTCGGTGCCTCAGGCGGAGCCGCGCAGTACCAGCGAGGTCGGGGTGATCACGGATCCCGGCACCCGGTGCGATCCGTGAGCCGGGTCCAGGGACCGCAGCAGCAGCCGGACCATCAGGCGTCCCATGCCCTCGATGTCCTGGCGCACGGTCGTCAGCGGCGGATCGGCGCTCTCCGCCACCAGCTCGGCATCGTCGAAGCCGACCAGCGCCACGTCGCCCGGCACGGTCCGGCCCCGCTCGCGCAGCACGCCCAGCGCACCCGTCGCCATCAGGTCGTTCGCGGCGAACACCGCGTCGAGGTCCGGGCAGCGCTCCAGCAGCTCGGCCATCGCGCGGGCGCCGCCGGCCGTGGTGAAGTCACCCTCGGCGACCAGCGCCGGGTCCGCGTCGAGGAGCACGTCCCGGTACCCGTCGAGCCGGTCGGTCGCCGACGTCTGGTCCAGCGGCCCGGCGATGTGCGCGATCTGCCGCCGCCCCCGGGACACCAGGTACCGTACGGCCTCGCGCGCACCGCCTCGGTTGTCGGCGTCGACGTAGGAGACCGGACCGCAGGGCCCGGTTCCGTCGGCCTGTTCGGTCCAGCCGGGCCGCCCGCCGTAGACGGTGGGCATGCCGATGCGGCGCGTGATCGCGGGCAGCGGGTCGTCGGTGTGCAGCGAGAACGCGAGCGCGCCGTCGACGTGGCCGCCCGCCAGATACCGCTCGATCCGGTCGTAGTCCCCGCGGTGCTCCACCAGGAGCAGGACCAACTGCGTGTCGTGCGCGGTCAGCTCCTTGCTGATGCCGCGGACCTGGCGGGAGAAGAAGGGGTCGGAGAAGATCCGGATCTCCGGCTCGGCGATGATCACGGCGACCGCCCCGGTGCGCCGGGTGACCAGCGTGCGGGCCGCGTGGTTGGGCACGTAGCCGAGGTCCAGGACGGCCGCGCGGACCTTGTCCACCAGGTGCGGGCGGACGCCGTCGCCGCCGTTGACGACCCGGGACGCGGTGGCCCTGGACACCCCGGCGCGCGCGGCCACCGCCTCCAGGGTGGGCCGGCCGGCGGGAACCTGTTCGGCCACGGGCGCTCCTCGTGGGTGTCCGGGGCGGCGGCCAGGGCCTAGTGCTGTGGCCGGAAAGGTTCACCGTGTCACGGCGCCCGGCACGGCACCTCGCCGCGTTGTCGGACCACGACGGTACGTCCAGTACGAGTCGCGGTCCTCCGCCTTGCGATGCACCGCACCGGACACCGCGACCCGGCAAACCTTTCCGGCCACAGCACTAGCGGACCCCGGCTCTGTCGGACAGCAGGGTAACCCGTACCGCCGGGAACGCTGAGAGCGCTCCCGGCGGTACGGGCGGGTAACGCGTCGGGGCCCCCCCGGAATCCGGACGGGCCCCGACGCCGGGCCGTGTCAGCCCTTGGGGACCACGATGACGACGGTGTTGCACACCTTGTCGGCGAAGGTCTGCTTCTTGGCGTCCCACAGCGGCCACAGGTAGCCGATGTAGCAGGCGATGCCGTCGAGGAAGTGCGCCAGCTTGCGGACGAAGGCCATGCCGAAGCCGAGGACGCTGCCGTCGGCCTCGCGGCGCACGCTGATCCCGACGATCTTCTTGCCGATCGACTGGCCGGTCGCGCCTTCCTTGTAGAGCTGGAAGATGCCCATGCCGACGGCGTAGAGCCAGCCGATCAAGAAGAAGACGCCGGGCCCGGAGGCGCCCGCGTCGTCGCTCATGGCGAGGTCGATGAAGCCGAGGGCGTACATCGGTCCCGCGATGATCAGACCGTCGAGGAGGGTCGCACCGACGCGCAGGCCCCAGTGCGCCAGCGGCGGCATTCCGGTGCCCGGCATGGGCGGCATGCCACCCGGCATCCCGGCCGGCGGGTACGCGCCGTACGGCTGCTGCGGGGGGACGCCGCCCACGGGCTGCTGCGGGTAGCCGTACTGCGGGGGGACACCCTGCGGAGCCTGCTGCGGGTAGCCGGGCTGGCCCTGCTGCTGGCCGTAGGGGTTGTTCGGGTCGCCCCGAAGCTCATGGCGAAGTCTCTCCAGGGGTGTGACGGGGACGAGCGGCCCGGCGGAGGGACGTGAAACGAGCGGGTTTGCCCCCCTGCGCAGCCGCGAACTTGCGGGGCCATGGTGTTAGTAACATCGGCCACTTGTCCAATCCGTTGTCACGTGTGCCGACCACGTGACGGACCGGTGAACACGGCATGGAGTCCCGGACCCTGAGGACGGGTCCGGGACTCCGGGGGCCACTTCGCTGACCGCTTCTACAACGACCGGCGCCCCTGCGGGTCACCGGTTCGGCGCCACCGCTCCTACTTCGGCATCAGGACGGTGTCCACGATGTAGACGGTGGCGTTCGCGGTCGGGACGTTGCCGCAGACCACGTTGGACGTGCCGTTGACCTTGTAGGACTCGCCCGAGCCGGTGGTGGTCACCTTCCCGGTCTCCAGCGTGGTGAAGGAGCCGTTCTCGAGCTGCTTCGGCGTCAGCTTCTCGCCGACCACGTGGTACGTGAGGATCTTGGTCAGGGTGGCCTTGTCGGCGAGGACCTTGTCGAGGTCGGCCTTCGGGATCTTGGCGAAGGCGTCGTTGGTCGGCGCGAACACCGTGATGTCCTTGGCGTTGTTGAGCGTGTCGACGAGCCCGGCCTGCTTGACGGCCGCCACCAGGGTGGACAGCGCCGGGTTGTTGGACGCGGCGGTCGCGACCGGGTCCTTGGCCATGCCGTCGAAGCTGCCCGCGCCCTCCTTCGGGACACCGGCGCACGCGGCACCGAAGGGTCCGTCAGCCGTCATCGGTGCCGAGGCGTCCGCGGCGGGGGAGGAGGCGTCCGAACTGGCCTCGGCGACAGCACCCGCGGCCGCGTCCTTGCCGGAGTCGGAGTCGGAGCAGGCGGCCAGTGCGAAGGGCAGTACGGCTGCCGTGGCGACGGCGAGGGCGGTACGGCGGAAACGAAGGGTGTTCATGGTGTTCTCCAGAGAAGGGGTTGGTGAATGTGGAATTCGAGAGGAAGGGAGAAAATGTGTGAAGTGGCGTGAAACCGGCGCCTCTTGGGTCAGTCGACCGTGACGAAGACGCCGTGCCGGCCGCTCGCGCCGTCCGGGATGGTGCGGGTCCGCAGCTCGGTCTGCACCTCGCCCCGGCCGTCCGTGGCGCGGACGGTCAGCCGGTGGCCGCCCGGCGCGGCCTTCCAGTCGAAGGACCACTGGCGCCAGGTGTCGGTGGTGGCCTGCGCCGCGAGCGAGGCCTCCTGCCACGGCCCGTCGTCGATCTGGACCTCGACCCGCTCGATGCCGCGGTGCTGGGCCCACGCCACTCCGGCCACCGCCACGGTCCCGGCCGGGATGCGGGCGAAGGGCTTGGGAGTGTCGATCCGGGCCTGCGTCTTGACCGGAGCCCGGCGCGCCCAGCCGCGCTTGACCCAGTACGGGTCGTAGGAGTCGAAGGTGGTGAGCTCGATCTCCCGGATCCACTTGCAGGCGGAGACGTAGCCGTAGAGACCGGGTACGACCATCCGGACCGGGAAGCCGTGCTCGAAGGGGAGCGGCTCGCCGTTCATGGCGACGGCCAGCATCGCGTCCCGGCCGTCCATGATCTCCTCGACGGGGGTGCCCAGCGTCATCCCGTCCACCGAGCGGGCGATCAGCTGGTCGGCCCGGCCGCCGCGCGAGGGTGGCTGGACGCCCGCCTCCCGCAACAGGTCCGACAGGCGTACGCCGAGCCAGCGCGCGGAGCCCGCGTAGGGTCCGCCGACCTCGTTCGAAACGCAGGTGAGGGTGATGTCCCTTTCGATCAGCGGGCGTTGGAGGAGTTCGGCGAAGGAGTAGGAGCGCGGGCGGGAGACGCCCTTGCCGTGGATGCGCAGCCGCCAGGTGTCGGCGTCGACCTTGGGAACCACGAGGGCGGTGTCGACACGGTAGAACTCCTTGTTCGGTGTGGTGAAGGCGCTGACCCCGGGAATCCGCAGGGCCGCCCCGGCCGGGATCGGCGCGGCGGGCGAAGCGGGAGCGGGCAGGCGTACGGCGGCACGGGAGGCGGTGGCGCCCTCGCCGCGCCGGCCGGTCAGGGCCCGGCCGAGGGCGCCCGCGCCGGTGGCGGCGATCGTGGTGACACCCGCCGCTAGGAGGAAGCCCCGCCGGTTCCAGGCGGCGGGCGGGGCGGTGTCGGCGGAGGGCCCGGCGGCGGGGGCTCCCACCTTCCCCACCAGCAGGTACAGCACCAGTGCTCCGGCCGCGGCCCCCACGAGCGAGGGCAGTACGTCCCCCGCCCCGGCCGCGTCGGGCCGGCCGAGGGCCGCAGCCGCCCCGAGGAAACCGAAGGCCATGACCCCGGCCGCCCCCGTACGGCGGTGGCGCAGGGCGAACATCCCCAGCAGGGCGGCCAGGAGGCCGACGGTGGCGAGGATGCCGGCCTGGAGGACCAGCTTGTCGTTCTCGCCGAAGGTGCGGATGGCGAAGTCCTTGAGCGCCGCCGGAGTGCGGTCGATGGCCGCCCCGCCGATCACCGTGAGCGGTCCCGCCTGCGGCCGCACCAGGGACGCGGTCAGCTCGGCGGCGGCCAGTGCCGCGTAACCCGCCAACAGGCCGCTCGCCGCGGCGAGGGCGCCGCGCTCGACTCTCCTTCGGTTGATGCTCACGACCCTCATTCGGCGCGGGACCCCTCCCGGATGGGCCGGTCATCCGATCACGTGAAGATCCGTCGGTGTGTTGACCTTTGTGCGCCGGTCGTACGGGGTGAACAGGCCGTACGGGGTGAACGGGCCGTACGGGGTGAACGGGCCGTACGGGGAGAAGCCCGTACGGCCCGCGCACGCGGGCGGCGGCGCCGACGGCCGCCGCCCGCACGGGTCCTCCGGGACCCGGCGGCGCTCAGGAGTGCGACCCACTCCCCGCCGGTCCGGAGGACCACCGGCCCGCTGCCGCCCCGTATCCGGCGGCGGGCCGGAGACTGCGGTCCCGGCGACCCGTCAGGCGTTGACGCAGGTGTTGCCGAACGCGGGGTTGAGCAGCCCGATCACGCTGATCGAGTTGCCGCACGCGTTGACCGGGATGTGGATGGGGATCTGGATCAGGTTGCCCGAGCCGACCCCCGGGGAGTGGGCGGCGATGCCCTGGGCTCCGGCGTCGGCCGAGGCCGCCGAGGCCCCGCCCACGAGAAGGGCGCCCGAAGCGAGGGCGAGTGCGGCAGTCTTGAGGACACGCGACACGACAGATCTCCTTGCTGGCTGTGCGGCGGCGGACTCCGGGGCCCAGCCCCGTGACCCGCCGCGCGGCGGCCCCTGGAACGGGCCCGCAGCCCTCCTTCGGCCCGGCCCCCCGGCGCGGTTTGGTCCCGGGGTGCCGGTTCCCCCGAACGGATGCCCTTTCGCGTGTATGTCGGCCAATCCGCGCGCGGACCGGCTCCGAAGACAGGGTGAGACAGCAAGGACCCGGCGCGCACCGCGACCTCGGCGGACGGGGAACAGGTGCGCCTGCCACGAAGGATCGTTCATGCGATGGATGGACCGGCGAGACCCCCTCGCGTCCCCGGCGTGCCCGGCGTGCCCGCCAGGGCCCGGCCGTACCGGGGGGCCGCTCAGGTGAACCCCGAGAAGCTGCGCTTCCCCGGCCCCGGCCCGGGCGGCGGCACCGGACCCGGTTCGGCCGCGGCGGAGCTCGCGGAGCTGATGGCGCGCGTCGCCCAGGGCGACCAGGACGCCTTCTCCGCGCTGTACGACGCCGTGGCCGGAACCGTCTTCGGCATCGCGGTCAAGGTGGTGCGCGACCGCGCCCAGTCGGAGGAGGTCGCCCAGGAGGTGATGATCGACGTGTGGCGCCAGGCCGCCCGCTTCCGCCCCGACCAGGGGAGCGTCATGGCCTGGGTGGCCACGATCGCCCACCGCCGGGCGGTCGACCGGGTCCGCTCCGCCCAGGCCTCGGCCACCCGCGAGCACGACGTGGGCGTACGCGGCCAGGAACGGCCCTTCGACGAGGTGAGCGAGCAGGTGGAGAGCCGGCTCGAACGCGATCAGGTCAAACGCTGCCTGCGCCGGCTGACCGAGCTCCAGCGCCAGGCCGTCACCCTCGCCTACTACCAGGGGCTGACCTACCGTGAGGTCGCCGAGACCCTCCAGACTCCTCTTCCCACGATCAAGACCCGGATGCGCGACGGACTGATCCGCCTGCGCGACTGCATGGGGGTGACCACGTGAAGCACGACGAAGAACTGCACACCCTCACCGCGGCCTACGTACTGGACGCGCTCGGCCCGGGTGAACAGGAGGCCTTCTCAAGGCACTTGGCCCGCTGCGCGCCGTGCTCCGGGGACGTCGCGGAGTTCTCCGCCACGGCCGGCCGACTTGCGGCCGCCGTGGCCCTCGCGCCTCCGCCGCGGTTGAAGGCGGAGGTCCTCGCCCGCATCGAGACCGTCCGGCAGGTGCCCCCGAGGGTCGGCGTCCGCCGGGCGGCCGGATTCCTGGACCGGCTCCCGCGCAAGGCCGGGGCCTTCGTCGTCGCCGCCTCCCTCGTCGGGGCGGCGCTCTTCGGCGGCGCCGCGCTCTACGAGAGCGGGCAGGCGGACCGGGCCCGGCAGGAGGCCCGGCAGGCCGAGGCGCGCAGCCAGGAGCTGCGGGCGGTGGTCACGGCCCCGGACGCCCGTACGGTTCACGGCCGCACCAGCGGCGGAGCCGCCGCGACGGTGATCACCTCCGCGGCCCGGGACCGGGCGGTGTTCCTCGCCGACCGGCTGCCGGCTGCGGGGGAGGGGCGCACGTACCAGCTCTGGCTCGCCGACGGCGGCACGATGCGCCCGGCCGGCTTCCTCACCGGCGACGGGGCGGCCGTGCTGGACGGCGGCCTCGGCACGGCCACGGCGGTCGGCCTGACCCTGGAGCCCGCCGGAGGATCGCCGCAGCCGACGACCAGCCCCCTGGTCCTGCTCACCCTCCCGGCGTAACGGGTACGGCCCACCCGGACGGGTGGCCGGGAGCGAGGGCTCCGGTCACCCGCCGGCCGGGGCCAGGGGCCGGCGGCAGGGGTCACGCACCCGCCGGGTTCACGCACCCGCCGGGTTCACGGGCCCGCCGGGTTCACGGGCCCGCCGGGTTCACGGGGCGGCCGAGCAGCGCCGCCGCGTTCGTGTCGAGGATCGCGGCGGCCTCCCGCGGGGGCAGCCCCGACTCGGAGACGTAGGAGACCGCCCGCACGAACACCTCCCCGTCCTCGTAAGGGAAGTCCGTGCCGAGCACGAGGCGGTCCGCGCCGAACGAGGCCGCCGCCGCGGCCAGCGCGGGCCCGTGGCCGTGCGCGACGGTGTCGTACCAGAGCCGGCGGGCCGCCACCGAGGGCGGCTCGGGCGTCTCCGGGGACTCGAAGGCCAGGTGGTCGTCGAGGCGGCGCAGCAGCATCGGCAGCGCGCCGCCGAGGTGGGAGGCCAGGATCCGCATCCGGGGGTAGCGCAGCGGCAGGCCCGCCAGGATGAGGTGCATGACGGCGACCGTGTCCTCGACCGGTGCTCCGACCATCCACGTCATGCGGTGCCCGGTGATCAGCGGGCTGCCGGCGCCCTCGCCCGCCGGGTGGACGTACAGCACCGCACCGCGCCGGTCGAGCTCCTCGTACAGCGGATGGAAGAGCGGATCGGCCAGGGTGAGGCCGCGTACGGTCGTGGTGACGGCCGCCCCCACCATGCCGAGCTCGTCGAGGGCGTACGCGAGCTCGCGCAGCGCGGCGTCCACGTGCGGCAGCGGCAGCGCGGCGAAGGCGAGGAAACGCCCGGGCCAGCGGGAGACCAGCTCCGCGTACGACTCGTTCACCGCGCGGGCCAGCTCCACCGCGTCGGCCTGCCGGGTCAGGTGCGGGGACTGCGGGGGTACGGACAGCACCTGGCGGGAGACGCCCGTCCGGTCCATGAGGGCGAAGCGGTGGTCGAGGTCGGCCGGGGTGGCGTCCGCGCCGATCCCGCGCTGGGTGCCCGTGTCGGTCCGGCCCAGCCGTTCGAGCCGGTCCAGATAGGCGGGGGTCCACAGATGGGCGTGCACGTCGATCCGCGAGCCCGGCGCCGCTGTCGGAGTGCTCACCCTTCGATGGAACGCCCTGCCCACGGGCCGGGCCAATCGGGGGCCGCCGCACCGCGCCCCACCGGGGTCTGGCCCCGGCCGCGGGCCGCGTAGATCATGAGGGGGCGCCGGTGCGATGGGGCTCCGGCGCCCGCCACCGAGCCCAGGGGGTCCATGTGCCGTCCGTGCCGTCCGTGCCGTCCGTCGAGCCGAGCTACGCGTCCGGGGCTTGCGAGGTGCCGCTGCTGGGCGACACCATCGGCGAGAACCTGGACCGCACCGTCCGCAGGTTCCCCGGCCGCGACGCCCTCGTCGACATGGCTTCCGGGCGCCGCTGGACGTACGCGGAGTTCGCCGCCGACGTGGACGCCCTCGCGCTCGGCCTGCTGGACCTCGGGATCGCCAAGGGGGACCGGGTCGGCATCTGGGCCCCCAACCGCCCCGAGTGGACGCTGGTGCAGTACGCCACCGCCAGGATCGGCGCGGTCCTGGTCACCGTGAATCCGGCCTACCGCTCCCACGAGCTGGAGTACGTCCTGCGCCAGTCCGGGATCCGGCTGCTGGTCGCGGCGGACCGGTTCAAGACCTCCGACTACGCGGCCATGATCGAGGAGGTCGGGCCGCGCTGTCCGGCACTGGAGTTCACCGCCCTGCTGGACGGCCCGCTCTGGAACTCCCTCACGGAACGCGGCCGCCGCGCCGACCACGCGGGGCGGGCCGAACTGCTTCGCGCCCAGGCCGCGCTGAGCCCCGACGACCCCGTGAACATCCAGTACACGTCGGGGACCACCGGCTTCCCCAAGGGGGCGACCCTGTCGCACCACAACATCCTCAACAACGCCTACTTCGTGGGCGAGTCGTGCCGCTACACCGAGCAGGACCGGGTCTGCATCCCGGTGCCCTTCTACCACTGCTTCGGCATGGTCATGGGGAACCTCGCCTGCACCAGCCACGGCGCGGCCATGGTCATTCCCGCGCCCGCCTTCGACCCGGGCGCCACCCTGGCCGCCGTCCAGGCGGAGGCCTGCACTTCGCTCTACGGGGTCCCCACCATGTTCATCGCCGAGCTGGCCCACCCGGACTTCGAGACCTACGACCTCTCCAGCCTGCGGACGGGCATCATGGCGGGCTCGCCCTGCCCGGTCGAGGTGATGAAGGAGGTCATCGACCGGATGGGCATGCGCGAGGTGTCCATCTGCTACGGCATGACGGAGACCTCGCCGGTCTCCACGCAGACGCGGGTGGACGACTCCGTGGAGCGCCGGGTCTCGACCGTGGGCCGCGTCGGGCCGCATCTGGAGGTCAAGGTGGTCGACCCGGCCACCGGCCGGACCGTCCCGCGCGGCGAACCCGGCGAACTGTGCACCCGGGGCTACTCGGTCATGCTCGGCTACTGGGACCAGCCCGAGCGCACCGCCGAGGCCGTCGACGCGGCCCGCTGGATGCACACCGGCGACCTCGCCGTCATGGACGGGGACGGGTACCTGAGCATCACCGGCCGGATCAAGGACATGGTGATCCGCGGCGGCGAGAACCTGTACCCGCGCGAGATCGAGGAGTTCCTGCACGCCCACCCCGACGTCCTGGACGTGCAGGTGATCGGCGTGCCCGACCCGAAGTACGGGGAGGAGCTCATGGCGTGGGTACGGATGCGCGAGGGCGCCGAGCCGCTGACCGCGGCGGCCGTGCGCGCCTACTGTGCCGGCCGGCTGGCCCACTTCAAGATCCCGCGCTACGTCCACGTCGTGGAGGAGTTCCCCATGACGGTGACGGGCAAGATCCGCAAGGTCGAGATGCGGGAGGCTGCGGCCCGGCTGCTGGACCTCCCCGCCTGACGGGGGCTCACCCGTGGACGACACGGCGACGCGACGAGGCGCGAGGCGTCCGGTGTCCCGTACCGCCGTCGCCGCGGTAGGGGACCCGGACGTGCGCCCGTACCCGCTCAGCGGGCCGCCCCGGCGCCCCTCCCCGCGACCGTGTTGCTCGTGACCGTGCCGTCGGCGCCGGCCAGGGTCACGACGTGCCGGACCCCGTCGGAGCCGAGGACCACCACGCGCCAGGCGCTCCCGCCGCCCTCCTGGGCGATCGCGCGCAGTGCCTCGGCCTTGCCGCCGGGCACGGCGGCCTCCGCCTTCTGCAGGGCCTGCGCCGCCGGCAGCGCGGGCAGCGGTACGGGTGCCCGGTCGGGCCCGACCGCGACGCCCCCCTCCTCGCCGTCGGGCATCCCGGGCCGCACCGAGCCGTCCGGCGGGAAGACGCCCCGCTCGCCCTTCTGCCCCCGCAGGCCGGGCATCCCGGGCTCTCCCGGCTTCCCGGGGCGCGCCGGAAGCGGAGCCGTCATCTCGCCGCCCCTCTGCCGCTCTACGTCGAACCGGTCCCACATTCGCTCCGCGCGCGTGCGGCGGACGTCGTGGTCGTGGTCCGCCGCGGCTCCCACCGCGGCCCCCGCTCCGGCGGAGGCCACCACCACGAGCCCGAGCGCCACCCAGCGCCCCCGCCCCTCACGGGCGAACCGGGTGAAGCGGGCGATCCGGGCGCCGCGCCCCGTCGCCTTGCCGGCCGGGTCGCCGCTGCCCTCGCCGCTGCCCTCGACGGGAACAGCAGCGGCCGGGGGGTACTCGGGCGGCTGCGGACTGGACTGAGTCATCTGGATGCTCCTCGCGTTCTCCGGGCGACGTGCCCGACTCGGCCGATCCTGCGAGCAGGATGCTGAAGCCCCGCTGAAGCGAGCTGAAGAACCCTTCAGCAAACCGGCGGCGCGACCTGAGAACCTTGCCCCATGCGCGTACTGGTGGTCGAGGACGAGCGGCGGCTTGCCGCCGCCCTGCAACGTGGTCTGCGGGCCGAGGGCTTCACTGTGGACACGGCACACGACGGACCGCAAGGCCTGTGGATGGCCGGCGAGCACGACTACGACGCCATCGTGCTCGACATCATGCTGCCCGGCCTCAACGGCTACCGGGTCTGCGCCCGGCTGCGCGCGGCCGGCTGCGAGTCCGGCATCCTCATGCTCACCGCCAAGGACGGCGAGTACGACGAGGCCGAGGCCCTGGACACCGGAGCCGACGACTTCCTCTCCAAGCCCTTCTCCTACGTGGTCCTCGTGGCCCGCCTCCGGGCCCTGATCCGGCGGACCGGCCGCCGCAGCCCGCAGGTCATGGAGTTCGGCGACCTCCTCGTCGACCCGGCCCGGCAGCGCTGCACGCGCGGCGGCGTCGAAGCCCGGCTGACCGCGCGCGAGTTCGCCGTCCTGGTGCACCTGGCGCGCCGGGCCGGCGAGGTCGTACCCAAGCGGGACATCCTCGAGCACGTCTGGGACGCCGCCTACGAAGGGGACCTCAACGTCGTCGAGGTTCACGTCAGCGCCCTGCGCCGGAAGATAGACGCACCCTTCGGCCGGGCCGCGGTGGAGACCGTCCGGGGTGCCGGCTACCGGCTGGCGGCCGACGGTGGCTGAGCCCGACCAGCCCCACCGCCGCGGCCGGCTCGCGTACAGGCTGCGCGGGGGCGTGTCCCGGCTCCGTCCGCGGTCCGTCCGCGCCCAGGCCACCCTCGGGGCGTCCGCCGTGGTGGCCCTGGCCCTGGGCGTGGCCTCCTTCGCCCTGCTCGGGGCCCTGGAGACCAACCTGACCATGAGCGCCCAGCAGGATGCCGAACGGCAGGCCGTCAAGGTGGCCGCGCTGGCGGCCACCGGCCGGCTGGACTCCCTACCGCCCCCGGGCCGCGGGACCGACTTCTTCCAGGTCGTCGACGCGCGGGGCCGGGTGCTCGCGGCCAGCCCCGACCTCAGCGGCCGGCCCGCCCTCGTCCCCGAGCCGCCCGTCGCGCCCGGCACGGTCCGCGACACCTGGAAGGGCGGCCGGGCCCGCCAGGAACACCGCCAGCGCGTGGTCCAGGTCACCACCGTCACCGCGAACGGCCTGGTCACCGTCTACGCGGGGACCTCGCTCCGGGACGCCGACTCCGCCGACGCGACCATCATGGCGGTGCTGGCCGTCGTGGTCCCGCTGCTCGTCCTGGTCGTGGCCCTGATCACCTGGCGGGTCACCGGCTGGGCCCTGCGCCCCGTCGAGGCGATCCGCGCCGAGGTCGCCGAGATCGGCGACCGGGAACTGCACCGGCGGGTGCCCGTTCCGCCCACCCGCGACGAGGTGGCCCGGCTCGCCGTCACCATGAACGCCACCCTGGACCGGCTGGAGGCGGCCGGCATCCGCCAGCGCCGCTTCATTGCGGACGCCTCGCACGAACTGCGCAGCCCGATCACGGTGCTCCGCACCCAGTTGGAGGTCGCGCAGGCCCACCCGGATCCCGAGCTGTGGGGCGAACTGGTCAGCGGCGCGCTGGAGGACACCGTACGGCTCCAGGACCTCGCGGCCGACCTGCTCCTGCTGGCCCGCCTCGACACCTCCGAGCCGCCGCCGGCCACCGCCGTCGACCTCACGGAGGTGGTCCGCGAAGCGGCCCGTACGCGCAGGGGCGAACGGGTGCCGGTACGGGCGGACATCGCCCCCGGGATCGCGGTCCGCGGCAGCACGATCTGGCTGTCGAGGCTCGTCACCAACCTGCTGGACAACGCGGGCCGCCACGCCGAGCAGCGGGTCACGCTCGTCCTGCGCGTGGACGAGTCCCGGGGCGAGGCCGTCCTGGAGGTGACCGACGACGGAGCCGGCATCGCGCCCGCCGACCGCGAGCGGGTCTTCGAGCGCTTCACCCGGCTCGACGACGCGCGCGCCCGCGACGAGGGCGGCACCGGTCTGGGCCTGGCCATCGCCCGCGACATCGCCCTGCGCCTCGGCGGCACCCTCGCCGTCCGGGACTCCCCGAAGGGGGCCCGCCTGGTCGCCACGCTCCCGCTGGGCCCCTGACAGAGCCCGGGATGCCGACGGCGCCCGCTCAGCAGACCGGCCGGCGTCCCGCGTCGCGCGCGGCCTCCTCCTCCGCCGCGACGGGCGCGGGCAGCCCCGGTACCGGATCGGACGGGGTCACCAGCAGGCCCTCGTCGCCCGGGGGATCGAGGAGCGGGGCTGGCTTCACGGTGACCCGGCCCGTGGACACGGCCTCCAGGGTGCCGAGGGCCGAGACGTACGCCGGGAAGCCGTCCGTGTCCCGCCGGTGCCGGGCTGGCTCCCGGTAGCCGCCGAGGGCGGGGTAGCCGTCCTGCCCCGTGAGCGTGTACGAGGTGGTCACGATCCGGTACGAGGCCTCCGGCCGCAGCGGGACACCGTCGACGAGCACGTCGCCCGGCGCCACCCGGTCCCCGACGGCCCCCGCCGCGTCGAAGGAGTACCGGACGTTGTCCGACACCGCGAGCGGGGCGTACGTCAGCACGCCGGAGGCGTCCAGTGCCCACTGCTGCTCCAGGGCGTCGTGGAGCCGGCGCCCGCTCACCTCGGCGCTGACCAGCGGGCACCCGTAGCCCACGGCCCGCCAGGCCCGCTCGAAGCTGACCGGGTCGTCCAGGGCGGGACCGGCGGGCAAGTCGGTGTTGATCACGCTGCGGCCCACGCGCGGGGCGATCGCGATGAGAGCCAGGTCGGCTCCGGACCGGGCGGGCCGGGGGCTGCTGTCGAAGGAATCGGGCGCCTGACGGGCGGCCCACAGCGCCCAGTCGGCGGCGAGGTTGCCCATGGTGGACTCCCCGGCCGGGGAGAGCCGGCGGCGGAAGGAGGCGCGCTGGCGCCCGATGACCCCCGCCCCGTGGCGCTGCGCGTAGCCGGTCCAGTGGTCGACGACCTCCTTGAGCACCGGATCGGGGGCCACGTCACGGGTGTTGGGGTGGTTGACGGAGCTGGTGAGCGCGCGGACGACCGTACCGGTGTCCGGGTCGAGCCGCAGGGTGATCTCGCCGATGATCTGTCCGTGGCAGCCGGCCTCGACGAAGGGCCGCGGCCGCCCGAGGGGGTCCGGGACCATCATGTTGAAGGCGCAGTGCCAGTGCCCGGTGACGATCGCGTCGATGTCCGGGGATACGCGCAGCGCCAGTTCGTAGGCCGGACCGCTGGGTTCGCTGCCGGAGTCGAAGTCCCCGCCCGCCACCGCCCCGTCGTGCATGCTCAGCACGATGGCGCCCACCCCGAGCGCCTTGAGCCGGGCGGCGCAGAGGTTGGCGGCGGCGAGCTGGTCGAGGGTGGTGAGGCCGGGCTGGAAGGAGTTCCCGAAGGTCTCGGTGCCGACGACCGTCAGATGGATGAACCCGATGGGCAGCCGCCGCCCGCCCGGCGCGTCCACCCACTCGATGTTGTACGGGGGGAGCACCGTCTCCCCGCTCGCCGAGGACACGGCGTTGGCGCTGTAGTAGCGGAAGTCGGCGCCGTGGAAGAGCGCGCCGCTGGAGTCCGGGAAGGTGTTGGTCAGTCCCGCGCCGTCGTAGGGGAGCCCTTCCTCCATGTGCCGGCGCAGGAAGCCGGGCGTGCGGTCGAACTCGTGGTTGCCGGCGGTCGCGAAGTCCAGACCGAGCCGGTTCAGGGCCTCGATGGTCGGCTCGTCGGCGAGGGTGAAGGCGGGGAACTCCCAGCCGGAGAAGAGGTCGCCCGGCGCGAAGAAGAACGAGTTGGCCTTGCCGGCCCGCAACCGCGCGAGATGGGTGGCCATGTAGGCGACCCCGCCGACCGCGTACGTACGGCCGCCTGCGCCGGTGATCAGGGAATCCCGGGCCGGGGCGGCGGAGAGGTAGCCGTGCAGGTCGGCGATGTGCAGCAGCTGTACGTCCACGTACCCGGCCGCGCTCGGGGCGTCGCCCGCCGCGTTGGTGGCGGCCGCCGGGGTGCCGGTCACCGCCTTGACCCCGAAGGCCCCGGCGGCTCCGGCGGCCCGGGCCAGGAACCGACGCCGCCCGAACTCTTCCATCAGCGCCCCCCATTCCGCCGACGGGTCAACTCCCGCCCGCTCGGCAGCAGTCTGTACGCGCCCGGTGACCGTCCGTGGCGCGGCGTCCGTCGCCGGGTCGAAATTCCGGGGAACTTCACCCTGTCGACGAGCGGCCCGCCTCGGGCGGCCTCGCCGACCTGCCTGCAGAGCTGCCAGGTCTCCCAACCGGTCTCCCGCCAGGCATCCCGCCCGGCGTCCTCCCCAGCGCCAGGCCGCATGCCATCCCCGGAATCCGGCCGCATGCCCTGCCCGGTGCCCGGCGGCATGCCCTGCCCGGCACCCCGCCGGACACCCCGCCCGGCGACCTCCCGGCGTGAGCCGGGGGCGTGCAAGGCATTACCCCCGCGCTCCGTCGGGATCAGGCCGTTCTGGCCCCCGGGCCCGCTCCGGAGCCCCCGCCCGGCCGGCCTCCCGGGCCCGTTCCCGCCGGTCCGCGACGAAGGCCTGTTCTCGTTACTCCGCGCTCCGCGCTCGGATGTACTCCCTCACTCGACCACTCAACGGGGGTCCCCGGGACGCATCGCGGCCCTGCTCCGCCGCAACATCCGCGGGATGATGCGCTGGTACCTCACCACCCACAAGCTCGGCGACGAGCTGCGCTGCAATTCCATGCGCCCCCACGCGCACGCCTGGTACGCCGCCGTCTGTGCCCGCATCGACGCCAAACTCGTCGGCTCCGCCCCGCGCTACCTGCGGGTCTCGCTCCTCGCCGCGGCCCTCGGCGGCCTCTTCCAGCTCGGAACCTGGGCCGCGCTGGGCGCCCTGGTCCTGGCGGGATCCATGGCCCTGGCGGCGGCGGGCACCGCCATCGTCGCCATGCGGACCTCCGCCTCCGCCCTGTCCAGCCTGGTGGTCTACGGCGCCGCGATGTTCCAGCACGCCCTCTACCTGGAGGACTACCGCCTCTTCCTGGAGCAGGCCCGCGAACTGGCCGTCACCCGCGGCAGCGTGGCGGCGGGGCCGCCGGAGAAGGTCAGCCTGGAGAACGCCTCGTACACCTACCCGGGCAAGGACACTCCGGCGCTCGGCCCGGTCAGCCTGTCCCTGTCCCGCGGCGAGATCATCGCGGTGGTCGGTGAGAACGGCGCCGGGAAGTCCACCCTCATCCGCCTGCTGACCGGCCTCACGGTCCCGAGCGACGGGGAGGCGTACTGGGACGGCACCCCGACCCGCGCGCACGACCAGCGGACCCTGTGGGCCCACGTCGGGCTGGTCGCCCAGTCCTACGCGCAGTGGCCGTTCACGGTGCGCGACAACGTCACCCTCGGCCAACCCGACGCACGGGGCGAGGACGCCGTGTGGGAAGCGCTCGACGCGGTCGGCATGCGCGAGGCTGTCCAGGGCTACCCGCACGGCCTCGACACGCTCCTGGCCCGCTCGCTGTGGGGCGGCCACGAGCTCTCGGGGGGCCAGTGGCAGCGCCTGGCGTGCGCCCGCGCCTTCCACCGCAAGCCCCGGCTGCTGATCATGGACGAGCCCACCTCGGCGATGGACGCCCGTGGGGAGCACCAGGTCTTCACCGGCCTGCAGCAGATGAAGGAGGACCGGATCACCATGATCGTCACCCACCGGATGGAGAACACGAATTCCCTGGGGATTCAGACCTGTTGCCATAGCAGAATCTCACATCGATGCAGCTCAACGGCGTTGCTGCCAAGCCTACTCATCACAACAGGTGTGGCGCCATCACCGATACGGGTGATCAGGAAACGGCGGGCATGGCTGAATGGCAGGGTGAGCGCAAGCATGACGTCACTCGTCTGATACGACGTCAAGGAACCGCGCTCGCACCAACCTGAGCATCGTGCGGGGCAACTCACGCTGCGCCATCTACCCGTTCGCATGCCTGTGTGCGGCCATCACCAGTGGTCTCCTCTACCCCGTCCCGTGAAACCAGGAAGCACATACCCCAAGTTGATATCCTGCGAATAGCGACGTGCATGAGACTTCTGGACTGACGCAATCGACGGCAGGTGCTAACAAGCATGCGGATACGGTGTGCTGGCGATGACATATGGAATCCAGAGGGTTGCTCACCCCTACCGGTTGCGCCCCTGAGTTCGGTAGCCGAAACTGACAGAGAAGTATGCCGTGCCGTCGGCAGCACTCCACCCAGTAACTCGCCGCCACCGCCGCGCAACTAGCCAGGAGCCCGAGGCGTTGTCGTCCAGGTGATCACCCTGCCGATACAGGCTTTCAGAAGGTGATGACAGTGACGAAAGACCACCGCCAAAGCGAAGGCGCCGCCCCGCGTGCCGGAAATCAGAAAATTTCCGGTACAGATTCTGCGCGTTCCGTCATATTGGTTGCCGGAGACATCACCATCGATTGGGGTGTTCGCCTTCCTAAAGGTGGCCCGCCCGGACCGGAGGAGCGGTTGAAGGCGACGAGCTATCCGTGTTGGCGCCAAGGTGGCGCAATTCTGTTGAGAGCACTTATCGAAAAAGCCACCGATAAACTACCTCAAGTAGTGGGGCCACAGTATCGGACAGATTGCCCTACCCCTAGCGATAGCACCACGCACCACTCATTCAACACTCTAGCTCCGTACGGAGAAGAGCCAACTGTGGCGCCAGAAACACGCTCGGGTTCACAGCAACGATCTGAACCCAGCATGGATGAAATTCCCTGGCGAATCCGAAGGTATTTGGGAATCAGCCGTGGAACAAATTTGCAAAAGGGCTATGAGCTCCAGCCGCCCCAACAGCCCTGCCTGATTGTAATCGATGACGCATGCCTCGGCTTCAGTGATGACGCGGATCTATGGGAAGACCTGATCGAGAAGTTCCAACAACAGGACGAGGCAACACCATGGCTACTAATAAAGCTGAAAGGAGAAAGCGTTGCAAGAAGTAAGCTATGGAAAAGGCTTTCAGAATGGATTGAAGAACGAGGAAGCTGTCCCGAGCGTCTGATCGTCCTGACCCATGTTGATAGCCTGCGGGATGCGGGCGCCGAGGTGAGCCGCGGACTGTCATGGGAACGCTCGACCCAAGATGTACTAGCGGCGTTGGAGGGGGATTCCCCTGTCCGAACACTGGGCCTATGCCAGAGGCTAATTGTCTCCTTCGGACCCGTTGGTGCCATGCTAATAGAACAAGAGGCGCGCACACGCACCGCTACTCTTTTCTTCGGCCCTGAAATGGTAGAGGGGACTTGGGAAAGACAGAATCCAGGTGGGTGGATTTTTGGCTACAGCCAGGTACTCGCAGCCGCCATAATAAAATCAATGAAAGAGGCACAAATCCTCGAAGGTCGCACTCTTGAAATCGATCTTCATGAAGTTCTGTCATCCGGGATAAGGCGCGGAATCAGCGCCATGCGCAGTGCTTATGCGGATGGCTTCAGTGCACATCCAGACGGACAACTTAAGTTCCCATTGCGCTGCTTGGATGTCGGACAAAGCATCCTAGGGGAAGTGCGCATAGAAGCCAGGAAGGCGAACCCTAAGCTCCAGTGGTCCATTCTCGGCGATTCCCTTTCCGGAGAAGACGCCGATCCCTACTCTAAGGCGGAATCGGTTGCCAAGAAAGGCCCGGGGGCGCCGGCGCTACAGAACATCCCTCACGGGGAGTTTGGGACTCTGCTTACGGTTGATCGTGGAGAAATGGAAGGACTCCGCACTATACAAAATCTCATCTCCGAATATTGGGAGGCGCAGAACAAACTGAAGCCACGATCAATTGCAGTCTTCGGTGCGCCTGGATCGGGCAAGTCATTCGCTGTCAAGCAAGTGGTTAGGTCAATGCAAGGCGGACCCAAGGAGCCGCTCGAGTTCAACCTATCCCAGTTCGACTCAGTGGATGAGTTGACAGACGCATTCCATCAGGTTCGGGACCGGCGCCTAAAGGGCGAAGTGCCTCTTGTCTTTTGGGATGAATTCGACACTCCATTTCACAACGAGCCGTTGGGGTGGGTGCGGCATTTCTTGGCACCGATGGCGGATGGCGAGTTCCACTCGGGAGAATTGACCCACCCTATTGGGCGCTGCATTTTCGTTTTCGCAGGCGGAATCTTCGAGAAGTACGCCAAATTTGAGGCCGACGTACTCCGCCCCGAGCAGCGAACCACCAAAGGGGCAGACTTCCTGAGCCGCTTGCGTGGATACATCGATGTAGTCGGCCCCAACCCGCCGGGAAATAGCCCTGTAGGGCCAGAGCAATTGATACATCGCGCACTACTCCTACATCAATTCTTGAAAGGTTCGCCTGTTGGGGATTCTACTTCAGCAGAAAAAGACATCGATTCGGGAGTTCTACGTGCATTTCTGACGATCCAGAAATATAGGCACGGAGCGCGCTCCATGGAGGCGATACTCGACATGAGCAGTTTGCATCAGGGAGGCAAGTATGATCGATCATGCCTGCCTCCTGAAAGCCAGCTTGAGTTGCATGTCAATGCAGCAGAGTTCCTGCGTATCGCCCGTTACGGAAGGAACGAAGATTGGTCGGTTAAATGGCAAGTGCATCACAAAGTCTGGCAGCACATGCCAACTGGAAGAAGAGGCAAGAAGCACAGCCGGCGGTGAAGTCGGCCGGGTGCCGTTTGAGGAGCGACCCGATCCCTGGTCGGATAAACTTCGGTGCATGGGAGGGTATCTGGACTACCGGTGGCACCCGGATAGGTGGAGTTCAGCGGCCGCCTGGGGAGTTCTGGTTCAGCACCCGGGTTAGTTCCCGGTTGGCGGCTCGGGCGGCCTCAAGTTCCTCCGTCCGCTCTACAAGCTCTCCCCGCTTCTCAAGGAGTTCCTGCTCCAGCAAGGCCACGTGGCGCTGGAGCTGATCGACATCTGGTGGGGCTCCGAGCCCTGATTCGCTCCAGGCGTGCTCTCCCAGTTGCTCAGAGAGCCGCTTCTCCAACTGGCGTACGCGTGCGGCGAGACGCAAGTTCCGCCCCAGCGCATTGGCCAGGTCGGCCTGTAGGGAGGCTCGGCTGACGGCGGCCAATCGCCCCTCCTCGACAGGCGTGTTGGCAGCGACGTGAACGCGTTCGAGCAAGTCACGGTGACGGTAGAGGAAGCTGCGGTCGACTCGTGCGGCGCGGGCGAGGCCGGAGACGGTGATGTCGCCGCCGGTTCGCAGGGCCGCGTTCAGAGCCTTGATCACACGTTCTCGGCGTCGCGCGGAGTCGGCGCGCTTGCCTTCGATCATGCTGGAGGTCATGCGGTCCTCTCGGGGCGGATGTCGGGCGTGGGCTGCCTCACCTTCGGAATGCCGAGCGAGACGGCGCCTGCCCGGGTTCTGCGGACGACGGTCACGGCCTGCTGGATCTGATCCCGGTCCTCGTCGGTGAGGTCGTCGAGTTCTTCGCGGACGCGTTTGACCAGGCGGCGGACTCGGCTCATCTCGTCGTCCGAGGGCATTGCTTCGCCCTTGGCCCAGTCGTCGGCGTCGGTGAACGCAGCCAGGCGCTCACGGTTGCGGAGCAGATCGGCCAAGTAGGCTTCCAGGTCGGGCAGGTAGGACACGTCGGTGCGGAAGTGGCTGCAGCCGACGCAGCGGAATCGGACCGGGCAGTCCTGGCCACCGGCGGCGACGTTCGACGGTTCGGTGCAGGTGCCGTAGGGGACCTGGGTTACTCCGATTGCCCGGCGGGCGTGCTCGGAGTCGAGGACGGCCTTGGCCTGCCGCCAGACGCGGTTGCCTCGGCGGTCGAATTGCATCGCCGTGACACGCTCGACCGCTTCGCGTTGGCGTTTCTCGCCGACCCGGTAGTAACACTGCGTAGTGTTAAGTTGGCGATGGTCCATCAAAACCCTAAGGGCGTCGACGGGCACGCCAGCATCTGCGTGACGCTGCGCATAGGTGTGCCGGTAGGCGTAGGGGAAGATCTTCGCCTTGTCGAAGGCCAGCATCTTTGTGATGCGTTCACCAGCGACCTCGACGACGGTGGGGACGAGGAAGTCCGGCAGGGAGTCGACCCAAGCTCGGTGGCGGACCCCGAGCCAGCTGGCAGTCAGCGACTTCGTGCCGCGTGGGTTCGCGACCGGTGAAGGCATGAGCGCGAGCTCTTTATCCGGGGTGCCCGGGAATCGGGCCCGGACTCGCTCCTGCTGTTCGACGATGAGGGCCGCAGTGGCCTTGGCGATCGGCAACCGTCGGCCGTTCCTGAGTGCCTTGCGGTTGTCGTAGATCAGGACAGGCTCGCCGTCGCCATCACGCTCGAGGCAGCCGAAGGGCAGACGGCAGATCTCGTCCGGGCGGCGGCCTGTGTCCATCAGCAGCTCGACCGCGGTGCGGGCCTGCGGGTCACCTGCGCCCACGAGGTTGAGTTGGTCGCAGAGTTGCCGCATCACCTCCGGCGGGAGGTCGCGGCCGGCCTCGGTGTCCTCGGGGTCGTCCGGGATGTCCTCGGGCTGTAGCGTGAACTGCTCAGACAGGCCGTGCAGAGGCTGGTCGGGCTGAGTCAGCCCGAGGCTTCGCATGCGGCTGAGCATGCGCCGCAGGTGTCGGATATCGACGACGTGGCGGGCGGCGGCGACCTCTCCCTGCTGCACCAGGTAGCGCATCCGGTTGAGGAAGGCCACGATATCGTCGCGGCTCAGAAGCCGCGGATCCGTTCCCTTGTCCGGCCGGTTCAGCCGAAGGCTTTCGGAGAGCCGGACGACGCAGTTGATCTGTGTCTGCATCGCCCCGCGGGGGTTGGTGCCCCGGCGACGGGGAGCATCGTCGACAGCCCAGTTCTGAGTGGCCCTGCGCAGCCATGGCTGGCTGATCTTCTCGAAGTGGAGGTAGCCGGTCATGCCGAACGCGGCGCCGTCCCAGGTGTTCTTGTGCCGCTCGGTCTCCGGCGACATGCCCCGACGAAGGACCTGTTTGAGGAATCCCTTCGCCAGTGACGCGTTCATCTTGCCCAGACCGGAGACGTCGAGTTCGACCAGAGAACTGACCTGCTGGGCCCGGACGAGATCGCAGAAGGGGCGGACGTGGTGGTCCTTGTGCCGGATGCCGTCAGCGACGCGTTCCTGTAGCCCATAGAGAATCTCGGCCACGATCCGGTCGGGCAAGCCGAGCAGGCTCACCATGCCGGCCTGGGCGATGGCCGAGGTCGTGAGCCGCCAGGTCTCCTCCTTGAGGGTGCTGCCCTTGCGTACCTCCTG
Source organism: Streptomyces sp. CA189 (assembly GCF_056428985.1). Taxonomy (NCBI): domain Bacteria; kingdom Bacillati; phylum Actinomycetota; class Actinomycetes; order Kitasatosporales; family Streptomycetaceae; genus Streptomyces; species Streptomyces sp. CA189. The sequence goes on along the minus strand of NZ_JBWJVM010000003.1, from coordinate 247,957 downwards.
CAGTCGGCGCTGGTAGTGCGCCGTGCAGTACTGGTAGCTGTGTCCATCGCGAGATCGGGGACACGCAGCGACCTCACAAGGACCGAAGCCGGGCAAGGGCTTGGCGGAGGGGTGTCGGATGAACTCGGCCACCGACAGGGCGAGCGACTTCTTCTGGCCCAGGTGGGCGCTGCACAACCCGGCGCGTGACGTTTTCGACGGGCGCCCGCACTCACGAACCCGGCAGTTGCTGACGCCGATCGAGCGCCAGTGCCGCTTGACGGTGGACACGAACGCTTCGAAACTCTGCCCGCTGGCCTTTAGGCGCTTCGCGCAGCCCACGCAGAGCCCTTGGTCCTTGGTGTGGAAGACGACCTTGTCGCAGCCCGCCACGGGGCACTCCGGGCCGCCTAGCAGAGGATGATCGCGGGGGAAGATCAGCTGGCAGCGTGCAGCGTCCCAGCCCATGAGCTGCTGGAATTCAGGAGTCACTGCCCCCATGAGAACGTCGGTGATGTTGTCCGGCTCCGCCGGTAGGTTCTCGACCAGGGCGATCGTCATCGATCGCCCTCTTTCGTGCTCACACGCGGCAGAGGCACCCGCTCAATGGCCTCACGAAGGCGCGATGGCTTGGGATGCAGGTAGGGTCGCGGCGATTCCGCGCTCTTCTGCCCGAGCAGGGCCTGGACCTCGTCCAGTTTGCCGCCGGCGTCGGCGACATTGCTGGCCATCGCATGTCGACACATCCGGGGGCCGATCTTCCGGCCCAGCCCGGCCCGCAGGGACAGCGACTCACACAGTTCGCCGATTGCATCGGCCGTCATCGGCGCCCCGTAGGGCGGCCGGAACAGGTTGACCAGCACGAAGTCGCTGCCGTCAGCTCCCAGGTGCTCGTGACGTTCCAGCGCGTACTGGTCGAATGCCTGGACTACGAGGAAGTCGACCGGCATGGCCCATGACTTCTTCGACTTTGACCAGGCACGGTTCTCGTTCTCGCGCCGGATTACGTGGACGTGGGCGCCCTCGATATCGCAGCCCAGGGTGCGGGAATCCATCATCAGATGCGGATCACAGCGGCGCAGGCCCGCGACCTGCCCGGGGCGCAGTCCGACCCGCGACAGCAGCAGAAGAATGAGCCGGTCGCGGGCGGAGCGGCACTTCAGGAACATGCCGACGATCTCCTCGTCGCTGGCCCGATCGATGGCGCTCTCGGGTTCCTGGAGCCGATGGCGGGCCCGCATCCGGTACCGCATGGCACCGCTCTCGCCGCGAGCCGGCTGGGGCAAGTCGCGGTCATCACCGAGTTCGTAGATCTGCTCCAACACCCAGGCTGGCGCGGCCTTGTTCACCACAGCGTGGACCAGGAACATCCGGACTGCAGTCAGTACCTTGTTGATCCGGCGCTCGCCCCGGACCGGCTTCGCACCCGGCCCCGGCACCACTACCCGCCGCTGATCGCCGTTCCTCGGGGTCCACTTCAGCCAGAGCATGAACAGCCCTATTTCGCGAGCGGCGGTCCGCCACTCCCGCCTGGTGCTCGCGCACCACACCAGGAACAGCATGACGGCCTCGGCATACGCTTTCGTCGTCGTCTCCGCCCGCCCCCGGGCCAACCTCAGCTCCCGTAGGAAGCGGTCGGCGTCCTCGACCACCTCCAACTCGTCGTCCACCACAGTCCAATAGCGGGTGCCTGACGGCAGTTGTACAGGGAATGCACGCACTGATACCCCTATCCACGAGTCGATCGCAACGATCCACCGCAGAGCCGCACCCCCTGAGAACCATCGCAACCAACCCAACGACGGGGCTCCGTACGACGTCACACCACAGCCGGGGAACCCCCAGAGAACTGCCGCCTGGCCGACCGGATCATCGTCCTCGACGGGGGCCGGGTCGTCGAGACCGGCACCTTCGCCGAACTGACCGCCCTCGGCGGCACCTTCGCCGAGCTGTACGGGCTCTCGCAGGACCGCTGACCCGTGCCCCCGGCTCCGTACGGGTGCCGGCCCGGCCCGTACGGAGCCGGGCCCCGCGCCGACCCGGCTACGACGCGGCGTAGCGGGCCAGGAAGAGGTCGACTCCCGAGGTGACGACGCGGGTCAGCTCCGCAGGGCCGGCCTCGGTGCCGGGTGCGAAGGTGTGCACCAGTTGCGGGACGCCGATGGTGGCGGCGATGAGCTGCTGTACGGCGAGCACGGGGTCCGGGACGTCGAGCTCGCCGCGCCGCCCGAGTTCGGTGAAGGCCTCGACGAGGGGCTTGTTGTACATGTCGTACGTGACCCGGTACCAGAGCAGGCCGAGCTGCGGGAAACGGTGGATCTCCCCGATCATCAGGCGGCGCAGCGCCATGCTGTCGGGGCGCAGCAGGAGCGCGGCCCAGTCCCCGGTGAGGGAGATCAGGGCGGCGCGCAGATCGGCGGCCTCCGCGAGGTCGGAGCCGCCGGGTTCGAGGCCGGCGTAGGTTTCGCGCAGGATGCCGCCGATGGCGGCGAGGAACAGTCGCTCCTTGGTGCCGAAGTGCTTGTAGACCGTCGCTTTGGAGACCCCGGAGCGGCTGGTGACCGCGTCCATGGAGGCGGCGGCGTACCCCTCGGCGAGGAACTCCGCGGCGGCCGCGTCGATGATCGCCCGGCGCTTGCGCCGGACGGCGTCGGGGGCAGCGGGGAGGACCGGGATGCCGTACTCGTCGGTGGCGTTCGCCGTCTCGGCTTCCATGGGGGAGTCCTTCGTGCCCGCGGGGTGGCACGGGGGCGGTGCGTGCCGGGGCCAGTGTATGAACCGATCCGTTCGGTACGAACCGCCCGGCCGCCGCGCCGGCGTCAGCTCTGTGCCGCGCCGCCCTTCTTGACCGCCTCGGTGATGTCGGCCGTGTCGGCGGCCGGCGGGACCGCGATGTCCTTCGCGACGCCGAAGGACAGGAAGTCCACCTTGACGGTGACGTCCCCGACGGTCTGGTTCAGCCGCGAGGGCATCCCCTTGTCGTCGACCCAGATGTCCGAGACGAGCTCGGTCGCCGTGCCCGCGCCCACCGCGCCGAACATCGCCTTGGTGTCGCCCATTTTGTCCACCGGAACCGTGGCGCGGTAGTGGACGGAGCTCTTCCCGTTGACGTCCTCCTGGCCGACCTTGGTGACGTTGCTGGCCCACTTGAGCGACTTCAGCCCGGCCGTCGGGTCGTTGTTGCCCGCGTTCATCCCGGCGGCGCCCTGCTCGCCGAGCACGGCCGAGGCCTCGACCTTCAGCCAGGTCTTGCCGGCGAACGGGCCGCTCGGCGCCGGATCGATGCCGTAGTAGTACGCCCCCCGGACGAGCCGGTACGTGATCGTGCCGTCGGCGACCAGCTTCTCCATCTGGAGGTCCTCGGCCGGCATCTCCGCCTCCATCGCGAGGCCGTCGCCCCAGGAGTAGACGCCGTTCATCTGGACCGGCTTGCCGCCCGTGTCGGGCATCGTGACGCTCATCTCGACCTCGGCCGAGCCGGCCTTGGAGGCCTCGTCGGAGACCTTCGTGAGCGTCGCGACCAGCGTCTCCGCCGAGTCCGCGGCCTTCTTGCCCACGGAGGCGCCGGCCGTGCAGCCACTCAGGCCCGCCGTCACGATCACGGCGGCCGCGATGCCCGTGGTGACTGTTCCTGCCTTCATTCCCCACCCCTTGGTCGGTTGTCGTCCCTGTCCCCCCGGACGGGTCCGGATCGTCACACGCTCGTACAACTCCTCGGCCGACAGAGAGGATTTCGGCCTCCACCGCCCCGTCGCCGTGTCCCCGGGAGGTCCCCGCAAACTCGCGCGCGCCGCTCCGAGCAGCCCGTATATCCTGCCCGGCATGCTGCGACTCGAACGCCTGCGGGCCGATCACGAGGATGCCCTGCTGGCCTTCGAGCGGGACAACCGGGCGTACTTCGCCCGCTCCGTACCGGACCGCGGGGACGCCTACTTCGCGGAGTTCGCCGCCCGCCACCGCGCCCTGCTCGACGAACAGGACACGGGCGCGTGCCGGTTCCACCTGGTGATGGACGCCGCCGGAGAGCTGATCGGGCGCGTCAACCTGGTCGACCTGGCGGACGGCGCCGCCGACCTCGGCTACCGGATCGGCGAACGGGCGGCGGGCCGCGGCGCGGCCACCGCGGCCGTCCGGGAGGTCTGCCGGCTCGCCGCCGCGGAGTACGGGCTCACCGTCCTCACCGCGTCCGCCACCCTGGACAACGCGGCATCGGCGGCGGTGCTCCGGCGGACCGGGTTCACGGTGGTGGGGGAGACCGTCCTGGACGGCAGCCCCGCACTGAGCTACCGGCGGGCGCTCACCGCCGAGGGCTGACCGCCGAGGGCTGACCGGCCCCCGCCCCGCCCGGCCCCGTCCCGTCGTGAACGGGGCGACGGCCCCGGCCCCGGTGCGTACGGGTGACGGTCCGACAGTGAACCGTCACCCCATCGGTTGCCCCGGCGCGCGCGCACGGCGTTGATCACCGAGTGTGTTGATCACCGGCAGCGTGCGCTGCCCGTCGGCCCCCGCACTGAGGAGTCCCCGGCCCCATGGCTGTCGCCGCCGTCCTCTCCGTCTTATGCGCCGCCCTCATCGCGATGGGCGCCGCGAAACTCGGCCACCACGTGGCACGCGCCGCAAGATGCCGGACGTGGGTCCCGCCGTCGGCACCGCCGCGGGAGCGGTCCTCTCCTTCTTCATCTTCACCCCGGCCTTCCTGATGGTGAGTTCGGCCCAGGAGCCGGCCGTCGCGCGCAAGGGCGACCGCGCCGAAGCCGGCGCGCCGATAGACCTCCACCCCGCCGCCGACCGGATGCCGGCGCCCGCCCGGGCCGAGGTGCCCTCTCGGTGGCGTTCCGTGTCCTGACCGGCCGGCCCAAGGGCGTGCGCGGGGTCCTCGGCATCGCCGCGCTCGGCGGCATCTGCGGGTACGGCGTCCGGCCGGTCCTCCGGCTCGACCACGCCCATGCCCCGGGCGTGCACGTCGAACCCGCCGGCTTCCACGAGGCGCCGCGCCGGACGGCGTTCGTGACCGCGCACGGCATCCGAGCCGGCCCGCTCCCCGCTGCCCGTTTCCGCCCTCCCCCTTTCCTTCCCCCCTTCCCCCCACGTAAGGGTTCCCCATGTCCCGTCCCGGAGGCGCCCGCGCCCTGTTCGCAGGCACCCTCCTCGGCCTGCTCCCCGCCGGTCCCGCGGCCGCACACGAAGCCCCGTACGATCCGGATGCCGCGCGGCCGGCGCCGTACGTCGCCCCCGAGCGGGTGCGCCGCGAGATCAGCGCGGACGAGCGGCGCAGCCTCGGTGAGGACCACGCTGAGGAGCACGCCCGGACCCGCCTCGCGCTGCGGGACGCCGTCGACTACCCCGACACCACCCGCCGCGCCCGCCTCGGCCGGGTCCACGACGAACAGCGGGCCTTCGACCCCGTCGACGAGTCCCGCACCGATCTGCCGCCCCGCCCGGACGGCAGCTCCCGGGTGTACGGGGGCGCCGTGCCGCTGCCCGGCGGGTACGAGGGCCCCGACACGGCCCTGATCATCGGCGGGGACCGCACCGACCCGAAGACGTACAAGCTGTCCGGGGGCCGCTGGACCGTCGACAAGTCCAGGGCCTTCGGACGCACCCAGGACAACACCCTGCTGATGCCGAACGGAACGCTGCTGACGACGAGCGGCGGATACGACCTCCGCGACTACGGGAACGGGGTCCTGAACCCCAACGCCGACCTGAAGTGACGCCAGTTCGAGATGCGCGACGGACAGGGCAACTGGAAGCTCGGCCCCGCCCAGCGGCTTCCCCGCGGCTACCACTCCAACGCCGTCGTCCTGCCCGACGGCCGGGTCATGGTGACCGGGGACGAGCTCCAGCAGCTCGCCAACGACGCCGACATCACCGACGAGATGAACGGCACCATCGAGATGTACGAGCCCTCCTACCTCCACCAGGGCGCCCGGCCCGCCCTCGACAGGGCACCGGCCGGCCCGGTCGGCCACAACACCCGCTTCGAGGTCACCACGAGCACCCCCGACCAGGTCAAGCGGGCCGTGCTGCTGGCGCCCACCACCGCCACGCACGCCGTCAACACCAGTCAGCGCCACGTGGAACTGCGGATCAAGCGGCGCGCGGGCGACACCCTCACTCTGCAGGCTCCGCCGACCGCGGCCGCCGCCCCGCCCGGCTACTACATGCTCTTCCTCCTCGACGCGAAGGGAGTGCCCAGCGTCGCCCAGTGGATCAAGCTCGGCGCCGGAGCGCCCGCCGCGCCGCTGCGCTGAACTCGGCCGTTCTCCCCGTACCTGATTCCCCTCCCCGACCCCACCGCCACTAGGAGCAAGCCGATGGCCCTCGCCCCGTCGCCGCCCCCGGGCTGCCCCCGCACCGGACCCGCCCGCAGGACCGTGGTCCAGGCGGCGGCCCTCGCCGCCGTCGGTGTCACCGCAGGCCTCGCGCCCACGGCGTGGGCCGCCGAGGCCCCGGCCCGCCCGGCCGCGGGCCCGGCCGCGGAGCCCGCGCGGAGGGGCACCGACCCCGGCCCCCTCCCGCTGCGCTCCGACCGAAACTCCCAGGGCGACATCCTCGCCGGGTTCCGCAAGGACCACGCCTGCTTCCTCTTCCTCCACTTCCGCGACGCCGACAAGGCCCGGACCTGGCTGACCGGTCTGCTGCCCTCGATCTCCACCACCGAAGAAGTGGCCCGCTTCAACCGTGCCTTCAGCAAGGCCCGCCGACGCAGCGGCGGCATCGACCCCGACTCCATGGCCAGCCTGTGGACCGGGCTGAGCCTGACCCATCCGGGGCTGCTCCTGTTCGCGGGCAAGGAGCCCTTCCCCGCCGCCCCGGCCGGCTCCAGCGCCGAAGCCTTCACCCAGGGCTCCGCCGCCCGCGCGCAGCAGCTCGGCGACACCGGAACCAGCGCCCCGCAGACCTGGCTGTTCGGCTCCGAGGAGCCCGGCCGCGTGGTGCACGCCGTCCTCACCCTCGCCGCCGACCAGCCCGAACGCCTCGCCGCCGCCGTCGCCGAACACCGCGCGGGCGCGGGCGCGGCCGGCGCGACGGTCCTGTTCCGGCAGGACGGGGCCACCCTCCCCGGCGAGCTCCGCGGGCACGAGCACTTCGGCTTCCTCGACTGCATCAGCCAGCCCGGAGTACGGGGCTTCGACGAGCCCGACCCGGCCGACCCCGCCGGTGTGCTCGGCAAGCCCGGAACCCGGCTCGTCCCCGCCGGCGAGTTCGTCGTCGGCCCCGAGCGGGCGGGCAAGCGCCCCACGGGCCTGCCCGCCTGGGCCACCGGCGGCGCCTTCCAGGTGGTGCGCCGCCTCGCGCAGGACGTGCCCGGCTGGTGGACCCAGGTCGCCCTGCGCCTCGCCGAACTCCAGCGGGCCGGCGCCGCGCCCGCCGACGCCGGCCGGGAATGGCTCGGAGCCCGCCTGATGGGCCGCTGGCCGGGCGGGATGCCGGTCGCCCTGTGCCCGGCGGCGGAGCAACTGCCCGTGCCGGGCGAGCACCCCGACGCCAAGCTCGACTACAGCCAGGACCCGCAGGGTTGGCGGATGCCGCTGTTCGCGCACATCCGCAAGGGAAACCCGCGCGACGGCCTCGTCCTCACCCCGGGCCGTTCCCCCGTGGCCCAGGCGGAGCTCGACGCGCGGCGCCTGATGCGGCGCGGAATCCCGTACGGCCCCGTCTACCAGCCCGAACTGGGCGGGGAACACGGTCCGGAGACCTCGCGGGGACTGGTCTTCGTCTGCCACCAGTCGGACCTGGTGGGGCAGTTCGAGCTGGTGATGCGCAAGTGGGTGAACGACCCGGACTTCCCGGCCGGCCGCAACCCGCGCACCGGCTGCGACCCGGTACTCGGCCCCGATTCGCCCATCGCCTTCGAGACCCCCTCGGCGGACGGCACAGGCAGCCGGGCCAACACCCTCCACTTCGGGCGGTTCGTGCGCACCGAGGGCTCGGTGTACGCCTTCAGCCCCTCCCTCCCCGTCCTGCGCGCCCTGGCCGAGGGGGAACTCGACGACTCCATCGAGTTCCACACCGGTTCCGTACTGCGCCCCGGCGAAACCCTCGACGCGGGAACGGTCCGGCTGTCCCTCGACGGCACCGGCGACCTCGCCCTGCTCGACGCCGACGGCCGCCGTACGTGGCACACCGACACCGCAGGCTCCGGCCACGACGCCGTCCTCACCCAGGACGGTGAACTGCTGGTCCGCAAGGCCGACGGCCGCCCGGCCTGGTCGAGCGGAACCACCGGCCACCCCGGCGCCCGGCTGCTGCTGCGCCCCACCGGAGAACTGGTGATCCTGGCCGGGGAGCAGGTTCTGTGGAAGGCCTCCTCCTCATAGGGTGACCGCATGGCGATCACGGCACCAGTGACAGGCGACACCCGGCTGATCTACGGCTGCATGGCTCTCGGCGGGAGCTGGCAGCCCGGCCCGTACGGGGCCGAGGACATCGACGCGGCCGAGGCGGCGATCGAGGCCGCCCTCGACAGCGGCATCACGATGTTCGATCACGCCGACATCTACCGGCATGGAAAGGCGGAAGCCGTCTTCGGCGAGGTGCTCGCCCGCACCCCCGGCCTGCGCGAGCGCGTCACGCTGCAGACCAAGTGCGGCATCCGGCTCGCCGAAGGCGACCGCCCCGGGATCTACGACCTGCGGGGCGCGAGCATCGTCCGCCGCGTCGAGGAGAGCCTCACGCGGCTGCGCACCGACGTCATCGACGTCCTGCTCCTGCACCGGCCCGACCCGCTGGCCGACCCGGCGGACGTCGCCGAGGCGCTCGCCTCGCTGCACCGCCAGGGCCTGGTGCGGGAGTTCGGCGTCTCCAACATGAACGCCGCGCAGTGCGCCCAGCTGCAACGCCACCTCGACGTCCCGCTCGCCGCCAACCAGCTGGAAATGAGCCTGCACCGGCGGGACTGGCTGGAGGACGGGGTCCTCGTCAACACCCCGGCCGCGGCCGCCGTGGGCTTCCCGGCCGGCACCGTCGAGTACTGCACGGCCAACGGAGTCCGCCTCCAGGCCTACGGGGCGCTGGCCCAAGGCCGCTTCACCGGCCGGGAGTCGAGCGTGGGCGAGCACGCGACCGCCGACCACCTGCGGGCCCTGGCCAAGGCCAAGGACACGACACCGCAGACGATCCTGCTGTGGTGGCTGCAACGCCACCCGGCCCGGATCGCCCCCGTCATCGGCACCGGCCGCCCCGAGCGCATCCGGGCCTGCCGCGACGCGGCCCTGCGCGCCCCGGACCTCGGCCACGAGGAGTGGTACTCCCTGTGGCTCACTGCCCGGGGCGGTCCGCTTCCCTAGCTTCCCGCTGGCCTAGCCTCCCGACGGCCTAGCCGGGCGAGCCGACCGCGCACACCAGGATCGGGGTGGCGCGGCGCGGGTCGAGGGCGTTGCGGACCAGGTGCCAGACGTTGAGGTCGTAGGCCTCGCCGATGTGGCCCACCGGGTCGAAGGGGCAGAAGTCCTGCACGTACTGGTTCTTGACCCCCGGCTCGCGGACGAACGCCGTCTCGGTCGGGGTCACCAGCTCGTCGTAGCGCGAGGTGATGATCGTGTACGCGATCCCGGGCTGGGCCACCGGACCGTCGTTCAGGGCCAGGATCGCGGGACCGCCGGGCACCTCGTCGGCGAGCACCGGGATGCCGATGGTGGTCACGATCTTCTCCATGGTCGCCCGGCCGATCAGCTTGTCGCCCAGGTCCAGCAGCCCGGCGGCGTTCGTCCCGTGGGTCGGGGGAGCGATGGCCACGACCGCCTTGATGTGCGGCTGGATGCCCTGCATCTTGGCGAGGTAGAGGGCCTGGAGCCCGCCCTCGGAGTGCCCGACGACGGAGACCTTGGCGGCGCCGGTCGCGCCGCGCACCTTCTCCACGTACTCCTTGATCTCCAGGTTGGAGACGGCCACCGGCTTCAGACCTCCGACGAGCGGGAAGCCGTCGTAGGCGCCGTAGGTCAGGGCGAAGGTGCAGTAGCCGCGGGCGGCGAGGTCGAGCTGGAGGAAGTTGAGGTCCTCGTACCAGGTGGCGAAGGTGCCGTGGAGCAGCACCACGGGCTCGGGATGCGCTGCGCTCGGCCGGCAGGAGAAGTCGTTGACCCCGCCTCCGGTGACGCCCTCGGTGGCGGCCTGCGCCGGGAAGGCGGCGCCGAGCATGAGGGCCAGCGGCAGGGCGGCCCTGGCGAGCAGGGTGCGGGTGCGCGACGCACGGGTACGGCGTGCCATACGACATCTCCTGACGGGGGGTCATGCACGGGGCGGACTGCACAGAATGCTCCGGCGCGCCGCCCGTGTCCCCTGGCGGTACGCGCAGAATGCTTCCTCCCGCGTTTGTGCGCGGTGACAATGCCGGGGTGGATGACGCGGGCGGGACGGCGGGTGCGGCTCCGGGTGCGACGGCGGACGGGGCGGCGGGCGAAGCAGCGGACGGGGCGGGGAACGGGGCGGGGAACAGGGAGGGGAAGAGGGCGGGGAACAGGGCGGCGGACGGGGACTTCGCGGCCGCGCCGGGGCTCGCCGCCGCCCTGCTGCCCCGGATAGCGGAGATGGCGGCCGAGACCGTCGCCCGGCTGACGGCCGACATCCCCGCCTACCGGCTGCTGCCCGACAGCGTCCTCGGCGGGGACCTCGTCGCGAACACCGAAGCCGTGCTCAAGCTGTTCTTCACCACCGTCGCCGAAGGGCGGGCGCCCACCGAGGCCGAGCTGGCCGCCCCGGTGGCCTGGGGCGCGGAGCGGGCCCGCGACGGGGTCCCCCTGGAGGCGGTGCTACGGGTCTACCCGCTCGGCGCCCGCCGGGCCTGGGAACTCGCAGCGTCCGGCCCCGAACCGGTTTCCGACCCGTACGCCCTGGTCACCGGACTGCTGGCGTTCCTCGGCGAGGTCATGCCCAAGGTTGCCGAGGCCTACCTGCGCGAACAGGCGGACCTGGACTGGGAGCAGCGCGAACACGGCCGCAACCTCGCCGGTGTCCTGCTCGCCGGCCGCCCGGCTCGGCGTGCGGCCGAACGGTACGGGCGCACCCTCGCCGAACGGTACGAGGTGGTCGTCCTGCGGCTGCCCGAAGCGCCCGGCGGCGCGACCCACCGCATCCTGCGCGCGCTGCGCTCCGAACTGGACGGCAACCCCGAGGTGCTGGCCACCTTCAAGGGCGACGGAGGCGTCCTCCTCGTCCCGCTCGCCCCGGACGGCGCGACCCGGCGGCTGCTCGCCCGGCTCGACACGGCGGCCGAACTGCTGTGCACGGCGGCGGCCGCCGTCGCCGAGGATCACGGATCGATCCCGCGGGCCCAGACGGAGGCCTCCGAAGTGCTCTCCCTGGCCGAGGACCTGGGGCGCTTCCCGGGTCTCTACCGCCTTGCCGACCTCGCCGTCGAGTACCAGCTCGTGCAGCCCGGCCCCGCCCGCGACGCCCTCGCCCGGGTCCTGGCATCCCTGGACGACCAGCCCCACCTGATCGCCACACTGCGGGAGTTCATCGCGGCCGGCTACCGGCGCGCCGAGGCCGCCGAAGCCCTCACCGTCCACCGCAACACCCTGACCTACCGGCTGGGCCGCATCCGGCTGCTCACCGGCCACGACGCCACCGACCCCGCCGGCGCCCGCCACCTCGCGGCGGCCCTCACGGCGTACGGAGCGGCCCGCCGCACCGGGACCTGAGGCGCACCGGCGGGCCGGTTCCTCAGAGGACGGGGCGGCACGGACCGGATGTCATCGGAGCCGCCGCGCCCACCCCGTGAGGAAGCCGCCGGGCCGGCTCAGGTGAGGGGGAGGAGCCGGGACGGTCCGTGCGCCGACGCGGGCGCGGAGGCGGGCGACGCGAGCGGAGAATCGGTGGCGCCGCCCAGTGCGCTGCCGGCCAGCCAGGCGTCCCAGCTGAGGTTCCAGTCCCCGAACCCGTTGGCGAACGGGGCCATCGGCTCACCGCCGCTGTTCACCACCGACACCACGTCCCCCACCCGCACCGTGTCGAAGAACCAGGCCGCGTCGGCCGTGCTCATGCCCGTACAGCCGTGGCTGACGTTCTCCTCGCCCTGCGCGTCGACCGACCAGGGCGCGGCGTGCACGTACTCCCCGCTCCACGTCACCCGGGTCGCGTAGGAGACGGGCAGGTCGTAGAACTCGCTCGTACCGCGCTTGATGCCCACGCTGTCCCCGCGCATCCGGACCTTGCGCTCCTTGCCGAGCACGACCTTGATGCCGCTGCGCGTCAGGAAACCCGCCTTCCCGGTGGTCACCGGGATGGTCCGGACGGTCCTGCCGTTGCGGCGTACGGTCATCTCGTGCGCGGCGGCGTCGGTGACCGCCTCGATGCGGTCCCCGATGGTGAACCGCAGGGACTCCGAAGGGCCGCCGTACTCCCGCTCCCCGACCTCCACGCCGTCGAGACCGCTGACCACCCGCACCACGGCGTGGGCGGGCCAGTAGGTACGGGGCCGGTAGTGCAGGGTCGAGTCGTCGACCCAGTGCCAGGCCCCCTCGACCGCCGGCTCCGAGGTGACCTGCAGGGCCCGTTCCAGCCGGGCCCGCGCGGCCGGATCGGCGGCGGGCACGGGACGGCTCAGGGAGGCCGTCACGATCTGCCCCGCCCCGTACGTGCCGGGCCGCGGCCCGAACTCGGCCGTGAGCCGGTCGTCCTGCGCCGCGGTCGCGGTCCGGAACGCCATGGTCGCGCCGACCGGGGTACCGGCCACGTCCTGGGCGCCGACCCGGACCGTGTAGGTCTCACCGGCCCGCAACGGCTCGGTGTTGGCCCAGTGGTGCCCCCGGGCGCCCAGGGCGCCGCCCACGTAGCGGCCGTGCCCGTCGTGGACGGTGACGTAGGTGAGGACCCCCGGTCCGGCGAGGGCGATCTCCAGGGGGCCGGCGGCGTCGGTGGGCAGGACGACGGTGGGCGCCGCAGTCCCGGAGGCGCCGCGGGACGAGGGACCGCGCACCACGGACCCGGCTCCGCTGGCGGTGGCCCGTACCACCTGCTGCTCCAGGCCGCCGCAGAGTCCGGCCCGGAAGGCTTCCATCGCGCACCGCCGGCCCCCGTCGTCCAGCACCCGGCCGACCAGCAGGTCGACGGAGCCGGCCTGCTCGTCGCCGGCTGGCCGGCCGTCACCGGAGCGCGACGCGGACTGCGGCGCGGCGGCGACGACGAAGACCACCCCGGCCACCGCCCCGGCCACGCTCCACGTCCTGCCCCGTCGCCGGTTTCCTCCACGGTGTGTCGATGACAGCATGCGCGCCACGCAGCCCTCCCAGATCGCCTTCGGCCGGATGGCAGCATCAAAACGATTTCCGGGCAGCCCGATGATCATGAACTCGGCCTGTGGGGCCGAATGGGCGCCGAAGAGGGCTCGTACGGAGTAGGGGAGAGCGCTTCAGGCCCTGACGTCGGCGGAGGTCGTGACGTTGGCGGAGGTCGTGACGTTGGCGAAGAAGTTGGCGAGGTTCGCGACCGTCCGCTGGATCTTCTCCTCCAGCGTGAGCGACTCGTGGAGCCGTGCGCCCGGGCCCGCGTCCTTCTTGCCCCGTACGTAGAGCGAGCAGGCGAGGTCGCCGCAGATGTAGGCGCCCACGCTGTTGCCCTGCTGCCCGGCCTTGCCCGCCTTCGGCGCGACCATCAGCGCGACGCCTCCGGTGTGGGTGGTCAGGCACAGCGAGCACATGCTGCGCCGTGCCTGGGAGGGGGCGGCGGCGGAGGAGGTGCGCAGCGCGAGGGCGACCGTTCGGCCGTCCAGTTCGGTGGCGAGGTAGGCGCGTTCGGGGGCCTTGGGGTCCCACCAGCCGAGGAAGTCCAGGTCGTCCCAGGGCCGCTCGGCCAGATCGCGGGGCACGGACAGGCGCTTGGCCTCGCCCTTGGTGCAGTTCACGAAGGCGGTACGGATCTCTTGTTCGGTCAGCGGCTTCATGAGCAGCAGGCTAATTTGCCTAAAGGTTTTAGGCAAATGCATAATAGCTATCGCCAGAAAGGAGGCACATGATGGTTCGAGCAGGACTGACCGCGGAGCGGCTGACCCGGGCGGGCGCGGAGCTCGCCGACGAGGTCGGCTTCGAGCAGGTGACCGTCTCGGCGCTCGCCCGGCGGTTCGACGTCAAGGTCGCGAGCCTCTACTCGCACCTGAAGAACTCGCAGGAACTCAAGACCCGGATCGCCCTGTTCGCCTTGGAGGAACTGGCCGACCGGGTCGCGGCAGCCCTCGCCGGGCGGGCCGGGAAGGACGCCCTCGCCGCCTTCGCGGACGCCTACCGGGACTACGCCCGCGAGCACCCCGGCCGCTACGACGCCGCCCGGCTCCGGCTCGACCCCGAGACGGCGGCCGCGAGCGCGGGCGTACGGCACGCCCAGATGACGCGGGCGATCCTGCGCGGCTACGACCTGACCGAACCGGACCAGACGCACGCGGTCCGGATGCTCGGCAGCGTCTTCCACGGCTACGTCAGCCTGGAGCTGGGCGGCGGCTTCAGCCACACCACCGTGGACCCGCAGGAGTCCTGGGACTGGATCGTGGACTCGCTCGACGCGATGCTGCGCAAGCCCGCGACCCCGTGACCCGGTATCCCGCAACCCCGTAACCCGGCAACCCCGCAACCCCCGACCATCACCAGGCTGAGGCGATGACCCGCGACCACGACTGGATCACCACACCCGTCACCGAAGACCTCCTCCGCGGCGCCCTCGACGTGGAGCGCACCGCGCACGGCCTGCTGCCCCACCGGCTGCCCGCCCGGGCCCGCCGGCAGATCCCCGACGACCAACTGGCCACGGCCGAGGCCCGCCCGTCCGGCGTGCGGCTGGTCTTCCGTACCCGGGCCACGGTCGTCGAACTGGACGCCCTGCCCACCAAGAGGGCCTACCGGGGCTTCCCGGCCTCGCCCGACGGCGCGTACGACCTCGTGATCGACGGCGTGCTCACGGCCCGGGCCACCGTGCCCGGAGGCAGGATCCGCACCCTCGACCTGGCCACCCAGGCCGTAGAACTCGAAGAAGGGCCGCCCGGCACCGCACGTTTCGGGAATCTGCCCGCGCGGGACAAGGACGTCGAGATCTGGCTCCCGCACACCGAGATCACCGAGCTGATCGCCCTGCGCACCGACGCCCCCGTCACGCCGGCGCCGCAGAGCGGGCTCAAGGTGTGGCTGCACCACGGCAGCTCCATCAGCCACGGCTCGAACGCGGTGCGGCCCACCGGCACCTGGCCGGCCCTGGCCGCGGCGCGCGGGGCGGTGGACCTGCTCAACATGGGTTTCTCCGGCAGCGCCCTGCTGGACCCCTTCACCGCCCGCGCGATGCGCGACACCCCCGCCGACCTGATCAGCGTCAAGATCGGCATCAACATCGTCAACCTGGACCTGATGCGGCTGCGCGCCTTCGCCCCCGCGGTCCACGGCTTCCTCGACACCCTCCGCGAGGGCCATCCGGCCACGCCGCTCCTGGTCGTGTCGCCCCTCCTGTGCCCGATCCAGGAGGACACCCCCGGCCCCCTCGCCACCGACTTCAGCACCGGGACCCTGCGCTTCAAGGCCCTGGGAGACCCGGCCGAACGGGCCGCCGGGCGCCTGACGCTCACCGTCGTCCGCGAGGTGCTCGCCGGGATCGTCGCGCAGCGGGCGGCCGAGGACCCGCACCTGCACTACCTCGACGGCCGCGACCTCTACGGAGCCGCGGACCACGCCGAGCTGCCGCTGCCGGACGACCTCCACCCCGACCCCGCGGGCCACGTGCGCATCGCCGAGAACTTCGCCCGCCACGCCTTCGCCGCCGGGGGCCCCTTCGCTCTCACGACCGGCTGAACCGCCCGCCGCGCCCGGCGGGGCGGCTCCCTCGGGTGCCCCGCCGGACTCGCCGCCGACCCGGCCGCGCGTCAGAATGACGGCGTGCCCGCCGGTCGTCCGACATCTTCACCGGCCCGCCATTTTGCATGATCATGCATCATCGCGCATACTCATCCCATGTCAAAGGTTCTCACCTCCCTGCCCACCGGCGAGCGCGTCGGTATCGCCTTCTCCGGCGGCCTCGACACCTCCGTCGCCGTCGCCTGGATGCGCGACAAGGGTGCCGTCCCCTGCACCTACACCGCCGACATCGGCCAGTACGACGAGCCCGACATCGCGTCGGTGCCCACGCGGGCCACGGCGTACGGCGCCGAGATCGCGCGCCTCGTCGACTGCCGTGCGGCGCTCGTGGAGGAGGGCCTGGCGGCTCTCGCCTGCGGTGCGTTCCACATCCGCTCCGGCGGCCGCGCCTACTTCAACACGACGCCGCTCGGCCGCGCCGTGACCGGCACGCTGCTGGTCCGCGCGATGCTTGAGGACGACGTGCAGATCTGGGGCGACGGGTCGACCTTCAAGGGCAATGACATCGAGCGGTTCTACCGCTACGGCCTGCTCGCCAACCCGCACCTGCGCATCTACAAGCCGTGGCTCGACGCGGACTTCGTCACCGAGCTCGGTGGCCGCAAGGAGATGTCGGAGTGGCTGCTCGCCCACGAGCTGCCCTACCGCGACAGCACCGAGAAGGCCTACTCCACCGACGCCAACATCTGGGGCGCCACCCACGAGGCGAAGACCCTGGAGCACCTCGACACCGGTGTCGAGACCGTCGACCCGATCATGGGCGTCCGGTTCTGGGACCCCTCGGTCGAGATCGCCACCGAGGACGTGGCCATCGGCTTCGAGCAGGGCCGCCCGGTCACGATCAACGGCAAGGAGTTCGCCTCCGCCGTCGACCTGGTCATGGAGGCGAACGCCATCGGCGGCCGCCACGGCCTGGGCATGTCGGACCAGATCGAGAACCGGATCATCGAGGCGAAGAGCCGCGGCATCTACGAGGCTCCGGGCCTGGCCCTGCTGCACGCCGCGTACGAGCGCCTCGTCAACGCGATCCACAACGAGGACACCGTCGCCCAGTATCACAACGAGGGCCGGCGCCTCGGCCGCCTCATGTACGAGGGCCGCTGGCTGGATCCGCAGGCGCTGATGATCCGCGAGTCCCTTCAGCGCTGGGTGGGTACGGCGATCACCGGCGAGGTGACGCTGCGGCTGCGGCGCGGCGAGGACTACTCGATCCTGAACACCACGGGCCCGGCGTTCAGCTACCACCCGGACAAGCTGTCCATGGAGCGCACCGAGGACTCGGCGTTCGGCCCGGTGGACCGCATCGGCCAGCTCACCATGCGCAACCTCGACATCGCCGACTCCCGCGCCAAGCTGGAGCAGTACGCCGGCCTTGGCATCGTCGGTACGACCCACCCCGCCCTGATCGGCGCCGTCGAGGCTCCGGGCTCCGGCCTGATCGGTGCCATGCCCGAGGGCGGCGCCGAGGCCATCGCCTCCCGTGGCGAGGTCTCCGGCGACGACGAGCTGCTGGACCGCGCCGCGATGGAGTTCGGCACCGACTAGTCGGTACCGCGCCAGGACGTGGAGCGCCGCCCGTGGTCCCCGGAGGGGCCGCCGGCGGCGTTCGCCTTGCTCAGGAGGCCGTGGTCATCCAGGGGGCGACCGCGCCGCCGCGGACCCGGCGCACCTCGCCCCGGGAGTCCAGGAGCCGCAGGTCGCGGTGGATGGTCATCGCGCTGACGTCCAGTTCACGGACGAGCCGTTCGAGGGAGACGTACCCCTCACGGCATACCGTCCCGACGATGTGACGGCGCCGGGAAGCGGCGGTCAGCTTGCCCGTCGCCAGGCTGATCCGGCGCACGTCGTCACTCACGGCCGCCTCCCCGGCGCGTCCGCTCCGTCCTTCGTTTCCTCTTCCGCCCCGCCCGCTTCTTCCGCCTCGTCCGCCTGGTCCTCGGGTTCGCGGCCCGGGGTCGGAAGGTCGAACTTCGTGATCACGAAGCGGAAGACCACGTAGTAGACGGCGGCGAAGCAGAGGCCGATCGGGATGATCAGCCAGGGCTTGGTGGCGTGCGACCAGTTCAGGGTGTAGTCGAAGAGGCCCGCGGAGAAGGTGAAGCCGGCCTTCACGCCCAGCGCCATGGTCAGGAACATCGACAGGCCGGTCAGCAGCGCGTGGATCCCGTACAGGACCGGCGCGATGAACATGAACGAGAACTCCAGCGGCTCGCTCACACCGGTGATCATCGCCGTGAGGCCGATCGAGACCATCATCCCCGTGACGGCCTTGCGGCGTTCCGGACGTGCGCAGTGGGCGATGGCGAGTCCGGCGGCGGGCAGGGCGAACATCATGATCGGGAAGAAGCCCGTCATCCACATCCCGGCCGAGGGGTCGCCGGCGAGGAAGCGGGCGATGTCCCCGTGGACTTCCTGGCCCTGGGGGCCGGTGAACGAACCGAACTGGAACCAGCCGTAGGTGTTCAGCAGCATGTGCATGCCGACGGGGAGCAGCATCCGGTTGATGAAGCCGAAGATGCCGGAGCCGACGGCTCCGTGGGAGGACAGCCACTCGGCGAAGGCGTTCAGGCCGTTGCCGACCGGAGCCCACAGCAGGCCGAAGGCGACCGCCATGGCAAGGCCGCCGAACGCCATGAGGATCGGGATCAGGCGGCGGCCGCTGAAGAAGCCGAGCCAGTCGGGGAGCCGGGTGCGGTGGTACCGCTGCCACAGGACGGCGGTGATCAGTCCGATGACGATGCCGCCGAGTACGCCCGGGTCGGTCGGCTTGCCGGTGACCCCGTCCGGGAACGCCTCCAGGACCTTGCCGAAGACCAGGTACCCGGCGAGGGCGGCGAAGGCGGTCGAGCCGTCCGCCTTCTTCGCGTACCCAATGGCCACGCCGACGCAGAACAGCAGGGGGAGCGCGCCCAGCAGCGCGTTGCCGGCGAGGCCGAACACTTCGGCCGCCTTGGCCCAGCCCAGGCCGTCCGAGCCGAAAACGTCCGGCTGGCCCAGACGGACCATGATTCCGGCGGCCGGCAGTGCCGCGACCGGGAGTTGCAGGCTCCGGCCGATCTTCTGCATCCCCCTGATGACCCCGGAGCCCCGTCGGCTGCTCATCCCGTGCGCTTCTTCCCGTATGCGTATGGACCAGATATAGACCAAAACTAGACCACTGGGGATGGTCGGAACTCGGCCGAAAGTCCCGTGGTTACGGGCCCGTGGACTGATTTGGCCCCGATGGGACTCATCCTTCTGGTCCATTCCTGGTACAGAGAAGGGGCTGCCGAGGTGAATACTGGAGGGGTGAACCAGTCTCTCGACCTGCGGCCCGTCCTCCGGGACGGGTCGCGGCCCGTCCACGTGCAGGCGCGCGACGCGATCGCCGACGCCCTCGCCGCCAGCGCCCTCGCCCCCGGCACGCGCCTCCCCTCCGAGCGCCACCTCTGCGAGCGGCTCGGCGTCAGCCGGGTCACGCTCCGCAAGGCGCTCCACGCGCTACAGGAGGAGGGCCGGGTCGGTTCGGCGGAACGGGCGGGCTGGCACGTCGCGACCGGCGCCGGCACCGGCGCCGCCCCGGCCTTCGAGCACACCTCGGAGCTGATCGGCGGACTCAACGAGTACGGCCGCCGGCTCGGGTTCGCCCCGACCGCGCGCGTCTTCGCCGCCAGGCTGCGCGCGGCGGACTTCGAGGAGGCGGAGACCTTGCACGTGCTGCCCGGGGCGGGGATCTTCGAGCTGGACCGGGTACGGCTCTTCGGCGACGCGGTGATGTGCCACTCCGTCACCCTCGTCCCGGCCGAGCGGGCCCCGGGCATCGGCGAGCCCGACTACACCACCGCCTCGCTGTACACCGAGCTCACCGCACGCGGCGTCGTCCCCACCCGCGCGAGCTACACCGTCCACTCCGCGCTGGTTCCCCCGGACGATGCCCCCTTGCTCGACCTGCCCGAGGATGCTCCCGTACTCCACATCGAGCAGCTCACCTACGACCAGCACGGCCGCCCCTGCGAGTACAACCGCGTCGTCTACCGCGCCGACCGCTACCGCTTCCACGCCACCCTGACGGCCGGCCCCGGGCGGGACTGAGCGGGTCAGGCCGCCGAGCGCCGTACGTGCAGGTGTCCGTCGAGCGGATAGGCGGGCGGTGCGGCCGGCAGGACCCCCTCGAAGCCATAACCGGCCTTCTCCGCGACCCGGCAGGACGCCGTGTTGTCCACCTGGTGCAGGAGTTCGAGCCGCTGCAGACCCTGGGCCCGGAAGGCGTCGAGGGACCAGGCGGTGACGGCCTCCAGGGCGCGCGGAGCGACCCCCTGTCCACGGGCCGAAGCCGCGGTCCAGTACCCGACCTCGGCGGAGGCCTTGCCGGGGGAGAGCTCCTTCAGCACCACGCTGCCCACCAGCCGCTCCGCAGCCGCGCCGGCCGCGGTCTCCAGAACGGCGAAGCCGAACCGCTCACCCGCCACCCACCCCTGCTCCTGGTCCCGCACCCACCGCAGCCCGTCCTCCTCGCCCTCCGGCAGAGAAGTCGCCCAACGGCGCAGCCCGGGGTCCCGGCGGATCTCGACGAGCGCGTCGACGTCCTCCACCCGCCAGGGGCGCAGGGCGAGTGCGGGAGCGGTGGCCGTCGCGGCAGCCGCGAGCGTGAGGTGAGGTAGCACGTGCGGAGCTTATGCGTCACCACCGCTCAACAGGCCGGGATCCGGCCGCGCGGAGCGGGGGCGGCACGAAGGGGCTGCTGGGGATCCGCCCCATGTTCGAGGGGCGGGGGCCTGAGCCCCGGCCGCTCCCCGAAGTCGAGAGCGGGGTGAACCCTTTGCTGCTGGGCGCGCTCGGCAAGGGATTCTGACGGCGTCCTGGCAGGATCGCGGCATGGAACGTGTGCTGGGAATCGGTGGATATTTCATGCGGGCCGCGGATCCGGCCGCCCTGGGCACGTGGTACCGGGATTGCCTGGGGCTGGATTCTGACGAGCACGGGCTGTGGCGGCAGGGAGCCGGTCCGACGGTGTTCGCGCCGTTCGAGTCCGGGACCGACTACTTCGGGTCCCCCGCGCAGCAGACCATGCTCAACTTCCGGGTCCGCGACCTGGACGCGATGCTCGCGCAGCTGCGTGCCAAGGGGGCGGCCGTGGCGCGGGAGACCCAGGACATGGAGGGCGTCGGCCGGTTCGGCTGGGTCACGGACCCCGAGGGCAACCGGATCGAGCTGTGGCAGCCCGCCTGATCGGGACTTCGTGGAGGGGTCCGCGCTCGGGCGGGCTGCGGGCGATGCGGCGGGGGAGTGCGGCTCAGGCGCCGGCCGTGGTGGCCGGCTCGCGGCGGGCCGGTTCCGGGGCCTTTTCCGGGGCCCGTTCCGCGGTAGCGGCCTGAACAGGAGCCGCGGACGGCTGGGTGGTGTACACGGCCTCCGCCGGGAGGTGGCGCTCCAGTCGGAGCAGCGCGAGCGCGGCACCGAGCGCGGCGACGGTCAGGAAGGCCCAGGGCAGCCGGCCGTCGAGCGCGAGCAGTCCCGTGAAGAGGGACGGGGCCAGCGCGGTGGCCAGGGAGTACGACAACTGGTAAGTGGCGAGGTAGCGGCCGCGTACGGCCTCGGGCGCGGCCGATACCGACAGGGCGCCGCCCGAAGGACTGTGGATCAGTTCGCCGACCGTGTAGACCACCACGATGGCCAGCAGCGCGACCAACGTCGCTGTCTGCCCGGGCCGGACCGTGCCGAGCACGATCAGCCCCACGAAAGCCACGGCGAAGAGCAGTGACCCGAGGGCCGCGGAGCGGGTGCGGCGGGCTCCGGAACGGCGGACCCGGCTCGCGATCAGGACGCCGATCCCGGCGCAGAGGGCGGTGTTGACGGTGAAGGCCGCACCGGTGAGGGAGTCGGGGCCGTGCAGCCAGGTGGTGATGTAGAGGGGGAAGAGGACGGACAGGGCCGCGTAGCCCAGCGCGGTCAGGAAGTTGGCTGCGGTCAGGCCCAGGAAGGGCCGGTCGGCGAGCACCATCCGATAGCCGGCGGGCGGACGCTTGGCCGAGCCGGCCGAGCCGAGTGCGCCGTCCGTGCCGAGCTCGCCGTCCGCCTGGTCCCGTACCGGCTTCACGCGGGTGACGAGCAGTCCGGCGAGCGCGAAGGCGGCCGCGTTGCCCCAGGCGGTGTAGGTGAACCCGTCCGTGCCCCACAGGGCCAGCACTCCGGAGACGGCCAGGGCGCCGGCGCCCATGCCCGCGTTCTGCAGGGCGCGGATGGAGGCCTGGAGCCGGTCGCGGGCGCCGCCCCGGGCCACTTCTCCGATGAGCGACTGCTGCACGATGGGGAAGGACCGGTCGGCGAGGGCCGTGACCAGCGCGACGGCGGCGAACGAGGGGAGCGACTCGGCGAGCGGGTACAGGGCGAAGCCGACGGCCCGGACCGCGTAGAGCAGCAGGTTGACCTTCCTGGCCCCGAACCGGTCGACGGCCGAGCCGGCGAGCGGCATGACCGCGAGGCCGGCCAGGCCCGTCGCCGTCAGCACGATGCCGACGAGGGCGAAGGAGAGGCCGGTGACGTGGTGGAAGAAGACGAGCGAGAAGGGGATGTACATCCCGATCCCGATCGCGCTGATTCCCACTCCGAGCAGCAGCGACCGTTCGCCCGCCACCCGTTCCTCGCGCATGCCCTTGACCACGTCGATCTCTCCCCCTGCGTTACATTGCCGGGAAGTAGCTTAGTAGTAAGCAGTTTTAGGTCAATGTGATTCTGTGCTGTCTTGAGCGGGCCGTTCCGTGCCGTCCCGAGCGGAGGCCGACTGCCCGTCGTCCTCCCCGCCGCCGAGGTTCCACGCCTCTATGTCGCGGTAGTGGATCGGCCCCGGGCCGCGGCCGATGTTGCTGCCGACCAGGTGCAGACGCTCCGTCCGCCAGCGGCGACCGGTGAACCCGGTGAGCCCGGCGGCGGCCTCCACGGCCGATGAGGGATCGTTCCGGCGGGCGCGGGCCAGCGTCAGATGGGGGCGCAGCGGCCGGTCTTCGAAGGGGATGCCGCACTCCTTGACCACGGCGCGCACCTCGGCGGCGAGCCGGTGCAGCCCTTCGAGATCCCCGTCGATCCCGCTCCAGAGCACCCGCTCGCCGAAGTGCCCGCCCCCGCGCAGGGCCAGGCGTACGGGACGGTGCGCCGCCGCGAGCTCCGCGAGCGGGGGTCGCAGGAGGGGGACGGCCTCGACCGGCAGCTCGCCGAGGAACGCCAGGGTGATGTGCCAGTCCTCGATGCGGTTCCACCGCATGTGCGGGTACGCGGCGTAGGCGGGGCCCAGCTCGCGCGCGAGTTCCTCCTTCGCGTCGTCGGGCGGGGCGAGGGCGATGAACACGCGAACGGTCGCGGGCCGGGTCGGTTCGTTCACAGGAGACTTCGTACAGTGCTTCGGGCGGTCCGGTCCTTCATCGTGATCAGGTGTAGTCCGCCGTGCTGCGCACGTCGCCGAACCGGGGGAAGACCCGCTCCACGGCGAACTCGTGCTCGTCGGCGGCGAAACCGGACATGGCGTCGGCCACGAACTCCAGCTCGTAGCCGTGGTCGCTGGCGGCCCGCGCCGTGGACTCGACCCCCATCGTCGTGACCAGCCCCGCGAGCACCAGCGTGTCCACCCCCGAGCCGCGCAACCGCTCGTCCAGGCCGGTGCCGTGGAAGGCCCCGACGGTCTGCTTGACGATCAGGACGTCGCCCGGCCGCACCAGTCCGTCGGCGAAGCCGCTGCCCGGCGGCTGCTCCGCGACGCCCGGCCGGTCCACTCGGACCAGCACCACCGGCCGTCCGTTCGCCCTGAAGGCCTCGGCCAGCCGGAGGCTGCGGGCCAGTACCTCCTCACCGGAGTGAGGGGCGAGCGGCAGGTCGATGATGCGGGGCATCAGGTCGATGAGGATCAGCGCGGAGGTCACGGGAACGATCATAGGACAGGGGTGCGTCGGCGCCGCGAGGCAGACGGGAGTTTGACGACAGGCCCTAGGGCGTGCTCGTGAACGAGCGGCGGTAGGAGCGGGGCGGAACGCCCCTGCGCCGCACGAACTGTTCGCGCAGGACCGCCGCGCTTCCGTAGCCGACCCGGCGGGCGATCTCCTCGACGGGCAGGTCCGTGCTCTCCAGGAGTTCCTCGGCGCTGCTCAGCCGCAGGTTCCGCAGCCAGGCGTGCGGGGTGGTACCGGTCGCCGCGGTGAAGCGGCGGGCGAAGGAGCGCTTGCTCATCACGGCGCGGCGGGCCAGCTCCGTGACCGGAAGCGGCTCGTTGAGGTGGTCGCGGGCCCAGGCGAGCACCTCGGAGAGCCGCTCGTCCCGGCAGTCCTCGGGGACGGGTGCGGCGAGGTACTGGGCCTGCCCGCCGTCGCGGTGCGAGGGCAGCACCATGTCCCGGGCGACGGCGTTGGCCATCGCGGCCCCGTGCTCCCGCCTCAGCAGGTGCAGGCACAGATCGAAGCCGGCGGCGGCTCCCGCGCCCGTGACGATCCTGCCTTCGTCTATGTACAGGGCGTCCGGTTCGACGGCGACGTCCGGATGCCGGTCGGCCAGCAGTACGGCGAACCGCCAGTGCGTGGTGGCTCGTAGCCCGTTCAGCAGCCCGGCCTCGGCGAGCGCGAACGTGCCGACGCAGTGGGCCGCGAGCAGGGAGCCGCCCTCGTGCGCGGACACCAGCGCGTCGAGTACCGCCGGACCGGGCGGTGTGCGGAAGCCGGCCCCCGGCAGGGCGATCACCAGATCGGCGGCGGCCAGCCGGCCGAGGCCGTGCTCGATGGCCAGCGGCACGCCGATGTCGGTGGGGACCGGCCCGGGCCGCTCGGCGCACAGGGCGAAATCGAAGCCGGGCACCCCCGAGCCGTGCGGGCCGAAGACCTCGGTGACGATCCCGACGGCGAGCATGCCGACACCGGGCGGGACGTACGCGGCAACGGTCGTGAAAGGGGGCACGGGGGCAGTCTGCCACCCGTGGCACGAATCCTGCGATCACTGGCAGGTGTGCCACTCGTACGGTGCCGGCCGGCGCGGAAGGATTGCAGCCATGACGAACACGACGACAGACATCGCGGCCGACACGACGGCCAACACCACGGCGGACATCGCGGCCGACGCCACGGTCGCCGCGCAGGACCTCCGCACCGACGCACCGCTCGGCCGCAGCGCCGTCTACAAGGTCCTGACCACCGGCTACGTCGGCTCCACCGGCCCCGGGGTGGCCGCCACCGTCTCCTACGTATCCGATGCCGGCCGGCACTTCATCTTCGACCCGGGCATGGTGGCGAGCCACGCGGACATCCTCGGCCCGCTCGCTGAACTGGGGCTGGGTCCCGAGGACATCACCGACGTGGTGCTCAGCCACCACCACCCGGACAACACCATGAACGCGGGCCTGTTCGGCCGGGCCCGGGTGCACGACCACAAGGTCGAGTACCAGGGTGACCAGTGGACGAACCGGGACGCGGAGGGCTACGAACTCACCCCCTCCCTGCGCCTGATCCGTACGCCGGGACACAGCCACGAGGACATCACCCTGCTGGCCGGAACGGACTCGGGTGTGGTGGCGTTCGCCGGCGACCTGTGGTGGCACGCGGAGGGCCCCGCCGACGACCCGGTGGCCCCGGACCGCGAGGTGCTGCGCGCCTCCCGGCTGCGGGTGCTCGCCGCGGCGGACCTGATCGTCCCCGGCCACGGCGGCCCGTTCGCCGCCGACGGCGCCGTGCCGCTCTAGGCGCTCCCTCCCGAATCGCGTCGGTGGATGCGGTTTTGCGTCAACTCTCCTCTCATTTAGGTGAGTTGCTGCCACCCTGACCTATCTTCCATGGGGCATACCGGTTCGCCCCAGGAGGTCAGATTGCAGTCCAGGCGCTTCCTCGCCTTACCCCGCGCGCTACGCCGGTCCAGGCTGCTCATAGCCTTCGGTCTCGGCGCGCTCCTGATCGGCTTCACGCCGTGGCTCGGGATCGCGAGCCCCACACCGACCCCCGGGCCGGTCGGCGAGCGGGCGGCGCAGCAGTCGCCGCACCACGGCATCGCGCCGGCGAACGCCATGGAGCCGACGGCGCCCGTACTCGACCGGGCGGGATGGACGGCCGCGGCGAGCGACGAGGAGACGGCCGGCGAGAACGGCCGCGCCGCCAACGTCCTCGACGGTGACACCGGCACCCTCTGGCACAGCAAGTGGTCGGGTACTCCGGCCCCCCTGCCGCACAGCATCACCATCGACATGCACCGTACGGCGGTCGTCTCGGCGCTCGTCTACACCCCCCGCACCAACGGGGCCAACGGGCGCGTCGGCGAGTACACCCTCAGCGTCAGCGCGGACGGACTCACCTGGCCGGCCCCGGTCGCCAGTGGCACGCTCGCGGACGACGGCAGCGCCAAAACGCTCGGGTTCGCCCCGCAGGGGGCCCGGTTCGTACGGCTGACGGCGCTCACCGAGGCCGGCGGCCGCGGCCCGTGGACCTCCGCCGCCGAGATCAACCTGCTCGGCGACCCCGGCACCCCGGAAGCCACCGTGGACCTCGCCCGGACCGGATGGACGGCCGCGGCGAGCGACGAGGAGACGCTCCGCGAGAACGGCCGCGCGGCCAACGTCCTCGACGGTGACACCAACACCCTCTGGCACAGCAGGTGGTCGGGTACTCCGGCCCCCCTCCCGCACAGCATCACCATCGACATGCACCGCACGGCCGCCGTCTCCGCACTCGTCTACCACCCCCGCACGAACGGCCCCAACGGCCGGGCCGGCGCGTACACCGTCACCACCAGCACCGACGGAGCCGCCTTCGGCGCACCGGTGGCCGCGGGTACCTGGCGCGACGACGACACCGTCAAGACCGCCACGTTCACCCGTACCGCGAACGCCCGGTACGTACGGCTGACCGTGACCACCGAGGCCGGGGCCCGCGGCCCGTGGACCTCCGCCGCCGAGATCCGCCTGAGCGGGCCGGCCGCCCCCGCCGTCCACGGATCCTGGGGCCGGATCACCGGCTTCCCCCTGGTCCCCGTGGCCACCGCAGTCCTGCCGGGGGACAAACTGCTGGCCTGGTCCGCGTACGCGGTGGACCGCTTCGGCGGCAGCAACGGCTACACCCAGACCGCGATCCTCGACCTGAAGACGGGCAAGGTCACCCAGCGCCGCATCGACAACACCGGGCACGACATGTTCTGCCCCGGCATAGCCATGCTGGCCGACGGCCGCGTGCTGGTCACCGGGGGCAGCAACGCGGAGAAGGCCAGCATCTACGATCCCGCCACCGACGACTGGTCCGCCGCGGGCAACATGAACATCCCCCGCGGCTACCAGTCCATGACCCTGCTCTCCACCGGAGAGGCCTTCGTCCTGGGCGGCTCCTGGAGCGGACCCGCGGGCGACAAGGCCGGTGAGGCCTGGTCGCCGGAGACCGGAACCTGGCGCGGGCTCCCGGGCGTCCCCGCCCTCCAGGCGTCCACGGCCGACCCGGCCGGACCCTACCGTGCCGACAACCACATGTGGCTGCACGCCACTTCGGGCGGCAAAGTGCTGCAACTGGGCCCGAGCAAGCAGATGAACTGGATCTCGACCACGGGTACGGGCAGCATCACCCCGGCCGGCACCCGGGCCGACAGCGCCGACGCGATGACCGGCAACGCGGTCGCGTACGACATCGGCAAACTGCTCACCCTGGGAGGCTCGCCCGCCTACCAGGACACCCCCGCCACCCGCCGCGCCTACACCGTGAGCATCGCGGGCAGCCAGGTGGAAACGGTCCGCACCGGAGACATGGAGTACGCCCGGGCCTTCGCCAACAGCGTGGTCCTGCCCGACGGCAAGGTGATCGTCTTCGGCGGACAGAGCCGGCCGGTCCCGTTCAGCGACGCGACCTCGGTCCTGACCCCCGAACTGTGGGACCCCTCGACCGGCGCCTTCACCCCGCTCGCCACCATGGCCGTCCCGCGCAACTACCACAGCGTGGCCAACCTGTTGCCGGACGGGCGGGTCTTCTCCGGCGGCGGTGGCCTGTGCGGCGACTGCGCCACCAACCACGCCGACGGGGCCGTCTTCACGCCCCCGTACCTCCTCAATCCGGACGGATCACCGAAACCGCGTCCCGAGATCACGGGAGACGTCCCCTCCAGGACACCCCCCGGCACCTCACTGACGCTCTCCACCTCCACCCCGGTGGCATCCTTCGTCCTGATGCGGGCCGCGGCCGCGACCCACTCCACCGACAACGACCAGCGACGGGTCCCCGTCGCGTCCACGGCCACGGGAACGGGCACCTACACGGTGTCCATACCCGCCGACCCGGGCGTGGTCCTGCCGGGGACCTACATGCTCTTCGCCCTCGACACCCAGGGAGTACCGAGCACCGCCCGGTTCATCACCATCTCCTGACCCGCGTACGATGTCCCGCCGGCCGGAGCCCCCGTCCGGCCGGCCGGGACCCGGCCCCCCACCGCCCCGGGCATGGTCCGGCCGATCTCGGCCTGTGGGAGGACGCCGTCCATGACGCGCATCCGAAGGGGCCGTGCCGCGTAGAACACCGGCTCCTGGGCGCGGTGCTCCTCGGAGGAACGCATCAAGACCCCCTGGCAGATCCGGAGTTGGACTGGTGGCATTGCAGGTGCTGACCGCGCCCATGCGCCACCTCGCAGCAACCATTCGCCGGCTCCGGACATGACCGGCCGGCCAGGA
The DNA here is from genome assembly GCF_056428985.1 of Streptomyces sp. CA189. NCBI lineage: Bacteria > Bacillati > Actinomycetota > Actinomycetes > Kitasatosporales > Streptomycetaceae > Streptomyces > Streptomyces sp. CA189. Next base: position 219,511 of record NZ_JBWJVM010000003.1, on the reverse strand, counting down.
CCTACTGATCGTTTCAGAACGAGTCGATTGTGGGGGCTGCGCTCAGGGGAGGTCGAAGATGCCGTCCGCGGAGCCGTTCCAGTCCGGTGCCTCCGTGAGCGAGAGGGTTCCATGGTCTGCCTCGACGACTCGCACCATGATCCCGCCGCGATCCTCGCCGGGAAACGCAAAGGAGAAGTGGGGATCCATCTCCATGAGGAAGTCCCAGCCCTCGCGCTGGGTCGGGTCGAGGGCGTGGGCACTCGCTTCAACCGGCCGCGTATCATGCGCCTTTGCCGCCTCCGGACCTCATTCTGAAACCATCGGTTAGCCTCTGCCCATGGCTGACGACTGGCGGACGGATCGGATAGGGAGCGCGCTTCGCGGCGAGAACCCGACAGTGCTGCGGCGCTTGAAAGCTGGGTTCGCAGTGATCGGAGATGTGCAGTTCCTGCCGGGCTACTCGGTACTCCTGGCTGACGATCCCGAGGCGGAGAGGCTGTCCGACCTGCCCAGGCAGAAGCGGCTGGCCTTCCTGTCAGACATGGACCACCTCGGAGAGGCCGTCGAACGAGTCTCCCGACGCGCGGATCCGGCCTTCCGACGGGTGAACCTGGAAATCCTGGGGAACACCGACGGGTTCCTGCACGCCCACGTGTGGCCACGCTTCGACTGGGAGCCGGCCGATGTGGTGGGCAGGCCGGTATGGCTCCACCCGCGCGATCGGTGGGCCGACGAGCAGTTCGCGCTCGGTCCGCACCACGAGCCGCTGCGCACGGCGATCGGGGACGAACTGGACCACCTGCGCCGGGAGGACTGACCGGGGGCGGGCCGCCCGACCACTTCTCGGCCGGCCTGTCCGGAGACGTACGCCGCTTCGCGCTGATGCCCGCCGACGTGCCGCTCCCGCTGCCCCCGGGCACCAGGTCCGTTCCGCTGCCCGACCCGGGCTCCTCCGCCACGGCGTGACACCGGTGGCCTGCGGGCCGCCGGCGTCGATCGCCCGGGCGGCCCGGACTCAGCCCAGTGGCGCTCGCCGCTTCGTACGGGGCGTGCGGGCGCGCCGGGGGAGCAGGAGAGGGGTCGTCATGGCCAGGAGGCCGGCGGCAGCGAGGGCGGTGCGGGGGTCGGTGAAGGCGGCCAGCAGGCCCCACAGGGCGGTCAGTGCGGCGATGGACGCCTTGCTGGTGACCGACCAGGCGGACAGGACGCGGGCGACCCGGTCCGGCGGGGTCCGGGTGAGCCGGCGGGTGGCGAAGACCGGGTTGAACACGCCCATGCAGGTGATCAGCCCGAACTCGACGGCCATGACGAGTACGAGCCCGCCGGTCCCGGAGTGGACGAAGGCCAGCCAGGGCAGCCAGCACGCCCGCAGCACCCCGGCGGTGATCATGACCCGGTGCCGCCCGAACCGCTCGACCAGCCGCGGGGCCAGCCGTGAGCCGAGCAGGCCGCCGGCGCAGGGCACGGCGAAGGCGAGTCCGTACTGCCAGGGCGTGAACCCGAGCGGGCCGAGCATGAGGACGGCGAGCAGCGGTGAGGTCGCCATGATCAGGCCGTTGACCAGGATCGTGTTGGCGAAGAGCGGACGCAGCTCGGGGTCGGCCAGGATGAACCGCCAGCCTTCGAACAGGTCGCCGAAGCGCAGCCGCGCCGGAGTTCCGGAAGGCGGTGCGGGGCGTGGCTCCGCACCGCCGATCGCGCGGATCCCCGCCGCCGAGAGCAGGTAGCTCACCGCGTTGCCCACCACCGTCATCACCGGCCCCAACACGGCGATCGCCACCCCGCCGAGCGGGGGCCCGAGCATGGTGGCGGTCCAGGTGGTGGACTCGAACCGGCCGTTCGCGACGAGCAGGTCCTCCGGCCGGACCAGCGCCTTCAGACAAGCGCCGCCGGCCGCCGTGAAGGCGATGTCCGCCGCGCCGACGACGACCGAGACGACCAGGAGCTGGGTGATCCCGAGCCCGCCGAGCGCGAAGGCCGCGGGCACGCTCATCAGCGCCGCGAACCGGATCAGGTCCATCGCGATCATCACCGGCCGCTTGCGGCGGAACTCCACCCACGGCCCGAGCGGCAGCGCCACCACCGCGGCGACCGCCGGCCCCGCGGCCGCCAGCGCCGACACCTCGGCCGGCCCGGCGTGCAGCACGAAGATCGCGATCAGGGCGAAGGCGTCGAAGGCGAGCCAGGTGCCGAGCGCGCTGACCGCGTACGCCGCCCAGAGCCACCTGAACTGCCGCCCCAGCGACCGCCCGGTCCTTCTGGTCGGCATGATCGGCATGATCGGCGTCAGCCCCCGCCCTCTCGTGCGCACGGTTCCACGAACAAGCGGACGAATCTACTCGTACCAGCCGGAGCAATCAAAGCGGCCGGCACACCGCCGGGTCACACCACGCCCCCGGCGCCACTCCGGCCCGGCACCCGCGAGGTGCGGGGCCGGGCCGGAGCGTCGTACGGTCGGATCAGGGCGCGAGGAGATAGGCGTTCGTGATCGTCTCCCGCACGGTGTTGCCGGCCTTGTCCCTCAGGTCCACCCGGAACGACACGGCCTTGGCCGACGCCGGGTGCTTCACGGTCACCGACCGCGCGCCCTTCGCGTCCGTCGCCACCGCGAGGAGGCTCCAGGTCTTGCCCCCGTCGTAGGAGACCCGGACCGCCAGCGCGGCGACCTGCCCTTCCGCGGCGGCCGCCCCGCCCAGCACCAGTGGCACCTTCAGCGCACCGCCCGCCGGCGCCGTTCCGCGCAGGCTCAGCTTCGGCGTGAGCCGCACCGTGGACAGCGGCAGCGCCACCCGCTCGTCCGTGCCCGCCGGGCGGGCCGAGGTGAACGTCCAGCTCGCCCTCACCTTCGTGCTGGTCGCGGTGTCCTCGGCGGACCGGGTCGCCTCCTTGGTCAGGCGGTACACGGCGGAGCCGGGCGGAACCTCGGCGCTGATCCAGCCGTTGGGCTCGGTCTCCGCGAGGACCCGGCCGCCGGACTCCAGCCGGGTGAAGCCCCCGGTGGAGACGGAATAGCCCTCGTGACCGCTGCCGTCGTTGAACAACTGGACGTTCGCGTCCAGGTAGTCGCCGGTCCGCCACGCGCCCTGTTCGTCCCCGGCCTCCACGTCGGGGCCGACCACGCCGGTGTTGAAGTTCAGCGTGTAGCGCTTGCCCGGCTTGTACGACACCCGGTTGTGCGTGTAGGTCATGCGCCCTTCGCCTCCGGAGTCGAGCTGCGAGGCCGCCCAGGACCAGCGCACCCCCTCCGTGGTGACGTACTGGGTGCTCGCCAGCGGCAGGCTCTGTACCGGGGGGTCCTGCACCCCGAGGGTGAACTCGCGGTCGTCCGTCGGTATCGCGTAGATCTGGGCCTTCGCCCCGGTGACCGAGGCGCCGAAGCCGAGCTTCACCTCGGCGACGTCGGCCCGGGTGAGCTTGCGGTCGAGCCCGTTGAACCACGTGCCCGTGCGGTTGAAGGCCAGTCGGTAGTCGACGTTCTCGCCCGCCGCTCCCGGCGTCTTCCACAGGCCGTTGTACTGCGCCCGCAGCGTGGGCGCGGCCGGGCCCAGGTGCTGGGTGAGGATCTTCGTCGCACCGTCGGTGGCCCACATGTCGGACACCATCGCGGCCTCGTCGTAGAACCCGGCGAAGGCGGTCACGAGCTTCGCCGACGGATCCGGCGGGGTGACGGCGAACGGCTTGGCCTTGCGGGAGTCGAAGGTGACCGTGGTCTTCCCGCTGACCTTCAGCACCGGCTGGACGAAGAAGCCCAGGGTGGCGTCCGGGCCCCAGACGACGCCCTCCAGCAGGTAGTCGCCCTTGGGCAGCCGCTGGACGACGGTGCCGCTCGGGTCGTACGGGACCTCGAAGCGGCCGTGCGCGCCCTCGCCGGGCCTCGTCACCGTGGTGTAGTAGGTCAACGGGTTCGCGCCGTTGACGTCGAGGTGCTTCAGGGTGACGTCGTAGGACTCCACCTCACGCTCGACCACCAGGCCGGTACGCACCTCCTGCCCGCCCCCGGCGGCCAGCACGGTGCCGCCGAAGGCGCCGTCCACGGTGCCCTTGCGGGTGTCGGCGGTGACGGTGGTCGTCGCGCTACCCCCGGCGGGGACGGTCAGCTGGGCGTCCTTGACGGTGAACATCCCGACCGGGGCCGGGCGGCCGGACTGGTCGGAGCCGGACGTGCTCAGCTCGAGCGTGACGGGCGTGGTGCCGTGGTTGCGGTAGGTGAGGGACTGGGCGACCGGCTTGTCGTCGGCGTGCGGCCAGGAGTGCGTGCCGAAGGCGAGGGCGGCGGGCTCGGAAGTGACGACGGTCTTGACGGCCCGTGCCAGGTCGGTGCGGCCCGCACCCTGCTGGTACGCGTTGAGCGCGGGGTTGGGCTCGGCCGAGCCGGTCAGCAGGGCCTTGATCCGGTCCGGGCTCCAGTCCGGGTGCTGCTGGCGGAGCAGAGCTGCGGCGCCCGCCACGTGCGGGGCGGCCATGGAGGTGCCCGACAAGGCGACGTAGCCCTCGGCAGGACCCGGATACGGGCTCTGCGTGGTGCCGGCAGCGGTGATCTCGACGCCCGGGGCGGTGATGTCCGGCTTGGCCGCTCCGTCGGCGGTCGGGCCGCGGCTGGAGAACTCCGCGAGCTGGTCCTGCTTGTCCACCGCGCCGACGGTGAGCGCCTTGGGGGCGCTGCCGGGCGAGAGGACTGTGCCGGCCTTGTCGCCGTCGTTGCCCGCGGCCACCACGAACAGCGCCTTGCCGGACAGCTGGGCGACCGCCTCCTCCACCGGGTCGATGCCCGGGTCGTCGCCGAAGCCCAGGCTCATGCTGACGACCGCCGCGCCCTGGTCCACGGCCCACTGCATGCCGCTGACCACCGCGGAGAAGTCACCGGTTCCGGAATCGTCCATGACCTTGCCGTCCAGGAGCTGCACACCGGGTGCCACGCCCTTGTAGAGGCCCCCCGACCGTGCGCCCGACCCGGCGAGGGTCGAGGCCACGTGCGTACCGTGCCCGTACCGGTCCGCGGAGTCGGGAGAGGTGCTGAAGTTCTTCTGCAGCGTCTCGACGCCCTTGAGGTCCGGGTGGGTCTCGTCGACCCCCGTGTCCAGGACCGCCACCTTGACGCCCGTGCCGGTGAATCCGGCCTTCCACATGGCGGGCGCGCCTATCTGGGGCACGCTCTTGTCCAGCGTGGCCCTCACCTTGCCGTCCAGCCACAGGTGGGCGAGGGGCGGCACGGGCGCGGAGCCCAACGTGCGCGCGCTCGTACGGCCGGTGACGGCCGACCAGAGGGCCGCGGCGTCGGCCTTCTCCGCGGTGAACGCCTCTCCCGCCACCGCGGGCAGCTCACGGCGGTCCCGGGCGACCCCGGCGAGCGTGTCGCCGGAGGCACCGAAGGCCTTGGCCCCGGAGGCGTCCCGCCGGTATCCGGCGATCAGCGGCAGCGTGCTGCGGTGCGCGTCGTCGTACCCGTCCGCGACCAGCTGGGCCACGTCGAACAGCCGCCGGTCCAGGACCCCGTCGGCGACCAGGCGCAGCGCGTCCTGCGGGACCACGTACGTGTGCGCGCCCTCGCGCCGCACCGAGAAGGCCGTCCCCTCACGGCCCGCGCCCCGCAGGAGCTGCTCGACGCTGCCGTCGCCCTTGACGACGACCCGGTCGCCGGTGATCAGGGTCACCGTCGCCGGCGCCTTCGTGCCCGTCTTCGGCCTGCCCTTCGCCGAAGCCGCCGTACCGTCCGGCGCCGGCTGGGCGCCGGCCGACGCGGTCCCCGCGATCAGTGTCCCGGTCACCGCCGCGGCGAGCGCCGCGGTCCTGGCTCTCCTTGTGAATCCCACCCGTGATCCCCCGTGTTCGCGCGCATGCCGATCGTGTCGGCTATCACGCGGCGGAGGCCCGTTCGGTTCTCGGCGGGATCGGGCAAATCCCGGGAAGCTGCACGCAGTTGACCAGGCGTGGTGTCACCAGGCAACGGGCAGATCCCGCAACCCGTAGACGATGGTGTCCCGTTGGAACACGAGCTGCTCCTCGGGTACGGCTAGCCGCAGGCCGGGCAGCTCGCGCAGGACGGTCTCCAGCATGATCTGGAGCTCGACGCGGGCCAGGGTGTGGCCCAGGCACTGGTGCGGACCGTGGCCGAAGGCCACGTGCCGGCGCGAGTCCCGGGTCACGTCCAGCTCGGCGGGACGGGCCGGGCCGCCGTCCCCCGGGGCTTTGGTGGGGTCGGTGCGGTTCGGGGGGCCGAAGAGCTCCGGCTGCCGGTTGGCGGTGGACAGCATGCAGATCACCCCGTCCCCGGCCCGGATCGCCGCCCCGCCGACCGTGACGTCCTCGGTGGCGGCGCGGCCCAGGCCGAGGTGGATGATCGTGAGGTAGCGCAGCAGTTCCTCCACCGCCCCCGGGATCAGGGCCGGTTCGGCCCGCAGCCGGGCGGCCTGCTCGGGGCGGCGCAGCAGGGCCAGGACACTGAGCGCCGCCATGTTGGTCGTGCTCTCGTGTCCCGTGATCAAGAGCATGAAACCGAGCGAGGCCGTTTCCCGCGCGGTCAGGTCGGGCCGGACGGCGAGCCGGCTGAGGATGTCGTCCCCGGGATCCCGCCGCTTCCGCTCGGCCAGGTAGCCCATCAGCTCGCGGTGGGCCTCGGCGGCCCGTCCGGGGTCCGTGGTGTTGTCGAGCAGGGTCCGGCTGAGCGACTGGAACAGCGCGTGGTCCTCGTACGGGACCCCCAGCATCAGGCAGATGACCAGCGACGGGACGGGCAGCGCGAAGTCCGCGACGAGGTCGGCGCTCCGGCGCCCGTCGGCGGTCATCGCCTCCACGGCGGCCTCGACCACCTCCGCGATGGCCGGGCGCAGTTCCTGGACCCGGCGGGTCAGGAAGTCCTTGGCGACCATCCGGCGCAGCCGTGAGTGCTCCGGGTCGTCCCTGCGGATGAAACTCGGCTGAGCGGTGGCCAGTTGGCGCTGTCCGGGGGAAAGGAAGGGGAACCCCGGAGTGCGTGCGTCGGCGCTGAAACGGGCGTCGGCGAGCACCGCCCGCACTTCCTGATGGCCCGTCACGAGCCAGCAGGGGGTGCCGTCGGGCAGCTCGGCACGGCTGACCGGCGCCTCGGCGGCGGCCTGCGTATAGCCGGGCGGCGGGTCGTAGGGGCGGGCAGCGCGAGCGGGGCGGGCAGCGCGAGCGGGGCCGCGGCCGGGCTTCCGCCGGCAAGGGGTGCGACGGCGGCGGTTGGCGTGGTGGTGGTCACGGTGACGGTCATGGTGGCGGATCTCATTCGGAGGGGGTTCGGCCGCCGTCGGGCGGGGTGTGGAGGGCGCCGAGGGTGGCGCACATGGTGGCGCACTGCCCGGCGAGGATCAGCAGTTCGATCAGCTGGTCGGGGCGCAGTCCGCCCGCCAGCCGGTCCCACAGCGGCTGCGGCAGCGGCTCGCCGGCCGCGAGCGCGTCGGAAGCCTCCAGCAGGGCCGAATCCAGCTCAGACCAAGGGTGTTCGGCGAGGTATGAGGCTGTCGCCGCCACCTCCCGGGGGTCCAGTCCGGCGTCGGAGGCGACCGCGCGGTGCCGGTCGTACACGAAGGAACCGCCGCGGCGGTGCGCGGTGCGCAGGACGACGAGCTCGCGCTGACGGCCCGTCAGGGTCCCTTCGTGGGTCAGGACCCGGGCGAGGGAGAGCCAGGCGTGGGCGAGACCGGGATGGTGGGCGAGCGTGCCGAAGAGGTTCACCCGGCCCGGTCCGTCCTTGGCGGATCCGGCCAGCAGTCCGCGCAGCGCGGGCGTCCACCGCTCGGGCGGCAGCGGGATGATGCGTACGGGAGGCTCGGGCCGTTCGGTGGTCATCGGGCTCACCACCGGCAGACGGCGACGCCGGCGCTCGCGCCGCTCGCGAACCCGAACATGCCCACCAGGTCGCCCGGGTGGAGCCGGTCCGATGTCAGCGCGGTGGCCAGCTGCAGCGGGATGGTGTTGGTCGCGACGTTGCCGTGCGCGGGGAAGGTGGACAGGATCCGCGACGGGTCCACACCCACCCAGCCGCACGCCACCCGGGTGAAGGGCGCGGACGGCTGGTGCACGCAGACGAGGTCGAAGTCCTCCACGTCCACCCCGAGTTCGCGCACCGCGGCACGCACCTTGGCCGGCATCCCGTCGAAGGACGCCACGAGCCGGGCCGAGTCGATCTCCAGGCGGCCCATCCTGCGGTGGTTCGCGTACGGGTTGGGCAGCGTCGCGGCCTGCCAGCCCCAGGAGTTGGCGAAGAACCGGCTCCCGAGGATCCCGGGCCGCGTGCTCGCCGCGACCAGTACCGCCGAGCCCATGTCGCCGGTGCTCAGGCTCGGCAGGGCGCCCAGCACCTCGTCCGGGTCCGTGACGCTCCAGCGGCTCTCCCGGGTGCTGACCTCGGCGCTGGTGATCAGCACCCGCCGGTACTGTCTGGTCCGGACGAAGGCGTCGGCCACCTCCAGCGCGTTCAGCACGCCGTTGCAGGCGTTCCTCAGGTCGAACACCGGGCAGTCCAGGCCGAGTTTGGCCGCCACCACATGGGCGGTGGCCGGTTCCTCCATGTCGGCGAGGATGCCGGCGTAGAGCAGGTCAACCTTCCGGGCGGCAGTGCCGCTCTCCTCCAGCAGACTGCGGGCGGCGCGCACCGCCAGGTCGGAGGGCTGCTCCTCGGGCGGGGCCACCGTGCGCTGGGACAGCCCGTACATGTGCTGGAGCACGCCCCGGGACATGGGGATGCCGGGGCTGGCCGCCCGGAAGCGGTCCTCGACCGCGGAGACGCTCTGGCGCTCCTCCGGTACGTGGACGGTGGCGTGGACGACGGCACTGTGAACGGCCAAGGGGACGAAGCCTTCTGCTGGTGAGGGGACGGTGGCGGTCAGGGCGCGGTGAGGAGGAGCACCACGTTGTGCCCGCCGAAGCCGAAGGAGTGGCTGACGGCGACCCGCTGCGCACGCACCGTGCCGGTCACGCAGTCGATGTCGTAGGGAGAGCCGGAACCGCAACCGGAGCCGCGCGCCGATAGGTTGGCGATCGGTGCCACCCGGGAGTCCCGGATGGTGAGCGCGGCCTCCACGGCGCCGGAGGCACCGAGGCTGTGGCCGAGCACCCCCTTGGGGGCGGTCACGCTGGGGCCGTGCGGCAGGACGCGGGCGATGAGTTCGGCCTCGGTCCGGTCGTTGAGCGGGGTGGAGGTTCCGTGGGCGTTGACGTGGTCGACGTCCGCCGGGGACAGCCCGGCCTGGGCGAGCGCCGCCCGCAGGGCGGCCTCGGCGTACTCGCCGCCGGGGGAGGGTGCCGTCGGATGGTGTGCGTCCGAGGTGAGGCCGGCTCCGGCCAGGTGCGCGTACCCGCGCCGCCCGCGGGCCGCTGCGTCCGCCGCCCGCTCCAGTACGAGCACTGCGGACCCCTCCGCGATGACGAAGCCGTCCCGGTCCGCCGCGAACGGCCTGGAGGCCTGGGCCGGCTGGTCCACCCGGCCCGACAGGGCGCCCATCCGGGCGAACCCGGTGGCGACCACCGGGGTCACGGCGGCCTCCGCGCCGCCGGCGACCGTGATGTCGCAGGCGCCGGAGAGCAGCAGGTCACGGGCGACGGCCAGGGCGGTGGCCCCGGAGGCGCAGGCCGTCTCGGTGGCCAGGGAGGGGCCGTGGGCGCCGAGGTCCGTCGACACCTCGCCGGCGGCCATGTTGGGGATGAGCATCGGGATGAGGGAGGGCGAGACCAGGTCGGGTCCCCCCTGGTGGTGGCGCAGCGTCTGGGTCTCCAGGTGGGGAGCGCCGGCCAGTCCCGAGCCGATCACCACGGCCACGCGCGCCCCGTCCCAGGAGGCGGGGTCGAGTCCCGCGTCGGCCACGGCCTCGCGGGCCGCGAGGACCGCGAGGACCGCGAGCTGAGTGAAACGGCCCATCCGCCAGGCCTTGCCGCCGCCGATGCGCCCCTGCTCGGGGGTCATGGCGGGGATCCGGCAGGAGAAATCGACCGGGCAGTCCTTCAGCTCAGGATCGGTGTCCGCCGTCGAGCGGCCCCGAAGCACCCCGGCCCAGGTGTCCTCGCGGCCGATCCCGGCCGGGGTGATCAGCCCCAGGCCGGTGACGGCGACGGCGCGCGGGTGCGGGGAAGCCGTCACAGGGCGTCCTGCTCGGTCCGCTTGGAGTGGAGCACGGCCACGAGCTCGCCGATGGTGGTGCGCTTGGCGGCCTCGTGCTCCTCGACCTTCACGCCGAGTTCTTCCTGGAGGGCGAGGGCCAGTTCGGCGAGGGCGAGCGAGTCGAGGTCGAGGCTTTCCAGGGTGGCGTCGGGCAGGACGCTCTCGGGGGAGACTTCGAACTTCTCGGTGAGCACGGTGGTGAGGATGGTCTGGACCGGGGGCATGGCGGTGTGTCCTTCCGGGACGGGTGGTGATCGGAGAGCGAAGGCCGCTTCGGCGCGGACGGCGTACGAGGCAGCGGGTGCCGGGGCCGGGCGGAGCCCGGGGCGAAGGGGCGGACCTCAGGGGGCCGGTTCGATGCCGGGCACCGCACGGTCGAGCCGGGGCCAGAGCACGGCCGCCGACCCCCAGGTGAGCCCGGCGCCGAAAGTGGTGAGCAACACCCTTTCCCCGGCGTGCAGTTCGCCGCGCGAGGCGGCGTCGGCCAGGGCGAGCGGGATGGATGCGGCACCGGTGTTGCCGACCCGCTCGATGTTGGTCACCCGGCGGGGTCCGGGGACGGGCAGGCGCTCCCCGACGGCCTTCACGATGCGGGCGTTGGCCTGGTGGGCGCAGAACCGGTCCACATCCTCGGGCGACCAGCCCGCGTGCTTCAGCACGGTCTGCGAGGACTGGGTCATCCGGGTCACCGCGTGCTGGAACACCTCGCGCCCCTGCATCCGGAGGTACCGGTCGCCGGGGCCGTAGGCGGCCGGGGCCGACCGCTCCCGGGCTCCGCCGCCGCGGACCTCGATCAGCTCGTCGGCCGAGCCGTCGCTGCCGAGGTCGAAGGCGAGGATGCTCCCCGGTTCCCCGGACCGGCCCCGGCGCAGCACGACGGCACCCGCGCCGTCGCCGAAGACGATGCCGGCCGAGTGGTCCGCGGGGTCCAGGAGGGTCGAGTACAGGTCGGCCGCCACGAGCAGGACCCGGTCCGCGCAGCCGGACAGCAGGGCGCCGGCGGCCGTGGCGAGCCCGTACAGGACGCCGCTGCAGGCGGCGTTCACGTCCCAGGCCGCCGCGCCGCCCAGGCCCAGCCGGGTGGCCAGTTGCGGGGCCATGGCCGGCATGGGCCGGTCCGGAGTGGAGGTGGCCACGAGCACGGTGTCCACGGGGGCGCCGCCCGCCACGGCCAGGGCGCGGCGTCCGGCTTCGAGGGCGAGCTCGCCGGTGGAGACCCCGGGGTCGGCCCACCGCCGCTCGTGGATCCCGGTGCGGCGGTGCACCCAGGCGTCGTCGATGCCCCATGCCGAGGGGAGTCCGGCGTTGGCGACCACCCGGGGCGGAACGTATCCGGCGATGCCCTCCAGGACCGCCGCGGGCGGGGCGGATCGGGTGGCCGAGGGTGTCAACTGGTCTTCTGGGCAAGGCAGGAGGGGAGTCGCGCACGTCTCTCAGGAGGGATCTCGGGGGAGCGGCACGACTGTAGGGCGGGTCAAGATCACGGCGGGCGCGGCGGCCGAAGGGAACGGATGTGCTGGACACCTGGTCGGACGTCATCGCCGCAGCTCAGGGGCACGGAGGAAGAAACGTTACGGCCGATGGGCCATCGGGGTATCGCCCCAAAGATTGAATTCGGTACGGCTGTCCAGGCGTCCTGCTGACGTCGGGGTGCTGCCGCCCTCGGGCTCCTCAACCGCTTCCGCGGGCCGAGGGCAACGGTGGGGGAGGGGTGCCGCTGTTGAACGTGTTGCACGTGCGCCTCTCCCGGGCCGCTCCGCGGCACGCGAGACCGGGAGGGCCCGGGAGGGAACGGGCGCGAGGGGGGCAGGGGAGCAGGGTGCGGGCCGCACCGACCTGGCACGGGCCGTCAGTCGACCTGGAGCTCGCCCATCCGGCTCCAGCCGGTCGCGCCCTCGATGGTGGTGCTGACGATCTCCGGCGTCCGGGTCACCAGGGGTCGCATGGTCTCCAGGGCCGCGCGGAAGTGCCCGGAGGTGACGTGCGCCTCCGCGGCATCGTCCTGGAACGCCTCGACCAGTACGTAGGTGTCCGGCTCTTCCAGGCTGCGGGACCACTCGAACCACAGGTTGCCGGGTTCGGCGCGGGTGGCCCGGGTGAACTCCGAGACCAGCTCGGGCCACTGGTCGACGTACTCGGACTTGACGGGGAATTTCACCACAATGAAGATCATTCGATCATTGTAGGTGCGAGCCTCACCCCGGCCCCCTGACGTCCGGCAACCGGGGCAGGGGGCCGGGGCGAGTCTGCCCGGCTTACTGCGCCCTCAGGTCTGAGAGGGGGCCGAAGGAGCCCCAGCCCCAGCCCCCGGCGCCGCCCCCGGCGCGGGCGCGGGGAACGCCGTGGCGGTGAGCACCGCCGCGAGGTTCTCCTTGCGCATCCGCTGGTCGACGTAGACGAGGGCGATGACGAGCTGCGGGAAGCTGAACTGGAACAGCGAGCTGATGACACCGCCGAGCAGCATGGTGCCCCCGTAGACCAGGAATCCGATGAGCAGCGCGCCGGGATCCGGCGAAGAGTCGCCCGGTCCCGGCATGGTCGGGAAGAGCGCGAACATGCCGACGAAGCCGAACGGCATCTGGATGACGTACCCCACGGCCATCGCCACGAGGTAGCCGAGCAGCGAAATGCCGAACACCCGCCACCAGCCGTCGCGGACCAGGTGCGAAGAGCGCTTCAGGGCCGCGACGGGGCCGAGTCCCTCGCACACCGCCGCGGCGGGCGCGAGGCTGAACCGGGCCACGAGCCAGATCGAGAAGGGCGCGCACAGGAAGGAGCCCAGGATGAGGAGGCCGAAGGCGGCCGACGGGCCGGAGCCGTCCAGGGACGTGGACATGATGATCAGCGGGATGCAGATGGCGTAGAGCAGGAGCACCGGCCCGCCCGCCATCAGCGCGGTGAGCAGCACGGTGCCGAGCACCGACGGCAGTCGCGACCAGCTGCGGCGCCACATCGAGCGGAAGGTCGCCGGGCGGCCGAGCACCGCCTCCTGGATCAAAGCGGGACACAGCGCGCTGAACATCGCGGCGCCCACCGTCATCGCGACGAGCAGGACCACGCCCGCCGGTACGAAGGACAGGAAGAGGGCCGCCACGTCCGAGCCCTCGGGGTCCTCTCCCGGCGCGAGGCCGAAGACGGCGGAGAACCGGTCGTAGGCGACCGCGACGGTGATCGCGAGGGCGGCGCCCACGAGCAGGATCCCGATGCCCTGGACCGCGGCCATGATGCCGATCAGGGGCTTCCAGTACCGCCCGAAGGTCCCGAAGGCCCCGTTGAGCACCTCGCCCGTGGCGAGCGGGCGCAGGGGTATGACGCCCGGCTGCGGCGCGGGCGGTGGCATCCAGCCGCCTCCCCATTGCGGCGGCATGGGCTGACCCGGGTGGTGACCCCACCCAGTGTGGTGCGACATCGCTGTTCCCCCTCGAATGAAGGGACACGGTAACCCGTCGGTGAAGGCCCGCTGTCAAGGCCCCCCTGTCAACGCCCCTGTCAACGCCCCTGGGCAACGCTCCTGGGCAACGCTCCTGGTCAACGCCCTGGTCCTCAGCCGGTGCCCCCGTCGAGGGGGACCACGAGCCCGATGGTCTCGGCCGCCACGGCGATGGCGTAGTCGAAGAACGCGGCCTCGTCCCGGACGCTGTCGTGGGTACGGCTGAAGACCTGGAACACCAGGAGTCCGATCAGGCTGCTCCACAGTACGATCCCGCGCTCGATGACGTCCGAGAACGGCTCCGGCGGCAGGCCGCCGAAGGCCTCCACGGCAGCCGGCAGCAGCAACGGCGGCCCGGGCACCGTCCGCCGGGGCGGAGTGAGTTCGCCGCCCGCCAGCGCCGCGCCCACGATGCGGGCGAGGACGCCGGGCGTGCGCGAGGCGGGCAGGACGGTGTCCTGCGGGGCGTGGTAGCCCGGTACGGGCGATCCGTAGATCAGCGTGAACTCGGCGGGGTGGTCGAAGGACCACTGCCGCAGCGCACGAGCGACCGCGAGCAGCCGGGCACCGGCCGGGGCGCCGGCGCCCGTGGCGGCCTCGTCGGCCTGCTCCATCGCGGCGCCGGACGCGTCGTAGGCGTCGATGACCAGCGCGGTCAGCAGGTCGTCCCGGTGCGGGAAGAGGGCCTGCACCTCGGTGACGGTGCGGCCGCAGTCGTGCGCGACGGAGTCCAGGGACAGCCCTCCGCCGCCCATTTTCACCAGGTGCTGGCGCGCGGTGTCCTTGATCAGGTCTGAAAGGATCACATCGCCGTATGTCGAATTCGTTGCGTAATCGTCCATGCCGAAACCGTACCGGTCATCCCCAACTGCCGTGCGTGCGGCCTCCGTAGGGGCCCACCCGAGACCGTCGGCCGGTCGTGGAGCCCGAGCGGGCTGATGTCGCCGTACGCCGCTCCTCCCCGGGTGCGTGAAGATCGGGCGAGAGCGCGAACGCCTCCGCCACGGCATGCACGTGGGCACGGCATGCACGTGGGCACGACGCGCAGGTGGACACGACCGCAGACGGAGGGCTCCATGACATCCACGGAGACGGACACGGACCGGCCGGGCCGGGTCGAGGCCCACGGCATCGACCACGTCCCCGACCGGGAACGCCACGGCCGCGCCCGCGAGCTGTTCCCCGTCTGGGCGGCGGCGAACGTGAACTACCTGAGCATGGTGGTCGGCGGCGCCCTCGTCCTCATGGGCCTGAGCCTGGGTCAGGCCCTCGCGGTCATCGTGGTGGGCAGCCTGTTCTGGGCACCGATCGGCCTGCTCGCCGTCTCGGGACCGGCCTCGGGCACGCCGAGCGAGGTGCTCGCCCGGGCGATGTACGGCATCCGCGGCAACCGGGTGAACATCGCCGTCAACGGCTGGCTGCTCTGCATCTGCTACCTCGCCCTCAACCTGGCCGCCGCCGCGGTCGCCGCCTTCGTCCTCGTCGAGAAGGCGGGCATCGACACGAACAGCGGTGTCAAGGTCGCCGTCGTGATGGTCATCGCCGCCCTCACCCTGGCCATCGGCGTCTACGGGCACGCCACCATGGTGAAGCTCTACCCCCCGATCGCGATCGCCCTCACGGTGACGTTCGCCGTCGTCGCCGGCTACGTGTGCGTCCGCGCCGACCTCGGCCACCAGCCCGCCGAACCACTGACCGGCGGCGCCCTGTGGGCCACCCTCTCGGCCGGCGTCACGCTCATCGCCTCGGGCCCGCTCTCGTACACCAACAGCGCGGACTTCTCCCGCTACCTGCCGCGTGCGACCTCCCCGAGGGCGGTCGCCGGCTGGACCGCGCTCGGCGGCTTCCTGCCCGGCGTCCTCCTCACCTCGTTGGGCGCCCTCGCCGCGACCGTCGTGGACACGGCCGACCCGCAGGCCGGGCTGGAGAGCATCCTGCCCGCCTGGTTCTCGCCCGTGTTCCTGCTGGCGATCGTGCTCGGCACGATCGCCAACAACGCCATGACCGCCTACAGCTCCGGCCTCGCACTCCAGGCCGTCGGCGTCCGCGTCCGCCGCTCCGCCGGCGTCCTCGTCGACGGAGCGCTCGCCGTCGCCGTGACCCTGTACGCGCTCCTCGTCTCCAACTTCCTCGACACGGTCGGCAACCTCCTCCAGCTGACCGTCGTCGTGCTGGGCCCCAGCACGGCCGTCTACGTGACCGACATCCTGCTGCGCGGCTGCCGCTACGACGGCCGCGCGCTCACCGACGAGAGCCGCGGCAGCCCCTTCTGGTACACCGCGGGCGTCAACTGGGCCGGCGCGCTGGCCCTGACGGCGGGCATCGCGGCGGCCGCCCTCTGCGTGGACACCCTGTACACCGGCCCCGTCGCCCGGGCCCTGGACGGACTGGACCTCTCCCTGCCCGCCGGCATCGTGGTGGCGGCGTCCGTCTACGCACTCCTGATGCGGCGCTCCCTGCGCGGCCGGGCCGCCGCACCACCGGCCTGACCCCGCAGGGAGCGCCGGCGGCTCCCCCGGCGTCGAGGCCGTCTCTTTCGGATCTTGCCTGGCCCCGCGCCGCCCGGCACCGCACCTCGCCGCACTGCCGGGGCACCCGAGTACGTCCAGTACGCGGGAGCCCCGGCAGCGCGGCGAGGCACGGCACCGGACGACGCGGGCCTGACCGGCAAGATCCGAAAGAGACGGCCTAACCGGGGGCCGTGGAACCTCAGGCGCCGAGCGGCTCCTGGAGCTCGGTGACCCACTGGTTCCGGTCGTCCGGGACGGCCAGGGACACCTCGCGCGCATAGCCTGCGGAGCGCTCCCCGTTCGCGTCGATCCACTGGGCCAGGGCCTGCGAGGTCGGCAGGACGGAGTCCATCGAACCCCGGTGTACGACCGTCGCCGCCCGCTCGACTGCGGGCAGCACGACGATCCGTACGTCGCCCCCGAGGTCCTCGGCGCGCACGGAGGCGGCCACCGGCAGCCCGGCGTGGACCAGGACGGCGCCCGGCCGCTCCGCGTCGCCGGCGTCCTCGTAGTAGGCGGTTCCCGGGGCGGTCGGCGTGATGCCGGCGGCCTCGAAACGGCGGCACAGCTCGTCGTAGAGCGGGCCGATGACCGGGCCGATGTCCTGCCCCTCGTAGCTGCCCGCGACCCCGCTCAACTCGGCGAGGCGGACGGGCGGAAGGCTCTTCACGACGATGTCGATGGAAGACATGGTTCCCTCGTTCTCGATGATCCGGAGCCTCGTCTCGACCTGGGTCAGCCGGGCCGCCGCGGCGGCCATGGCTGTTTCCAGTTCCGCCTGCCGCAGCCGCAGCATGCCGCGCAGCTCCTCCGCGCTCACCAGCTCGTCGAGTATCGACCCCACCTGTTCCAGGCTGAAGCCGAGCTCCTTGAGCGCGATGACACGGTTGAGGCGGGCGAGCTGCCCGGCCTCGTAGTAGCGGTAGCCGCTGGCGGGGTCGACACGGGCCGGGTGCAGCAGTCCGAGGGCGTCGTAGTGACGCAGCATGCGGACCGACACCCGGCCGTGCTTGGCGAAGTCTCCGATGGTGAACATGACGCCTTCCAGTGCAGGCCCTGACACGGTGTGAGAGTCAAGCGAGCCCAGAATATGCGTCCATCGGGCCAGGTCAGCGGCCTGACTGGCGGATGCAGAGATCCACGATGGAAGGCGGCAGGGTGCCCTCCGCGGCCGTGCACAACTCCTCCGTGCGGGGCAGCGGCGGTACAGGGTTCCGTGCGGGGCGGCCAGGTCGGGCGGCGGCCGCCTCGGGCGGGTGCGCGCGGCGCGGCGCGGCCGGCTTCGCGCGCCGTTCGGCCGCCGGGCGGGATGCCTTGGCGGCATGCCGGGGGGCGGGTCCGTGTCCGCCGTCCCGGTCGGCGTCCGCGCGGTCGGCGCCGGCCCGCGCCGGGAGTTCGCCGAGGGGCAGCGCCTCGGCGGGGAGCCCGGCCGTACCGGCTTCGGGGGAGGAGCTCCCGGCCGAGGACGCGTCGGCCGGCCGGCTGAGCTCCGGAGCGTCGGCGGGCGGTACGGAGCCACGCGCGGGCACGTCGGAAACCTGCGGGCCGCCGACCGACACGCAGCCGGCGCTCGCGAGGAGGGCGACGAGGGAGAGGGGCAGGGCCCGGCGCAACTGCATCGGACCACCATGCCGCACGGGTGGGCGGGTGGATTTCCGCGCGCACGCGTGTGGGTGAGGCGGGGGAAGCCGAGGGGGCCGGGGAGGGCGCCGTGGGCGTCGCCGAAACGGTCCTGCGAGCCCACTGTGATCGTTTCTGCCGTGCCGGGAGGTTCACCGGTCCGGGAGAACGCGCACGTGGACGGGGGTGGACCTGGCGGGGAAATCCGGACAAGGTTCGGAGGGGAACGACAGCGCGGATGCCGGGGGAGGCGCGACCCCCGGTGCTCCGCGTTGCCGTGCCGGCTCCCCGGACCCCGCCCCGCCCGACCGGCGGGAACGCTCCGGTGGGCCGCCCGCCTGCCCGCCCGCCTGCCTGCCTCGTACGGAGTCCCGCCCCATGACCGCTGCCCCCGCGACGGGCGAGGCGGTCGCGCCCGAGAAGGCGGTCGCGCCGGACAAGGCCGTTGCGCCGGACACGACCGTCGCCGGGTGGCGGGGATGGGGAGCCGTGGGGGCGGTGTCGCTCGGGATCTTCTGCCTCATCACCTCCGAGTTGCTGCCCGTCGGCCTGCTCACCCCCGTGGGCGCCGATCTCGGTGTGTCCGACGGCACCGCCGGGCTGATGGTCACCGTGCCGGGGCTGGTCGCGGGCCTCTGCGCGCCCCTCGTCACCGTCGGCGCCGGCCGGCTCGACCGGCGGTGGGTGCTGGTCGTGCTGATCGCCCTGATGGCCGTCGCCAACCTGGTCGCCGCCGTCGCCCCAGGCTTCGGGGTGCTCCTGGCCGCCCGGGTACTCGTCGGGGTCAGCGTCGGCGGGTTCTGGGCCATAGCCGGCGGCCTCGCCGTCCGCCTCGTCCCCGTGCACCACGTCGGCCGGGCCACCGCGCTCGTCTTCGGCGGAGTCCCCACCGCCTCGGTACTCGGCGTCCCCGCAGGGACCCTGCTCGGCGAGATCGGCGGCTGGCGCTTCGCCTTCGCGGCCGTGGGCGGGCTCGGAATCCTCACCCTGGCCGCACTGCTCCTGCTGCTCCCCCCGCTGCCGCCGACCCGGACCATCACCTTCGCCCAACTCCCCGCCCTGCTCCGGGGCAACCGCGCGGTCCGGGCCGGAGTGGCCGTCACCTTCCTGGTGGTGACGGGCCAGTTCGCCGCCTACACGTTCGTACGGCCGATCCTGCAGGACGTGTCCGGGGTGAACGCCGCCTACGTGAGCACCCTCCTCCTCGGCTACGGGATCGCGGGCGTGGCCGGCAACTTCCTGGCGGGAGCACGCGACCCGTACCGCACGCTGTTCACGGTCGGGGCCGCCCTCACCGTGATCCTGGCGCTGATCGCGATCGTGCCGGGAGCGGTCGCCGGAACGGTGCTGCTGCTGGCCTGGGGGCTCGTGTACGGCGGGGTCTCGGTCAGTCTCCAGAGCTGGATGATCAAGGCGGCACCGGACGACGCGGAGGCCGCCTCCTCGCTCATGGTGGCCATGTTCAACCTGGCCATCGCCGCGGGTGCGCTGTCCGGCGGTCTCGCGGTCGACGGGATCTCGGTTCCCGCGGCCCCGTTGGCCGGAGCCGTCCTGATGGCCCTGGCGGCCATCACCATCCGGCTCACCTCGACCTCCCGCACGGCCACGCGGGCAGTCATGGGCGCGGGCGCGGCGGCCGCCGTCAGCGATACCGATGCTTCCGCCGCCGCCGAGGGGCGCGCCGGCTCCCGCGACGCCTCACCGGCCGACCAGCGGTAGGCGGGCGGTAGGGGGGCGGGAGCTCACCGGTAGATCCCGGGGCAGGAGTTGACCGTCCGCCATCCGGACGGTCAGCCGTCCAGCCTGGCGGAGGGGCCGCTCCCGACGGGCCGGATCCGCTGAAGAGGACATGCCCAGACGGGGCGGATGGGGTGGATCGGACATCCGGCTTGACCTGGGGCATGTCCTGGGGAAAGAGTGCGCCGGTCGAACATCACCGCCCGGACCGACCCCCGTCGGCGACTTCCGGACGTCGAGCGCCACCGTACGAGCCGCACCTCGGAGATCCCTCACATGCCCAGATCCGCCCGCTCTCCGCTCGCTTCGGCAGCGGTCGGCGGCTTCGTCGCGGTCGTCGCCGGTGGGCCTGCCTCCGTCCGGTGGCGCCTGGACGGCTCCAGGAGCCTCCCCGACGCCACGAGGGCGGTCGCGAACCGCGCCGACCCCCGGCCGCGCGGCATCCTCGCGCCGGCCGTCGCCGCTGCGGCCCCGACGTCCCGCACACCCGGCGCCTCCGCGTCCCCGACTCCGGTCCCGACGCGGACACCGTGTGGAAATCCCCTCGCGGTCGCTTCCGGCGGCTCGGTCCCCGGACCCGTCGCCGACGCGGGCCCCGGCCCGGGCCCCGGCGCGAGTGGCCCGGCCGGCGGGCCCGCCCTGACCGGCGCGGGCATGGCCGCGCCCCCGGCGATCGGCGGTGCCCGTGTTCCGGCCGCCGGCGTCGGCACGGTCCTGGTCGCCCGGCGGCGCAGGACCTGACCGGCCGGGTACGGGAGCCGACACCGCACCGCCGCGCCGGCCCCCGTACCCGCCGGGAGACAACCATGTCCCCTGACCCCGATGAGAGTGGGATCGTGCCCGACGACGATCGCTTGCTCGTACGCCCCTACGTAACCGCTTCGGGCCCGCTGCCCGGGTCCCCCGCGCCCGGCTCCTCCGCGCCCGGCTCCTCCGCGCCCGCCTGGCCCGAGGAGTCCGGGCGGATCTCCGTACCGACGCGCTTCGGGCCGCCCGTCGAGGCGCCCGGTCCTTCGCGCGCGCCCGAGCGGGAACCCGTACCGGGGACCGCGCCCTCGGCGGCCCCTGTCGCCGACCGGCGGGGCAGCCGGCTCCCGTTCGTCGGGCTCGCCCTGCTCGCGCTCGGGGCGGCGGGGGCCCTCGCGTTCCTCCTGCGCGGCCCCGACCGGGAGCCGCCGCGCGCCGTGGCCCCGCCGGGCCTGTCCGTCCCGGTCCTCCCCGAGCGCAGCCCGGGTGCGGGCGAGGAGCCCACGCCGGCCGGGGAGCCCGTACGCCCGCCGGTGCCCGGAGCCACGTCCGCGACGGCTCCGTCGGCCGCCGGCCGGCCCCCTTCCGGCCCGTCGGCGAGCACGAGCCGGGACCCGAAGCCCGCCGGCCCGACGGGCACGCGCCCGACGCCGGGCCCGGACGGGACGCTGAGCCCGGGGGACCGCGGGGCCGAGGTGCGCGCCCTGCAGGAACGGCTCCACGCGCAGGGGTTCACGTACGTCTCCCTCACCGGGGTGTACGACGAGCAGACCCGGCGCGGCGTACACCAGCTCCAGCAGAACAGGAGCATCAAGGGGGACCCGCCGGGCGTCTACGGCCCGGCCACCCGCGCGGCCTTCGCGAGCGAAGGCTGACACCTCCCCGTCCCTCCGCAGGCGGGGACCGGGAGGTGCCGGGGGAGGCTCAGCGCCCGCCGGCGACGCGCAGGACCGTACCGGTCGTGTACGCGGCGTCCGCGGACAGCAGCCAGGCGATGGCCGCGGCGACCTCCACGGGCTGCCCCGCCCGCCCGAGCGGGATCTCGGCCGCCGCCAGCGCCGGGCGGTCGGGGTCGCCCATGGCGGCGTGCATGTCGGTGTCGATGATGCCGGGGGCCACGGCGTTGACCCGGATGCCGTCCGGGCCCAGCTCCTTGGCGAGGCCCAGGGTCAGGGTGTCGGTGGCGGCCTTGGTCGCGGCGTAGTGCACGTAGCGGCCGGGACTGCCGAGGGTGGCGGCCGCGGAGGAGACGTTGACGATCGCCCCGCCGCCCGACGCGGCCATGTCCCGGGCGGCCCGGCGGCAGCAGAGCAGGTACCCGAGGAGGTTGACGTCGAGCACGCGGCGCAGGTCCTCGACCCGGATGTCGGCGAGCCGGCCCGGGGTGCCGGTCACCCCGGCGTTGTTGACCAGCCCGGTCACCGCACCGAACTCGGCTCCGGCGATGTCGAAGAGCCGCTCCACGCCGCACTCCTCGGAAGTGTCACCGCGCACGGTCACACACCGCGCGCCGGCTTCCCGCACCCGCTCGGCGGTGGCCTTGGCGGCCGCGTCGTCGTGGAGGTAGCCGAGGACGAGGTCGTGCCCGTCGGCGGCGAGCCGGACGCACGTGGCGGCGCCGATACCGCGACTGCCTCCGGTGACGATGGTGACCGGACGACGTGACATATGAGCCTCCTGTGTGACGCATTACCCCGTGTCGTGCCCACACCTGGGATGGCCGCAGGCTAACACCGCGCCATCCGGCTGACCAGCGGAAATGAACTCAACCGCACGGCGCCGCTAGCCTCGTTGGATGCCGCCCGTGGCCCGAAGGACGAGACGGAGGTCGTCGTCCACCGAGACCACCAGACCTGATGGGTGCCGGTCGATCGCCAGGTGCCATGAGCCCGGCAGTAACTGGTCCCGAGGACGCGGGGAGGCCTCTCCGTCCAGTGTGTACAGGGGGCGGGGCGCCGGCACCGCGAACCAGAACGGCTCGAAGGAGGACGGCGAAGGCGCGGGCGCGGACAGATGCCGGGGAGTCTCGTACGGCGGCAGCAGCCCGGGACGTTGGTACCCCGCAGGTTGGCTCAGGTAGTCGGGGAGATCACGACGGGCGGACGAAGCGGTGGGAGCAGGAGTGCGGCCCGTGAGGAGGTCCGTCTGGCGGACGAAGGTCTCGTTCATGTCGGCGGCGCCGTCCCGCACGAGCGCGAGCAGGGTGGCGGCCTCTCCGGGCGCGATGCTCCGGCCGGACTCCTTCTGGAGCAGAGACTCCCGGACGGTCCGTGTCGCGTGCGTCAGTGGTGAGTTCATGCCCGCCGGTGCCTCGGCGAAAGGGATGCCGGGGATCGCCGCCAGGCGGAAGAGGGCGTTGGTGACGTCCCCGAGGAGTGATTTCAACTCGCCGTCGAAGGTGGCCAGATCCACCGGCCGGGGGGTCGCGAGGTCTTGCACGGCGAGTTCCATGAACAGCGCCCAGGCCCGGGTGGCGATGCGGGCGGTGGAGGTGGTCTCCAGGGCCAGTTCGAGCGTCCGGGCATCCTTCTCGGCGGCCGTGGTGGCCGAGATGCTCCTCTGCGCCCCACGCTGCTGGCGCCCGGTGCTCCAGGCTCCGATCGTCGCGCCTCCCAGGACGCCCAGGACTCCGTATATCGCTTCGAGAGCAGCCATCGAGGGATTCTCGCCAAGGGCGCTTCCGTAGAACAGTCCTGAGCACACGTCAGCCACGCCATTGGCCGGTAATCGTGCGCACGTGGCTCACCGGGCCGGGCTTCGCCTGGCCGACCGGCGTGGGATCTTGCCGGCCGGCCTTCCACGCCTTGCTACCACCTGCGGCGGCTCGGGACGGGTGGAATCATCGTGGAGGAGCCGGGACGCGGCACCGGACGTGAGCGGTGGCGGAAGCCCGTCCACCGCCAGTCGATCCGCGATCCCGCTTCCGCGCCCGCCGAACAGCGCGAGGCCGGACGCGCGTACGCGCGCGCCCCGCCCTCGTCGTGGTGGATCGCCCAGCAGGGCCCCTCAGGAATGCGCCGAGGTCGCCACGTACAGCGACTTCCTCCCCCACCTGACTCCCGGCGGCGTGGACCGGATGCGGGCCGAGGCCACCGTCCTGCCCCCGCCGGCGGCCCTCTCCGCCACCCCCCCGTGATCCGGCGAGCCGAACTCCGCGCGCCCCGGTCCGTGTAGCCAAGTCCGTGTAGGCCAAGGCCGTTGACAGGTGATCCGGTGCGCCGGGATCATGCGGGAGAGCGCTCTCCCGGTGTTCGGGGGGTTGGTGTGTGAGGGGTGGACATGCGCGACGGTGACGTGGAACGACTGCTGGACAAGCTGGATCCCGAGCAGCGGGTATGGCTGCTGACCGGGGCCGACACCTGGCGGACCCGGCCCGAACCGGACGTGGGGCTGCGGGAGATCGTCTTCTCGGACGGTCCGGCCGGAGTGCGCGGACCCGGCTGGGACGAGCGGTTCACCTCGGCCCTGCTGCCCTCACCCACCGCCCTCGGGGCCCTGTGGGACGAGGACCGGGTCCGCCGGCTCGGAGAACTGCTCGGCGACGAGGCCCGGCGCAAGGGCGTCCACGTCGTTCTCGCTCCCACCCTCAACCTGCACCGCAGCCCCCTCGCCGGACGCCACTTCGAGTGCTTCTCCGAGGACCCGTTGCTCGCTGGCCGTACGGGGGCGGCCCTCATCCGCGGGGTCCAGTCGCGCGGGGTGGCCGCGACGGCCAAGCACTACGTGGCCAACGACTCCGAGACGGAGCGGCTGACCGTGGACGTACGGCTCGACGAGCGCGTGCTGCGCGAGCTCTACCTCGCGCCCTTCGAGGCCGCCGTCCAGGCGGGGGTGTGGCTGGTGATGTCGGCGTACAACAAGGTCAACGGGGTGACGATGAGCGAGAGTTGCCTGCTCGCGGAGCCGTTGAAGGGGGAGTGGGGCTTCGACGGGGTGGTCGTCTCCGACTGGGGCGGTGTCCGTTCCACCGTGGCCTCCGCCGTCGCCGCGCAGGACCTGGCGATGCCGGGCCCGCGCGGTCCGTGGGGGGAGTCGCTACGGGAGGCCCTGGCGGGCGGCCGGGTTCCGGAGGAGGCGGTCGCGGACAAGGCCTGCAGGCTCCTGCGGCTGGCCTCGCGGGTGGGGACCCTCATCCCTGGTGATGTACCTCCGGGGTCGGGGCTGAGGCCGGGGCCGGGGGCGGCTCTGGACCCTGCCCTGGCCGAGGTCGCCTCCCCGGCTCCGAATCCGGCCTCGAATCCGCATCTGGCGCCCTTGACCCAGGCCTCGGCTCTGCTCCCGCCCCCGGCCGCCTCCCCCGACTCGGACTCGGGTCCGGCTCCGGACCTCCCGGCCGTGGCTCTGCCCCAGCCCGTGACCCTGGCTTCGAGCCCGGCGGGGCAGCCCCCGGGTCGGCCCGGCGCCCAGGTGTCGGCCCGGACTTCGGCCCCACCCCCGGCCCCCGCCCCCGCATTCGACGCGCTGCGCCGGGAGCTGCGGTCCGCGGCTGCTGCGAGCTTCGTGCTGTTGGAGAACCGGGGGGTGTTGCCCCTGGAGCGGGGGGCGTTGGGCGGCCGAGGGGTCGCCGTCATCGGAGTGCACGCCGACGACCCCCGGGTCCAGGGCGGCGGTAGTTCCGAGGTGTTCCCGCAGCGCGTGGTCAGTCCGCTCGACGGGCTGCGGAGCGCGCTGGGGCCGCACGTCCGGGTCGCCTACGAACCCGGCCCCGCGCCCGAGGGCGGCGGCGGGCAGGCCCCGCTGGGCGTGCGGTACGCCCGCGACCCGGAAGGCGGCGCCCCCGGGGTGCGGTTGCGCGTGCTCGGCGCCGACGGGGCGGTGCTGGCCTCCGCCCACCAGCCTTCCGGCCGGGTGCTGGAGCCGGAGCTGCCGCCCGGCGCCCACACCGTCGGGCTCGCCGCCGTCCTCCACCCGGACACGAGTGGAACCTGGACCCTCGGACTCGGCGGTTTCGGTGCACTCCGCCTCGCCGTCGACGGAACGGCCGTGCTCGACGGCGAGTACCCGCCCGAGACGGCCGATCCGGCCGTCATCCACGTCCGACCGCCCCAGCACACCGCCCGGATCCAGCTCACCGCCGGCCACCCCGTGCACGTCGTGGCCCGGCGCGAGCTCGTCCCGGGCACGGGCCGGGCGACCGTGCTCACCGCCGCCCCGCCCCTCCCCGACCCGGCGCAGGCGCTCGCCGCCGCCGTGGCCGCCGCCCGGGAGGCCGACGTGGCCGTCGTGGTAGTCGGCACCACCGAGGGCGGCGAGTCCGAGGGCTTCGACCGGGCATCGCTCCGACTGCCCGCGCCCCAGGACGAGTTGGTGGCCGCGATCACCCGCGCGAATCCCCGTACCGTCGTCGTGGTCAACTCCGGCGGCCCCGTCGAGCTGCCCTGGCGCGAAGCCGCCGGAGCCGTCCTCCTCACCTGGTTCCCCGGTCAGGAATGCGGGCACGCACTCGCCGACGTCCTCCTCGGCCTCGCCGAGCCGGGCGGGCGTCTCCCCACCACCTGGCCGGCCGTGCTCGCCGACGCACCCGTACGCACGACGCAGCCCGCCGACGGCCGACTCCCGTACGAGGAAGGCCTGCACATCGGTCACCGCGCCTGGCTGCGGAGGGGCTCGGCCGGCCCGGCTCCCGCGTATTGGTTCGGGCACGGACTCGGCTACACCACCTGGGAGTTCGAGGGTCTCGGTGCCCCCGAGCCGACCCCCGGCGGGGGCTACGAGGTTGCCGTGACCCTCCGCAATACCGGCGCCCGGCACGGGCGCGAGGTCGTCCAACTCCACCTGTCCCGGCCGGACTCGGCGGTCGAGCGCCCGGTGCGGTGGCTCGCGGGCTGGGCGGCTGCGGAGGCGGAGCCCGGGGAACCGGTGACGGCGTACGTACGGATCCCCGCGCGGGCCCTCCAGCACTGGTCCCCGCAGGCCGGGGGCTGGACGGCGGAGCCGGGGCGGTTCACCGTCCTGGCCGGTCGCACCGCGGGTGATCTGCCGCTCCGTGGGGCGATCGAGGTCTGAGGGAGGTCTGAAGGGGGGCTGGGGGAGGTCTGAGGGAGGCCTGAGCGGGGGCGGCTACAGTGCCGCCATGGACGCAGCGCGCACGGCCACCGGCACCGGCACCGGCATCGCCACCGGGACGGCCACCGGCACCGGCACGGCCCCGACCCTGGAGGACGTGGCCCGCGCCGCCGGTGTGTCCCGGGCCACGGTGTCCCGCGTGGTGAACGGGGTCCGCAATGTGGACCCCGCCATCCAGCAGGCGGTCCAGCGGGCCGTGGCCGCCACCGGGTACGTGCCGAACCGCGCGGCCCGCTCGCTCGTGACCAGGCGCTCGGGTGCGGTGGCGCTGGTGGTCTCGGGCGCGGGAGCGGACACCGGCCGGGTGTTCCAGGACCCCTTCTTCGGGCGGGTGGTGAGCGGGGTCGTACGGGCCCTGCGCCCGCGCGGGGTGCATCCGGTGCTGCTGTTCGCCGACGGGGAGGCGGACCGCGCGCAGGTGCTCGCGTACCTCTCCCAGGGCGGTGGGGACGGAGCCCTGCTCGTCACCACCGACGGCCGTGACCCGCTGCCCGGCATGCTCGCGCGCGCCGGCCTGCCCGCGGTGCTCTTCGCCCGCCCGGCGCCCGAGGTCCCGCTGGACTGGGTCGACCTGCGCCACCGCGAGGGCGGGGCGCTGGCCGCGCGGCACCTCCTCGCCCGGGGCTGCCGGCGGCTCGTCGCGATCGGCGGCCCGGCGGACGTGCCGGCGAGCCGGGACCGGGTGGCGGGCTTCCGCGAGGCGCTGGCCGGAACGGCGGTACGGGTGGCCGAGGCCGACTTCACGCTGGACGGCGGCGAGCAGGGGATGCGTGCGCTCCTGGCCGAACGCCCGGACCTGGACGGTGTGTTCGCGGCGAACGACCTGATGGCGCAGGGCGCCTGCCTGGTGCTGCGCGAACACGGCCGCCGGATCCCCGAGGACGTGGCGGTGGTCGGCTTCGACGACTCCGGCGCGGCGGTGGCGTCCAGGCCCCGCCTGACGACGGTCCGCCAGCCCGTGGAGGACATGGCGGCGGAGATGGTCCGCCTCCTCCTCGACCGGGTGTCCGGCGCGGCGGCATCCGACCCGGTGGAAGTGCTCTTCGACCCGGTGCTGGTGGTCCGCGACTCGGCCTGAGCGCCGGCCGCCGGCCGATGGGGTCGGCCGATGGGGTCGGGTGAGGGGCGGGGGCGAACGGGGGCAGGAAATCCGGGTGCGGCGCGGCGGGAGCCGGGTGAGCATGGCCGGATGGGCGAGCTGCTGTGGGACGAAGTGGAAGGCCTCTTCGGCATGGAGGGGAGCTGCATCCTGGAGGGACGGGTCGAGGGGGCCGGCCCCGAGGACTGGCAAGCGCTCCTGGACCTCGTCGCCGAGCACGGCTGGCGCGGCGAGTACGGGGTGAGCGAGGGGGTCCCGCTTCCGCTGCCGTCGGCCGAGGCCCTTTTCGCCCCGGCCACCGGCCTGGATGGGGCGAGGTTCCGGGTCTGGCCGCACCCGGAGGTGCTGGTGATCTTCGACCCGCCCTCGGTGGCAGAGGTCGACTTCGACGTGGACATCTGCCAGCTCCGGGGGCAGGAACGGCTGGACGTGCTGAGCGGGTTCCTCGGTGTGCTCGGACGCAGGACGGGCAAGTCCGTGGTGCTCGTGTCCGAAGGGGACGAGGACTGTGGTCGCCCGCTCATCGGCTTCGATGCCGGCCGTGACCGGGTGCTTCTGCGGCCGAACGGCTAGGTTGTCTCTTTCGGATCTTGCCGGTCAGGCCCACGTCGTGCGGTGCCGGGCGGCGCGGGCCAGGCAAGATCCGAAAGAGACGGCCTAGGGCCCGCAGGGGCTCAGCAGTCGAAGGCCGACCAGCAGATGTCGTTGCGCAACCGCTGGTCGTCGAGGACGAGTTCGCGGATCGCCTCCGGGAGCTGCTCGCGCTGCCACCGGCATTCCTGCCGCCCCGCGGCCTCGCCTTCGGCGTCCGGCACGGCAGCGCGTGCCGCCTTGATCGCGTAGGCGGCCGCACCGAGTTCGTGCGCGGCGACGTGGGCGACGGCCCCGGCCTGGCCGGCGGCGTACGCGGCGTGCCGTGCCGCCCCGCGCAGATCTCGGGCCGCACCCATCGCATGGCCGCCCGCCGCGCGTGACTGCGTCATCGTGACCTCGCCGCGCACCCATGCCCGGGCGTGCTCGATCGCCTGGCGCGGCCGTGGGTCCTCGGGCCGGGCAGCCTCGAACAGGCCGAGGACGTGCTCCGCGCAGGTTGCCGCCCAGAGCGCGAGCAGGTGATGGTCCGCGCCGGTGAGGGTCCCACCCCGGCGGATCGTCACGAAGCGGGGGTCCCGGATCTTGGGGAGGATCATGGTCGGCCTTCCTTCGGTGACACCCTGCCCCCGGCACCCTACCCGCGCTTCGCGCCCGAGCCTGGTGAACGGGCCCCTTGGGCGGGCCCCTTGGGCGGGCCCCTTGGGCGGGCCCCTTGGACGGGCCCCGCAGACGGGCCCCATGAACGAGCCCGTGAACGCGCCCTGCGAACGTGTCCCGCAGGCGCGCCCTGCGGAGGGGTCCCACGGAGGCGCCCCGCGAACGGCACCCCGCCGGCCCTACCCCCGCCCCGCCGCCGGCGCGGAGCCTCCGCGGGTCTGCAGGGACGTCTGCCAGCCCGGGGCCTCCGTCGCGGGCTCCGGCGGGGTGCGGCGGCCGCCCGTGGTGAAGAAGGCCGCCAGGGGGAGGGTGGCCGCGCCCACCGTGACCGCGTCCGGGCCCAGGGAGCCCATGTCGATGGTGACCCGGGCCGCCGGGTGGCGCAGCGAGTAGCGCGTCGCGTGTTCCCGTACCGCAGGGAGGATGTGCGGGCCCAGCATCAGGCCCGCCCAGCCGCCGATCAGGATCCGTTCCGGATGGAACAGGTTGATGACGTCCGACAGGCCCGCGCCCAGGTACTCCGCGGTCTCGTCGAGCACGTCCAGCGCGATCGCGTCCCCGGCGCCGGCCGACGCCAGCAGCGCGGCCAGGGCGTCCTCCTCGTCCCCCGCGACCGCGACCGCCGCCCCGCCGCCGCCCCGCTCCGCCCAGCGCGCCAGGAGCGATTCCGCCCCCGTGTACGCCTCCAGGCAGCCCAGCGCCCCGCAGCGGCAGCGCCGCCCGCGGACCTGCACCGTCAGGTGGCCCCACTCCAGCGGTGCGCCCCCGGTGGTGGCGCCGTCCGGGGAACCGTCGGTGATCAGGCTCGCTCCGACGCCGGAGCCGAAGAGCACGACCACCGCGTCCCGGGCCCCGCGCCCCGCGCCGAACCACATCTCGGCCTGGCCGAGCGTGCGCGCCCCGTTGTCGATGATGTACGGGACCTCCGGCGGCACGGCTCCCGTCGCCCGCAGCAGCGCCTCCAGCGGGACCGCGTCCCAGCCGATGGTCTGCCCGTGGACCACGGCGCCGCCCGGCGCGTCGCGGTCGACGATGCCGGGCACGCCGACGCCGACGCCCAGGAGCCGGTCCGTCCCGACCCCGGCCCGGTCCAGGACGGTGGCGATCCCGCTCCGTACGTGGTCGACGATCGGGCCGACGTCGTAGCAGCCGCGCGGCTGCAACGGCAGCTCGGTACGCGCCAGTTCGGTGAGGGTGAGGTCGAACAGCTCGACCCTGACCCGGGTTTCGCCCACGTCGATGCCGATCATGTGCGCGCTGCCGGGCGCGACGCGCAGCAGCGTACGCGGACGGCCGCCGTCGGAGTCGACGATGCCGGCCTCCTCCAGCAGTCCGTCCGCCACGAGCTCACCGACCACGTTGCTGACGGATCCCGAGCTCAGGCCGGTCGCGGGGCCCAGTTCCTGCCGGCTCATGGGCCCGCCGAAGTACAACTGCTGGAGCACGGCGCTGCGGTTGCCCCTTCGCAGGTCCCGCACCGTACGTCCACTGCGCCCCGTCGTCATGTGGCTCCTTCCGCCCTGACATCGATCGCAACATACCCTTGCGCGACCCCTTGACGCGACCCTTTCCCGAGGCTTAACTCACGTCCTAAATTAAGGCCTGGAAAGAACGGAGTCGCCGAGTACCCGGTTGGGGCCGGGTGCTCGTACCGTCCACCGGCCTTTCTCCTCAACCCTGCCGAAAGGGACCGAGCCGCCATGCGCAGAACCCGAGCCGCCTCCGTCACCGCCGTCACCGTCTCCATGCTCGCAGCCGCCACCGCCTGCGGAGGCGGATCCGCGGACGCGGAGGGCTCCAACAAGGCCCCCAAGGAGATCACCTACTGGGCCTCCAACCAGGGCCCCGACATCGCGGCGGACCAGGCGACCCTCGGCCCGGAGCTGAAGAAGTTCGAGGAGCAGACCGGCATCAAGGTCAAGCTGGAAGTGGTCCCGTGGTCGGACCTGTTGAACAGGATCCTCGCCGCCACCGCTTCCGGGCAGGGCCCCGACGTCCTCAACATCGGCAACACCTGGTCCTCCTCCCTGCAGGCCACCGGCGCCCTGCTGCCCTGGGATGCCAAGAACTTCGAGGCGATCGGCGGCAGGGAACGGTTCGTGGACTCCGCCATCGGCTCGGCGGGCGCCAAGGGCAAGGACCCGGCCGCCGTCCCCCTCTACTCGATGTCGTACGCGCTGTACTACAACAAGAAGATGTTCCAGGAGGCGGGCATCGAGAAGCCCCCGGCCACCTGGGACGAGATGGTCACCGTCGGCCAGAAGCTGTCCAAGGACGGCAAGTGGGCCCTGGGCGCGGAGGGCGCGAACCTCTCCAACAACATCCACCAGGCCTTCGTCTTCTCGCAGCAGCACGGCGCGGAGTTCTTCGACGCGAGCGGCAAGCCGACCTTCGACACCCCGGCCAACGTCGACGCCGTCAAGCAGTACGTGGACCTGATGGCCAAGGACAAGATCATCGCCCCGGGCAACGCCGAGTACGACAAGAACCAGTCCCTCCAGGACTTCGCCAACGGCAAGACCGCCATGGTCCTGTGGCAGAACGCGGCGAGCAGCTTCAAGGCCCAGGGCATGAAGGAGGGCGACTGGGGCGTGGCGCCCGCGCCCGTCCCGGCCGGCGGCGCCCCCGGCACCGGGAAGAACGTCAACTCCATGGTCGCGGGCATCAACCTGGCCGTCTTCAAGAACACCGACAACATCGACGGCTCCCTGAAGTTCGTGAAGTTCATGACCAGCGACGAGGAGCAGAAGATCCTCAACCAGACCTACGGCTCCATCCCGCCGGTCAAGTCGGCTCAGACGCACGCCGCCTTCGGCACCGAGGACCTCACGGTGCTCCGCAACACCCTCTCCACCAGCGCCGCCCCGCTCCCGCAGGTCCCCGAGGAGTCCCAGTTCGAGACCGCGGTCGGCACCGCCGTCAAGGAGCTCTTCGCCGACGCCGCGGCCGGCCGCCCGGTGACCACCGATTCGGTCAAGGCGAAGCTCACCAAGGCCCAGCAGCAGATGCAGAAGTGAGTAACCGTTCATGACCTCCGCCACGGCGGGAAGGGTGCGGCGTACCAGTGCCCGGGTACGCCGCACCGGGCGCCTGCGCCGCGCCGCCCTGCCCTACCTCCTGCTCCTGCCCGCCCTGTTCTTCGAACTGCTCGTCCACCTCGTCCCGATGGTGATGGGCATCGTGATGAGCTTCCGGCAACTGACCCAGTTCTTCATCCGGGACTGGTCCAGCGCCCCCTGGTCGGGCCTCGACAACTACGCACTCGCCGTCGACGTCAACAAGCCCGTCGGCGAGGCCCTGCTCAACTCCTTCTTCACCACCTGCCTGTTCACGCTCCTGTCGGTGGCCCTGTGCTGGTTCCTCGGCACCGCCACCGCCGTGTTCATGCAGGAGACCTTCCGCGGCCGCGGACTCCTGCGCGGCCTGTTCCTCATCCCCTACGCACTGCCCGGCTACGCGGCCGTCATCACCTGGGCGTTCATGTTCCAGCGGGACAACGGCCTGGTGAACCACGTCATCCACGACCAGTTGGGGCTCGGCGGCGCCGAGCACACCTTCTGGCTGCTGGGCGAGAACAGCTTCTGGGCCCTGCTGACCGTCTCGGTCTGGAAGGGCTGGCCGTTCGCCTTCCTCATCGTGATGGCCGCGCTCCAGAACGTCCCCAAGGACCTCTACGAGGCGGCCGCGCTGGACGGAGCCGGCGTCTGGCAGCAGATCCGCCGGATCACGCTGCCGTCGGTCAGCGCCGTCAACCAGGTGCTGATCCTCGTGCTGTTCCTGTGGACCTTCAACGACTTCAACACCCCCTTCGTGCTGTTCGGCAAGGCGGCCCCCGAAGCGGCCGACCTCATCTCCATCCACATCTACCAATCCAGCTTCGTGACCTGGAACTTCGGCACCGGCTCGGCCATGTCCGTCCTGCTGCTGCTCTTCCTGCTGCTGGTCACGGCCGTCTACCTGTTCGTCACGACCCGGGGACGGAAGGAAGCCGATGCCTGACCGCAGCACCGCACCCGCCCTGCGCGGCCGCCCGCGCGCGCGGCCCCGTACGAGATCACCGCTCGACCCGCCGACGTCCTTCAAGGTGATCCGGGCCGTCTTCCTCACGCTCCTCGCCGGCTTCGTCGCGCTGCCCGTCTACGTGATGGCCGCCAGCTCGCTCAAACCCCTGAAGGACGTGGCGGGAGAGTTCCGCTGGATCCCCAGCGGGCTCACCATCCGCCCCTACATCGACATCTGGCACACGGTCCCGCTCGCCAAGTACTTCGTGAACTCGCTCATCGTGGCCGGCTCGGCCACCGCCTGTTCCGTCGTGATCGCCGTCTTCGCGGCGTACGGGGTCAGCCGCTACCGCTTCCGCGGCAAGCGCCTGTTCACCGTGACCGTGCTGTCCACCCAGATGTTCCCCGGGATCCTCTTCCTGCTCCCGCTGTTCCTGATCTTCGTGAACATCGGCAACACCACCGGGATCGCCCTGTACGGATCCCGCGGCGGCCTGATCCTCACCTATCTCACCTTCTCCCTCCCCTTCTCCATCTGGATGCTCATCGGGTACTTCGACTCGGTGCCCCGCGAGCTCGACGAAGCCGCCACCGTGGACGGCTGCGGACCGCTCGGCGCGCTCTTCCGCGTCGTCATCCCGGCCGCCGTTCCCGGCATCGTCGCCGTCGCCGTGTACGCGTTCATGACCGCCTGGGGCGAAGTGCTCTTCGCCTCCGTCATGACGAACGACGCCACCCGGACCCTCGCCGTCGGACTGCAGGGCTACTCCACGCAGAACGACGTCTACTGGAACCAGATCATGGCCGCGTCGCTCGTCGTCAGCATCCCCATCGTCGCCGGATTCCTGCTGCTGCAGAGGTACTTGGTGGCCGGACTCACGGCAGGAGCCGTCAAATGACCCTGTACGCAGAACGTTCCGACACGGGCCGTCTCGACACCGCCCGCGACTCCATCGACCTCGCCGCCCTCCCGCGCGACTTCGTCTGGGGCACCGCCACCTCCGCCTACCAGATCGAGGGAGCCGTCGCCGAGGACGGCCGGTCCCCGTCCATCTGGGACACCTTCACCCGCGTCCCCGGTGCCATCGACGGCGGTCACAACGGCGACACCGCCTGCGACCACTACCACCGCTGGCGCGAGGACATCGACCTGATGCGCCGGCTCGGCACCAACGCCTACCGGCTCTCCATCGCCTGGCCGCGCGTCCTGCCCGGCGGCGACGGCCCGGTCAACACCAAGGGCCTCGACTTCTACGACCAGTTGATCGACGGCCTGCTCGCCGCCGGCATCGAACCGTCGGTCACCCTCTACCACTGGGACCTCCCGCAAGCCCTGCAGGACCGCGGCGGCTGGCCCGAGCGGGCCACCGCCGAGCACTTCGCCGCGTACGCCGGAATCGTTGCGGCGCGCCTCGGCGACCGCGTCACCCAGTGGGCGACCCTCAACGAACCCCTCTGCTCGGCGTGGATCGGCCACCTCGAAGGCAGGATGGCCCCGGGCCGGACCGACCTCACCGCCGCCGTCCGCGCCTCCTACCACCTGCTGCTCGGCCACGGGCTGGCCGCACAGGCCGTCCGTGCCGCAGCACCCGGCGCGCAGATCGGCATCGTCAACAACCTCTCCACCGTCGAGCCCGCCACCGACAGCGACTCCGACCGCGCGGCCGCCCGCCGGATGGACGGCCACGTCAACCGCTGGTGGCTCGACCCGGTGCACGGCCGCGGCTTCCCCGCCGACATGCGGGAGGTCTACGGAGTCGAGCTCCCCGAGCGGCCCGGCGACCTGGAGACCATCGCGGCCCCGCTCGACTGGATCGGCCTGAACTACTACTTCCCGCAGGTGGTCACCGCCGACCCGCACGGCGCGGCCCCCTACGCCCGGATGATCGACCGGCCCGGCGTCCCGCGCACCGGCATGGACTGGGAGGTCGACGCGGACGGCCTGGAAGCCCTGATCATGCGGCTGACCGAGGATTACGGTGCCCGCCGCATCCTCATCACCGAGAACGGGTCCTCGTACCCCGACACCGTCGCCCCCGACGGCAGCGTCCACGACCCGGAGCGCACCGCGTACCTGACGGCCCACCTGGCCGCCTGCGCCCGCGCGGCCCGCCGCGGCGCACCGCTGGCCGGCTACTACGCCTGGTCCCTCCTCGACAACTTCGAATGGGCCTACGGCTACGACAAGCGGTTCGGCCTGGTCCACGTGGACTACGAGACCCAGCAGCGCACCGTGAAGACCAGCGGCCGCCACTACGCGGACCTGATCGCCGCCCACCGCGCCCTGTAGCCCCGACCTCCCTCAGCCCCTCCCTCCCTCCCTCCCCTTCCCGGAACCGCTCCGCCGCGCCGCGCCCGCCCCTCCTCCTCCCGGGGCGGGCGCGGCTCTTCGTGGTGGGATGGGGGGCGGGGGCACGCGACCGGCTCACGGAGAGGGCGAGAGGTATGTCCGAGGACCAAGAGGGCACCATGCGGGCGATGACGTACGACACGTACGGCGGAGTGGAGGTGCTCTCCGAGACCCGGATCCCCGTGCCCAAGGTCGGCCCCGGCGAGGTCCTCGTGCGGGTCCGGTGCGCCTCCGTCAACCCCGTCGACTGGAAGATCATGGCGGGCGGACTCGACGGGCTCATGGACGTCGTGTACCCCGTCGTCCCCGGCTGGGACGTGGCCGGGACGGTCGAGTACGCGGGCATCGACACCCCGGAGTTCACCGCGAGCGACGAGGTGATCGCCTACGCCCGCAAGGACTACGTCCACGGCGGCACCTTCGCCGAGTTCGTGACCGTGCCCGTACGGGCCCTCGCGCCCAAGCCCGCCTCCCTGACCTGGCAGCAGGCCGCGGGGCTGCCGCTGGCCGGGCTCACCGCGTACCAGCTGCTGACACGCCTGGACACCGGCAAGGAGGACACCGTCCTCGTGCACGGAGCCGCGGGCGGCGTCGGCTCCCTGGGCGTGCAGATCGCCCGCGCGCTCGGGGCCCGCGTCATCGGCACCGCCTCCGCGCGCAACCACGACCGGCTGCGCGAGCTGGGCTGCGAACCCGTCGAGTACGGCGAGGGCCTCGCGGACCGGGTCCGCGCCCTGGCGCCCGACGGGGTCACCGTCGTCGCCGACTTTGTCGGGGGAGTCCTCGACACCACCCTGGCGGTCCTGGCCGAGGGCGGCCGGCACGCCTCCATCGCCGACCACACCGTGCTCGGCGCCGGCGGCCAGTGGATGTGGGTACGGCCAGTCGGCGCCGACCTCGCCGAGCTGGGCCGCTTGGCCGACGCCGGGCAGCTCACCGTCACCGTCGCCGAGACGTTCCCGCTCGCGGAACTGCCCGCCGCCTTCGAGCTCAGCCGGGAGGGGCACACCGCCGGGAAGATCGTCCTGGAGGTCTGACCCCGGGGAGGCCTCCGAGCGCAGAACCGCGCGCCGCCAGGGTCAGGTTCGGGCGGCGCGCGGAGTGTGCGGGGCGTCGGGCCAGGGATCAGGCGTAGACGCCGAAGTGGAACAGGGAGTAGCCGTAGCCGGTTCCCCGTTGGGTCAGGTCGAGGCGCACGTAGCGGCCCGACGCGGCGATGTCGAAGTCGTCGATGCCGCCGTCACCGTTCGAAGTGGCGTAGGCGGTACGCCAGTTCTGGCCGTCGTCCGACACCTGGATGGTGTACGCCTTGCCGTAGGCGGTCTCCCACACCAACTGCGCGTGCTTGAGCTGCCGCACCGACCCCAGGTCCACCTGGAGCCACTGGGCGTCGGCCCATGTGGTGGCCCAGCGCGTGGTGTTGTTGCCGTCCGTGGCCAGTTGCGGACCGCAAGGGCAGCCGCCGTATCCGTCGTTCTGGAACGTCGAGGCGGTCGTGGGCCGGTTCAGCGCCACGTTCGTGCCCGACACCGGCGGCGGGACCACCCTCACCGAGCGCTGCTCGACACCCACGTTGCCGCGGCCGTCC
The DNA here is from genome assembly GCF_056428985.1 of Streptomyces sp. CA189. Lineage (NCBI taxonomy): Bacteria > Bacillati > Actinomycetota > Actinomycetes > Kitasatosporales > Streptomycetaceae > Streptomyces > Streptomyces sp. CA189. Next base: position 183,013 of record NZ_JBWJVM010000003.1, on the reverse strand, counting down.
TTGGCCTTGACGTAGAGCTTCCACGCGCCGGTCTTCGCGGGGGCCGTGGCCTTGAGCGTGCCGTTGCCCAGGTGGGTCGACGGTACCGAGATCAGCCCGCCGCCCCCGTCCACGTACTTGCTGCCCCAGAGCACCTCGTACGAGAGCTGGTCGCCCTCGGGGTCGGTCGCCGGGGCCTGGATGGTGATCTCCTTGCCGGCCGGGACGGCGCCCGGGTCGGGGACGGAGGGGACGGAGACGGTGGGCGGGAGGTTGTCGCCCGCAGTGTTGCCGCCGTAGGCCCGCTTCACGGCGTAGTACATCTTGCGGCGCTCCCCGGCCGGGGTCAGGTTGAACCAGTGCCCGCCGAAGTCGTACTCGGTGCCGTAGTGGAAGACCGTGGCGCCCAGGGCCACGCCCCCGTGTCCGGTGACACAGTTCCAGGCGTTGGTGTAGCCGTCGGCCTTGGCCTGGTCGCCGGGCTCCAGCGGGACGCCGTTCGCGTCGTTCGGGACCTCCCACTCACCCGCCGGACCGGTCTCCGTGATGATGTAGGGCTTGGTGTAACCACCCTGCTGCCAGGCCTGCTTGACCCCGCAGGCCTCCTTGTAGGCGTTGACCGCGTAGAGGTCCAGGTCCGGGGAATTGCGCTTGTAGTACGTCCAGGCGCCCACCCAGGCGTCGGTGGAGGTGACCGGGTGGTCGGCGTCGATGCGGTGGATGGCCTTCGCCACGTCGTTCAGATACGTCGTGTACGCGTTGCGCTGGTTCTCCAGCTCGGTGCCGGAGTAGCAGTTCTGCAGGCCGAGCACCGACTCGTTGCCCACGTTCCACATCAGCACGGCCGGGTTGTCGCGGTAGGTCTGCACCCACTTGGTGAACTCGGCCAGCATGTTGTTCTTGTACGTCGTGTCCGTGACGTAGTTCGTGCAGCCGCCGCTGCCCGGACCACCGCCGGGCTGGAGCCAGAAGCCGGCCACCACCTTGACGTTGTTCGCGTTGGCGGCGTCGAACAGCTGGGCGCTGCTCGCGTCGGTGCCCCAGGTACGGATGGTGTTGGCGCCCAGCGACTTCACGTCGGGGAGCAGGCGCGCGGCGTCGGCCGGGGAGGGGCCCCAGGTGACGCCCTTGACGAGGTACGGAGAACCGTTCACGGTCAGCTGCCAGTTGCCCTGGGAGCCGGTCACCTTGACCACGCTGCCGGCGGCCTGGGCCGGACCGGCGGGGACGAGGGTGACGGCGCCCGCGAGCAGGGCGGCGGTGACCACGGTGCTGCGCATGCGGGTGAGCATGCAGGAACCTCCTTGGGAGGGGGTGGGGGGAGGGGGAAGTGCTACGGGAGGCGTCCGTCGGGGCCGAGCACGGTGCCGGCCTCCGGGTGGAACTGGTCGTAGCCGCGGTTGTTGCACTGCAGGCCGCCCTTGATGCAGTGCTCGACCATGGCGTTCAGGGTGCGCTCGTCCCACGCGTTGAAGAAGTCGTAGTGGAAGGAGTGCCCGGACCCGCTGGACAGCCTGACCTGCGACATGTCCCCGCTGACCGGGAAGGCCATCTTGAACTCGACCATCGGGACCGCGACCGGGTGGGAGGCGGGGCAGACGTTGTCGTTGTTGCCGGGCTTGGTGACCGGGTAGGCCATGTGCGCCTTGTGGTCCGGGGTGTCGAGGCTCTTGCCGTCCCAGCAACTGGGCGACTGCATGCGGATGTTGAGCTGGGTGCCGGCCGGGCAGTTGGCCGGGAACTCGGTGTTCCTGAAGCTGTCACCGCACTCCCAGCCCTCGACCCAGCCCTTGTGCCCGCGGAACTCCGCCGCGGTCTGGGTCGGGCTTCCGACGAGGAAGCGCAGACCCTTGGGGAAGGGGCGCACGCTCGTGTAGTCGGTGACCCCGGTCTTGTAGTAGATGACCTGGGGGCCGGTGGGCAGGACCTTCTGGTTGCCGTTGAAGAGCGTCGGCATCCAGTAGCCGGACAGGTCGCCGACCGCGGTGCAGGCCGTGCCGCCGGCGCTCAGTGAGGCGGTGGTGCTGTTGGCGTCCGTGCCGGTGTTGCCCATGAAGGTGTGGTCGTGCGAGGCGCCCGGCCGGCCCGCGTAGACGATCGGGTCGTCGGGTGCGGTCTTGGTGACCGAGCAGTTGGCCTGGAACTCGTGGAAATAGCGGTCCGGCGGGTTGTTCCAGGACGGGGTCACGCCGGTGACCTGCGGAACGGCCGGGATGTAGCCGTCGCCGTCGGGGTCGTCGCCGCCGGCGAGCGGGGCCGCGGCGGCGTGGTTCATGTTCGTGTGGACGGAGGCGGAGGCGGAGTCGGGCGTGGCCTGGGCCGTGAGCGCGGTGGCGCCGAGACCGGCGGCCGCGGTCACGGCGATGGCCGCCGAGACCAGGAATGCGGACAGGGTCCGCGGTCGGAGATTCATCGTTCAGCTCCTTCTGGGGGAGGGAGGGGGAGGGAGGCCCCCGCTGAGAGAGCGCTCTCTCAGATGGCCCGGAAAACGCGGGGCGGCCGGCAGCCGCCCCGCGAACCGGGAATCAGGGGTGGATCAGGGGAAAGAGACGACGGTGGAGGGGGTGGTCGAGGTGCCCGAGGTCGGCGCACCCGTGTTGTTGATGACGTGCTCGTACTGGCCGTTGCCGCCGAGCGAGACCACGAGGATGTCGTGGAACTTCACACCCGGCTTCACCGGCACCTGGAAGCCGTGGTCCTGACGGATCGTCGGGTCGACGTTGTAGAAGCAGTAGCTGCCCAGGCCCCAGCCCTCGTGGGTGTTGACCGAGTCGGCGACCTTGTAGGCGGCGTACCCCTTGATCGAACCGTTCTGGATCGCGGCCTGGTTGGGAGCGTCGTACGCCTTCTCGTTCTGGAAGAAGATCGTGCGGCCGCGCTCGCCGTTCCACTCCACGTCGTACTTGTTGAAGTGCTCGACGAACAGGCCGGTGGCCAGCACGTCGTCACCGTTGACGCGGAACCCGTAGTCGGAGCGGTTGGTCTCCCAGCCCACCCCGTCGCCGTGGTCGGCGCGCCAGATCCAGGTGTGGTCGACGATCGTGTCGTGACTGTTGACCACCATGCCGACCGTGGCCTTGCCCGCGCCGGCGCCGCCGACGCGGATGAAGACGTCCTGGACGGTGGTCGGGTTCGCCGCGTGGTCCGTGGCGGCGTCGGCCGGGCCGACCTCCAGCAGGGTGGGGGAGTTGACCAGGCCCGCGTCGATCAGGAATCCGGCGAGCTTCACGCCGTCGACGTCGGCGACCTTCATCGCCGTCACCCCGTTGTCCGGGATGATGGTGGCGAGGCCGAGGCCCAGGACGACCGTGTCGGCGCGGTTGACCTGGATGGTCTGGTCGACGTGGTAGACGCCCGGAGTGAAGAGCAGGTGCAGGCCCTGGGCCAGCGCCTGGTTCATCGTCGCGGCGCTCGTGCCGGGCTTGACGACGTAGAACTGGCTCAGCGGGACCGACGTGCCCTGCGGAGCGCCGTTGCCCCAGGAAGTGCCGCGTGCGTTCACGCGCTTGGCCGGGACGAACACCTTGTACTCGGAGCCGTCCAGGTACAGGAACGGCTTCTCGCGGGAGACCGGGGTGGTGTCGAGGGTGGTGTAGCGCGGCTCCGGGAAGCTCTGTGCGGGCGCGCCCTGGGTGCCGGAGAAGACCTGGTTCCAGACGCCGTTGGACCAGCTGCCGATGGAGCTGTCGCGGGTGTACCACTGCTGCTGCGAGTAGTTGCCGACCTGGCCGTCGATCTTCGAGTCGGCGATGTAGCCGCCCGAGGCCCAGCCGTAGCCGTTCGGGGCGAGGTTGAGGCCGCCCTTGATGTGCATCCGGCGGAACGGCGCGGCCTGGGAGACGGCCCAGCGGTTGGTGCCGTTGACCGGGTTCAGCGCCAGGTTCTCGGCCGAACGCCAGAAGTTCTGGGTGGCGTTGCCGCCGAACCAGCCCGCGTCCACGGTCACGTCACCGTTGATGGTGGTGTCGTCCGGGCTCAGCCCGAGGCCGGAGATCGAGGTGTAGAAGCCGATCTGGGCGTTGAGGCCGTTGTAGGTGCCCGGCTTGAAGAGGAACTGGTAGCGCCCGGAGCCGAACTGCGCCGACTCCTGCTGGGTGAAGACCTCGTCCAGCTTGGCCTGGATGTTCGGGGTTGACGGGTCGAAGACGATCACGTTGGGGCCGAGGTCGCCGCCGCCGGGAAGGGTCGGGCCGGTGCCCCCGGTGGTTCCGTAGACCTGGAACTCCCAGAGTGAGTAGCCGTATCCAGTGGTGCGCTGGGTGCCGTACACGCGGACGTAGCGGGCGGTGCCGGTGATGTCGTGGGTCTGGACGCCGCCGGTGGAGTTGGCCGTGGAGTAGGCCGTGGACCAGTTGGCGCCGTCCGTGGACAGTTCGACGCGGTACGCCTTCGCGGCGGCGGTCTCCCAGCGCAGGACGACCTGGCTGAGCTGAGCCGACGCGCCGAGGTCGACCTGTATCCACTGCGGATCGGCGAACTGGCTCGACCAGCGGGTGCCGTTGTCGCCGTCGACCGCGGCGGAGGCCGGGGTGCCGGCGCCCTCGATGGAGGAGGCGGTGGCGGCCTTGCCCTGGGAGAGGAGCGTGGGTGCGGCGGTGGCCGCGGTGCCCGGCAGCAGCACGAGGAGGGCCGCGACCAGGGCGGCCGCGAGGGAGGCGACGGTCAGCCGGGACGGCCGGCGCGCCGGGTGGCGCGCCGGGTGGGGCGACGGGTGGGGCGGGTGAGCGGAGAGGAGGGGCATGCGGGGCTACTCCTGACGTTGTGGATCCGGGGGGATCGAAGCGTGAGTGAACTGCCCGGCGCCGGGGCCGTCAAGGGTTTGAACGTTCATGAACTGAAGATCCAACGGCGTGTCAATCACGCATCAGGCCTGTGAACTTGGAGTTTCTTCAATCCTTGTGAAAAGTGTTGACGAAAAAACTTCACAGGATTCTACTGAGGCTCTGACCGCTCCGTCTCGCCACGCCCTAGGGGCGGGGCGGAGCCCTGGTCGGACTCGTGGCCGCGTTCGGAGAGTGGGGCCAGATGCTCGGCCTGGTGCTGCCGTGCGTTCGTTACTTGTCGTCAGAGGAGGTCGGGGACGGTGCCGCAATCCGCCCACGTCACCTCGGTGCCGGGGAGCGTCGCCGACCAGGGCGCGGTGAGGGCCGCCAGGGCGCTCGGGTCCGGCGGCGTGTGGCCGAGGCCGATCGCGAAGCGGGCCAGGGCCGGGGTCCGCTCGAAGGGCCGGGGCCAGGCGTGCGCGTCCGCGAGGCCCGCCTCCGTCAGGGAGCCGAGCAGGGCGCGCAGCCGGCCGCGCGTGCGGCCCACGTTGTCCTCGAAGTCGAGGGGCCTGGAGCCCGTCACGGTGACCACGGCCCAGGCGGCGTGCCGACGGTGCGGGGTCGCGGCGGCGGCGAGCTGGGCCGTGGGGCTCTCCTCCAGCGCCTCCCATGCGGCGAACAGCTCCCGCGTCAGCAAGTCGGCGGTGCCTGCGCCGACTTGGGTGGTGCAGCTACGGACCGGGGCGGACGGTGTCAGCACGGTGACGGCGTCCGCGCCGCCCCCGCCCCCTGTCGGGTCCGCGGCCGGGGCCAAGCTCACCGGCGTGCGCCAGTCCCAGGCGGCCCAGGTGGCGAAGAAGGTGCGGAGCAGGGGCCCGGGGGAGAGGTCCGGGGCGGAGCGGACCGTGTGGGCGGCCAGCACGGCCCAGGCGATTCCCGGCAGGCCGCCGAAGGGCGCCGAGTCCAGCCCCCGCGACCGTGCCCAGACCTTGACCTCGCGCGCCAGCCGGGCGAACGCCGTGTGCTCCGGGGCCACGAAGGCCCGTACCGCATCGGTGTCGCTCACCGCGCTCAGCGCCACCGCGGCCGCCTCGCCCAGCTGCGCCCGCCGGGCTACGGCCCGGTCAGGCGGTACCGGCCCGGTGGCGACCACCACCAGGTCCACGTCCAGCCCGGCGACGCTCAGCCGCAGGCCCGGCACCCGGGCGCCGGTCACCTCGCGGAGCCGCTCGGCCTCGGGGAGCGCCGAGGCGACCCGCGCCCGTACCTCCGCCAGGGCGACGGCGCCGGGCAGGGCCGCGACCAGGTCCAGATCCGAGTCCGGCAGCGCACAGCCCATCCGGCGCGAGCCGGCCACGTGCACGACCCCCTCGGGGAGCGCCGCCGCGATCCGCGCCGTGACGGAGTCGGCTTCGGCATCGGCCTCGGACGGCCCTGCGCCGTCCGCCCGGCCCGCCGTGGCACGTGCGGGCTCCGCGACCCAGCGGATCCTTCCGGTTGCGAGTTCCACCGTCGCCCGGACCTCCATCGGGCCGTCGCCCCGCCGGGAGAGCACGGCGAGCGAGTCCACGCGCGCCGACCGGCCGTCGCCGAGGCGTGCCGCGAACTCCCTTTCCGCACGCCGGGGATCGGGGCTGCGTCCCAGCGTCAGGTGGGGGGTGAAACCCTCGACCCGACTCTCGCAGCCGGGGAATCTCGCCGCCAACGTCCGCCGCAACTCCTGCCACGGCGCGTCGCCGGCCGCCGCCGGGTCCAGCCACAGGGTCGGGCCGAAGGCGTACACCCCGTCCAGGCGTGCCGTGAACGCGGCCGATTCCACGGCCGCTTCGGCCAGCAGGGGCAGTGCCGCCTCGAAGGAGGACTCCGGTACGAAGCCGAAGAGCAGGTTCACCTGTGCGGGCCATCGCTCCGCTTGCGGGTCGTGTGCGCGACGGACCGCCTCCACCGCCTCGTCCCGCGGCGCCAGCCACGCCACGGCCGTCCGCGCGGTGGCCTGCACGTCCAGCACTGCGTGCCCGGAGCCCGCGCCGCCTCCTCCGCGCCCGTCGGGCGCCGGGTCGAAGTCCAGGGTGGCCTCGACCCCGTAGTGGTCGGAGATGAACAGTCCGTCCGCGGCCGGGGAGGCGCCGCGCAGTGCGGCCTCCGCCACGCGAACTCCCCGCGACCGCAGCAGGATCCGGTCCAGGCGAGCGGCCCGTCCCGACAGCGACCCCACCGCCGCGAGCGGATTGGCGACCGGATCGAAGGTCGGGGTCCCGTCCTGCGCCCCGTGCGCCTCGGTCCACGCGTCCCGAAGCCCCAGCGCCGCTGCCGGACCCGCTCCTCCCGACCGGCCGTCGTTGAAGTCGCCGAGCAGGGCCACGTCGGCCGCCTCGATCCCCGCCAACCCCTCGGAAAGCCGAGTCAGTTCGGCCGTGCGCCGGTCCTCGCCCCGCTCCGTGTGGTCGCTCGTCAGATGGGTGGCCGCGACCACCAGCGGCCCGGCCGCCGTGTCCACGGTCACGGCGACGACCGCCTTGTGCGGAGCCAGCACGTGAACGCCCGCCTCCCGCACCGGCAGCCGGCTCAGCACCAGCAGCCCGCTCTCCGCCACGTCCCGGCCGCCCGGGTCCGCGGCGACCGTGCACGAGGCGCGGACCCACGGCTCGGCGAGCAGCATGCCGAGCAGCTCGCGCTCCACCTCCTGGAGCGCGATCACATCGGCGTCGGCCGCCGCGAGGTCTGCCAGCAGCAACGGCCTGCGCCGCGCCGTGGCGATGCGCGGGGCGTCGTACCGGTCCCAGAGCGTGTTCCATGTCAACAGGCGCACGCACGAAGGCCTTTGGGTGCGGACTTCACCCTCGGGTGCCGCCCGCCACGCGCCGCCTCCGGACGCGTCCCATGCGTACGGGGTCCGCGCGGTGAAGAACGGCGCCCGCAGCAGCCTCGGGTCGCGGACCCGCCCGGCCGCCGTGCTGCCGATGACGTCCACGCCCGTCGCCCGGTCCCACACCAGCTCGCCGTCGGCTTCCACGAACAGCACCCGGTGCCAGGGGATGTCGCCCCCGGGCACGAAGGACGGGAGGGGTACCCGCTTCGGTGCGGCTCCGCGCTGCAGCAGTCCCAGCGTGAACCGGGCGGGGTCGAAGCGGGGGTCCCAGCGGACCTGGTGGTAGAGCTCCTCGCTGGTACGCATCAGCCCTCCTCGCCGGCAGCCGTACGGGCAGTCGTACGGGCCGTCGTACGGGCAGCCGTACGGGTCGTCGCACCGATCGTGCCCGCCGTGTCCTCGACGGTTCCGTCCGCCCCGAGGTACCACGTGCGGTGCGCCTCGCCGGGATACGGCGGAGCGAACCGCCGGAGCTGCGAGGTCAGCACCTGCTCCGGTACCGGGTGCGCGCGCGTGGAGTTGCGGCGCAACAGCTCCGCCTCCCCGACCAGCAGCACGGCGTGGGTGACCAGCGCGTCGCGCCGACGGGCGACGGCGCCGGCCAGGCCGCGCTGCTGGGCGGTGAGGGAGGTCGCGTCCCACACCACCGTGCCCCCGCGGTGCGCGGCCGAGGCGAGTGCCGAGTCGAGAAGGTCGAGGCCCTCCCGGAGCACGTCCGCGTTGTCCCGCTGGTCGGCACGGGAGCCCCGGGCACGGCGCAGCTCGTCGAGGCTGATGTAGGACTCCACTGCGGGCAGGTTCCGGGCGTAGGTGCTCTTCCCGCTGCCGGAGGGGCCGCACAGCTGCACCAGCCGGGGGAAGGAAGAGCCGTCCCGCCACCGACAGGTAGCCGCGACCGCCTCCTCGGGGCCGGTCAGCTTGCCCTGGCCGTACGCCCGGCGCGCCTCGGCCCAGCAGCGGTCGGCGGCGTCACCGCCGATCCCGCCGCCGCCGTTCGCATCCCCGCCGCCGTTCGCATCCCCGTCTCCGCTTCCGTGTCCGTCGCGTACGCCTGCTCCGGCGAGGGCGTCCCGAAGCCCGGCCCGCAGGGATTCCAGCGGCGCGGGCCCGAGCACCCCCGCCTCCTCGGCGTGCAGTGCGGACCACTCCACGCACTCGCCGGCCCCCTCCCCGCTACCGGCTTCGCCACCTCCACCGGACTCGGGGACCGCCCCCGCCAGCGCGTGCAGCACCCCCAGATCGGCCGCCTCCGCCATCCGTACGAGCCCCGCCCGCCGTTCCGTGTCCGGATGGGGGAAGGGCCTGCGCAGCGCCGGGTAGAGCCCGACCAGGTCCGCGACCCGCCGTGCGGTGGCCATCCCGAGCGGCCCCGCCGCCAGCCGGGGTGCGAGCGCGGCTCGCGGTACGCCGCGCAGGGCCGCCGCCAGGATCCCGGCCAGCCGGTCCTCACCGGACCGGCGTACGCTCAACCCGTCGATGCGGTCGGCCACTTCGGCGACCAGTCGCGCGACTCCCGCCGCGTCCACCATCGTGTCCGCGCCCACCGCGCGGAGCAGGCCGGCGGCATCCGGATCCGCGCCCGACCGGGCGTCCCAGAGGGCGGCCGCGGGACCGAGCCCGTTCGGCACCACCTGGGCGTACATCCAGTGCGTGTCCGTCTGCACGTGTCCGCCCCGGACCCATTTGGCCACGCACCGCCCGAAGTCGGCCCGTTCGAACCCGGCCGTCGTGCGGACCACGTACCCCTCCTGCCGTGTGGTGTCGAGGCGGAGCCGGCGCAGTGCCCGCTCGTCGAAGACGCCGCGCCACAGGACGCGCGGTCCCGGGACCCCGAGGTCGCGCAGGAAGAGTGCCGTCCGGTCCCAGTCCAGGCAGTGGTCGCCGTCCCACACCGAGAACCCGTAGAACCACGCGTCGAGTTCCTCGTAGGCAAGCGAGTGCCGGGCGTAGACGTTCTCCCCGCACACCCGCCAACCGGCGGGGATCCCCGGGCCGATACGGCTCTGCAGGCCCTTCACCCAAGCCCGTGACGGATGGTGGCCCGAGTCGAGCGACCGCGCGTGCAGGCCGTCGGTGTAGAGGGTGGTGTTCTCGCCGTCGAGCTTTTCGGTGACCACGACCTCGCGCCCGGCGAACCCGGCCAGCATGCCGGGCCCGCTGGTCCGCACGTCGTCGGACGTGGCACCGGGGGACCAGGGCAGGTGCGGGGTCCGGGGGTAGTGCGTGCGCATGATCCGCTCCCTGCGGGCCGAGGCTGGTGCCTGGTCACTCTAGGGAGGCGGAACCCGCCCGGACCAGCGAATATCGGCGGCGGGGCGGACCCGGCACGCCCCTCGGCACTCGAAAAACGGCACGCGAAACGGCACCCGGTTCAGTACCCGACCGTGAACCGCCTGCCCGCGTGCGCGTCGCGCTCGATCTCGTCCAGCAGCGCGACCGCGAAGTCCTCCGCGGAGATCAGACTCTTTCCGTCGTCGTCCACGACCAGGTCGTCGAGCCCCAGCCGGTACGTGCCCGTCCGGGTGCCCGGCTCGACCGTGGCGGCGGGGCTCATGTTGGTCCAGTGGACCTCCTCCACCGGCACGGTCCGCAGGAAGTCGAGGGCGTCCCCGTGGGCGTGCATGACGGCGACGATCGGCGCCGGAATCCCGGCCTGGTCCCAGACCCTCGGTCCGCCGGGGGTGCGCAGCGAGCCCGCCCCGCCGACGGTGAGCACGCGCGGCCGGTCCTCGTCCGCACCGAGGGCCTGTACGCCGCCGATCAGTGCCTTCGCCGCACCGACGAGCGTGCCGGGATCACCGGAGCCCGGACCGTACGTGCTGACCACCACGTCCTGCCCGGCCGCCGCCCGGGTCACGGACGCGGGGTCGAGGACGTTGCCGCCGACGACGGTGACGTCCGCGGAGCTGGCTTCGGACTCGGCGAAGTGCGCGGGATCGCGTACGACGGCCGTGACCTGGTGTCCGCGCCCGAGTGCTTCGTGGAGCACCCGGGATCCGATGGTGCCGGTTGCGCCGAAGAGAGCGATCTTCGCCATGGCCACTCCTGGGGGTGGAGGCTGGACGGGCCCCGGTCGGGGTCCGCCGGGCCCATCCAAGCGAATCCCGCCTCCCGCACCCGGCAGCGCCACGCGGTCAGCGGCACAGCGCGACGATGGCGGGGTCCACCGTCCCCCGGGCCGCCGCGCACAGCGGCGCCATGTCGTACGTACGGTTCGGCGCGGGCCGGGCGCGACGGGGCTTCGCGGCGGGTGCCGCAGGCTTCTTCGGCGCGGCCCGCCGGGGCCGCTCCGGCCGGTGCCGCGGCGCGGCGGGCTTCACCCGGCTCCGCGGCCGGGCCGCGGGCGCCGCGGGCTGGGCCGGCGGCGGGGCAACGGCTGCCCCGGGCAAGGGAGTCGGGGCGGTATCCGGTACCGGGTCCGCATCCTGCGCGACCTCCGGCAGCGCCCCCAGCGGCCAGGCCTCGGCCGCCGGTCCCGGCAGGCCCGTCCGTACCTCCGTCGGCGCGGGCCGTGCTCCGTTCCCGGGTACGGCTCCGTTCCCGGGAACGGAGCCGTACCCGGCCGGGCCCACGGTCACACATCCGGTCAGACACCCGGCCGCCACGGCCAGCGCGACAACGATCAGGGGCACCCTCGGTCCCCGGCGCGACTCCATCCGCCCACCCTGCCCGACGAACGCCCGCACCCCCGCACGCGCTCACCCGCACGGGTGGTCCGGGCTCCTCGGAAAGGAGCCTCAGCCGCAGGTCACACTGTCCCTCGGCGTGTAACGGGTCTTCATCGTCTCCCGCTTGACCTCTTGCCCGCCCTTCACGAACACCCGGTCGACGGCGACGTCGAAGCCCTCCAGCGGGGACTGCGGTTCGCACTTCGGGCCGGTGTCCGTGCGGGTGGCGGGCGGCTTGACGTTCGTCCGCGGACCCTTGGCCGCGCGGATCTCGTCGTACTGCTTCGTTCCCAGGAAGGTGATGGTGATCGAGGTGTCGGTCGCCTCGGCCTGGATGTAGAGGGCCTTGCCCGAGTCGTTGGCGAAGCGCAGGTCCAGGCTGCCCCACGCCACGGTGGCCTCGCGGCCCTCCGGGTAGCGCTCGATGTAGAAGGAGTGCGCCCCGTACTCGACGGGCTTGACCCCTGAGAAGAACATCGCGTTGAAGACGGTGGTGGCCACCGCCGAGACACCGCCGCCCGCGGCCTTCTCGTACTGGCCGTTGTTGATGATCAGGCCGTCGACGAAACCGTTCTCCTTCGTGCGCTCGCCGACGCGGCGGTTGAAGCTCCACGTCTCGTCGGGCAGCACGAGCGAGCCGTTGATCAGCTCCGCGGCCCGCCCGATGTTCGTCGTACGGTACGGGGCCTTCTCGAAGTCGACGGTGAAGGAGGACACCTCCTCCTTGATGCCGAGCTGCGCGACCGTGTTCTTGGTCAGCTTCGGCTGGACCTCCTCCGTGGCGACCTCGCCCGTACGCTCCGCCGCGCCCGCCCGCGTCAGCAGCGGCAGCACGGCGGCGGACAGGCCCTCCTCGGCGACCCGGCGTCCTACCCGGCCCTCCTCGGCGACGGAGACCCCGCCGGCGGAGTCGGAACGCAGCTTCGCCTCGACGGGTCCCGGCGCGGCCTGCCGCAGCGGACCGGCCAGCTCAGGGTCGGCGAGCAGCGCCTTGGCGTCGAGGCCGGGCGCCAGGCGGCCCTGGCCGTCGTCCTTGAGGGTGAGGTGCTTGGCGAGGACGGCCGGGCCGACGGGTATGCGCTTGCCCGCCACGGTCAGGGTGACCGGCGCGGACACCGCCGGCTCGGCGAACTCCTTGAGCGCCCGCTCCGTCTCCTGCTGCCCGATACGGGGTTCCGTGCTCCGGACGGGGAGCACGACGGGCCCGTCCGCGGCCCGGGGGTAGGACGAGCGGAGCACGCCGAGGGAGCCGTCGACGTCGAGGTCGGTACCGGTGACCGGGGCCACCGCCTTGGCCTTGCCCTTCTCGAAGGAGACCGAGCCCTCCCGGGCCTCCTGCCGGGTCTTCGCGCCGATCCCGTCCAGGGCGGCGCGGGCCGCCTGCTCGTCGAGCCGGATCACCGGCTCCACCTCGGGATCGCCTGAGGAGAACAGCCGGCCGATCACGCTGACCGGGTCGGAACCGGACCGGGCCGCCCGGTCGGCGGTGGCGCCGGTGTCCAGGGACAGTCCGAGCGTCGCCGGCTGCGCCTGCTCGGTCCGCTCACCGATCCGCAGCCCCAGCGGGGCCGCGGCGGACGGGCCGAGAGCACGGTCCAGGGTATGGCGGGCCTCGGCGCGGCTCATCCCGCCTATGTCGATGCCGCGCACCTTCGTACCGGTGGCTATGTCGTCGCCCGCCAGCAGCAGGCCCGCGGCGTAGAGCCCACCGAAGCCGAGGACCGCGACGCCGCCGGCCACGCCGGCCACGCCCGGGACGGTCCACCGCTTGCCGGTGTCCGCCGGGGTGCCCGTACGGGGTGCGCGTCGCATGTCTGGGTCTCTCCTCGCTTCGGTGACGTGGTCGGACCGGCGGTTTTCATGCCGCCAGTCCGCCCGGGGAACCTAGCAAGATCCGTGTAACCAGGTAATAAGGAGGTATAGGGGTGGCAAAGCGGAATGTGTGGATCTCCGTAACCCGGGAGCCGTCCGCGCTGTTGCACAGCCCGCGGGTCCACCCCTGCGGAACGTCCCCGCGAGGCCCGCGCGATGGACCTGCGAGGCCCGCGCGACGGGGGCCGCAAGGCGCCCCGCGGTGCCCCGTGTGCCCCTACGGTGAATGGAGTCCGATGCCGCAACTGACCGACGAGGACGTGACGGAGGACACGGGCGCCGGCCCGGCCGCACCCGAGGACCAGGCCCCGGCCGCGAAGCCGGGCACGTGGATGACCCCGGAGGAGTACGGGGCCTCCCGCGCCGCGCTCTGGACCGGCGCGGTCGTCCTCGTCACCGATGCCGACGGGCGGGTCCTCGTCCAGAGCGTCGACTACCGCCCCGACCGGCTGCTGCCCGGCGGCGCCGTGGACGCCGGCGAGGCGCCGGCCGCGGCGGCCGCCCGCGAGATGTACGAGGAGCTGGGCGTCGAGGGCCGCTACCCGCGCGGCCTCGCCGTCGACTGGATCCCGGCCGACGCGCCCGGCATGCCGGCCGGGATGCGGTTCCCCGGCGAGATCCTGCACGTCTTCGACGGCGGCACCTGGACCCGGGACCGCATCGACTCCGTCCGCCTCCCCGCGCAGGAGATCACCGGCATCCACTTCGCCGAGCCCGCCGAGCTGCCCGCCCTGATGGACGCGGGCGACGCCCGCCGCGCCCTGTCCGCCCTGCGGGCCCGGATCAACGGCGGCGGCGCCGCCCTGCTGGAGGACGGCCGTCCCACCACCCCCACCGCCCTGGACCGGCTCGGCGTCCTGCGCAGCCGCCGCGTCCCCCTGCACGGCACCTGGCACCCGGGTCGGGCCCCCGCGCACCTGGCGCCGCGGGATCCCGCCGGCTGGCTCTTCGCCCCCGACGGGCGGGTCCTCCTGCTCATCGCCCGAGCGACCGGCGCCGCCCACCTTCCGCCCCCGGCGGCGGCCCGGACCGCGGCCGCGCTCCCGCTCGGGTACCGGTACGCCGACCAGGGCGCCCACCCGCGCACCGCGGCCCGGCTCACGGCGCTGCCACCGGGCCCGGACCCGGCGTACGCCCGGCTGCTGGCCACCCCCGAACAGGTCCGCGAACTCAGCGACTGGGGTCCGGCGGGCCACGAGGAACTCGCGGCCGTCCACAGCGCCCGCGCCCGCCTCTCCCTCCCGTCGCCGCCCCGAACCCCGCCGACGGAACTCCCGGCGGAGGGCTGCCACTGGTGAGCGCAGAGCGGCTCAATCCCCGGTCCGCGGGCCCCGGTCCCGCAGCATGAGGGGATGAGCGAGACTGCGATCACCTACACCGTGTACGTCCAGGCCGACCCCGCGCGGGTGTGGCAGGCCCTGACCGAGCCCGCGTTCACCCGCCGCTACTGGGGGCTCGACTTCGAGACCGACTGGCGGGTGGGCTCGACGATGGACTGGGTGGAGCGCGGGGCGCGGACGAGCGATCCGGAGCAGGTGGTGCTGGAGTGCGTACCGGAGCGGCTGCTCTCCTACACCTGGCACACCTTCACCCCGCAGTGGGCCGCCTCCGCGGGCATCGGCGAGGAACTGCGCGCCGAGCTGGCCCGCGAGCGGCGCACGAAGGTGACGTACGAGATCGAGCCGGTCGGTGACACGCTCGCGCGGCTCACGATCCTCCACGAGGACTTCGAACCGGGCGGCACCCTCATCGGCATGTGCGGGCGCGCCTGGCCGATGCTGGCGTCCAGCCTCAAGACCCTCCTGGAGACCGGTGCCCCGCTCCCCGAGCAGGGGCACGCGAACGACCAGGGCTCCGGCGGGTACGAGAGCCACGGGGGCTGAGCGCGGGGCTCAGGTGCGTGACGGGACGGTGCAGCTCGGCTGTCCGTCGGGGATGGCCTTGCTGTCGTCGTACGGGTCGACCACCGGCCACGGCCGCTGGGCGGCGGCCGCCTCCCTGGAGAAGTAGGGGTGGACGAAGCCGTCGACCGTGCCGCAGTCGTGGTTGCCGAGCTGCCGGCGGTACCCGGCCGGGACCAGCTTCCCGGCCGTCGTGCCGGGGGAGTCGGCCGCGGCGTAGAGCAGCACGAGCTGCCTGCGTACGACGACCCGTGCGACCTCCTCCGTGCCCGGCGCGGGCCCCGGCTCCGCGTGCGGGGCCACGCGCCGCACGGCGTAGACGAAGGTGTAGTCGGCGTGGATCCTGAGCTGCCCCGGATTCCCGCCGGCTTCGAAGGACATCCGGCCGCGCACCCTGATGCCTCCCCGGGCCGGTGTGAGCCGGGCGGGGTCGAAGCGGGTGAACAGCTCAGTGGGGTCGGCGTCCGGGAGACCGGGCTCGCGCAGGTGCGCCGTCAGCTCGGCGCGGGCGGGCTGCTGCGGATCGAGCAGTTCCAAGGCCTCGGCGGGCCATGCGCCCCGGAGCACCTCCGGATCCAGATTGGCCGCGACCACGAACTCCCGGGCCCGGAGCAGTCCGTCGGAGACCTTCGCCTTCGGGATCGAACCGACCGCCGTGGCCTCGGGCAGCGGGAGCTCATCCTTCTCGGTCGCCCAGGTACGGGCGGGGGAACCGCGCAGCGGCAGGCTCGTGGTGGCCGGCCAGGCATCGGGCCAGGCCTGCTCGTCGAGCGCGGCGGCGTAGGGCTTGCCGTCGGTCCGCTCGTCCGGGGCGGTCACCAGCCACGCGGTGACGCCGGCGAGCGCCAGGGCGGCGACGGCTCCGACGGCCAGGCGGCCGACGCGCCGTCGGCGCCCGTGGGCCTGCCAGGCCGCCTCGCGGTCCTGGTCCCGGGCCTGGTCCTGGCTTTGGCTCTGGCGCTGGTCCTGGTCCTGGTCCTGGCTCTGGCTCTGGTCCTGGACCGGATCCTGGCCGCCCGCGCGCAGTCGCGTGACGAATTCCGCCGGCTCCGTCATATGAGGCCCCCGCCCGTTTTCTTGGTTCCGGCCCATCTCACAGGGCGTCACCGAGGCGGCACAACCCGGACCGAGATCACGTAACAGTCCTGTGACCTGCGCAGATGTGGACCGGTAGCCCCCGATGACCCCGTCGTCGCCGTCCGCTAGGGGCTTGATGCCACCCTGACAACGTGGCGTTCACCGGTGTCGTGTGGAATGGCCGCATGGGGAGAAGCGAGTACCAGATACGCCCGGGCGGCCCGGAGAGCCGGACCGAGGGAACGGCGGGCGCGGTGGCGGTGAACCAGCCGTCCGAGCACTGGCGCTATGCCCGGCACCTGGAGTCCCTGGCAGCCGTCTCCGGTCAGCCCGCGGAAGCCGAGGCCGTGGCCGCCGTACTGCGCGATCCGGACCTGGTGATGGCCGAGAGCGCGGTGGTCACGCACCTCGACCGGCGGGCGGCCGGGCTGCTGGCCGACGAGGCCTTTCCGGCCTGGGCACAGGCCCTCGGAGCAGTCCTCGGCGGCCGCACCTTCGCCACCCGCCGGCTGCGCGAGTGGACCCTGCTGAAGGCCGTCACGCGGGGCGAGCCCTGGTCCGCGGCGGACCTCCTCGCCGCCTCCGACTGGTGTCAGCGCACGGCGGCCCAGTCCCTGCACGCGGACGAGGCCCTACGCCTGCTCGCCGCGGGCGCCCGGACCCGCCGGGTCCGCAACGCGGCGGCCCAGCGCCTGCTGCGGCGAGCCGCTTGACCTCGTAACCCCGCTTTGACGCGCGGGAGGGCCGGAACCGCATCCGCGGTCCCGGCCCTCCCGTCGTGCTGCTTCGTGCCGCGCCGTACTACTTCGTGCCGCGCCGCACCCGCGCCGCCGCGCGGGCCTCGGCGGCCTGCCGGGCCTCGATGGTCTTGCGGGACTCCTTGCCCTTGCCCGGCCGCCCGGGCCGGGTGCCGATCCCGCGGAAGCCGAGGTCCGAGCCCGAGGGCCGGCCCTTGGCGTCGGTGGCCGCGGCGCCGGCCAGCGGCACGCCGGACGGGGCCTTCGCGCCGGTGATGCGGCTTAGCGCGGCCTCGCCGGAGCGGACCTGGGTGATGGTCGGCCGGATCTTCGCGTCGGCCATCAGCCGGACGATGTCGCGCCGCTGGTTCGGGGTGACCAGGGTGACGACCTTGCCGGATTCACCGGCCCGCGCCGTGCGGCCGCCCCGGTGCAGGTAGTCCTTGCTGTCGGCCGGCGGGTCCACGTTGACCACGAGGTCGAGGTCCTCGATGTGGATGCCGCGCGCGGCGACGTTGGTCGCGACCAGGACGTTCAGCAGGCCGTCCTTGAACTGCCCGAGCGTCCGGGTGCGCTGCGGCTGCGACTTCCCGCTGTGCAGCCCCTCCGCCCGTACGCCCATGGCCCGCAAGTGCTTCACGAACTGGTCGACCCCGTGCTTGGTGTCCAGGAACATCAGCACCCGGCCCTCGCGCGCCGCGATCTCGGTCGCCGCCGAGACCTTGTCGGCCGCGTGGATGTGCAGCACGTGGTGGTCCATCGTGGACACCGAGGCGGACTGCGGGTCCACGGAGTGCCCGACCGGGTCCTTCAGGTACCGCTGGACGAGCTGGTCCACGTTGCGGTCCAGCGTGGCAGAGAACAGCATCCGCTGGCCGGCGTGGTGGCACTGGTCGAGGATCTCGGTGACCTGCGGCATGAAGCCCATGTCGCACATCTGGTCGGCCTCGTCGAGGACCACGGTCTTCACGCGCTCCAGGTGCACGTCGCGCCGCCCGATGAGGTCGCTGAGCCGCCCCGGGGTGGCCACCACGATCTCGGCGCCGGTGCGCAGCGCGCCCGTCTGCTTGCCGATCGACAGGCCGCCGACGACCGTGGCCATCCGCAGCTTCAGGGCCTGCGCGTACGGGGACAGGGCCTCGGTCACCTGCTGCGCCAGCTCGCGGGTTGGTACGAGGACCAGCGCGAGCGGCCGCTTCGGATCGGCCTGCTGACCCGCAGTACGGGCCAGCATGGCCAGGCCGAAGGCGAGCGTCTTGCCCGAGCCGGTCCGCCCGCGGCCGAGGATGTCGCGGCCCGCCAGGGAGTTGGGGAGGGTCGCCGCCTGGATGGGGAACGGCTTCGCCACCCCCTGGTCGGCCATCGTCTTCACCAGCTCAGGGGGCAGGCCGAGCTCCGAGAAGGACTCCACCGGCGGCAGCGCCGGCGTGGTCGTCCGGGGCATTGAGTACTCGCCCTGGGGGCCGAGGGTCCGCGGGGTCTTTCCGCCGCCCTTCGCACCGCCCTTCGGGCTGGCCTTCGCTCCGGCCTTGATGCCGAAGCGCCCATGAGCCGACGGGTTCTTCATGCAGAACCTTCCGTGAGACGTACAAGATGTTCGGAGTGCGACGCGCGCATCACCGCGCGAACGTCGCCAAAAGGCAAATTTTACCATCGGGGTTACGGGGCCGGCGGCCCCAGTTCCCCGGCCCGTACCCGGTCCAGATGGGCGGTGACCTCGGCCGTCGCCCGCCCGAACCAGTCGGCGATGACGGCGATCTCGTCCGGGGTGTACTCGGCGAACACCGCGCCGAGCCGGGCGTAGAAGGGCTCGTAGACGGCGAAGATCCGCGCGGCGGCGGCCGGCTCCGCGACCACCCGGACCCGGCGCCGGTCGGCGGGGTCGGGCTGCCGGCTCGCATATCCGGCGCGCTCCAGACGGTTGAGCACCCCGGTCACCGCGCCGGTGGTGAGGTTGGTCAGCTCGGCGAGGTCGCCCGCGCCGAGCGGGTCCTTCCCGGCGCCCAGGATGTGGCCGAGGCAGGTCAGGTCGGTGACGTTCAGCCCCAGGAGCTGCGCCACCTCCTGCTGGCCGACGATGCCGAGGGCGACGTACCGGTCCATGCGCGACAGCGCTTCCTGGACCGTGGCCGCGGGGCGGGGCTTGCCCTGCACGCGGTTACTCCTTAGCATCTAAGTTACTTAGCTCGTGAGATAAATGGCTTTCTCCGTAAGAGGCTTCCTCCGTAAGAGAGCGCCATTCGAGCCTACTGAACCGACGAACCAGGGGAGAACGATGAGCGCTCACGGCCACGTGGACCTCGGCCACACGGTGGCGGGCTGGACCGGCACCGCGATCGCGCTGGTGGGAAGCACGGCGGCGGGCGCGGCCCTGTGCGCCTCCTGGACCCCCGGCGTCTGGATCGGCCTGGGGGTCGTCCTCGCGTCGGGGGTCACCACCTGGCTGCTGCACCTGGCCGGCTGGGGCAAGCCGAGCGGTCCCCGGCCGGAGAGCCAGTGGGACTGGCGGGTCCGCGACACCGTCGCGCACACCGGCCACGCCGACTGCCTCGGCTGCCGGGTCAGCGGGCCGCGGCGAGGTGCCGCAGCAGTCCCTGGGCCTCGATCCGCCGCGTCGTTGCCCGCTGGGGATAGCACCGCATGAACATCCGGGTGAAGTGCTCCCCGTAGTGGATCACCGCGGCCTCCGTGCCGTCCCCGCCGTGCTGGGCCCGCGCCGGGTCGAGGGGGCGGATCCGGGCGCCGAAGCGCGGCCCGTGGAAGTAGGCGAGGGCGTACCGCTCCCGGTCCGCGAGCCGCACCCGGTGCGGGGTGGACAGCAGTGCGCCGCCGGTCATGAACTGGAGGATGTCCCCGGGGAACACCGTCAGCACCCGCGCCACGGGCCGTACGGGGGTCCAGCCGGGCCGGTCCTCGGCAAAGCCCGCCGTGCTCTCGCCCGGCAGCCAGTTGCGCGGGCGGTGCTCGCCCGGCACCGGAGGCCGTACAAAGAGCCCGCCGACCTCGTCCTGGGCGGCGATGACCAGGAGCCCGTAGTCGGTGTGGGCGCCGATCCCGCGCTCCGCGGTCCGCTCGGCGCCGGGGAAGCGCAGCACCCGCATGTGGTGCCAGCCGTCGCGGGTCAGCCCCGCGAGGCGGTCGATGCCGGCCGGTCCGAGGCCGAGCCCGAGGGCCACGAGCCGCAGCAGCCGCTGGCCGAGCCCGCCGACGCCCGCGAGGTAGGCCTTCATGGCCGCGCGGTAGCCGGGGGAGGGCCAGGGGACCGGGCCGTGGCAGGGCAGGCCGGCGGCCGCTGCCGGAGGGATGTCGGGGGTGATGGTGAAGATCTCCGAGGCGTCCGGCCGGCCTGCCGTCACCTCCTCGCCCGAGGCGATGTACCCGCTGTACGAGGTGTCGTCGACGCACGCAGCCTTCTCCGCCGCGGGCCGGGCGAAGAACCGCCGGCTCGCCGCCAGCGCGGCCCGCGTGCGGGCCTCCTGCCGCGCGTCGGCGGCCACTTGGAAGATCCCGTCGCGCTGCCAGGCGCGGACCATCGCCCCGCCGAGCATGGTGTCCGCCGTGGTTCCCGTGATCCGAGCCGGCACCCGGAACGTCGCGAGCTCGCCCATGTCCGTCCCCTCTCGAAGACTCCTTCGGAGCGCCCCGCCGAGAGCCCTTTCCAGGGCCCTTGCGAAGGCCTGCTCCCCCGTTTCACGGACGGGGCGGAGGAAAGTTCGAATATCCGGATGCACCCCGGTTGGCCGCGCTTGGCGTGTGCTCGAGCCGATCAATGGGCAGGATCGGGTCCGGCCGCGTGTGCGGCCGGTGGAACGTTGTGAAGGATCAGTACAGATGGCAACTGGCACCGTGAAGTGGTTCAACTCGGAGAAGGGGTTCGGGTTCATCCAGCAGGACGACGGCGGTCCCGACGTGTTCGTGCACTTCTCCGCCATCCAGAGCACCGGCTTCAAGGAGCTGGCGGAGGGCGCGAAGGTCGAGTACAGCACGACGCAGGGGCCGAAGGGGCCCCAGGCGGAGCAGGTGGTCGTCATCGGCTAGCGCCGCTTCACGAGCCCAGCCCGTGACGTGAGCCCCGCCGGATCTTCAGGCGGGGCTCACGCACGTCCCGGGCGGACGGGTAGCGTGGGCCGGATGATGACCGGCACGCCGGACACCCGGCTGATCGTGCTCCGCGGCAACTCCGCCGCGGGCAAGTCCTCCGTGGCGGAGGGCATCCGCGACCGCCACGGCCGGGGCCTCGCGCTCGTGGGCCAGGACAACCTGCGCCGGGTCGTCCTGCGCGAGCGGGACACGCCCGGCGCGGCGAACATCGGGCTCATCGGAAGCGTGGCGCGCTACGCGCTCGACCACGGCTTCCACGTGATCGTCGAGGGGATCCTCTACGCGGATCGCTACGGCCCCATGCTCGACGCGCTGCGCCGGGCCCACCGCGGGCCGACGCACTTCTACTACCTCGACGTGCCGTTCGAGGAGACCCTGCGACGGCACGCGGGCAAGCCGCAGGCCGACGCGTACGGCGAGGCGGAGATGCGCGAGTGGTACCGGCCGCTCGACCTGCTCCCCGGCGACTGGGAGAGCGTCATCGAGGCGGAGCACTCGCTGGAGGACACCGTCGCCCGGGTCATGGCCGAAGTCGGACTGGCCGTGGAGGGCGGGCCTACCGGCCAGTAGACGTGGGCGAACCGGGCGCGTCGGCCCAGCAACCCCGCACGTCCGTTCGCCGTTGCGGGTACCGGTCGGACTGAGTGTCACGGCGACGGCGCTGGCCGTCTTGATGACCGTCTCGACGGTGTACGGAGCCGAGGGCGCCTTAGCCGCCCCCGCCCCCGCGGCCGACAGGGCGAAGCAGGCCGAGGAGGCCGCGCAGTCTGCTGCGGACATACCGTCCGCCCGGGTGGCCGCGCGTCTGTACAAGCACCGCGTGGAGGCGCTCTCGGAGCGCTCCGAGACGTCGACGACGTGGGCGAACCCGGACGGATCCTTGACCGCCGAGGTCGCGGCCGGCCCGATCCGCTTCAAGGACGCGGCCACGGGCCAGTGGCGCGACGTCGATGTGAACCTCACAGCGACGCCCGACGGTTCGGTCGCTTCCAAGGCCCATCCGCAGGGCCTGCGCCTGTCGGGCAAGACGGGTGAGAGGGCCCGGTCGCTGGCGGCGGCGCAGTCCGCGGCCGCGACCGACCTGGTCACCCTGGGCTCGGGGGACGAGGCGATCACCCTCCAGTGGCGTGGCGGTCTGCCCGCCCCGAAGCTGGACGGCACCCGGGCGACCTACGAGGACACCGCGACCGGTGCGGTGACCCGCAACGTCGCCACCGCGGGCGGCCTGACCACCACCAGCAAGACGGGGGACGTCGTCCTGCACCTGACGACGATCCAGGGCTCCGTGGCCGTCCAGCTCCCGCTGAACCTCTCCCAGGCACCCGTGGCCCTGGACAGCGACGAGTACGGCAAGCCCCGCACGGGGCAGGCCGCCGCCCGCTACGGCTGGCTGGGCGCGCACCAGCGCTCCAGCGAGAGGCCGAGCGCGCTGGTCCTGATGGGCGCCCGTCTCTACGACCCGTCCACCGGCCGCTTTCTCTCCTCGGACCCGGTCTACGGCGGTAGCGCGAACGCGTACGAGTACGCCAACGCCGACCCGGTCAACCAGCAGGACCTGGACGGGTAGAGCGCCAAGTCCTGGCGCAAGAAGCTCATCGAGGCCAAGGCGTGCATCTACTTCGGCGCGCGAGCGGCGCTTTCTGGGCGAACCTCTACTACTACGCACGCGTCTACATCTCCAAGGGCTACCTGCGCACGAGTTAGGGAGAGAACCCTTTGAACACGGCACATTCCCCGCGTCGCGGGCTGTTCCTGGGCCTGGCCATCACCGTCGGCTGCCTGACCGGCCTCGCCCTGCT
Organism: Streptomyces sp. CA189; assembly: GCF_056428985.1. Classification (NCBI taxonomy): domain Bacteria; kingdom Bacillati; phylum Actinomycetota; class Actinomycetes; order Kitasatosporales; family Streptomycetaceae; genus Streptomyces; species Streptomyces sp. CA189. The sequence continues at coordinate 160,247 of NZ_JBWJVM010000003.1, read as the reverse complement.
CGCGGGGTCGGCGTACCTGCTCCTCTACGGGTCGGAGGGCTCGTGCGAGGAGAAGCAGGCGGTCGCGCGCACGGCCCAGGTCTCGACCGCGGCGCCCGCCGCCGCGGCCGGTACCACGCTCGTGCCGGAACCGACCAGTGTCGAGTGCATGGACGACAGCGGCGAGCCCTGGGTCGCCGCGTACAGCACCTACGCGTACGACACGGACGCCCCGTCGTTGGCCACCCGCTACTGGGACACCGCGAGTGAAGAAGGATGGAAAGCGGTCGGCCGCCGGGCGGAAGCCCCGGACAGGTTCCGGAGCGGTTTCGGCATGTGCTTCCAGAAGGAGGTGGCAGGCGGGCCCGCCCAGCTCATGGTGCGGGCCGACGGGCCGGGACGGTTCGTCGTGACCGTGTCATCGGCACTGGACGGATCCGAGATCTCTTGCTGAACCGCTGAACCGCTGAACCGCTGACAGCGCGAGAGGCGCCCGGGGGGCCGATGGCCCGCCGGGCGCCTTTTCGCGTCCCTGCCCGTCGATTTTCCGGGGATCACCCCGCCCGGTGCAGGGCGGTGAGGAGCGGCCAGATCCGGTCCGCCAGTTCGGCCGGGTCCGCCAGGTCCGCGGGCAGGTCGCCGTGCAGCCAGTCCGCGAGCACGGCGGTGAAGGTGGCGGCCACGGCCGAAGCCACCAGCTCGGGGCGCGGGGCGCCCACCGCGGCGCGCTCCGCGCGGCTGCGGGCGCGCAGTTCCCGGTACAGGCGTTCGCCGAGCGGGCCGCCGCCGCCCGGCAGGAGCAGGGTGCGGTAGAGCGGGGCCCGGTCGGCCGCGCCGCCGAGGAAGGCGGCCAGCGCGGCCGGGGGGCGGGCCGGGGGAGGCGCCGTGGGATCCGTCTGCCAGGCGTGCAGGGCGTCGACCGCCGCGTGCACGACGTCGGCGCACGCGTCCACCGCGAGCGCGGTGAGGTCCTCGTAGTGCAGGTAGAACGTGGCCCGGCCGACGCCGGCCCGTCGGACCACCGCCGAGACGCTGACCCCGGCCAGCGGCCGGTCCGCGCATGCGGCGAGGAGGCTCTCGCGCAGCCGGGCCTTGGTGCGGGCGGTGCGGGGGTCGGTGCGGGGGGCGGTGCCGGCATCCGCGGGGGCGTCCCCGCCCGCTCCGGCGGGCGGCCGCGTGCGCTCGCCGGAGGTCATCCCGCGAGCAGCGCCGCGCCCAGGGCGAGGGCGCCGGGCAGGGCCTGGGCGATGAGGATGCGGCGGTTGGCGGTCGCGGCCCCGTACACCCCGGCGACGATCACGCAGACGAGGAAGAAGATCTGCGTGGCGAGCGAGTCGATGACGAGGGACCAGACCAGGCCGGCGGCGAGGAACCCGTTGTAGAGGCCCTGGTTGGCGGCGAGCGGGGCGGTCAGGCGGGCCGTGTCGGCGTCGAAGCCGGACAGGGCGCGGCCGGGCGGCCGCTGCCACAGGAACATCTCCAGGACCAGGAAGTACGCGTGCAGCGCGGCGACGAGGCCGATGAGGATCGTTGCGACCGTGTGCACGGCCACCTCCCTGGGGGCGGGGTGAGCGGAGAGCGGCCTCTCCGACTTCCTGGACAACTGTACGGGAAGTCGCGTCGCGGCCGGCGGTCCCCGGCGCGGCTACGCTGACCGCATGACTGCGCTCGTATATGAAGACTTCGCCCCCGGACGCCACCGCGAGGCCACGCTGATCCGGCACGCCCTCGGCAGCGTGCACGAAGAGGCCCTGGTCGCGGGCCTGGCGGGCGGTATCGGCTTCATGTACTTCGTGTTCGAGTACGCGGGCCATCCGCCGATGCCGACGATCGTCGCCCAGGCCCACCCCGACCCCTGGGTGCAGGTCGCCCTGGGCCGCCTGCGCATCCCGTACGAGGCCACTCGCAGCGCCAAGCCGCGCTGGAACCGGGTCGAGGCCGCGCTCGACGCCGGGGCCCCGGTGTTCTGCACCGTCGACCGGTCGGCCCTGCCCTGGCACGGCTCCGCCCCGATGGCAGAGCTGGCCGCCGCCGATCCGTACGTGGTGGTCGTGGTCGGCTACGAGGGGGACACCTACTACGTCGACGACCCGGCGGCAGGTCTGGACGGGGCCGGGGGGCCGTACGCGATCGGCCGGGAGGAGTTCGGCGCGGCCTGGTCCGGGCACAAGAAGGGCCGCCACCAGATGGTGGTGACCACCGGGAAGCCCGCCGGCGAACCCGACCTGGACGCGGCGATCGCCGCCACGGTCTCCCGTCTCACCGGGCCCGTCCTCGGCAACCACTTCGACGTCAACTTCGGCTTCTCCGGCATGGAGAAGTTCGCCGCGCAGCTGCGCGACACCAGCACCAAGACGGGCTGGGAGCGCCGCTTCGCCACCCCCGAGGCCTTCGGTCTGGGCACCCAGAGGCTGTACGCCTGCCTGGAGGAGGAGTGGACCGCCCCGGGCGCCACCCGGCCGCTGTACGCGGACTTCCTCGACCTCGCCGGGCACGGGGACGCGGCCGAGCTCTTCCGCGACTCCGGGCGGCAGTGGTCGCGGCTCGCGGAGCTGGCCCGTACGGCCGACCCCGAGGCGGACGCCGCGGGACGGCGGGCGCTCTTCGACGCCTGCGCCGAGCTGGTGGACGGCGCCCTGGCGCTTGAGCGGCGGGCGGTCGAACCGCTGCCGCAGGCGGCGCCCGGCGAGTGAGGGCGGTGTGGGACCGCGTCAAAAGTTGAGTCGCTCAATTTTTGACGCGGTGAAACCCCTGGGCGTACGGTGGACAAACCGTCCCCGAGCACCCCTAAGGCCCTGTACCGCGCATGGAAATGACCCTCGTCTCGATCGTGGGCGTCAGCAGCATCGTCGCCGTCGCCGCCTTCTCGAAGCGGCTCGGCCTCGCCGCCCCGCTGAGCCTGGTGGTCGTCGGCATCGCCCTGAGCTTCGTACCGGGCGTGCCGGCGCTCGCCATCGAGCCGGAGTGGGTCCTCGCGGGCGTGCTGCCACCCCTGCTCTATTCGACGGCCGTGAACATGCCCGCGTCGGACTTCCGCCGCAACATCAAGGCGATCAGCGGTCTCGCGGTCCTGCTCGTGGCCGTCACCACCCTCGGGGCGGGCTGGCTCTTCCACTGGCTCATGCCCGGCCTCGGCTGGCCCGCCGCCTTCGCCCTCGGCGCCGTGGTCAGCCCCACCGACGCGGTCGCCGCGACCTCCATGGGCAAACAGCTCGGCCTCCCGTCACGGCTGCTGACCATGCTGGAGGGCGAGGGACTCGTCAACGACGCCTCCGCCCTGGTGCTGCTGCGCTCCGCGATCGCGGCCATGGCGGGAACCGTCTCCCTGGCCGGGGTCGCCGCGAACTTCCTCTTCTCCGTGGCCCTCGCCACCGCCGTCGGCCTCGTCGTGGGCCTGGTCAACGTCCGGGTCCGGGCGCTGCTCAAGGACAGCCTGCTGAACACGGCGATCTCCTTCGTCGTGCCCTTCGTCGCCTTCCTGCCGGCCGAGGAGTTCCACGCCTCCGGGGTCCTCGCGGTGGTCGTCGCCGGGCTGGTCACCGGCCACCAGGCGCCGCGCTTCCTCAGCGCCCAGGACCGGCTGGCCGAGGCCATGAACTGGCGCACCCTCGCCTTCCTGCTCGAAAGCGCGATCTTCCTCCTGATGGGCCTCGGCCTGAAGGGCCTCCTCGACGAGGTCGCCGCGGACGGGCTCAGCGCCTGGCGCGCCCTGTTCATCGGCCTCGCGGCCGCCGCCCTGGTGATCGTGGCGCGCGTGGTGTTCGTCGCCCCGCTCATCGCCTCGCTGCGCAAGGACGCGCAGCGGGCCGCCGAGAAGAAGCCCCGGCTCGACTGGCTGATGGACCGGCTCGGTGCCCCGGAGTCCGAGCAGCAGGCCAATCCGCTGCGGCCGCGCAGGGAGCTGACGCCCCGCCGCAGGGAGCAGATGAAGGAGCGCGTCACCCGGGCCTCGGCCGACGCCGACTTCAAGGTCAACGAGAGCCTCGGCTGGCGCAGCGGCGTGGCCCTGGCCTGGGCCGGGATGCGCGGGGCGATCACCGTCGCCGCGGCCCAGACCCTGCCCGAGGACACCCCGTACCGCCCGCAGTTGCTGCTCATCGCCTTCGTGGTCGCCACCACCACCCTGTTGCTCCAGGGCCTGACCCTGCCCGCCGTCATCCGGTCGGTGAAGATCTCCGGCGACGATCCGGTCCGCTTCAGGGAGGAGTACGCGCGCCTGCTCGACGAAGTCGCCGCCGCCGGGCGGGCCGCCCTGGAAGGGCCGGGCCTCGTCCAGGCCGACGGAAGCCCGTACGCGCCGGAGATCCTCGCCAAGGTCCGCGAGGACGCCCGGCTGGACCGCGAGGACGGGGACGGGAGCGTCCCCGTGTTCGACGGCGCGCGCGAGCAGTACGTGGACCTGCGGCTCGGCGTGATCGCGGCCTCGCGGGACGCGGTACTGGCCGCCCGCTCGACCGGGATCTACAGTTCGCAGGCCATCAACCAGGCCCAGCAGGGGCTGGACCTGGACGAGGCCCTGTTCCAGCGCCTGGGCGCCGCCACCCGGCACTGAGCCGGCGTGGCCCGCTCAGAGGTGGGCGTCGAGGAACACCCGGAACTCCTCGGCCGTCATCGGCCCGGCCCGGGTCGCCAGCACCTCGCCGCCCGCGATGAGGAGGGCGGTCGGGGCCCCGGTCACCTCGTACCGCTTGGTCTGGGCGGGGCAGCGGGTGATGTCCACGCGCACCGCCGTCAGCCGGGTCCCGTACTCCTGGGCCAGTGCGGCGACGACCGTGTCCATCGCGCGGCAGGGCTCCAGGGCCTTCGGCCAGCTCCCGCAGAAGTAGGCGAGCACGGGCCCGTCCGTCATGCCGAGGATGAAGTCGAACTCCTGGTCCTCCAGAGGCTGGTGTACCCGACGTGCCATGGATGGTGCTCCGCTTCGTGTGCCGTGCGATCCGAACGGCTCCCATCATCGCCGCTCGGCCCCGGGGCAGGCGCCGCCGCCGGCCGGGGGCGTTGTCAGTGCCGTCTGTGAAGCTGACCGGTATGGACGACAGGATGCTCCGGCGCCGGGTCTACGGCGCCGACCACGACGACCCCGACCCGGGTCCGCTCCCGGGGCACGCCTACGGAGAGCTCGTGGGCGGTCCCCTCGACGGACTGCTCCTCGACATCACGGGCTGGAGCGTTCCGCAGCTCGACGAAGAGGCCCGGCTGCCCACGGAGATAGGGCGTTACGGGCCCGGCGGCCGGGCCCACTACCGCCGCCGCGCCGCCGATCCCGGGCACTGGGACTGGACGGGCGACAGCCGATAGTGCTGTGGCCGGAAAGGTTTGCCGGGTCGCGGTGTCCGGTGCGGTGCATCGCAAGGCGGAGGACCGCGACTCGTACTGGACGTGCCGTCATGGTCCGACAACGCGGCGAGGTGCCGTGCCGGGCGCCGTGACACGGTGAACCTTTCCGGTCACAGCACTAGCCCGCCGCGTTCCGGCCGACCTTGCGGGCCCACAGCACCAGCGGGACCTGGAGCGGCAGCCGGCCCAGGGCCACGGCCCGCAGGGCGGGGGAGCGGTGGCGGGCGTCGGCGGCCATCTTGACGTTGGCGGGGAACACGCCGACGAAGAACGCCGCCGTCGCCAGCGCCGCGACCCGGCGGGTGCGCGGGTGGGCCACCCCGGCCGCCAGCACGAGCTCCGCCACGCCGCTCGCGTACGTCCACTGGCGCGGGGTGCCGGGCAGCGAGCGCGGCACGATCGCGTCGAACTGCTTGGGGGCGACGGCGTGCGCCACCGCCGCGCCCGCCAGCAGGCCGGCGAGCAGGAGCGGCGAGGAAGGTATGCGCGGCATCGAGGGATCCTCTCGGAGGGGCCTGGGCCCGGCGATCCTACTCGTCGGTAGCTCGGTGTGGGGCAGTGCCCGGAATCTCCGCCACCGCGCGCGTCCCGAAAATCTCCGAAGATTTTTCCGGGAAGCTGTCGATCCCGGCGTCTCCTGTTCGACGCAGGGGTGAGAGGCGGGGAAAGCCCCCGTCCTCCACCACCGAGGAGTCACCATGCCGCGCTTCCTTTCGCTGATCCGCATCGACGAGAAGAACCTCACCCCCGACACCCCCTTCCCGGCCGACTTCAACGACCGCATGGGCGCCCTGATGGAGGAGATCACCAAAGCGGGTGTCATGCTCGACACCGCCGGTCTGCTCCCCACGTCGGAGGGGACCCGGGTCACCTGGTCCGGCGGAAAGCTCAGCTACACCGACGGTCCCTTCACCGAGACCAAGGAGGTCGTCGGCGGGTACGCCCTCATGCAGTGCAAGGACAAGGATGAGGCGCTGGAGTGGACCAAGCGCTTCCTGGAGATCCACCCCGAGAACTGGACGGTCGGCGCCGAGCTCCGCCAGCTCGACGGAAGCTGACGGCCGGATCCGCCCGGCGCCGGTTGCCCTGCCGTTTGCCCTGCCTCGTCACGGCTGCTCTGATGGGTAGCCGTGACGGCAGTGAGTACGACCCGAGCGGTCGAAGCGGTGTTCAGGATCGAGTCCGCGCGGATCATCGCGGGCGTCGCCCGGATCGTGCGCGACGTCGGCATCGCCGAGGAGATCACCCAGGACGCGCTGGTCGCGGCGCTGGAGCAGTGGCCGGCTTCCGGCGTGCCCGACAAGCCGGGGGCCTGGCTGATGGCCACCGCCAAGCACCAGGCCATCGACCTGGTCCGCCGCAAGGAGACCTACGCGCGCAAGCTCGCCGAAGTGGGCCGCACCCTCGAGGACGTGCCGCCTCCCGAGGAGGAGGCCGTGCTCACGGACCCCGAGTCCATCGACGACGACCTGCTGCGGCTGATCTTCACCGCCTGCCACCCCGTCCTCGCCACCGATGCCCGGATCGCGCTGACCCTGCGGCTGATGGGCGGCCTGACCACCCAGGAGATCGCCCGCGCCTTCCTCTGCCCCGAGCCGACCGTCGCCCAGCGGATCGTCCGGGCGAAGCGGGCGCTCGCGAAGGCGGGAGTGCCTTTCGAGGTCCCGTACGGGGCCGACCGCGACGAGCGCCTCGCCTCCGTGCTGGAGGTCATCTACCTCGTCTTCAACGAGGGCTACTCGGCCACGGCCGGCGACGATCTCGTCCGCCCCGCCCTGTGCGAGGACGCCCTGCGCCTCGCCCGGGTCCTGGCCGGCCTGATGCCCGGGGAGCCCGAGGTGCACGGTCTGGCGGCGCTGCTGGAGTTCCAGGCCTCGCGCATCGTCACCCGCACCGGCCCGGACGGGGAGCCGGTGCTCCTCGCCGACCAGAACCGCTCCCAGTGGAACCGCCTGCTGATCCGGCGCGGAGTCGAAGCCCTGCACCGGGCGGGCACCGGCCCCTACTCCCTCCAGGCCGCCATCGCCGGCTGTCACGCCGACGCCGTCCGCTACGAGGACACCGACTGGCGCACGATCGCCGCCCTCTACGGGCGGCTCGTCCTGCTGATCCCGTCACCGGTGATCGAACTCAACCGGGCCGTCGCCGTCTCGATGGCCGAGGGCCCGGCGGCAGCGCTCCCCCTGGTCGACGCCCTGACGGCGGAACCGGCCCTGCGCTCCTACCATTTGCTGCCGAGCGTACGAGGAGACCTGCTGGAGCGGCTCGGCCGCCCGGCAGAGGCCCGCGCGGAGTTCGAACGCGCCGCCTCGCTCACCCGCAACGCCCGGGAGCAGACCCTGCTGCGCGCCCGCGCGGCCCGCCTCTGAGATCCGCGGTCGGGAGGCGCGGCCCGGATCAGCCGCGGCGGGCGAAGGCCGCCACATCGAGCGGGGTCCGCCGCGCCGGCCGCCGCGGCGGGGTCAGCGCGATGGGGCGGCGGAACGAGCCGTGGCGGGCGATCTCCCGGACCGTCTCGCGCAGGGCGTCCAGGAAACCGTCCATGGTGCGGCGGGCGGCGGGGGTGTCCGAGTAGATCGAGTTCATGTGCAGCCCGTCCGCGTCCCGCTGGAACCAGGAGCAGGCACCGTTGGCCTGCGCCGACCACACGTGGGAGGTGGGCCGCCAGTCCTCGTGGCGCTCGGCGCCCGGGCACTTGCGCATGTCGATGTACGAGAAGAAGTTCACCGGGTACGGCCAGGAACGGGCGGCGAACTCGCGGGGCGCGAGCAGTTCCCAGGCCCGCACGAACGGCACGTCGAGGTGGCCGATCATCTCGTTGAAACCGGCCCGCACGGAGGCCATGACCTGCTCGAAGTCCCGGCCGGGCGAGGCGTCGAACTCGATGGGCATGGTGTTGACGAACCAGCCGACCGAGTTGCCCCACCCGGCCCGGCCGCGCTCGCTCACCGGCATGAACCCCCGGTAGACCCCCGGCCCGCCCGCCTCGCGCAGACAGACCGCGACGGCGGCGAGCACGCCCATGAACGGCTTGCCGTCCACCGCCAGGCACGCCTTCTCGAAGACCTCCGCCTCGGCGGCGTCCAGCAGCGGGGAGGCCTCGTTCACGATCGCGTACATCCGGTTCGGCTCCACACCCAGTTCGAGCGGGAAGCGCGGGAAGAACTCGCCACCGCCGCTGGCCATGAACTCCTTCCAGTAGCCGAGCCGTTCGTCGTCCGCGTCGATGGAGAGGTAGCGGCCGCGCTGCTCCTCGGCGAAGTCGAGATAGCTCGGCGCGGGCGCCGGATCCGGCAACTCCCCGCGGCGCAGCGCCTCGTAGCCCTTCTCGACCTCCTGGACCACGATCGGCATCGACATGCCGTCGCAGACGATGTGGTCGAAGGCCAGGTAGACGGTCGCCGAATCCTCGCGCAGGACGGCGCCCATCGTGAACAACGGCCAGGACAGCGTGTCGATGCTCCGCTTGAACCGCTCCACCAGGAAGCCGGTCAGTTCCTCGGTGCGGTCGAATTCGGCGACCTGGACGGTGTCCAGGGCCAGTTCGGCGGCGGGGATCGGCGCGCACGCCAACTCCCCGGCCAGCCGCCGGAACTCGCAGCGCAGCACCTCGTGGCGGCGTACGAACGCCAGCAGCGAGCCGGTCAGGGCATCCTCGTCCAGCGGGCCCGCGACCTCGAAGGTGACCGCGATCCACGACGCGGTCGGGTCGTCGGCCGCGCGGCTCTCCTCGGCGACGGTGAAGTGCTTGTCCTGGTTGAAGGAGGCCCTCCTGTCCGCCGCGCCGTCCGGACCGGGGGACTGCACCCCGGCCGTGGACCGCAACCGCCACTCGACGACCCGGCCGGGTGCCATGTGGTGCATCTCCAGAGGAAACTGCCGCATTCCGTCATCCCTTCGACCCCCGAGTCAACCCCGAGCGCCTAACGACACCCGGGCCACGGAAGTGACGCGCGCACGGCGGTTCACCGGGAGGCGCGCCGCGCGGACCGGGGGCACGTGCCCGGCGCCCGGTTCCGGCGTACGGTCCCCGCGGGTTCACCGCAGGCGGCGCAGGAGCGCGCGCAGACCCCTCGGGCGCGGGGCATTCTGCTCATCGGCAAGACCGGGCTCATCGGGGAGACCGGGCGCACCGGGGCGATCGGGCGCGCCGGTGCGGTCGGGTTCGTCCGTGCCGATGCTCCCGTCGACGGCGTCCGCGAGGCGCGTCAGGAACGCGCGGAACTCGGCCTCGTCGTAAGGGCGCCGTCCTGGATACGGCTCGAACGCCGACGCGAGCACCGCGCCGGAGGCGACCGCCGCGCGCAGGCCCGCCGCCTGCCGGTGCAGCGGTTCGCCGCTGATGGGACTCACCCGCAGGGCGACCGCGTAACGCCGGACCAGATCGTCGTCGAGCGCCGACCCGTCGCTGTGGAACATGGCGTTGTACAGAATGCCGTTGACCAGTCCGGTCACCCATGGCTCGACCACCACCACAAACCCTTCTTTCTCCCGGCCCGTACTCTGGCAGACTCGGCCCGTGCCCACCGATCCCGTCGTCGTCTGCGAGGTCCCCGACGGCCTCGGTCTCATAGAGGTCACCGGGGACGACGGCGCCAGCCTGCTCCTCCTCGGTGGCCGGCCCGTCGTCCTGGAGGGCGGCGACTGCTGTGGCAGCATCGGCTGGCTGGCCTCCCGCGCCACCGGCCCGGGCGCTCCCACCACCGCGGAGGCCAAGGAGCTCACCGCATGGCTGGCCGCCCCGGAGCTCGCCGTCGACCCGCTCACCGGGAGTTTCCTGCCGCCGGACCCGGAACGGCTGCGGCCCCTGCTCTCCCTCCTCGCCCCCGGCCGTTACGCGATGACCGCAGCCCCGGCCCCGCACCCGCTGCGCCTGGTCCACCCGCGCGCCGGGCACGTCGAGAGCTGGTACGCCGACGAGGAACTCACCCTGCTCACCACCGACCACTGGCCCCCGCCCGACCGGGACGCCGTACGCGGCTACGTGCGGCGGATCCGGGCAGGAGACCGCCCCGCGCTGGTGGCCCTGAGCCCCGCCCAGGACTCCATCGCCGCCTATCTCCTGGACGGCCACCACAAGCTGGAGGCCTACCACCAGGCGCGGATCCAGCCCCTGGTCATCAGTCTCACCCCGATCGACCCTGCGCCCTTCCGGCTCCAGGACTGCGAACCGGTCCGCGAGGTCTTCCCCGGAGAGCCGCTGGTCCGGATGTTCCGCTACATCCGCGAAGCGGCGGACGAGGCGGCCCGGAAACGGCGCACTGGCTGAATGCACCTCCCGGCGTGCCTCAGCCCGCGGCCGCCTCCGGTGAGCCGTCGCCGTCTCCCGAGGCGGCGGCCGCGTCGTCCGGGCGCAGTTCGATGTGGTCCGCCGCCAGGTCCACCGCCACCCGGTGTTCCATGCCCAGGGCTTCCAGGAACTTCTGCGGGAGCTGCACCCGGCCCGTGCGGTCGAGCATCACGTACTCGCGCTCGCTCACCGACTCGGCGCCGTGCTCGTCGGTGACCGTGCGGCGCAGCACCTCGCTGCTGGTGCGGCCGTCGCGCATCGCCACCGTGCGCCGGACCTCGCCCGCGACGAGCGGGTCGTGGGTCACGATGACCACGGTCGCGCCCAGGTCCCGGTTGACGGTGCGGAAGGCCTCGAAGATCGCCCCACCGGTCTCGGAGTCCAGCTCGCCGGTCGGCTCGTCGGCGAGCAGCACCGCAGGATCGTTGGCCATCGCCACCGCGATGGCCACGCGCTGCTGCTCACCGCCGGAGAGCTCGGCGGGGCGGCGGTCCGCCAGATCGCCGATCTCCAGGGCTTCGAGGAGCTCGCCGGTCCGGACCGCGTGGCGCTTGGCGGCGGCGCGCCGCCCACCCTTCAACTGCATGGGCAGGGCGATGTTCTGCGCCGTCGTCAGGAAGGGCAGCAGGTTGCGGGCCGTCTGCTGCCAGACGAACCCGACCGCCTCGCGCCGGTAGCGCAGCCGGTCGCGCGCCGACATCTCCAGCAGGTCGTAGCCTCCGACGCTGGCGGTGCCGGCCGTGGGGACGTCCAGTCCCGCGAGGATGTTCAGGAGGGTGGACTTGCCGCTGCCGGACGCGCCGACCAGGGCCATCAGATCGCCCTGCGCCACGGTCAGTTCCAGTCCTTGCAGGGCCTGTACCTCGACCCCGTCCGTACTGAAGATCCGTACCAGGCGGTCGCAGGCGATGGCCGTGTCCGCGCCGTGCCGGCGGGGCTCGGCGGCGGCCAGGGCCTGCCGCTGCAGCTCTTCGTAGGTGGGCTGATCGCTGTTCACCGCTGGTCTCCCGCTCTCAACTCGGTCGTGATCTGTCGCCTGCCGGAGATCGCCGCCTCCGCGAGCACGGCCCCCGCGACGAGGACGGTCAGGCCCAGGGCTTGGGTCAGTACGGGCGGGACGAGGACCTGCAGACCGGTCGGCACCCGGGTGCCGACCAGCGTGGACAGGTCCACGGCAGGGCCGAGCAGCGCGACGGCGCCCGCCGCGAGCAGCGCGCCGCCGAGTGCCGCGGCCAGCGCCAGCGGCACAGACTCCACCAGGATCAGCAGGATTCCCTGCCGGGGCCGCAGGCCCATGGTGCGCAGCCGCGCGAGCAGCGCCGCGCGGTCGGGGGCGGCCCGGACCAGGGTCAGCAGGACCGCCAGCAGCGCGAAGCCCGCCGCTCCGGCCAGCGAGGCCCAGAACAGCCGCTCGGCGGAGCGCTGGAGCGGGTCGGATCCCAGCTCGGCGGCCGCGGCGGAGCTGGTGCGGATGCGATAGAGCTCCTCCGCGGCCGCCGGTTCCGCGGTGCGGACCGCCTGCTCCAGCCGGTCCTGGTCGACCGGGCCGAGCGCGAGCCAGGTGTTGGGCAGCCCCATCTGCGGTACGGCGGCCAGCACTTGGGCGGCGGGCAGCACCACGGTGGTGTACTTGGCGCCGGGCCGGGCAGGGGTGCCGGTGACCACTCCGACGACCGCGAGCTTCAGCTCCCCGCCGTTTTCGAGCCGCAGCTGGAAGCCGGAGGTGTCGTCGTCGGCGAGGTCGCTGCTGATCAGCGCGGGCACCGTCGCGCCCGAGGTGCCGGCGGCTCCGGCCGCCAGGAGAGCCGGATCGAACCGGCCGGTCCCGGCCGCCTCCGACAGTCTCGCGTACTCCACCGGGTCCGCGACGACCACGGAGATCTGGGTGCTGCCCGTCTTGGTGCCGTAGAGGAACACGTTGTCGTCGGTCCACACCTTCACGGAGGACCGTATGCCGGGCAGCGCGGCCGCCGCCTTCGTCAGGGAGTCGGGGAGCGTGCCACCGGGAGCCGAGATCTGCGCGTCGCCGCCGACGGCCGCGCGGGCCGCCTCGAACCGGGCGTCGGCCACCCCCGTCAGCACCGTGGCGCCGAAGCCGCCGGTGGTGACGGCCAGCAGCATCGCGATCAGCGGCAGTACGGACGGACGTGTCCGGCCGCCGGTGCCCCGCGCGGCGCGCGCCAGCCCGAGGAAGCCGATCAGCCCCGGGCCCCGCCCGGCGGCCCGGGCCAGCGCCCCGACCAGGGCGGGCTGGAGCCGGGCCAGCAGCAGGCCGCCGCAGAGTGCGAGCAGCAGCGGGGCGGCCACCAGCAGCGGGTCCACCCCGGCGCCGGCCGGGGCGACCCCGCGCGAGCGGACCTCGAACACGGCGGCCGCGGTGGCCGCCAGGGCGAGCAGTTCGGCGACCAGCCGCCGCCGGGGGCCCGGCGGGCGTTTCGGCGACAGCAGCACGAAGGCCCGTACGGGGACGGCCAGCAGCGCCAGGAGCGTGGCGGCCGAAGCGGCCAGCAGGGTGCCCGCAGAGCGGGGGGTCGGCAGCAGGACCACGGCGAGCGCCGTTGCGAGAGCCGCGGCCGGCAGGACGGTGACGGCGTTCTCCGCGAGCAGTCGGCGCACGATGCCCGCGCGGGAACCGCCGCGGGCCAGCAGCAGCCGCAGTTCGGCCTCCCGCCGGTCACCGGTCAGTCCGGCCGCCAGGCAGAACACCACGAACGCCACGCCGGCCACCCCGGCCGGGCCCATCGCGGCGAGTGGCGCGGCGGCCTGCTGCCGGGCCTCGGCAAGGGTGAGCTGCTCGGGCAGGTGGGAGGTGATCCGCAGATCGCTCCGACCGGTCTCCTGGGTGAGGCGCGCCGCGGTCGGGCCGCGGACGTAGGAGGCGACGGCCTTGGCGGTGGCCGGGAGCTGGTCGGCCCGCAGCGTTCCGGTGTCCACCGGGATCCGCCAGAAGTCCTCGCTGTCCGTCTCGCCCCACTCGGGGAGCCGGCCGAGCGCTTCCTGGCCGACGAGGGCGTCGGTGCTCCAGAACGACTGCGGCGGATGGGTCGGGGTCAGGGTGAGACAGGCACGGGTGAGGCAGGTGTGGTCGGTCCAGTAGTCCTCGGCGTCGTCGTTCGCGGCGTACAGACCGACGACCTCCGCCTTCACGGTGGTCATGGCCTGGCCGGTGGTGGTCTCCAGGACCATGCCGACGCGGACTCCGATGGTCTTCGCCGCGCTCTGCGACAGCGCTACGGGTACGGGGCTGCCGGGCGCCGGGCCCGGCGCGCCCGGCCAGCGCCCTTCCACCAGGCGGACGTGCTCGGCGGCCGTGCGCAGGTGGTAGAGCCCCAGCTGGGGCGGGACCCCGTCGGGGGCGGTCAGACCGGGGTTGGCCAGCGGCCGGGAACCCGCGGCGAACCCGTGGACGGCGCCGGCGGGCGCGACGCCGAAATGCGGCGCGGTACGGGAGACGAGGGTCGCCAGCACCTCGTCCAGGTTCTGCGGGCTCTGCTCCCCGTAACGGGGGCGCGCGCTGACGTACAGGCTGGTCTGACCCGGCCCGCGCGACTCCAGGAAGGAGCGCAGCGCCTGGTCGGTACCCCGGTCCATGGCGCGCGGCAGGGCGGCGGAGAGCAGGACGGCGACGAAGGCCAGGGCCGCGCCGAGCAAGGCGCTCAGCGGGGTCGCGCGCAGCCGGGTCCGCACCCACGGCGCGGGCGGGGGCAGGGCGCGCGGGGCGGACCCTCGCGGTGCCTGCTCGCCGGCCCCGCCCGGGGCGTGCCGGTCGGCGTTGGTCGCGGCCGGCCCGGTCATATGTCCTCCACGTGCCGCAGCCGGTCGGCCGGCTTCGAGCGGTTCTGATTGCGGCCGCCGCCGAAGACCGCCGACAGCAGCGGTACGGCGGCGATGGCGGCGGCGAGCAGCAGGGTCCGCACCGCGGGCAGGTCCACCAGTACTTCGGGCACCGGGCGGCCGGCGGCCGGCGTGAGCACGGTCAGCGGGACGACGAGGTGGACGATGACCACGCCCAGCCCCACCCCGACCGCGGTGCCGAGCCCCACCAGCACGCAGCTCTCGGCGGTGGCCGTCCGGGCCAGGTCCCGGCGCCGGGCGCCCAGCGCCGTCAGCACCGAGAACTCCCGGGCCCGCTCCCGCGCGGCGGCCGCGGCGGAGGCGGCGAAGCCGATCGCCGCCAGCACCGCGCAGGCCACCGCGAGCGCGGCCAGGGCCCCCTGCGGGCCCGCGCTGAGCGGATCGTCGAGCAGGGCCGCGGCCACCTCCTCGCGCAGGCGCACCTGCTGCGAGCCCGCGCCGTCGCGCAGTTCCGCGGCGGCGCGGGCCGGGGCCGGGTCGTCGGCGGAGGCGGCCGGCAGCCACCACTCGCCGGGCGTCGGCAGCTCCCGGCCGCCCGCCGCGAGCAGCCGGGCGGCGGTGTCCAGGTCGACGGCGATCGCGGTGTCGCCGGCCACGGGCAGCGAGCCGACCGCGGCGGTGACCCGGACCGCGAGGGTGACGTCGTCCAGCTTGACCGGCACCAGATCGCCCACGGCCGCGCCGATCGCGGACAGGTACGCCCGGGTGGCGATCCCGGGAATCTCGGCGGCCGCAGCGGGCCCCGGCGTCAGGCCGGCCTGGACGCCTCCGCGTTCACCGGAACCGTCCCGGTAGCGCAGCTTGACCAGGGCCGGGCCGCCCGGCGCGGGCTCGGAGTGCGCGAGCAGTTCGGCGGCCGGGGCGCCGTCGTTGAGCGGCGGGGCCGACAGCTTCCAGTCGGGTGCGGGCGTCGCGACCGGCGCCGCCGCGCCGTCCCGGGTCTGCGCGACCGCGAGGCCGCGTACGGTCAGCTCGTCGAAGACCTTGACCGCACCGGCCTCGCCGGAGCCGGCGCCCGGATCGGCGTTCGGATCGGTACCGGGGAGCGGGCCCTCCCGGTCGTACGAGAACACGAGCCCGGCCAGGCTGAGCGGGGTGGCGGCCGACCCGATGGGGGCGCCGAGCATCGTGCCGATGTGCACCGACACGGTGGCGTCGCCGCGCTCCGGGAGCTGCACCATCGCGGCCCGGTAGGTGATGCCGAACCGGTCGCGCAGCAGCAGCCCGAGCCCGGGGCGGCCGCCCGCGCCGGTGGAGCGTACGGAGACCGAGAGGTCGATGCGCTGCGGCCGGCCGGGCAGGGGGATCGAAGTGGCAGAGGCGGCGGGGGTGGCGGCCAGCGGGGCGAACAGCCCGCGCAGGGGGCGCCCGTCGCGCAGGTCGGCCCGCAGGGCGAGCCGGTCGGCGGCGGCCGCCGCGTCCAGCGCCATCACCTGGCCGTGCCGCCCGCCCGGCAGCTGCTGCGGGGCACGGAGCACCGGCAGGACGCGCTCCCCGCCGGGCAGCGCCGCGTACCGGCCGCCCCGGCCCAGCGCGGGCAGGTCGCTGTTGGATATCAGCAGGCCCCCGGCGGTGGTGAAATCGGCCTGGTCGCGCTGGGACGCGGACCACGCCGTGTGCTGGCCCAGTGCCAGGACCCCGCTGGAGACGGCCAGTACGAGCAGCAGCACCGGCCCCGTGGCCCGTCCGGGCCGGCGGGCCAGCTGCCAGCCGACGAGCGCCGGACCCAACCCCCGGCCCCGGGCGGCGATCCGCGCGCCGAGCCGCGCCACGAAGGGCAGCAGCCGCAGCACCAGCAGGGTGCCCGCGCACAGCGCGAGCGTGGGTGCGGCGACCAGCACCGGGTCGACGCCGAACAGTCCGCCGGAGCGCGCGGCCGGGCCGGAGCCGCTCGCGCCGTACCGGGCGAGCTGCTGGTAGGCGAGTACGGCCAGGGCCACCAGCGCCAGGTCCGCGCCGGATCGGGCGGCGCCGGCGACGAGCGCCTGGCGGCGGCCGGTCCGGTGCAGGGCGGACGCGGCGGCGCCCCGCAGGACGACCGGGAGGGTGGTCAGCACGACGCACCCGAGGGCGCAGCCCGCGGCGACGGGCCAGAGCAGCCAGCTCCGGGTGACCGTGAACGGGACGTGCGCCAGCGAGCCGTAGCCGCCGAGCAGGCGCAGCAGCGGCGGGGTCAGCAGGGGGGCGAGGAGGGCGGCGGGCAGCGCCAGCAGCAGCGACTGGGCCGCGGTGAGCACACCGAGCCGCCCGCGGGAGGCACCGCGCGCGGCGAGCAGGGCGCGCTCGCCCTCCTGGCGTTCCGTCAGCAGGTGCGAGACGAGCAGCAGCGCCGCGGCGGCGAGCACGGCCAGTTGCAGCGCGCCGACCAGCAGGGTGGAGCGGGCTACGGTCAGGCCCGACCGCAACTCCCCGAGCAGCGCGGGAAGTTCGGTCGACGGGGCGAGCCCGGAAGTGCCCTGGAGCTCCTTCAAGGCCTTGGCGGCCCGGCCGCGGACCGCCTCGGCCCCGGCCGCGTCCACGGTGGAGAAGTCGGCGGTGAGGAGCACGGCGCGGCTGTCCTGGGCCAGCCCGCCCGCGGTGAAGGCGGAGTCGTCCACCAACAGCGGCCCGTAGGTGGCGAACCCGGCGACCTGGAGCCCGCGCGCACCGAGCGGATCGAGCCGCCAGTACGGGGCGTCCGGGTCGGCCGCCCGGTAGACGCCGGTCACCAGCACGGTCAGCGGGGAGCCGCCGTACCGGTCGTCGAGCCGCACCTGCGCGGGCAGCGCTCCCTCGGCCAGCCCGAGCCGGTCCAGCGCCGCCTTTGGCACGGCCACGGGAACGGGACCGCTCCGATCGGAGACCGGTCCCGCGACGGGCTGCGGCCAGGTGCCCGCGAGGAGCCGTACGCGCTCCTTGGCGAAGGCCGCCAGCAGCGTCAGATCGGCGTCCTTGCCGGGGGTGTGCGGGCCGGGCAGCCCGTACGAACGGCTGCGCGCCACGCTCTCGGCCGCGGCCGGCAGGGGGCCGAACAGCTCGCGCCCGAAGTTCCGTACCGTCTCGTCGTCCTTGGCACGGTCGGCCGTCGGGTGCGAACCGGTGACCAGCACGGTGCCGCGCGCGAGGCCGGGCCCCTGGAGGGCCTGGCGCAGTCCGGCATCGCCCACTCCGCGGGTGAAGGCGAAGAGCGCGGTGAGCACGGTCGTGGTGATCAAAACGGTCAGCAGAACGGCGGCTGCGAGCGGCAATCGCCCGCGCAGCCGGCGCACGACGAAGCCGAGCATGTGCTTGTTCCTCCCCCGCACCGGACTGGTGGCCCCGGATACCGGACGATGCTGCCAGATTCGAACAGAGAGCGGAAGGGACTTGCGTGAGTGGTGCAACGGATGAACAAATCGTCGGGGCGGGACCGCAAGAACGCCGTTTTCAGCTTGGAGGGGGAGCCGCAGCATGACGCAGGACCAGGAACGGCGACAGGAGTCGGGACCCGAACCGCGGCAGGACGCCGAGGCGCCGCCGATGGTGGTCGTGGACGACGTGCGGCGCAGTTTCGGGACGGGTCAGCAGGCGGTGCACGCCCTGCGCGGAGTGTCCTTCGAGGTCCGCCGCGGCGAACTCACCGCGCTCAAGGGCAGGTCCGGCTCCGGCAAGACCACCCTGCTGAACCTGGTCGGCGGCCTCGACACCCCGACCGGCGGCAGCGTCGCCCTCGACGGCACCGATCTGGCCGGCCTCGACGAAGACGGCCGCCTCGCGCTGCGCCGCGACCGGATCGGCTTCGTGTTCCAGTCCTTCGGCCTGATCCCCGCCCTCACCGCCGCCGAGAACGTCGGGGTCCCGATGCGGCTGCGCAAGATACCGGCGAAGCAGCGCGAGGAACGGGCCCGCACCCTGCTCGCCCTCGTCGGCCTCTCCGAACACGCCGAGCAGCGCCCCGGCGAACTCTCCGGCGGCCAGCAGCAGCGGGTCGCCGTCGCGCGGGCCCTCGCGAACGAGCCCGATCTGATCATCGCCGACGAGCCGACGGGCCAGCTCGACTCCGACACCGGCCGGCAGATCATGCGGCTGCTGCGCGCGGTGGTGCGCAGCGAGGGGGTCACGGCGCTGGTCGCCACGCACGACCCGGCGCTGATGGAACTGGCGGACCGGGTGGTGGAACTGCGCGACGGGCGCATCGTGGAGACTTCGTCGGAGGGTGCCCCGGCTTCCGGGGAGCCGGCTGAGGCTCCGTAAGCCCGTAAGCACCGTAAGCCCCGCCGGGCTGAGCCCTGCGGGGCTTATGGGGCTTACGGCGGGCCCTACTCGGTGTGCAGGGCCGAGGCGATGGTCATCCGGGCCGCCGAGCGGGCCGGGATCAGCGCCCCCAGGACGGCGATCGCGACCCCCGCGCCCAGCATTCCGGCGAGCTGCGGCGCGTGCCAGACGTCCTTCATCGACTCCGGGAAGGCGACGATGCCCACGTTGTCCACGACGAGCCGGTGCGCGACGATCCCGAGGGGGATCCCGAGCAGCCCGCCGGCCAGGCCGAGACCGGTCACCGAGGTCACCGTCATCGCGACCACCTGGCGCGGGGTCATGCCGATCGACTTGAGCATGCCCAGGTCGCGGCGGCGGTCACGGGTGTTCAGCAGCACGGTGTTGAAGACGCCGAGCGAGGCGACCAGGGTCAGCATGACCGAGAACACCGAGGAGAAGCCGATGACCGTGGTGGTGGCCGCGTTGACCGAGTACCCCACCTCGGCGTGGAGTCCGGGGTCGGTCGCGTCGACGGCGTCCGCGTAGGCGCGGGCGTCCGCCCCCGGGGCGAGCCGGACGGCGTAGTCGACCGCGCGGCTGTCCGGGGCGAGTTGGCCGAGGGTCTCCCACGTGGACTCCAGGGAGCGTGCGTCGCTGTCGATCAGCTGGCCGACGACGGTCGCGGCCGCCCGCCTCCCGTTGGCCTCCAGGGTGACCCGGTCGCCGACCGCCAGCCCGCGTTCCGTGAGGAAGGAGGGGCCCGCCGCGATCTCCCCGGGTCCGCGGGGCGGCCGGCCTTCCACGAAGGCCTCGGCCGGGGACGTGCTTCCCCGGTAGAAGTTTCCGAACGCGGGCTGCGCGTAGCCGACCAGGCCGACCTGGATCAGCCCGCGCGCCTGTACCTCCTGCGCACCGAGCGACCGCAGCCGCTCCTCGATCTGCGCGTCGCTCAGCAGCGGCTCGTTGTGGTTGTCGCCGTGGCCGCCGACCAGGACGTTGACCACCGGTCCGCCGGGACCGCGGCCGGTCTGCGCGTACGAGACCATCGTGCTGGTCAGACCCGTCGCCAGGGTCACCGTGGTGACACCGAGGACGATGGCGGCCGTGGTCATGAAGGCGCGGCCGGGGCGCGCGAAAGGGTGGCCGAGGCCCAGGCTGACGGAGCGCGGCAGCCGCGAGGAGGCCAGCACGCGCTGGACGCGCAGTCCGCGCCCGGTGCGGGGCGCGCCGCCCGCGCTGATGGCCTGCGCGGCCGGCAGCCGGTGTGCGCGCAGGGCCGGTACGAGGGCGGTCAGCAGGACCAGGGCGGGCATCCCGGCCAGGCACGCGACGCTGAGCCAGGGCGAGACGGAGCCCACGCCCGCCATCCCCGTCTCGATGCCGGAGAACGCGGTCTGCAGGATGGGCGCGGCCAGCGCGTTGCCGAGCAGGGTGCCCAGCACGCAGCCGGCCACGGCGGGGACCGAGACCATCGTCAGGTAGACGGCGACGACCTGGTTCGGTGTGAAGCCGAGGGCCTTGAGCACGCCGATGTGCCGGCTGCCGGAGACCACGGCGCCGCTGACCACGTTCGCGACGATCAGGGCGGAGACGAGCAGGCCGAGGACGCCGAAGAGGGCGATGAAGGGCAGATAGGCGTCCGCCCGGGCGCCGAAGGCCTTCTTGAGGGTGAGGTAGGTCTGAGCGGCCGTCACCGAGTCCGCGGGGAGTCCGTCCGTGGCCCGGGCGAGGGAGTCGCGCAGGTGCGCGCCGGTGGCCGAGTCGGTGAACCGGTACAGCATCTGGGTGGACGTCGGGTGGAGGGCCGCGGCCTGCTCGGGCGTCACCCAGGCGGCGGCCGACTGGCTCATGCTCGTCGCGAAACCGACGACGGTGAGCGTCGGGAGCCCGGGCACCTCCAGCTTGGTGCCGAGGAGACGGGCGTACGGAGTGCCGTTGGTGGTCCAGTTGACAACGATCTCGCCGGGCGCCTCGGCCCAGCGGCCCTGCCGCATCTCGACGCGGTCCACCGGTCCGGCCGGATCGGCGCGGCCCACCACGGTGAGGGGCCCCGGCGGACTCCCGATCCAGTCCGTGGGTACGTCGATGACGGCCTGGGGGAACGGGCCCGCGGCGGCCTCGACCCCCGGGCGGTGCGCCGTCTGCGCGAGCTGGGCGTCGGAGACCTTCGCCGGGTCGTACGTGGCCACGGTGTGCGCGCCGCGCTGCGCGGTGTACGCCGTGTCGAAGGGGCCCGAGGCGGCGGCGAGCAGGCCGAGCGCGAGCAGGACGGTTGTGGTGGAGCAGAGGACGACGAGGCCGATGACGAACGTCTGGACCCTGCGGCGCTTCACGGCGGCCCGGGAGGCCCGCCACACGGCGCTCACGCGGAACGCTCCAGGGTCTCGCCGTGGGGCTCGTCGTGGGTCTCGCCGTCCAGGGTCTCGCCGTCCAGCGCGCGTTCGCGCGCCACGCGGCCGTCGGCCATCTCGACGAGGCGGCCGGCGCAGCGGGTCGCCAGATGCGGGTCGTGGGTGACGATCAGCAGCGTCTGGCCTATCTGGTTGAGGTCGATCAGCAGGTCCATCACCTGCTCGCCGGAGCGGCTGTCGAGGGCGCCGGTCGGCTCGTCGGCCAGGAGCAGCGCCGGGCGGTTCATCAGCGCGCGGGCCACGCCGACGCGTTGGCGCTCGCCGCCGCTGAGCGTCGCCGGGTAGTTGTTGCGGCGGTCGGCTACCCCGAGCTCGTCGAGGAGTTCCAGGGCGCGGCGGCGGGCCTGGCGGGCGGAGGTGCCGGTGAGCTGGGCGGCCAGCGCGACGTTGTCGAGCGCCGGCAGGTCGTCGATGAGGTTGAAGAACTGGAAGATCATGCCGACGTCGCGGCGGCGGTAGAGGGCGAGGCCGGTCTCCGTCAGGCCGCCGAGGTCCTGGCCGTGCACGCTGATCGTTCCGGCGGTCGGCCGGTCCAGGCCGGCCACCATGTTGAGCAGGGTGGACTTCCCGCAGCCGGAGGGGCCCATCACGGCGACGGCTTCGCCCCGGCGGATCTCCAGGGACAGGGCGTCGAGCGCCAGGGTGTCGCCGTACTCCTTCGATACGCGGTCCAGCCGGACGACGACCTGGCCGGTGCTGTCGTGATGAGGTGTCATGGCACGAACCTAGAAGGCCGGTCGGAGGGGTCGCGTCAACCCCCGGATGTAAACGGGGGGCCGCGTCATCCTGGGGATGTACGCGGGACAGAACCGGGAGGGTGATGTGGACTACACGGGGGGTCTGCGAGGGTCGGGTAGGAGGATCTTGGAACCAGGACTATGGGTACCAGGACCAGGACCAGGACCAGGACCAGGACCATGGGTGGGGGAGGGGGAGTCGCTGTGACGACGGGATGGGCGGTCGCCGCCGTGGTGGCAGCGGTGTGCGCGGTGGCGGTCGTGCTCGGACTGACCGTGGCGCTCCTGCGGGCCCGCGCGGCATACCGGGCGGCGATCGAGGAGCGCGGCTGGCTGCTGGAGCGGGAGCGGGAGACCGCGGCGCGCACCGCGGTGGACGCGGAGCGGACCCGGATAGCGGCGGAGCTCCACGACATCGTCAGCCACAACGTCAGCCTGATGATCGTCCAAGCCGGGGCCGCCCGCGAGGTGTTGGCCACGATGCCGGTGGAGGCGGCGGCCGCGATGGCCGCCGTGGAGAAGGCCGGGCGTACGACCATGACCGAACTGCGGCACCTGCTGGGTCTCCTCGCGCCCGCCCAGGACGGCACGGACGAACCGTACGGGGGCGGAGCGCCCGAAAGGCGGGATCCGGCCGTGGAGTTGGCGCCGCAGCCGAGTCTGAGCCGGCTCAGTCCGCTCATCGACCGGATAGCCTTCGCCGGGCTGCCGGTCGAGGTCCGGATATCCGGCGAACCGCGGCCGCTGCCGGCCGGGATCGACGTCACCGCCTACCGGATCATCCAGGAGGCGCTGACCAACGCCCTCAAACACGGGGACGGGGTGAAAGCCGAGGTGACGGTGAGATACGCGGACCAGGCACTGAGGGTCGAGGTGCTCAACAGCGGACCGAGCGTGCTGTCCGGGGACCCGATACCCGGGCACGCCGGGAAGTCCGCCCCGGCCGTGTCCACAGCGTTCACCGTGCCGCGCCCGAAGGCGGACGGAGCGGGGCACGGGCTGGTCGGGCTGCGCGAGCGGGTCGCCGTGTACGGAGGGGACTTCGACGCACGCCGACGGCTCGGTGGCGGCTACCGGGTCCGCGCCCGCCTCCCGCTGGAGCGGCCGTGACCACGCACGCTCCGGCCACCGAGCCGAACCCGGGGACTGCCTCGCCCCGGGTGGTCATCGCCGACGACCAGGAACTGGTCCGCACCGGATTCCGCATGATCCTCACCGCCCGGGGGATCGACGTGGTGGGGGTGGCCGCCGACGGGGTGGAGGCCGTCTCGGAAGTGCGCCGGCTGCGCCCCGACGTCGTCCTCCTCGACATACGCATGCCCCGGCTGGACGGGCTGGAGGCCGCCCGGCAGATCCTCGCCGAGGCCCCGGAATGCCGGGTGATCATGCTGACCACCTTCGACCTCGACCAGTACGTCTACGCCGCCCTCGCCGCCGGAGCCAGCGGGTTCCTGCTCAAGGACGTCACCCCCGAGTACCTCGCCAACGCCGTACGGCTCGTCGACACCGGCGACGCGCTGCTCTCCCCGTCGATCACCCGCCGACTGGTGGAGCGCTGCGCCTCGGCGTCGGCCGCACGCGACGGCCGGACTCAGGCATCCCACACCCACCTGGACGTCCTCACTCCACGGGAGCGGGAGGTGCTGACCCTCATGGGCCACGGGCTCTCCAATGCCGAACTGGCCCAGGAGTTCACGCTCAGCGAGGCCACCGTGAAGACCCACGTGGCCCGGATCTTCGCCAAGCTGAGCCTGCGCGACCGCGCCCAGGCGGTCGTCCTGGCCTACGAGACGGGCCTGGTCACCCCGGGGACGGGCTAGGCCGTCTCTTTCGGATCTTGCCTGGCCCGCGCAGACTTCCCCGGCCGGCCTCGTGTTACGGCAACTCGCGTGTGAGCCACACGTGCTCACCACGGTCGTCCGTGGCGACGTGATGCCGCTCGAAGCCGATCTTCTCCAGGACACGGAAGGACGGTGTGTTCCATGTGCCGACGGTCGACCAGAGCCGCTTCCGCCCGGTCGCGATGGCGGCATCGACCACCGCCATGGCAGCCTCGGTGGCGTAGCCGTGGCCGTGCGCGCTCTGGAACAGCTCGTACGCGATCTCCGGCTCCTCCAGAGTGGAGCGGCCGATGATCAGCCCGCAGTAGCCGATGAAGTCGCCTTCGTCACGGCGCTGGATGGGCAGCAGAGCGATCCCCGTGGTCTCCGTCGCGGCGAGCAGCTCCGAGACGGCCGTCCGGATGTGTTCAACCGTGCCCACCCCTTTGCCGCGTTCAGCCACCAGGTCACGGAACTCGGCGGCGTCCGACTCGGCCCACGGCCGCAGTATCAGCCGCTCGGTCTCCAGGTGGTACGCCATCGTCTCGTACGTAGTCATGCCGTCCACTCTGCCCCACGGATCACCGCGCACCGCAGGCGGAGTGCGGGGCGCTTCTTCCGGATCAGGCCGCGGGCGGGCCGGAGTTCGCCAGGAGGTGCAGGCGCAGGGCGAGTTGGAGCTCCAGGGCGCGGGCGGGGCTGTTCCAGTCCTCGCCCAGGAGCCGGCGGATCCGGTCGAGGCGCTGTACGACGGTGTTCACGTGGATGTGCAGCACGTCCTTGGCCTTGGAGAGGCTCGCCCCGTGGAGGTAGTAGGCCTGCAGGGTGCGGACCAGCTCGGTGCCGCGCTGGGCGTCGTAGTCGATGAGGGGGCCGAGCACCTGGTCCACGTACCCGCCGACGTCACCGTGGTCCCCGAGCAGCAGGCCGACGAAGCCCAGGTCCGGCAGGGCGGCCCCGTGTCCGGTGTGGCCCAGCGCGTGCAGGGCCCGCAGACAGCGCACGGCCTCGGCGTACACGGCCGGCAGCCCGCCGGGGTCGCCCGCCGGCCCGGCGGAGCCCACGGTGACGGGCGTGCCCACCGCCTGACCCAGCTCCGCCGCCAGGGACCGCGCAAGGTCCCCGGGCCGCTCCGCCGGGGCGAGCAGGACGACGTGGCCCTCGTGCAGCCCGGCCAGCCCGTCGAGCGCGCGGGCACGGCGCGCGGCCTCCGCCGCCAGCCGGGGCCGCAGCGCCGCGTCGCAGTGGAGCACCAGGAGGGAGTGCGGGCGCGCGAGGTCGACGCCGAGCTTGCGGGCCCGGATCGTCCGGCTGCCGGTGTCGGGGGTGTGCCCCGGGCTCCGCGGGGTCAGCAGGTCGCTGAGGAGCTCGCCGCGCACCCGGTCCTCGGCGTGGGCCACCGAGCGCCGCAGCAGCAGGAGGAGCGCGGTGACCAGGCCGGTGCGCTCGAACAGCCGCCGGTCGCTGTCCGACAGCTCCGCCCGGCCCGTCAGGGCGATGCTGCCGAGGAGTTCGGGTCCGGCCAGCACGGCGCAGACCCACACCCCGTCGACCGGCACGGCCCGGCCGCCGGAACGGGAGGCCGCCACCCCCTCGGCGGGCGCGCCGATCGGCTCGGTCGCGACCCGGGCCAGCTCGGCGCCGTCGGCGTCGTGCACCACCAGCCCTCCCCGCAGCAGCGCGGCCACCTCCCGGGCCACATCGGTGACGTCCCCGCCGCGCAGGACCAGATCGGTGAGCCGGTCGTGGGTCTCGGTGGCCAGCCGTGCGGCCTCGCTGTGGGCCCGGGCGGTCTCGGTGGCGGCGTTCAGCTCGACCAGCGCCGTACGGGTCTCCTCCAGCAGCCGTGCCCCGTCGATGGCGACGGCGGCGTGGTCGGCCAGCGAGGAGAGCAGCGCCACCGCGTCGGGGGCGAACTCGCGCACCGACCGGTCGGCGGCGTAGAGCACCCCGATGACCCGCGAGGCGACGCGCAGCGGCACCCCGAGGATGCCCCGCAGCCCCTCCTCGCGGACCCCGGCGTCGATGGTGCTGGTGTGCCGGAAACGGTCGTCGGCGCGGTAGTCGGCGCTGGCGTACGGGCGGGCCGTCTGCGCGACCAGACCGCCGAGGCCCTCGCCCATGCCGAGCCGCAACTGCTGGAAGGCGGCGGAGACGGAGCCGTCGGTGACCCGCATGAACGTATCGCCCACGACGGGGTCGTTGAGGGTGAGGTAGGCGCAGTCCGTGCCGAGCAGGGTCCGGGCCCGCCGCACGATGGCCCGTAGCACCGCGTCGAGATCGCGCAGCGCCGCGAGGTCGCCGGCCGTGTCGAAGAGGGCGGTGAGCTCCGCCTCGCGCCTGCGGTGCTGGTCGAGCGTGCGCCGGATGTCGAGGGCCACCCGGGTCGCCTCCTCCACGAGGGCCTGCTCGGCGGCGTCGGCACCGGCGGTACGGGCCTGCGCGCCCGGCCGCGCGAAATGCTCGACGGGCGCGCCCTGGGCGAGCAGGTCCAGGAGCCGGCGCAACGCGGCCGCGGGCGCGGTGGGATCGTTCACGGGGGCCATGCTGGCAGCCCTTCGGTACGGGGTGGCGAGCGGGTCCGCCCGCCGGACCGGAGGCGCCGGTCGGGCGGGCGGCCCGTGGGGCGGGCGGACTCAGGCGCGATCGGAGACAGCGCCGGCGTACCCGCTTTCCGCGGCCGCGCCGGCCGGCGCCGCTGCCGCCGCCTTCGGGGTGGACAGGTCGCGGCCCCGGGTCTCGCGGGCGAAGAGGACGGTGAGGGTGGTGACGAGGGCGGCCGCGGACAGGTACACGGAGACCGGCACGGAGGAGCCGTAGTCCTTCAGGAGCTCGACGGCGATGATCGGGGCCAGGGCGCCCGCGATGATCGAGGCGAGCTGGGAGCCCATCGAGGCGCCCGAGTAGCGGACCTTGGTGTCGAACATCTCCGAGATGAAGGCGGCCTGCGGCCCGTACATGGCCCCGTGCAGCAGCAGCCCGGCGGTGACGGCGAGGGTGATGACGGTGAACGACTCGGAGTCGACCAGCGCGAAGAACGCGAACGCCCACAGCGCCATGCCGACCGAACCGATCAGCGTCACCGGCCGCCGCCCGATCCGGTCGGACAGCGCGCCCCAGGCCGGGATGGTCAGGAAGTGGACGGCCGAGCCGATCAGCAGCGCGTTGAGCGCGGTGGTCTTGGGGAGCCCGAGGTGGGTGGTGACGTAGACGAGGAGGAAGGAGGTGAGGACGTAGTACGAGATGTTCTCGCCGAAGCGGGTGCCGATGGCGACCAGCACCTGCCGCCAGTCCTTGCGGAACACCTGGACGACGGGTGCCTTCTCCTCCTCGCCCCGGCCCGAGGCCGCCGCCTCGGCCTGCGCCGCGAGGAAGACGGGCGACTCGGAGACGGAGATGCGGATCCACAGACCGACCATCACGAGGACCCCGGAGAGCAGGAAGGGGATACGCCAGCCCCAGGCGAGGAACGTCGCGTCCGACTGCACGGCGGCGAGCAGCGCCAGCACCCCGGTGGCCAGCAGGTTGCCCCCGGGAGCCCCGGACTGCGGCCAGGAGGCCCAGAACCCGCGGTGCTCGGCCCCGCCGTGCTCGGAGACGATCAGCACGGCCCCGCCCCACTCGCCGCCCAGCGCGAACCCCTGTACCAGGCGCAGCACGGTCAGCAGGATCGGCGCCCAGACCCCGATGGTCGCGTGGGTGGGCAGCAGCCCCATCGCGAAGGTCGCCCCACCCATCATCAGCAGACTCAGCACCAGCAGCTTCTTGCGCCCGACCTTGTCCCCGAAATGCCCGAAGACCACCCCGCCCAGGGGCCGGGCGAGGAACCCGATGGCGTAGGTGAGGAAGGCGATCAGGGTGCCCGTGAGCGGGTCCGCGGTGGGGAAGAACAGCTTGTTGAAGACCAGCGCGGCGGCGGTCCCGTAGAGGAAGAAGTCGTACCACTCGATGGTGGTCCCGATCAGGCTGGCGGCAACGATGCGCCGGATTCCGGATGGAGCCTGCGGGACGGCTGCGGGCGAGGCCATGTGAACCACTTCCAGGGTGTCTGCGGGGACGTCGGGTGTGGCCACAAGGTAGAAGTCCCCAGGTCAACCGCATATGTGGCCCGCCATCACAATCACGCCACGACTGATGTGCCCGCACACCACACAACCCGAACTCCTGCCCCGCAACCCCTCCGGAGCGGGGTCGTGAAGCCCTACCGGAATTGCGGAGTTACACCTGTTTTGGGGAGGCGGTGCCGGCTCCCGTGCTGGTTCGGTGCTGACCTGAAACCCCACGTCGGCACCCTTCGCCACCCGTACCGTGCTGGTTCGGTGCTGGTTGCGCTGCGTTGAGCAGGGCCTGTTCGGGGTCGCGTCCCCTGCGGATCAGGGTGTGGCCAGGTCTAGTCGGATGAATGCTGACTCTATCGACTGGTAGTCAGGTACTTGAGCGGGAAGTACGGGTGTGTGTTCCGGCAGGGGCGTCGTGGCAGAGGGATCCGATCCTGGAACCCCCGGCCGTCGCGCGACGCCTCCCGCCTTGACCGCGGCGGTGGAACCCGTGGCGCGGGGCCGCCCGCCCGGCCCAGTGCCGGGCGGGACTGCCTGTCGGAGCGGGCGCTGGAGGGCGCCCCTCATTCCTCCGTGTCGCCAGGGCGGATGCGCTTGTCCTCCCGCGGCCGGCGCGTGCGGCTGACGGGGCCGAAGACGTCCCGGTCGTTGAGGAAGCCCTCCAGGGCGAACGTGGCGGCCCCGAGGGTGACCGCGTTGTGCGGCAGCGCGCTCCGGCGCAGGGCCGCGGCCCGGTGCGGCAGGGGGAGGGCGTGCTGAGTGACCGCCAGGTACGTGGCCTGCAGCAGCCGCTCCCCGAGCAGGTCGACGACCTGGTTGCCGAGGACGAGCACCTCGGGGTTGACGAGGTTGAGGAGGTTGGCCACGGCGGCGCCCAGATAGCGTCCGGTCCGGTCGATCACCGCGGCGGCCGTCGGGTCGTCCTGCGCGGCGGCGCGCGCGAGGGCCGCGAGCGCGGCCGCGTCGTCCCCCGGAGCGTTCCGTTCGTCGTCGGGCGCGAGCTCGCGCCAGGTGTGGACGATCCCGCGCGTGCTGACGTACGCCTCCACGCAACCCCGGTTGCCGCACGTGCACAGCCGGCCGTCCAGGGCGAGGCAGGTGTGGCCCCATTCGCCCGCGCTGTTGGTGAAACCGCGGTACAGCTGGCCGCCGACGGCGATCCCGGCGCCCACGCCGGCCCGCAGCGTGACCACGATCAGGTCCTCCACGTCGCGCCCGGCACCGAACCACATCTCGGCGACCGTGCTGGCCCGCAGTGGGTTGTCGAGCCACAGCGGGAGGCCGAGCCGCGCGTCGAGGAGGGACCGCAGCGGCACCTCGCGCCACGACCAGTACGGGGAGAACGACGAGACGCCGCCCTCGCGTTCGACCATGCCCGGCACGCTCACCCCGGCGCCCAGCACCCGCTCCCGGGGCACTCCCGACCCCTCCAGCAGTTCGTCCACGCAGCCGGCGATCTGCTCGACCACCTCGGCGGGCCGGACGTCGCCCGTGGGGAGGGGGCGTTCGACGGAATGCAGGACGTGCAGCGCGAGGTCGAACAGCTCCGCGTGGACGGAGGTCTCGGCGATGTCGATGCCGATGAGCGCACCCCGGTGCGCGTTGACGGCCAGCCGGGCGCGCGGCCGCCCCCCGCTGGAGTCCTCGTGGCCGGCCTCCACGAGGACGTCGGCATCGAGCAGTTCGGCCGTCAGGTTCGCGACGGTGGCGAACGACAGCCCGGTGGCCGCGGCGATGTCCTGCCGGCTCATCGCGCCCGGGCCCGCGTAGACGCGCCGCAGGACCTCGAACCGGTTGAGCCGGCGAATGTCCTGTGATGTTCGATTGATCATCGCTCGTGCCCCCTTCCATCCGTACCACCGGATCTTATTCGAAGGCTTGGAAGAAGTAGGCCGGGAGATATTTACAACCGTTAGACGAAGTCGTAGTTTTTCGAGTGTCGATCGAGGAGGACGGATGTTGCGACCCGGGGCCCTGCCCTGTTCACCCCTGCCCGGACGCCTGTCGGAAGGGCCTGTCTGGGACGGACGCCGGGAAGAACTGCTCTGGGTGGACATCACCGAAGGGCTCGTCCACCGTGCCACGCTCACCGCGCGGCACGACGGCTCCGGTCTGCCGGATCTCGCCCAGACCGGCACGCTGCGCCTGGATCGGCCGGTGGGCGCCGTCGTCCCGTGCGCGTCCGGCGCGCTGCTCGCCGCCGCCGGCACCTCCTTCCTGCGCCTCGACCCCGATGGCAGTCCGCCCGTCGAGATCGCCGTGCCCCACCTCCCGCGCGACGGCGTGCGGCGACGCATGAACGACGCCGCCTGCGACCCGAGAGGCCGGCTCCTCGCCGGGACGATGGCCTACGACGAGAGTCCCGGCGCGGGCACGCTCCACCGCCTCGACCACGACGGCCCGGTAACGCTGCTCGACTCCGTGACCATCTCCAACGGCCTGGGCTGGAGCCCGGACGGACGCCTCCTCTACTACGCCGACAGCCCGACTGGACGCGTCGACGTCTTCGCGTACGACCCCGGCACCGGCGCGCTGGGCGACCGGCGCCCGTTCGCGGTCATCTCCCGGGGTGTACCGGACGGCCTGGCTGTGGACGCAGACGGAAACGTCTGGGTCGCCGTGTGGGGAGGCGGTGAGGTCCGCGCCTACACGCCCGACGGCGCCCCGCACGCACGCGTGGACGTACCGGCCTCGCACGTGACGAGCTGCGCCTTCGCCGGGCCGGACCTCGACGTCCTGGTGATCACCACGGCCACCCAGGGCCTCGACGAGGAAAGGCGGCGCGCCGAACCCGACGCGGGGCGGCTCTTTGTCTGCCGTCCCGGTGTGACGGGACTCCCCGCCACCCCCTACGACGACACGTCCATGCCCTACGACGACACCTCCATCGCCGCTGCGGCGCCGTAACCGGGTCTCCCCGGCCGTCACCCGTCCGCCGCCCCCCCCAAACCCCTTCCCAACACCTCCCCACCCGTGAGGAAGTACCCGACCATGACCAGCCCCCACGCGGGACTGCGTGCCGCCCTTGACGCCGTCCCCGTCATCGCGATCCTGCGCTCCCGCTCCGCCGCGCGGTTCGCCGAAGTGGCCGACACCCTGCGGAACGCAGGCGTGCGCGCCGCCGAGTTCACCCTCACCACGCCCGGTGCGCTCGACGCGCTGCGCGAGTACGCGGCCGATGCTCCGCCGGGGCTCGCGCTGGGCGCCGGAACGGTGACCACGCCCGCCGACGCGACGCGCGCGGTCGAGGCCGGAGCCACCTACCTGATCACCCCGGCGACCTGCACCGACGTCATCGCCGAGGCAGTGCGACTCGACGTCCCGGTCCTTCCCGGCGCCTACACCCCGACCGAGATCCTCACCGCCTGGCGGGCGGGCGCCACCATGGTGAAGCTCTTCCCCGCGGCCACCGGCGGACCGGAGTACCTCCGGGCTGTACGGGGCCCGCTCCCCGACATCCCGCTGGTCCCGACCGGGGGCATCGGCCTGGCGGACGCCCCCGCGTACCTCGCCGAGGGCGCCGCCGCGCTCGGCATCGGCGGCCCGCTGGTCGGCGACGCATGCGAGGGCGGCGACCTCGCCGCCCTCGTCGACCGGGCATCCGCGCTCGTGAACGGGATCGGCCGATGACGCCCGAGGTGCCCGCCGCCCTCGTCACCCTCGGCGAGGCCATGGCGGTGGTGGCCGCCACCGAACCAGGGCCGCTCGCCACGGGAGCGGCCCTGCGCCTGGGATACGCGGGCGCGGAGGCGACCGTCGCGGTCGGCGTCAGCCGCCTGGGGCACCCGGCGGCCTGGACGGGGCGCGTCGGGCAGGACGCGGCCGGAGCGATGATCCTCGCCGGTCTGCGGGCCGAAGGCGTAGACGTCTCGCGCGGCCGGACGGACGGGGAGGCCCCCACCGGCCTGATGCTCCGCGAACGCCGGACCGCCGACCGCCTCCGCGTCACCTACTACCGCGCCGGGCTGGCGGGTTCCCGGCTGTCACCCGAAGACGTGGACGAACACCTGGTGGCCCGGGCCCGGGTGCTCCACATCACCGGCATCACCCCCGCGCTGAGCGGCACCGCCCGCGCCGCGGTCGAGCGCGCCCTGACGATCGCCCGCGGGGCCGGAGTGACGGTCTCGTTCGACGTCAACCACCGCGACCGGCTCTGGAGTCGGCCCGAGGCCGCGGCCGTGCTCGCCGGCATCCTCCCGTACGCCGACATCGTTTTCGCCGGGCCGGACGAAGCCTCGCTGTTCGTGGCCCGGGAGGAGCCCGAGCGCATGGCGCGGGCGCTCACCCGGCTCGGCCCAAGGCAGGCCGTCCTCAAACTCGGAGCCGGGGGAGCGCTCGCGGCGATCGGCGACGAGATCGTCGTCCAGCCGGCGATTCCCGTCACGGTCGTCGACCCCATCGGAGCGGGTGACGCCTTCGTCGCCGGCTACCTCGCGGGAGTCCTCGACGGTGCCCCCGCGGCCGAACGCCTCCGGCTCGCCGCCGTGTGCGGAGCCTTCGCCGTGTCCGTCTCCGGCGACTGGGAGGGCCTGCCCCGCCGGGACGAACTCGGCCTGCTCGCCGCCGAGGACGTCAGCCGCTAGCGGCTCCGCCACCGCCGCACCCGATCTCACCCCTCAGGAACACACCCATGAACCGTTTCTCCGGACAGACCGCCATCGTCACGGGCGCGGCCTCGGGCATCGGCGCCGCCAGCGCCGCCCGCCTCGCCGCCGAAGGCGCCCGCGTCGTCGTCTCCGACATCGCCGACGAGGCGGGCGAGGCCGTCGCCGCCGCCATCCGCAGCGACGGCGGCCGCGCGCTCTACGTCCACTGCGACGTCTCCTCCGAAGCGCAGTGGACCGCCCTGCGCGAACAGGCCCACGCCCGCTTCGGCCCCGTGAGCATCCTCCACAGCAACGCCTTCACCCACACCCCCGCCGCCGCCCACGAACTCACGGTCGCCACCTGGGACCGGGAGATGGCGGTCAACCTGCGGGCCCTCTACCTGGCCACCCGCACGTTCCTCGACGACCTGCGCGCGCAACGCGGCTGCCTCGTCGCCACCTCCAGCGTGCACGCCGACTTCGGCCTGCCCGGATACCCGGCCTACGCCGCCGCCAAGGGCGGCATGTGCGCACTGGTACGCCAGTTCGCCGTCGAGTACGGGCCGGAAGTCCGCTTCAACTCGGTGCTCCCCGGCCCGATCCTCACCGACGTGTGGAACGACGTGGACGAGGAAGGGCGGCGGCTCTCCGCCGACGCCACCGCCCTGGCCCGGCTCGGCCGTCCCGAGGAAGTCGCGTCCGCCGTCGCCTTCCTCGCCTCCGCCGACGCCGCCTACATCACCGGAACGAACCTGGTCGTCGACGGCGGCTGGACCGTGAAGAAGGAGTCCAAATGAAGATCACATCCCTGCGCACCTATCTGGTCGCGCCCCGGTGGTGCTTCCTGCGCGTCGACACGGACGAGGGCATCACCGGCTGGGGCGAGCCGGTGGTCGAGGGCCGGGCGCACACCGTCGCGGCGGCCGTCGACGAGCTCTCCGACTACCTGGTGGGCAAGGATCCGATGCGCATCGAGGACCACTGGCAGGTCCTCACCAAGGGCGGCTTCTACCGTGGGGGCCCCGTCCTGTCCAGCGCGGTCGCCGGCATAGACCAGGCCCTCTGGGACATCACGGGCAAGGCCCTCGGTGTCCCCGTGTGGCAGCTCCTCGGCGGCAACGTCCGCGACCGCGCCCGCGTCTACAGCTGGATCGGCGGCGACCGGCCGGCCGACGTCGTGCAGGAAGCCGTGGAGCGCCAGGAGCAGGGTTTCACCGCCATCAAGATGAACGCCTCGCCCCAGCTGCGGCTCATCGACACCCCCGAGGCCGTGCACGGCATCGTCGAGCGTGTCGCTTCCGTCCGCGAGGCGGTCGGCGACCGCTTCGACATCGCGATCGACTTCCACGGCCGGCTCACCGCGCCCATGGCCCGGCGCGTCCTGCCGCTCCTGGAGCCGTACCTGCCCTTGTTCGTCGAGGAGCCGGTCGTTCCCGAGATGAGCGAGCACATCGGCGACATCGTCCGTTCCACCAGCATCCCCATCGCCACCGGTGAACGCCTCTACTCCCGCTGGGACTTCAAGAAGGTTCTCGCGCAGGGGATCGCCGTGGCCCAGCCGGACCTCTCGCACGCCGGCGGGATCTCGGAGGTCCGCCGGATCGCGGCCATGGCCGAGGCGTACGACGTCTCCCTCGCCCCGCACTGTCCGCTGGGCCCGATCGCACTCGCCTCCTGCCTCCAGGTCGGCTTCGCCGCGCCCAACCTGCTGATCCAGGAGCAGAGCCTCGGCATCCACTACAACACCGGCTCCGACCTCCTCGACTACCTCGTGGACCCCGCGGTCTTCCGCTACGAGGACGGTCACGTAGCCCTGCCGACCGGCCCGGGCCTCGGCATAGAGGTCGACGAGAAGGCGGTCGAGCGGGCAGCCGAGACCGGCCACCGCTGGCGCAACCCGGCCTGGCGCCGCGACGACGGCTCCCTCGCCGAGTGGTAGGAGAACGGCGGGCGGGGGCGGGCTCACAAGAGCCCGCCCCCGCCCGCGTGTGAGGGATCAGCGGTGCGAGAGCCAGCCCGCGGCCGGCAGCAGCCTGCTGTCGTAGTCGAACAGCGCCTGGTTCTCCCAGCCGTTGCCGGAGGCGGGATCAGTCGGATCCCACCCGTTGCCGGCGACGGCCGTCCAGGCCGGCTCCCAGTAGACGACACCGAGACCTCGGCCGTTCGGCACCGCCTCGACGACGTTCATCACGTCCCGCAGCCAGGCGGACTGCCCGGCCGCGCTCGCCGGATAGCCGGTGACCAGCTCGGCCGTGGTGTCGATGATGTTCTCGTGGGCGTCCTCGCTGTCCAGCCGGAAGGGATAGGCGGTCTCTACGACCAGCACCTTCTTGCCGTAGCGCGCCGATACGTCGTCCAGGTTGGCCTGGAGCGAGGACAGCGCGCCGTGCCAGTACCCGTAGAAGGACAGCGCGATCACGTCGTAACTCACGCCCTGCGTCGCCGCGTTGTCGAACCACCAGCGGTACAGGGAGTTGTCGCCGCCGTGCGCGAGATGGAGCGCGACCTGAGTGGAGGAGGAGACCGCCTTGGCCGCCGAGGCGCCTGACTTCAGCAGCCCCGCGAGCTGCGCCCAGTTGTCGGTCGACCCCTCGGGCCAGAGCATTCCGGTGTTGGTCTCGTTGCCGATCTGCACCATGTCGGCGGTGGTGCCCTGCGCCTTCAGGGCGTTCAGCACGTCGTACGTGTGCTGGTAGACGTCCGTCGTGAGCTGGGAGTACGAGTGCCCGGACCAGGCGGCGGGCTTGGTCTGGGCGCCGGGATCGGCCCAGATGTCGGAGTAGTGGAAGTCGACGAGGAGCTTCATGCCCTGGGCCTTGATCCGCTTGGCCGTCGCGAGGACGCGGGCTTTGTCGTTGTAGCCGTCGGCCGGGTCGACCCACACCTTGAGCCGGCCGTAGTTGGCGCCGGCGGACTTCAGGATCGTCAGGGCGTCACCGGCGGCGCCGCCGCTGGTGCGGTAGACGCCGCCGAGGTCCTCGCTCTTCTTCAGGGAGGAGACGTCGACTCCCTTGACCGCGAGCCCGGTTGAACCGGCGGTGAAGGTCAGATCGTCGACGTTGAGCCAATTGCCTGCCTTGGCGTCCGAGTTGACGCTGACCGTGCACTGGCCGCCGGTCACCGTCACCGAGGTCACGAGTCGTATCCAGGCCCCGTTGGAGGTGGGCGGCAGATCGGTGCGCTGCTCGGCGGACCCGCAGTTGCGCAGGGCGATGTAGGCGGAGTTCTGGCCCCCGCCGGAGCGCACCCAGGCACTGAGCGTGTAACTGCCGGCGGCCAGTCCGGACAGGTACTGGTAGGTCTCCACCTTGTACGCGGACGAGGACCAGTGGGTGAGCCGGTATCCGCCGCTGTGGCCGCCGGACTCGGTGAAGGAGGCGGCCGTCTGTCCGGTCGCCGAGTACGCGGTCCAGCCGGCCGGAGTGGCCGTGCCGGCGCCGTCGGCCTCGAAGCCGGTATTGGCCAGGGTGGTTGCCGCCTGCGCCGGGTGCGCGGGCAGCGGGGTCAGGAGCAGGGCGCCGAGCGCGGCGACGGCGGCGGTTCGCAGCCCCGTACCTCTGAACAGGTTCAGTCCTCTCAGCAGGTTCCGCAGGGGTGTGCTTCGTACGGAGTGCATCGTCGATGTCCCTTCGACGGTGGCGGACGGGAGGGGTGATGCGGGTGGTGCCGTGATGGTGCGGATGTCACCCGGGGGCCGGCGCCGAGCGGCGGCCGTCCCCCGGGGGGAATGGGGGAGTCGGGGATGCCGTCAGGCGTCCAGTCGCACGACCCGGACCGCACCGGCCGGGACGGCGAGCTTCCCGTGCACCGGCGCACCGCCGAGGAGCTCGGTTCCGGAGCCCTCCAGCGGCACCTCGGCCTCCTGGCCGGAGTGGTTGAGGGCGAAGAGGTACCGGCCGCCGTCCCCGGAGCGCAGTACGACCTCCACGTCACGGGGCAGCGCGTCGCGCGCACCGATCCCCGCGTCCTCGCAGGCGGCGGCGACGATCGTGTCCAGCGCGGCCGCGTCGAGCCGGGTGGAC
Source organism: Streptomyces sp. CA189 (assembly GCF_056428985.1). Classification (NCBI taxonomy): domain Bacteria; kingdom Bacillati; phylum Actinomycetota; class Actinomycetes; order Kitasatosporales; family Streptomycetaceae; genus Streptomyces; species Streptomyces sp. CA189. The sequence goes on along the minus strand of NZ_JBWJVM010000003.1, from coordinate 123,937 downwards.
ACGTACCAGGCGGTGCCCCGGCCCAGCCGGTGGCGGGTGACGGCGGGCCCGCCGGCGGCCGGTCCGTCGGTGTACGTCCACATGGTCTCGGCCCCTCGGGGCACGACGAACTCGGTCCACACGTCGGCGGTGAGCGAGGCGCCGCCGGGCCCGCCGATCCGTACGGTCTCGCCGTCGAGCAGCGGCGACCACTCCTCGACGGTCAGCCCGAGCACGTCGCGCAGCGCGCCCGGGTAGGGCCCCGGGTGCACGGCATCGTGCTCGTCGACGATCCCGGAGAAGTAGGAGACGACGAGTGTGCCGCCGTTCTCGACGTACGCGCGCAGGTTCTGTCCGGCGGCCTCGGTGGCGAGGTAAAGCGCGGGGACGACCACCAGCGGGTAGGCCGACAGATCGGCCTCCGGGTGGGCGAAGTCGACCGTGAGGTGGCGGTCGTACAGCGTCTCGTAGAAGCTGTCGGCGCGCTCGCGGGCCTCGTGGGCCTCGCTCGGGCGCCACTCAAGGCTCTGCGCCCACCAGGACTGCCAGTCCCACACCATGGCGACGTCCGCAACCGTGCGGGTACCGCGCACGGAGGCCAGCGAGTCGACGTCGGCGCCCAGGCGGACCACCTCGCGCCAGACACGGGTGTCGGTGCCCCCGTGCGGAAGCATCGAGGAGTGGAACTTCTCGGCGCCGCGCCGGGACTGGCGCCACTGGAAGAACATCGCGCCCTCGGAGCCGCGGGCGACGTGGGCGAGCGCGTTGCGGGCCATCTCGCCGGGGCGCTTGGCCGGGTTGCGCGGCTGCCAGTTCACTCCGGACGTGGAGTGCTCGAGCAACAGCCAGGGCGAACCGCCCGCGACCGAGCGGGTGAGGTCGGCTGCCATGGCCAGATTGACGTGGGTGCGCCGGCCGTCGGTGATCAGGTAGTGGTCGTTGGTGACGAGGTCGACCTCACGGCCCCAGGCCCAGTAGTCGATCGAGTCGCACTGGCTCAGCGCGGTCATGAAGTTGGTGGTGACGGGGATGCCGGGCGAGAGCCGGTGCAGGATGTCCCGCTCCATCCGGAAGTTCTCGCGCAGGGTGGCGTCGGTGAAGCGGCGGTAGTCGAGCTGCTGCGCCGGGTTGCCGACGGTGGGCGTGGTGCGCGGCGGGTCGATCTGCTCGTACGAGGTGTAACGCTGGCCCCAGAACGCGGTGCCCCAGGCTTCGTTGACCTCTTCGAGCGATCCGTACGTCTGTTGCAGCCAGCGGCGGAAGTGGGCGGCGCAGCCGTCGCAGTAGCAGGCGCTGACGGGGACCCCGTACTCGTTGTGCACGTGCCAGAGCGCGAGCACGGGGTGGCCGCCGTAGCGGCGGGCGAGCTCGGTGGTGATGCGGGCGGCGGCCTCGCGGTAGGCGGGGGAGCTGTGGCAGATCGCGCCGCGCGACCCGAAGGAGTACCGCACGCCCTCGCGGCTGACCGGCAGCGCCTCGGGGTGGGCGCGGTAGAACCAGGCGGGAGGCGCCACGGTGGGCGTGGCCAGGTCGACCCGGATGCCGTGCTCGTGCAGCAGGTCGAGGAGCCGGTCGAGCCAGCCGAAGTCGTACCGGCCGGGCTCGGGCTCCAGCAGGGCCCAGGAGAAGATCCCGACGCTCACCAGGGTGACGCCGGCCTCGCGCATCAGCCGGACGTCCTCCTGCCAGACGCTTTCCGGCCACTGCTCGGGGTTGTAGTCCCCGCCGAAGGCGAGCCGATGCAGGCCCTTCGGAGTGGTCTGCGGCATGGGTCTCTCCTGGGTGTTCGAGCCTGAAAGTTTCACCGGACTGGGAACGTTCACACATCCGGTCTCAATGCGGCAACGCAAGATAACCGCACTCGATCAACCATTGACAAGTGTCCGGGGCGTTTCTCTACTGTGAACGCTCACAGACGCATGGTCGGCCTCCCCTTCCGAGGGTGAGGCCCTTTCGGTCAGGGAGAAGTACCCATGCCCCACACGACGTACCGCGGAATTTCGGCCGCCCTCGCCGTCCTCCTCGGCGCCACCGCACTCACCGCCTGCGGATCCTCCGGCTCCGGCTCCGACTCCGCCGGCAAGGACGGGGCCGCGGCCGGGTCCGGCCCGGTCGCGCTCACCTACTGGGCCTGGGCGCCCAACATGGACAAGGTGGCCGCGCTCTGGAACCAGAAGCACCCGGAGGTCCAGGTCACGGTCCAGAAGCAGGCTTCCGGCGACGACCTGGTCACCAAGATCATCACCGCGGCCAAGGCGCACCAGGCTCCCGACCTTGTCCAGGCCGAGTACCAGGCACTGCCGACCCTCGTCAGCAATGACGCCCTCGCCGACATATCCAAGGAGGTCGGCGGCGCCAAAGAGGCCTTCGCCCCCGGTCTCTGGCAGCAGATCACGCTGGGCGGCGATGCCGTATACGCCGTACCCCAGGACTCCGGGCCGCTCATGTTCTTCTACCGGACCGACCTGTTCCAGGAGTACGGCCTGAAGGTGCCCACCACCTGGGACGAGTTCGCCACCACCGCCAGGGCCCTCAAGGCCAAGGCCCCCGACAAGGCGCTGACCACCTTCTCCTCCAACGACTCCGGGCTCTTCGCCGGTCTCGCCCAGCAGGCCGGCGCCCAGTGGTGGACCACCGAGGGCAAGAAGTGGAAGGTCGGCATCGACGACGCGGCCACCAAGAAGGTCGCCGATTTCTGGGGCGGCCTGGTCGCGGACGGCGCAGTGGACAATCAGCCGATGTACACCCCCGCCTGGAACAAGGCCCTGAACACCGGCACACAGATCGGCTGGGTCAGCGCCGTCTGGGCCCCGGGCGTCCTGACCACCGCCGCGCCCGACACCAAGGGCAAGTGGGGCATGGCCCCGCTGCCCCAGTGGGACACCTCCAAGCCCGCCACCGGCAGCTGGGGCGGATCCACCACGGCCGTCACCACCGACTCCAAGCACAAAGCCGCCGCGGCGAAGTTCGCGACCTGGCTGAACACCGACCCGGAGGCGCTGGCCGCGCTGGTGAAGGAGAGCGGCATCTACCCGGCGGCCACCGCCGCCCAGACCGGCGGGGCGCTCGCCCAGGCCCCGGAGTTCTTCGCCGGCCAGAGCGACTTCTACACGAAGGCCGCGGAGATCGCGAAGACCACCGCCCCCGCAGCCTGGGGCCCCAACGTGAACGTGGCCTACACCTCCTTCAAGGACGAGTTCGGCACGGCCGCCAAGGCCAAGTCGGGCTTCGGCGCGGCCCTCACCGCCATGCAGGGCGCCACCGTCGCCGACCTGAAGAAGCAGGGCTTCGAGGTCGCCCAGTGACGCAGCCCACCACGGGCGTGCGCCGGTCGTACGGGGTCAAGGTGGCCCCGTACGGCTTCCTCCTCCCGGCAGCCGTCCTCTTCGCCCTCTTCTTCGCGCTGCCCATCGGCTACGCGATCCGGCTCAGCTTCCACAAGATCGAGGTCAAGGGCCTCGGTCTGGGCAAGGGAGCCCGGAGCGAGGTCTGGGCCGGCCTGGAGAACTACACCGCGGCCCTGACCGACGCCGAGCTCGGCCACAGCGCCCTGCGGATCCTCGGCTACGGCGCGATCGTCGTCCCCCTCATGCTGGGCCTGGCCCTGCTGTTCGCGCTGCTGCTCGACTCCGAGCGGGTGCGGGCCCGCTCCTTCTCCCGGCTCGCGATCTTCCTGCCCTACGCGGTCCCCGGGGTCATCGCGGCCCTGATGTGGGGGTTCCTGTACCTGCCGGACGTCAGCCCCTTCTTCTACGTGCTCGACGCCGTCGGTCTGCCGCAGCCGGACCTGATGGACGGTGGGCCCCTCTACCTGGCGATGTCGAACATCGCCGTCTGGGGCGGCACCGGATTCAACATGATCGTGATCTACACCGCGCTGCGGTCCCTTCCCGCGGAGGTGTACGAGGCGGCCAAGCTCGACGGCTGCTCGGAACTCCAGACCGCCCTGCGCATCAAGATCCCGATGGTGGCGCCCTCGCTGGTGCTGACCTTCTTCTTCTCGATCATCGCCACGCTCCAGGTCTTCAACGAGCCGACCACGCTCAGGCCGCTCACCAACGGCATCCCCACCACCTGGAGCCCCCTGATGAAGGTCTACAACGACGCCTTCACCGGCGGGAACATCCACGCGGCGTCGGCCACCGCCGTGGTCCTCGCCGCCGCGACCTTCCTGCTGTCCTTCGGCCTACTCAAGGCCTCCAACCGCCGTACGAAGCAAGGAGCAACCCGATGACCGGGCTCGCCTCCCCGGCGCGCACGCGCACGGCCGCAACTGCCGGGGGCCGTGCTGCCGCCACCACCCCCGGCACCTCCCAGGGACCGCCGCGCCCACCCCGCACCGCCCTGCTGCCGACGGCCGCCCTGGCCCTCGGCGCGCTCTACTGCCTGCTGCCCATCGCCTGGGTCCTGGTCGCCTCCACCAAGTCGGGCGCGGACCTCTTCGCCACGTTCACCTTCCTGCCCGGCGACTCCCTCGGAGCCAACGTCGCGGACCTGAACGCGTACCGCGACGGCCTCTACTGGCGGTGGATGGGCAACTCCGTCTTCTACGCGGGGCTGGGCGCCGTCCTGTCCACGACGGTGTCGGCGCTCGCCGGCTACGGCCTTGCCGTCTACCGCTTCCGCGGCCGCGAGACGTTCTTCAACCTGATCCTGACGGGCGTTCTGATGCCCCCGGTGATCCTCGCCATCCCCCAGTACCTGCTGATGGCCGAGGCCGGCCTGACGGACACGTACCTCTCCGTCCTGCTGCCGCTGATCCTCTCGCCGTACGGCGTCTACCTCGGCCGGATCTACGCCGAGGCCGCCATCCCGATGGAACTCGTGGAGGCGGGCCGGATGGACGGCGCGAGCGAGTGGCGGATCTTCCTGAGGATCGCGGTCCCGATGATGTCCCCGGGTCTGGTCACGATCTTCCTCTTCCAGTTCGTGGCCATCTGGAACAACTTCCTGCTGCCGTTCATCATGCTGGGCGACGACGAGAAGTTCCCGGTGACCGTCGGCCTGTTCACCCTGCTGAAGCAGGGCGCGGGCCAGCCCGCCCTCTACACCCTGGTGATCACCGGCGCGCTCCTCGCGATCGTCCCGCTCATCGCCCTCTTCCTGCTCATCCAGCGGTTCTGGAGCCTCGACCTGCTCTCCGGCGCCGTAAAGTCCTGACACACTGGGGATCGAGGGGAATCACAGCATGAGCACAGCAGCGAACAGGCGTCGCCCGACGACGATCCACGACGTGGCACGCGAGGCCGGCGTCTCGCGCGGCACCGTCTCCCGCGTCCTCAACGGCGGGCACTACGTGAGCCCCGCCGCGAAGGCGGCCGTCGACGCCGCGATCCGCAGAACGGGCTACGTCGTCAACCGGCACGCCCGCTCGCTGATCACCGGCAAGTCCGGTTCCGTGGCCTTCCTGCTGACCGAGCCGCAGGAGCGCTTCTTCGAAGACCCCAACTTCAACGTGCTGCTACGGGCCTGCACCCAGGCGCTCGCCGCCCAGGACATCCCGCTGCTGCTGATGATCGCGGGCACCGAGGACGAACGCCGACGCAACCTCCGGTACATCGAAGCCGGCCACGTCGACGGCGTCCTCCTGGTCTCCAGCCACGCCGGAGATCCCGTCGTCGCCCACCTGCACCAGGCCGGCGTACCCGTCGTCGCCTGCGGCAAGATCCTCGGCCAGACCGCCAAGATCGGCTACGTGGCCGCCGACGACCGCGACGGCGCCCGCGACATGGTGCGCCACCTGTACGAGACGGGCCGCCGCCGGATCGCCACCGTCACCGGCCCGCTCGACACCCCCGGCGGTGTGGAACGCCTCACGGGCTACCGGGAGACGCTCTCCGAGTACGGCCTGCCCGTGGACGACGCGCTGATCGTCACCGGCGACTACAGCCGCGCGAGCGGCGAGGAGGCGGCGCGCCTGCTCCTGGAACGCTCCCCGGACCTCGACGCCGTCTTCGTGGCCTCGGACCTGATGGCCCAGGGCGTCCTCGACACCCTGGCCCGGGCCGGCCGCCGCGTGCCCGAGGACATCGCCGTGGGAGGCTTCGACGACTCCCCGGCGGCGGTCTCCTCCCGGCCCTCGCTCACGACGATCCGCCAGCCCTGGGACCGGATCAGCACCGAGATGGTGCGGATGCTCCTCGCCCGCATAGCGGGAGAGGAGCCGGCCGCGGTCATCCTGCCCACGGAGCTCGTCCGCCGCGAATCGGCATAGCCGCTGCCGTCTGCCCTCAGTTCATGGTGGAGCCGATCGTCGCGGAACCGGTCGTCAGGAACGTGGTCGCCGGGAGCGAGCCGTCCGCCTTCCTGGCGCCGTACGCGCTGGCGGCGTCCTTGCTGACGAAGGCCGGGGTCGCGATTCCCGAGTCCCAGTTGTTGGCCGCCGAGACGACCGAGGAGCCCCGCTTGGCGAGCCCCGAGCCGTTGTCCACGGCCAGGTTCCGGGCCAGCCGGGCCGCCCCCGTCGCGAAGTAGTAGCCCCACTTCCCGTTGGCGTAGGCGGTCGTACGGTTGAGGACGATGGCGCCCTTGTTGCTGTTCTCGGTGAAGCCGTTGCCCGCGTTGTCCCAGGCCGCAGAGTTGTTGACGACATGGGCGACGACCTCACCGTCGCCACCCAGCTTGTAGCCGTTGCCGTCTCCCGCGAAGGCGGAGTCCGACCAGCGGTTCCTGCCGTTTCCGTACGACCAGGTGTGTTCGATCGTCACGGGGCTGGACCAGGACCACAGGTCGATGCCGTCGTCGGAGTTGTTGAAGAGCCGCGCCCCGGTGATCAGGTTGCCGGTGCCCGAACCGAATTTGACGGCGACTCCGTCGGCGTTCTCACCGTGGTTGGCCGCATCGTAATGGCCGTAGGAATCAAGGTTCCTGACGGTGTTGTTGTTCGTGTCGTTGCCGGTGAGCGTGAAACCGGAGTCGCCGCCGTTGATCGTCTTGATGCGGGACCACTCCGTGCCCGTGCAGGAGGTGCAGACGACGGCGCTGTCCGGGGAGTTCTGGAAGGTGATGTCGGAGACGGTCCAGTAGTCGGCGGTCAGTTTGAAGATCCAGGACCCGGCGGGCAGCTTCGAGCCGTCGATCTTCACCGTCTCGGAGCCGTAGGGCTGGAGCCGGATGCGGCTGCTCGCGGTGCCGTTGGCGGTGGACTGGAGGACGGCGGTGGGGTAGTAGGTGCCGCCGCGGACCTGGATGAGCGTGCCGGGTGTCGCGTTCTTGACCGCGCTCGCCAGTTCGGTCGAGGTGGCGACGACGACGGTGGCGGCATGGGCGGGTGCGGCCAGTGCGCCGAGGCCGGCGGTGGGGGCGATGAGGGACAGCGTGATGAGAGCGCTGCGCAAGGTTCGGTTGAGAGACATGACGTGCGGGTCCTCTCGTGGGGTTCGGGAACAGGCGTGGAGTTCAGGAACAGGCGGGCACGGGAAGCCAGTCGGTCAGATAGCACGCGCGCGTCGCCGACTCAGCCTCCAAGGAGGTGAGTTGAGGGCGGTTCTGCGGGATGTCGATCACCGCACCCGGACCCCTGTTGCGGTACTCCGCGAAGCGCTGGGCCTGCCACGGATAGGCGTCCCGCATGTTCGCGTACGGCGCGGTGGCGTCGATGCCGGGACCGAGCACGCTGTCGCGCACGACGAGGGACGGCCAGGCGGTCGGGTCCGAGCCCGGAACCCAGGGCCGGGCCAGCTTGTAGAAGCCGGCGGGCGCCTCGCTGGTGACCCGGCAGCGGACGGCCAGGAGACCGTACGGGTTGACGCGGGCGGTCGAGGGGGCGAAGACGAAGCCGTACGGGGCGCCCGCCAGATCGGTGCGGAGCAGGGTGCGGAAGTGGCAGTGCTCGAACACCGCACGGGCCCGGCCGAAGACGAAGTCGACGTCGCCCTCGACGTAGCAGTGCGCGAAGTACTGGCGGGCGACGGCCGCCAAGGTCATCGAGTCGGTGTAGAGGGTGTCCTGGTGCCCGAGGAACCGGCAGTGGAAGAAGGCGGACCGGTCGCCCTGGACCTTGATCGCGACTGCTTGCGTGCCGGGGTTCCCCGGGAGGTCGGTACGCAGGAAGTCGTTCGCGAAGGTGATCCACTGGGCGGTGAATCCGTCGGCCTGGACGGTCGTGGTCGCCGAACCGGTCGTGCCGTACGTGCCGCCGTCGGGCCGGGCCGTGCCGGCCGCGTTGTCGTACACGACGACGACGTCGCGCGGGTTCCCGCTCGCGCCGATCCAGGTCATGGCGGGCCGGGCCGGGCTGACGGCGACGGTCTCCCGGTACGTGCCCGGAGCGAGGACCAGCGTCCAGCCCGGGCCCTCCGCCGCGTTCACCGCGGCCTGAACGGTGGTGTGGTCCCCGAGGCCGCCCGGGTGGACGTACAGGGTGCGCTCGGTGAGCCGGGCGGCGGGCGAACCGAACCGGCCGAACGGGCCGGCCCCCGCGCCGGCGACGGCGGGACCGGCGGCCAGGGCGAGCGCGAACGCCGCTCCGGCGCCGGCGGTGAGCAGGGAACGGCGGCCGAGGACGGCTCGTGGGTGGTGCGAGGGCATGGGAGAGCTCCTTCGCTGCGAAAGGGTGGAGTGAGCGGCGGCCGGGAGGTCAGCGCAGCCGGCCCGCGCCCGCGCGGTGGCCGACGAGGCCGGGCACAGCCTGCGGCACGTCGACCCGGGTGCGCAGGGACGGCGTCCAGCCCGCGTCGGCGCGCAGGATCTCGCCGGGGAACTCGGCGTTGTGGACAGCGAGGAGATCGAGCGGCGCACCGTTGACGAGGTTGCCCGCGGTGGTGACCGGGGCATCCTTCCACTTCTTGAGGATCTTTCCGGCCTGGACGCCCGGGGCGAGCGTGAAGGCGTTCTTCTCCGCGACGAGCTGGGATTCGATTCCGATGCCCAGGCTGTAGGAGTAGTCCGAACCGGGCACCACGAAGTGGTTGTTGTACGCGTCGACCTTGCCGAAGCGGACCCGCGGCGCCCGCTCGACCACGTTCTTGAAGAGATTGTGGTGGAGGGTGGTACGCAGCTTGCCGCGGTCGGTGGCGCCCGCGCTGTCGCTGTTGCCGATCATCAGGGTCTTGTCGTGGTCGGCGAAGACGTTCCAGGAGACGGTGACCAGGTCGGCGCCGCGCACGATGTCCAGCTCGCCGTCGTGCTGCTGGTAGGGCACCCCGTAGTACGAGGGCAGGGAACTGTCCGGGTGGGCCCCGTCGGTGAACGTGTTGTGGTCGATCCACACATGGGTGGAGCCGTACACGACCACGCTGTCGTACTCGGAGTTCCACGCCCCCGTCGCCCCGTCCGTCGGGTCCCACTGCGGGAAGCAGTCGAGCGGGCTCTCCACGGTCAGGTTGCGGACGACGACGTTGTCGACGCCCTGGATCTGAAGGCTGCCGCCGGTGATGCCGGCGTTCCTGCCGACGCCGACGATCGTCGTGTTGGCGGGGACGTACGCCTTGATGGCCTTCCCCTGCGCCTTGGCGGAGGCGGCGCGCAGATCCTCCTGCTCCCCGCTTACCTCGTTGTCGTGTCCCCAGACCGCGGGGTCGTAGGCGGCGAGGTACGCCTCGAAGTCGTACCCGGGAGCCTCGAAGGCCGCGCAGCCGGCGGCCGTGGCGTTCAGCGTGCCCACGACCTTGACGATCCGCGGCTCGGTGCCCGCGACGGCGAGCGCCGCACGCAACCCCTCCCAGGTGGTGACGGTGAAGACGCGGGAGGCATCGGCAGCGGCGCCGCCTCTGGTTCCCGTACCTTCGGACGCCCAGCCGTCACCGGCCGGAAGAACCTGACGGGCGGGGTCGTGCGCCGCAGGTCCGGCGTGCGCGGCGGTCGTGGGACCGGTGACGCTCAGGACGAGGGCGGTGGCGCCCACCGCCCATGTTCGTGTGGGTCGCATGCTCAGCTCTCCTCGGAATCGGGCCAGGTGATCCATTGCGCGGGGAGTTCCTCGTCGGTGCGGCGGGTGTCGCCCGGTGCGAGTGCGCGGGTGTGCAGGAGCCCGGTGGCGACCATCCGGGCCACGGCGATCGCGCCCGGCGGGTTGAAGTGGGTGTTGTCCTGCTCGGTCGCCGTCCAGTTGAAGTACGTCTTCGTGGTCTCCGGGCCGAGCTCCTGCCAGAGGGCCAGGGACTGCTCCTGGACATCGATGACGGCGACGTCCTCCTCGCAGGCCACCTGGCGCATCGCGGCCGGGTACTCCCCGTGGGTGCGCAGAGCGGTGCCGTCGGCGTGGAACCTGCGGCGCTCGACGGAGGTGGCGAGGACCGGCAGGGCTCCGCACTCGCGCGCGCCGTCGACGAACCGGCACAGGTTCTCCTGATAGGTGGTCCAGGGCTCGGTGTAGCGCGTGGGGTCCGTGGTCTTCTGGTCGTTGTGGCCGAACTGGATCAGCAGGAGGTCTCCGGCCCGGATCACGTCCAGGATCGCGGTCAGCCGGCCCTCGTCGATGAAGCTCTTGGTGCTGCGGCCGTTGACCGCGTGGTTGGCGACCGTCACGTCCCGGTGCAGGAAGAAGGGCAGGGCCATGCCCCACCCGGTCTCCGGGGCGGCGTCGGCGTACTTCTGGGCTGCCGTGGAGTCACCGGCGATGTGGAGGGTGCGCCCGCGCCCGTTTCCCCGGGGGACGGCCGCGGCGGGGGTCGCGGCCAGGGCGAGCGCGAGCCCTGCCCCGGCCGTGACCGCCCGGCGGCGGGTGAGGGTCACTTCTTCTGCGTCTTCCACTCGGCCTGCGCCGTGTTCAGCTGCTCGGCGAGGCTGTCGAGGAACTCCTTCGACGTGGACTTGCCGAGCAGGACCTTCTGGAAGGCGGGCTCGTTGTCGGCCTTGGAGATGGTGTTCCAGTCGGGCAGGTAGTATGGCAGCTGCACGATCGTGGCCTTGCCGCTGAAGAGGGCCTCGGCGGCGAGCTTGGTCGGCTCGGCCTTCTGGATCCAGGGGTCCTGGGCCGCCTCGGTGTTGGCCGGGATCGCGCCCGCCGACTCGTTCCACTTGCTGTTGGAGGCGTGCGAGGCGGCGAACTCGATGAACTTCCAGGCCGCCGCCTTGTTCTTGCTCGACGAGAACAGGGCGAGACCGTCGACCGGGTGGGAGACCTGCACTCGGGTGCCGTCGTCGGTGGTCGGGTTGGGGACGCCGCGGAACTTCTCCGTACCGAGCGCCTTCACATGGTCCTTGTACGAGCCCAGGTTGTGGCTCACCATGCCGATCTCGCCGCTGTCCCACTGGGCGACCATCTTGGTGAAGTCGTTGTTGACGTCGGCAGCCGGGGTGTTGTTCTTGAACAGCCCCACGTACTTCTCCAACGCGGCCACGTTCTTGGGGTCGTTGACCGTGGTCTTGTCGCCGTCCCAGAAGCCGGTGACCCCGCTCTGGCCGTACATGGCGTCCAGCGCCTGGGCGATGGAGCCCGCGCCGCCGCGGATGGTGTAGCCGAACCTGTTCTCGTCCTTCCGGGTCAGCTTCTCGGCCGCCGCGTAGAACGCGGACCAGGTGTCGGGCGCCTGCAGGCCGGCTGCCGCGAACAGGTCGGTGCGGTAGTAGAGGACACCGTTGCTGGCGGAGGTGGGAACGGTGAAGAGCTGGTCCTTGCCCCCCGCCGACTTCACGCTCTCGACCATGCCCGCGTTGAGCTTGCCCTTGAGCGCGCTGGAGTCGACGCGGGCGTCGAGCGGCTCCAGGGCGTTCTGCACGGCGATCCCGGCGAGCATCGCCGCTCCGACGCCGCCGACATCGGGCAGGCCGCCGCCCTGGATGGCCGTGTCGTACTTGGACTGCACCTCCGTCGAGGCGATTCCGACGTAGTTCACCTTGATCTCGGGGTTCTGCTTCTCGAAGTCCTGGATGATCGCCTTCCAGACGTCGGTGCGGACACCGCCGTTGTTGTCCCAGAAGGTGATCTGTCCCTTGCCCGGACCCTCGCCGCCCTTGTCACCCGCGGCGCCGCTGCCGTCGTCTCCGCAGGCGGTGACGGTCAGGGCGAGCACGGTGGTCAGGGCGAGGGCGCAGACGGCTCTGCGCCGCCCTTGACGGAAACTGGTCATCGTCGGCTCTCTTCTCTCAGGATCTGTCGGGAATCTGGTGGGGTGGTGGGGGAGCACGCGGTGCGGGACCCCGTGGAGGAGCACGGTCAGAGGTGACGTGCCGCGACGGCTTCGCGCACCAGCGCCGCGGCCTCGGCCCGCCCCGGACGGCCGTCGGCCACCACGGTGACCACCCGCCGTACGACGCTCGCTCCGGCCGCGACGGTCAGGCGCCGGTCAGCGGCGAGGGAGGAACCCACGCCCGGATATTCGGCGGCGCGCAGGAACCACGGATCGCGCCGGGTCTCCTCGGTCGCGCCGGCGAAGACCAGCGTCCAGCCCCGGCCGGCCAGCGCGACCCAGTCGGCACGGGAGCCGTGCACGGCCTCCTCGCCATCGGCGTCCGCACTGAAGACGACCGGGGGCGCCGCCTCTTTGGGGGCGCGCCAGAAGAAGCCGCCGTAGGCCGCGCCCGGTCGTCCGTTGGTGGCCGGGCTGCCGATGGACAGGGCCCGGCCCGACGCCTCGGTGAGCGAGAAGGTGAAGTCCAGGGCCCAGGCCGAGTCGCTCAGCGCCGCCGTCACCACGGTCCGGCGCTCGCGCAGGAGCACCCGGCCCCCGGCCGTCCAGCTCAGTTCCTCCACGAACCCGTCCTGGTCGAGGCGGCTGAAGCCGTCGTGCCGCTGCACGCCGTGGTTGTCGAGCGCGGTCGGCCCCCGGTCGCGCACGAAGGTGCGCCCGCCCCAGAAGTTGTGGCCCGCCACATCGGGCACGGCCACGCCCGCGCCGAGGTGGTGCGGGTGGTCCCCGGGGATCAGCTCCGTGACACGGACCCCCGCCAGGGTGGTGACCGGATGCAGGTAGGGCCGGGGGGAGTGGTCCCGCGCCAGGTCCGGCCCGGCCGTGTAGCGCGCCACCGGACGGCCTGCGCAGCGAAGGACGAGCGCCGCGTTCACCGGGTCCGCGCCCTGGTCGCCGGCGCCCAGGGGGCGCCCAGTTCTGAGTAGAGGCCGAGCGCGTGGGCGCTCCTGTCGACGAGTGCGTCGATCCCGTCGACGACCCGGCGCGGCGCGCTCGGGCCCGGCTCGGTGCGCCAGTACGCGTCCGGCAGTGCCACGGGATCGGGCGCCAGCCGGACCGCCTCGACGACCAGCATGAACGCGCCGGTCTCCTCGGGCGGTACGCGCAGTGCTTCGCCGCCGGTCACGTGGCCCACGAGGTTCTCCAGGAGATCGGTCCGGCCGTGGACGGTCTCCTCCGGGCCGTGCCCGGCCCGCTGGAGCAGGACCCGGTCTTGCCGGTACCAGAGGGTGATGCGCCCCCGGCTGCCGTGGACCACCACGTACGGCTCCGAGCCCGTCTCGGCGCACAGGGTCACCGCGACGGTGAGCCGGAGGCCGGCCGGGGTCACGACGCGGGCGCAGGAGGTGTCGTCGGACTCGATGGCGTTGACGCGCAGGAGCTCGGTCTCGACGGACTCGACGTCCTCGGCCCGAGTACTGCCGGCGACGGCCAGGGTGGTGGCGACGGCGTGGGCCAGCGGGTTGGTCAGGGCCCCGTCGACGACGTCCGCACCGTCCAGGCGGCGGCGGCCGGCCCACGGCGCGCGCCGGAAGTACCCCTCGTCACGGATCCACGCGCCGGCCGCGCCGACGCCGAGGAGTTCGCCGATCTCGCCCGCCTCGATGAGCTCCCTGATGGCCGGGATCGCGTGCGAGCCGAGGGACTGGAAGCCGATCTGGCAGGCCACGCCGGCCGCCGCCACCGCGTCCGCGATCCGGCGGAACTCCGCGTACGAGGGTGCCGGGGGCTTCTCCAGGAGGAGGTGCGCGCCGTGGCGGGCGGCGGTCAGGGCCAGCTCGGTGTGCGTCTGGATCGGCGTACAGAGCACGGCGATCCGGGCCCCCGTGGAGGCCATCAGCGCGTCGAAGTCCGGGGACTGTTCCGGGGCCCCGAACCCGTCCAGCTCATCGGCGTCGAGCGGCCGCAGCTCGCAGAGGCCGGCGAGGCGGACCAGGCCGAGGCGTTCGAGCCGGCGGATGTTCAGGAGGTGCGAACGGCCGTGGCCGCGGGCGCCCGCCAGGACCACGGGCAAGGGGGTGGGCGTGGTGCCGTTGCTCATCCCTTCACCGCCCCTGCGCTGAAGCCGGTGACCAGCCACTTCTGGATGAAGGCGAACACGATCACGACGGGCACCGCCGCGATCACGCCCCCCGCGGCGAGAGCGCCCAGGTCGACACTGTCCGCGCCCATGAGGGTGTTGAGGCCGACCGGGATGGTCTGCTTGTCCTGGCTGCTGAGGAACATCAGCGCGAAGAGGAAGTGGTTCCAGGCGTGGACGAAGGCGAAGGAGCCGACGGCGACCAGACCGGGCCGCAGCAGCGGCAGGACGACGACACGGAACGCGTTGAAGCGGTTGCAGCCGTCCACCCAGGCGGCCTCCTCCAGTGAGTACGGCACGTTCTTGATGAAGCCGCTGATGAGGATCATGGACAAGGGGAGCTGGAAGACCGTCTCCGCGATGATGACGCTGCCCAGCGAGTTGATCATCCGCAGACTGGCGAAGGTCTGGAACAGCGGTACGAGCAGCAGCGCTCCCGGGACGAACTGCGAGCACAGCAGGGCCAGCATGAAGCCCCTCTTGATCCGGAAGTCGAAGCGGGCCAGGGCGTAGCCGCCGGCGAGCGCGATCACCGTGGTCATCACCAGGGTCGCGAGGCCGATGAGCAGACTGTTCTGGAAGAAGGTGGCGAAGCCCCGCTCGGTCCACACCTTCTCGAAGTGCTCGGTGGTCATGGGCCACGGCACGAGTGAGGTGGAGCCCGCCGGCCGCAGAGCGAAGAGCAGGATCCAGTAGAAGGGGATCAGGGTGAAGAGCAGATAGATACCGAGCGGCAAGTAGATCTGCCACCGGGGGACCTCGTCCCAAGCGCGTCGCCGTCTCACTTGCTGTCGCCTCCGAACTTGCTCAGGCGCAGATAGACCATCGAGCAGAAGAGAAGAATCACGAACGCCACCGTCGTGAGCGCGGAGGCGTATCCGAAGTTGTGTGCGTCGACACTGGTGTTGGCGATGTAGAGGGGCAGCGTGGTCGTCTCGCCCGCCGGGCCGCCGCCCGTGAGGGTGTAGAGCAGGTCCACGTTGTTGAACTCCCACACCGCCCGCAGCAGGGTGGACAGGACGATCGCGTCCCTGAGGTGCGGCAGCGTGATGTGGAGGAACTGCCGCAGCCGCCCGGCCCCGTCGACCTCGGCGGCCTCGTACAGGTCCTTTGGTACGGACTGGAGGTCGGCGAGGATGAGGATCGCGAAGAAGGGGACACCGCGCCACAGATCGGCGACGACCACCGCGGAGAAGACCGTCGAGGTGTCGGACAGCCAGGACGTGCCGTACTCGCCGATTCCCAGGTCGGCCAGGTAACGAGTGATGCCCGTCTGAGAGTTGTAGAGCAGCACCCAGATGGCTGACGTCAGCACTCCGGAGACCGCCCACGGGGAGAACACCAGCGCCCGGCCCAGGGCGCGGCCCGCGAACGTCTGGTTGACGATGAGCGCCAGGGCCAGGCCGAACACGAGCTGCAGGCTCACCTCGACGGCGACCCACTTCGCGCTGAAGGTCAGCGTCCCCCAGAAGTGTGGATCGTCGGTGAAGATGCGTACGAAGTTGCCGAAGCCGGCGAACCCGTTCCGCCAGGGCTTGGTGGGGTTGTAGTCCTGAAGGCTGTAGTAGAAGACGCTGAGCACGGGATAGGCGATGAATCCCAGCATCAGCAGCGCGGCGGGGGCGATCAGCAGGTACGGCAGTCGGCGGGGGGTGGCTCCCGTACGGCGGGTCACAGCTGAGGCCATGACGGTGGCTCCGTTCTCGGTGTTTCGGGCAGGCGGACGCGTCGGCCGCGCGAAGGAATCAGCCCGCGTAGGGATCGGGAGTCGCCCCGGGCCGGGCCAGGAACTCGAAGTCGCATCCTGTGTCGGCCTGGGTGATCTGCTCGGTGTAGAGCGCCCCGTAGCCGCGCTCGTAGCGGACCGGCGGCGGGGTCCATGCCTCCCGCCGAAGCGCCAACTCGTCGTCGGATACGTGCAGATGCAGCGTGCGTGCCTCGACATCGAGGGTGATGGTGTCGCCCGTGCGGACGAGGGCCAGGGGCCCGCCGACGTAGGACTCGGGCGCCACGTGGAGCACGCACGCGCCGTAACTCGTGCCGCTCATCCGGGCGTCGGAGATCCGGACCATGTCCCGTACGCCCTGCTCCAGCAGGTACGTAGGGATCGGCAGCATCCCGTACTCCGGCATCCCCGGGCCGCCCTTCGGCCCGGCGCCCCGCAGTACGAGCACGTGGTCCGCGGTGATACCGAGTTCCGGGTCGTCGATGGTCCGCTGCATCGTGCGGTAGTCGTCGAAGACCACCGCCGGACCGGTGTGCTTCAGCAGGTGCGGCTCGGCGGCGATGTGCTTGATGACCGCGCCGTCCGGACAGAGGTTCCCGCGCAGCACCGCGACCCCGCCTTCGGGTGCGAGGGCCCGGTCGCGTTCCCGGATGACCTCGTCGTTGTGCACGCGGGCGCCGTCGAGCTGCTCGCGCAGCGTGTCGTGGGAGACGGTCGGCCGGTCGAGGTGCAGCACGTCGGTGAGCCGGGAGAGGAATGCGGGCATGCCGCCGGCGAAGTGGAAGTCCTCCATGAGGAACCGTCCGCCGGGGCGGAGGTCGGCCAGCACCGGCACGGTCCGCGCTATGCGGTCGAAGTCGTCCAGGGTGAGCGTCACCCCCGAACGGCCGGCCATGGCGATCAGGTGGATGACCGCGTTCGTCGACCCGCCGAGCGCGAGGACGGCCGCGACCGCGTCTTCGTACGCCTCCCGGGTCAGGATCCGCGACAGCCGCAGGTCCTGCCGTACGAGCTCCACGATCCGCATCCCGGAGGCGGCGGCCATCCGGTCGTGCCCCGAGTCGACCGCCGGGATCGAGGACGCGCCCGGCACCGTCACGCCCAGGGTCTCGGCGGCGGCGGTGAGCGTGGAGGCCGTGCCCATCGTCATGCAGTGGCCGGGGGAGCGGGCCAGCCCGCTCTCCAGCTCGGCCATTTCACAGTCCCCGATCAGGCCCGCCCGCTTGTCGTCCCAGTACTTCCACATGTCGGTGCCGGAACCGAGTGTCTCGCCCCGCCAGTGGCCCGGCAGCATCGGCCCGGCCGGAACGAAAACGGTCGGCAGGTCCACCGAGGCCGCGCCCATCAGCAGCGCCGGGGTCGACTTGTCGCAGCCGCCGAGGAGGACCGCGCCGTCGACCGGGTAGGAACGCAGCAGCTCCTCCGTCTCCATCGCGAGGAGGTTGCGGTAGAGCATCGGAGTCGGCTTCTGGAAGGTCTCGGAAAGGGTGGAGACCGGGAACTCGAGAGGGAAGCCACCGGCTTGCCACACGCCCCGCTTCACGGCCTGCGCGCGGTCGCGGAGGTGGACGTGGCAGGGATTGATGTCGGACCAGGTGTTGAGGATCGCCACGACCGGCTTGCCCAGGTGCTCCTCGGGGAGGTAGCCGAGCTGGCGGGTGCGGGCGCGGTGGCTGAACGAGCGCAGCCCGTCCGTGCCGTACCACTGGTGGCTGCGCAGGTCCTCGGGCCGCCTGCTCATGCCGGCCATCCGGCGGCTATCGCGGCGACCTCGGCGCGTGCGGACACGGGCAGTTCGCGGCTGGGCGGGCGGATGTCGCGCCGGCACAGACCGAGCGAGGCGAGGGCCTCCTTGACGACCGTGACGTTGTCGGCGCTGCCGTCGGCGGCCCGCAGCTCCTCGAAGCGGCGGATCCGTTCCCACACCTTCATCGCGGCCGGGTAGTCGCCCGCCCGCAGGGCCGACAGCATCTCCAGCGAGAGCGGCGGGCAGACGTTGACGAGGCCGGAGGTGAAGCCCGTCGCGCCGCTCGCGAAGTAGGAAGGGGCGTACGGTTCGGCGAGCCCCGCCACCCAGACGAACCGGTCGAGCCCCGCGTCACGGGCGAAGCCGGCGAAGCGGGCCGCGTCCGGGACGGCGTACTTCACGCCGATGACGTTCGGGCAGGCGTCGCCCAGCTCCGCGAGCCGGGCCCCGCTCAGCTGCGGGTTGCGGATGTAGGGGACGATCCCGAGTTCGGGCACGGACTCGGCGATGGCCCGGTGGTAGTCGACCCAGCCGGCTTCGGAGACGTACGGATGTACTGGCTGATGCACCATCAGCATCCGTGCCCCGCAGGCGCGCGCGTGCCGGGCGGCCGCGATCGCCGTCGGCACGTCGTGGCCGACGCCGACCAGGACGGTGGCGCGCCCGTCCGCCTCGTCGATGGTCAACTCGGTGACCAGGCGGCGCTCTTCGGGTGTGAGGGCGTAGAACTCGCCGGTGTTGCCGTTCGGTGTGAGCGTGCGTACACCGGCCTCGATCAGGCGTCGCAGGAGAGTGCGGTGTGCTTCGGTGTCGAGCTCTCCCTCCGCGGTGAAGGGAGTGACGGGGATGGCAACGACATCGGCGAGTGCGGTCTTCAGGGGCTCGAACGTCATGGTCACTCGCCGGCCCCGTCGTCCAGGGGGAAGGCGCGCTGGACAAAGGAGGCGATGTGCTCGTGGACGGCCCGACCGGCCCGCTCTGAGTCTCCCGCTGCCGCGAGCCGCAAGATCTCCTCGTGTTCGGCGGCCTCGTGCTCCCAGGAGGGGACGGCGGCCCAGGCGACGGTGGAGACGAGGGCCGCCTGGTCGCGGACCTCGTCGAGCATCCTGCCGAGCAGGGGATTGCCGCAGGGCAGGTAGAGCGCGCGGTGGAACTCGCGGTTGGCGAGCGAGCGTTCGGCCGGATCCTCGGCGCCGGCGGCACGCGCCAGCGCCTCCCGGGCAGCGTCGAGCGGGGCACGCGCGGCCACGCTGCGGCGAACCGCCTCGGGCTCCAGGAGCAGCCGTACGTCGTAGACCTCGCGGGCCATGTCGGCGTCGACCATGCGCACGGTGACCCCCTTGAACTGGCTCATCACCACGAGCCCGCTGCCCGCCAGGGTCTTGAGCGCCTCGCGCACCGGGGTCTTGGACACCCCGAAGCGCGAGGCGAGTTCGGTTTCGACCAGGGCCTGACCGGGGCTCAGGCCTCCGGTGAGGATGTCGTGCTTGATCGCCTCCAGGACGTACTGGGTGCGGGACGGGATGGGGCTGGGGGCGAAGGTCATGACGCACTCTCAGATCTCGTGTATCGCGTCTCATATATGACGTACGAAGTGCAATGACGAGAAGCTAAGCGGCAGTTGGTGTTTCGTCAATGCTTCGCGCACGAGTCGTGGAAAGCGCTTTCTGTCCGGCCGTGTCAGTGCGGCCAGCGCGGCGGGTCGGTGCAGAAGCGGCCGCCCATGTACAAGTCGTCGGGGTCGCCCTCGTCCGGAATCCCCAGCTCGGTGACGAGCCGCTCGGCGAACCGTTCCGAGTCGTCCTGCGGCTCGTAGCCGATGGCCAGGGCCGAGGAAAGGTCCCACCACAGGCGGGTGTTGGCGGAAGATCCGTACACGACGGTGTGTCCGACGTCCTCGGCGGTCAGTGCCGCGTGCAGGAGTCGAGCGCAGTCGGCGGGGCTCAGCCACAGCGACAGCATCCGCACGGAGGTCGGCTCGGGGAAGCAGGAGCCGACCCGCACGGAGACGGTCTCGATCCCGTGGAGGTCCCAGTAGAGCTGGGCCAGATCCTCTCCGAAGCACTTGGACAGGCCGTAGAAGCTGTCGGGCCGGCGCGGGGTGTCGACGGGGACCAGCGGGTCGTCCCCGCGGGGGCGGGGGGTGAAGCCGACGGCGTGGTTGCTGGAGGCGAAGACGACGCGGCGCACCCCCTCCTCGCGGGCGGCCTCGTAGAGGTGGTGCAGCCCGGTGACGTTGGCGGCCAGCACCTTCTCGAAGGTGGACTCCAGGGATATCCCGGCGAGATGAACGACCGCGTCGACGCCGCGGACGGCCTCGCGCAGCGCCTCGCGGTCGGCGAGATCGGCGATTATCGCGTCCGGTGCGCCGTCGACGGATACCACGTCGAGTAGCCGGAGGTGGTATCCGTAGCCGGGAAGCAGCTCCCGCATCAGGGTGCCGACACCCCCGGCCGCGCCGGTGAGCAGAACGGTGCGGGGCTTCGCGTGTGAGGTTTTCATGACGGAGAACGTAGTCACATACATGAACGCGCGGGAGATCGTTTCGAAAGATCGTCAACGCCGCAGGACTGCTTGACGAGGTCGCGGGCGGGTGCCTACTGTTCGCAACGCTCACGGCCGTGGCCATAGTTCACAGGTCTGAACGCTTCCGAATCCATGCACAGGCGGTGAGGTTCCGATGGTGACGGCGACCGGATACGCGTACCCCTGGGACTTCGTCGGTGATCCCGCGGCCGCCGGCCGTGCGCGCGAGGCCGGCGTGGAGACCGTGGCCGTCGCGGCGAACTACCACAGCACCCGTGCCGCCACCCCGCTCCACCCGCGACACCGGCTGGTGGACGCCGCACACGCCGCCTGCTACCTCCCGGTCCGCCCCGCCGCATGGCAGGGGATGAGACTGGCGCCGCGCGTACCCGGCTGGACCGTCCCCGACTCCTTCGGCGCGGCCAGGAAGGCCCTGGTCGCCCAGGGTCTGCGCGTCGCCGCATGGACCGTACTCACTCACAACAGCCTGCTGGGGAGGGAGAATCCGGACCTCGTCCGACGCAACGCCTTCGACGAGCCCTACACGTACGCCCTGTGCCCGCAGGCGCCCCAGGTCGCCGACTACTGCGCCACCCTGGTGCACGAGGTCGCCCTGCTCGGCGAGGCTGACGGGCTGATCCTGGAGGCCGCCGGTCCGCTGGGAGTGGACCACGGCGGACATCATGACAAGACCGAGTTCGCTCAGTGGACCGCCGTCCAGCGGGAGTTGCTCTCGCTGTGCTTCTGCGCGTCCTGCCGGCGCATCCAGCGGGCGGCGGGCCTCGACCCGGAACGCGTCGCTGCCCGGGCCCGAGCGGCCCTCGGGCCGGAGCGGCCGCCCGAGAGCCCCGAGGAGGCCCTCGGTGTGCAGTCGGCAGCCGTCCTGCGCGGGTGCGCCGAGGTGTCGGCTTCCGCCTTGCACACCCGTTTGGTCGCCGCCGCGCGGAGCGCCGCTCCGGGTATCCGCGTCACCGTGCATGGTGCGGCGTCCCCCTGGGTGACCGGGGCCTTCGCACCCCTCGGGCCGCACGTGGCCGAGGGCATCGACTCCGTTGTGGCCAACTGCTGGGCCGCCGAGCCCGGCGGAGCTCCGGTAGCGGCCCTGCGCCGACTGACGCCCCCCGCCACGACCGTCGGCGGCTACTTCCGCCCTGAGACTCTGCCTTCGGACCCGGCGGGCCTCGGTGCGCTGGCGGCCCGTCACGTGTCCGCGGGACTCGGTGAGGCGCACCTCTACCACCTGGGCCTTCTCCCGCACGCGGGCCTTGACCGCTTGCGCGACCTCGTCGCGGCCCTGCGGAGCGCGTGAGCCGTGCGGAGGCCGAGGGGAGGACCTCCGACCCTTCGCACGTCTTGACGCCGCCGCGTCCCGTCTGCACAGTGGGAGCGCTCCCAGCCCACTGGTCTGAGCGAATCCACCGCATCTTCCCTTCCCTCCCCGCCTGCTGCCCCCGTAGCAAGCGCTTTCCATCCCGAAGGCAGTGACCCCATGAAACCCAGTTCCCCCGTGTCCTTAATCGCGTGCGCCGCCCTGGCGGTCGGCGCGTTCGCGGTGCTGCCCGGCGGCACGGCCGCGGCCGCCGCCGTCCGCTACGAGGCCGAGAGTGCGCCGGCCCTCTGTACCGGCACCATCGACTCCGACTGGGCCGGCTACTCCGGCACCGGATTCTGCAACGGGACCAACGCGATCGGCGCCGCCGCGCAGTTCACGGTGAACGCCCCCGCCGCGGGTACCGCGACGCTGAAGGTCCGCTTCGCCAACGGGACCACCACCGCGAGGCCCGCGGCCGTCACGGTGAACGGCTCGGCCGCAGCGTCGGCGTCCTTCGAGAGCACCGGCACCTGGGCGGCGTGGACGGTGAAGACGCTCACGGTGCCCCTCGCGTCGGGCAGCAACACCATCCGGCTCAGCCCGACGGCCTCCGCCGGCCTGCCCAACATCGACTCCCTCGACGTCGAGACGGGCGACACCACCCCGCCGCCGTCGGGTACCGCGCTGTACGTGGCGCCGAACGGAACCGACGGCGCGGCCGGTACGCAAACGGCCCCGACGACGCTCACCTCGGCGATCAGCCGCGTCCCCGCCGGTGGGACGATCTACCTGCGCGGCGGGACGTACCACCACTCCCAGACGATCACCATCCCGCAGGGCAAGAACGGAACGTCGAGTGCCCGCACGCAGCTGTCCGCCTACCCCGGTGAGCAGCCGGTGCTGAACTTCTCGGCGATGAGCGAGGACCCGGCGAACCGAGGGCTCGCTGTGAACGGGTCGTACTGGCACGTCAAGGGCATCGTCGTCGAGCGCGCCGGCGACAACGGGATCTTCGTCGGCGGCAGCAACAACATCTTCGAGCGCACGGTGACGCGCTTCAACCGGGACACCGGGCTGCAGCTCTCGCGGATGGCCTCCACCACCCCGCGTGACCAGTGGCCCTCCAACAATCTCGTCCTGAGCGCGGAGTCGCACGACAACGCGGATGCCGATGGCGAGGACGCCGACGGCTTCGCGGCGAAGCTCACCGTCGGTCCCGGGAACGTCTTCCGCTACGCCGTGGCCCACAACAACATCGACGACGGCTGGGACCTCTACACCAAGACCGACACCGGCCCCATCGGTCCGGTCACCATCGAGGACTCTCTCGCCTACGCCAACGGCACTCTCTCCGACGGCACCGTGAACTCCAACGGTGACCGCAACGGCTACAAGCTCGGCGGCGAGGACATCAAGGTCGACCACGTCATCCGGCGCAGCATCGCCTACCACAACGGCAAGCACGGATTCACGTACAACAGCAACCCCGGCACCATGTCGGTCTCGGGCAACGTCAGCATCGACAACGCCCAGCGCAACTACTCGTTCGACGACGGCACCTCGGTGTTCCGCAACAACGTCTCGTGCCGCAGCGGCAGCGGAACGAACGACAGGACCATCGGCGACGCCGACGGCTCGAACCAGTTCTGGTCCGGCTCCAACGGATCCCGGTGCTCCTCCTATGCCGGCGCGCTGAACTGGTCCTTCGCTGCCGACGGCCGCCTCGCCGTCACTTTCGGCGGCATGCCGGTATCTCCGTAGGCAATCGCGTCGCCGGCCTGGGCCGGACCATCCGGTTCGTTCCGGACGGACCGGCCCGGGCCGCTTCCGGCCGTCTGAGATGGGCCACCCGCCCTCCGGAGATCGGGTGCCCGGCATGCCCTACCGGGATGCACGAGATCGCCTCGGTCGTCGACCGACTGCTCCACCGAGGCCGGCCGCGTACGGAGCGGCCCGCGGCCGGTCATGCCAGGCCAAGATCCCGCTCTGGTCGTCGGCTGAGCTCAGCCGACGTGCGAGTCCGGTGTACATCTCGTCGGCCGCGGCGTCGATGCAGGGTGCCCCGATGAGCGGCCGGTGGGCGGCCAGGTGATCGGGACCGGTTTGCCGGCGCCCCCGATGCAGGCGTTGTCGATCAGGACGTCGAGGTGGCCGGCGTCCTCGCGGACGAATGCGGCGGCGGCCTGGACGGAGTCCTCGCCGGTGACGTCGATCCGAACGGAGCTGGCGCCGAGCTTTGAGGCCGCCTCCCGGCCGCGTTGGCCGTCGCGTGCCCCGCCGTAGATGGTGTGCCCGGCCTCGGTCAGGCGCCGGGCCGTCTCGTACCAGCCGGCGGGGAGCGTCATTCGGAACGTGCGGTATTCCGCGGGGCCCGTTTCGCGGCCGTGCGGTGTCCCGCGTGACCGCTACGCGGGCAGCGGGCGGTCCTGGACGACGTTCTTCATGACGAGGGTGGAGGTCAGCCGCTGAACTCCGGGCAGCCGGGCCAGCTGCGCAACGCCTGCCGCATGCGCCTGCGCGCCACTCGGGAGACGCCCGGCCTCGACGGCCGGTGCTGATGCTGCGGCACTGCAGTGGCGCCACCCTCCTGCCAGGAGATCGCCGCCGCGTACGAGGTGCCGGTCGGCACATTGCTGCAGTTGTGGGGGAGTCCGGAGGCGGGGTCCGCGAGCCGTGAGCACGGCCGCGTTCGCCGCGCTCACGGGTTGCTGCGCCTGGCGGCCGTTGCCATGCGGGTCGCGGGGCGTACGTCGGCGCGCGTGTGCAGCTGCTCCTCACGGGCCGGTGAATTCCTGCGGCGTGGTGCCCGGCGTCTTGTCCCGGGTCAGTCGGTCGCCGTCAAGGCCGCGTGCGCGGCGGTGAGGATCTCCTCGGAGAGCGGGGAGCCCTTGGTGGCTCGGGCCAGGACGAGAGCGCCGAGCATGGTGCACAGCCGGCTGATGCCGTCCTGATCCTCGGTGGCGAGCCACTCGGCGAAGTCGCTGACTCCTTCGGTGTAGACGCGGCGGGCCTCGCGATCTCCGGGTTCGCGCGCGATGTCGGTGGCGAGGGCGGCGGCGGGGCACCCGTCTGCCGCGCTGTCGCGGTGCTCGATGGAGAGGTACGTGTCGATCAGCGCCTGCTGGGCGGCGTCGCGCTGTCCGGCGTGCTGCTTCAGTCCGTCATTGCGGAGCCGGGTCAGTTCATCGAACGCATGGGCGGTGGCTTCGTCGATGAGCGCCTCCTTGGAGGCGAACTGCTTGTAGAAGCCGCCGTGGGTCAGGCCGGACGCCTTCATGAGGTCGGCGACGCTGACATGGGTGCCCTGCTCCCTGAACAGCCGGGAGGCGGTTTCCACGACCCTCCGGCGGTTCTCCTCCGCTTGTGCCTGCGTTACGCGGCCCATCAGCCACCTCCCGAGTGGATGTCGTTTGACATCTATCCTACGCCAGGGTTTAGATTGTATTCGTAATCTAATTTCTGCGGGCTGCTCGGCGCCCGCGACGACGCTGGGAGCAGACATGGAGCTGAAGGACGCGGTAGCGGTGGTCACCGGCGCCAACAGGGGCCTCGGGCGGCATCTGGCCGCCCAGCTCGTGGAGCGCGGGGCGAAGGTGTACGCGACCGCCCGCCGCCCCGAGACGGTGGACCTGCCGGGCGTCACCCCTCTTCTGTTGGATGTGACGGACGAGGAGTCGATCCGGGTCGCGGCCCGCACGGCGTTCGACGCGACGCTGCTGGTGAACAACGCGGGCATCTCCACCGCCACGCCGCTGATCGCGGGAGGCCTGGATGCGGTGCGCCTGGAGATGGAGACGAACTTCTTCGGTCCGCTCGCCGTGACGCGGGCTTTCGCCCCCGTCATCGAAGGCAACGGCGGTGGCGCCGTGCTCAACGTCCTGTCGGTTCTGTCCTGGCTGCACCCGGCCGGCCTCGGGTCCTACGCCGCGGCCAAGGCCGCGGCATGGGCGCTGACCGACGCTGCCCGGGAGGAACTGGCGCCCCGCGGCATCACCGTCTCGGCTCTGCACGTGGCGTACATGGACACCGACATGGCCGCGGCCGTTCCCGCCGATCAAAAGACCGATCCCGCCGATGTCGCCGCACAGGCCCTGTACGGGATCGAGAAGGGCCTGCCCGAGATCCTCGCCGACGAGACCACCCGGTACGTCAGGCAGAGCCTGGCCGCTTCACCGAACGCGGCGTGAGCGCGCACCGCCGCACTGCCGCCTTCCCCTGTCGATTCTCGAGCAAGGACACCTGATGCGGTACACGACCTTCGGGCACCGGACCGGACTGCGCGTGTCCGAGTATGCGCTCGGCACGGCGAACTTCGGCACCGGCTGGGGCGCGGGCGCCGAGCCGGACGAGGCGCGCCGTATCCTCGACCGATTCGCCGAAGCGGGAGGCACCTTCCTGGACACCGCGGACACCTACCAGTTCGGCGAGTCGGAAGAACTGACGGGAAAGTTCGTCTCCGCCGACCGTGACCACTTCGCTCTGGCCACCAAGTTCAGCCTTGGGGTCGCGCCGCAGCCGAGCGTTTCCAAGACGGGCAACAGCCGCAAGAACATGGTCGCCTCGGTGGAGGCCAGTCTGAAGCGCCTGGGCACCGACTACATCGACCTGCTCTGGGTGCACTTCCCCGACGATCTCACCCCCATGGAGGAGATCCTGCGCGGGCTCGACGACCTGGTGAGGGCCGGCAAGATCCACCACGCCGCCGTGTCCAACTTCCCCGCCTGGCGCGTCTCCCGAGCGGTCACCCTCGCAGACCTGAACAACCAGGCGCCCATCGTGGGCATCCAGAACGAGTACAGCCTCGTCGAGCGGACCGCCGACCGCGAACTGCTGCCCATGGCCGAGAGCCTGGGACTCGGCGCCGCCCTGTGGTCCCCGCTGGGCGGCGGACTGCTCACCGGAAAGTACCGGCGCAGCGCCGAAGGGCGCCTCAGTGACCTGGGGGCGGTCATCCACACGGAGAGCACCGGCCAGAAGACCGCCGTCGTCGGTGCCGTCCTGGCCATCGCCGAGGAGATCGGCGTGACGCCCGCCCAGGTGTCGGTGGCCTGGGTGCGGGAGCGCGCCGCCCGGTCCCGGGCCTCGCTCATCCCCATCATCGGGCCGCGCAACCTCACGCAGATGGACAGCTACCCGGGAGCTCTCGACGTCCAGCTGACCCCCGAGCACTTCACCCGCCTCTCCGACGTCAGCGCGGTGCCGCTCGGAGCCCCCCACGAGGTGATCGCCGGATCCCTGGGCGGCATACAGGGAGGCGGCACCAGCCGCGTCATCCACCCGGCCTTGCCCGTGGCCTGACGCCCGAAGGCGCAATGCGAGGTGGCTCCCGGTAGCCGCACCGCTCCTGGAATCCCCAGCCGCTGTCGCGTCGGTGACGGCCACGCGCCGCAACGGCGAGGGTCTCCAGAGGATCAGAGAAAAGGGCACAGAGTGTCTCGCACCGGGAGAAGCCCGCTACGAGACCGGGGATCCCGTCCCCTCGCGGACGAGAAACGGAGACGACGATGAAGACCTTCATGATCGAGCGGTACGGCGACAAGGCCGGCGTGCGCGCCGGTGAGATGCCCGATCCGCGGGTGGGAGCCGACGACGTCCTGGTGCGGATCGCCGCGGCGGGCGTCAACCCGCTGGACCTCAAGATCCGCGACGGGGCCTTCAAGGCGATCCTGCCGTACCGTCTCCCGCTCGTCCTGGGCAACGACCTCGCCGGGGTGGTGGTCCAGGTGGGGCCGGCCGTCACCCGGTTCGCGCTGGGTGATGAGGTCTACGCGCGCCCCGACAAGGACCGTATCGGCACCTTCGCCGAACTCATCGCCGTCCACCAGGACGACGTGGCGATCAAGCCGGCCACGCTCACCATGGCGGAGGCCGCCTCCCTTCCCCTCGTCGCCCTGACCGCCTGGCAAGCGCTGGTCGAACGGGCACGAGTGCAGCCGGGCCAAAAGGTCCTGATCCACGCGGGCGCCGGCGGCCTCGGCAGCATCGCCGTTCAACTGGCAAAGGCGCTGGGCGCGCACGTGGCCACCACCGTGAGCACCGCCAACGTCGACCTGGTCAAGGAGCTCGGCGCGGACGTCGTCGTCGACTACAAGCTGCAGGCGTTCGAGGCGGTCCTCGACGGCTACGACGTGGTCCTGGACACCCTCGGCGGCGAGACGCTCGAGAAGTCCCTACGGGTACTCAAGCCCGGCGGGAAGGTCATCAGCGTCGCAGGCCCGCCCGACGCGGCCTTCGCCCGCGAGCTGGGCGCGAACGCGATCCTCCGACTTGCGATGAGCGCGCTGAGCTTCAAGCCCCGGCGCCGCGCCAAGCGCCTGGGCGTGACGTACTCGTTCCTGTTCATGAAGGCCAGCGGCGACCAGCTGCGCGAACTCACGCCGCTCATCGACGCCGGGAAGATCCGTCCCGTCGTCGACCGTGTCTTCCCGTTCGATCAGACCCGGGAGGCCATGGAATACGTCGAGGAGGGCCGTGCGAAGGCCGGCAAGGTCGTCGTCGCGATGACGTGAGGGCAGACCCTCGCCGGAGCGAACGGTGAAGGCCTCCCCGGGCAACGAAGAGCTTCCCGCACCCCCCACTACCCCCAGGACCCGGTCATGAGTGCACCGCGGAATTCCCCCACCCCCACTCCGTCGCCGTACAAGAGCGCGCCGACCCGCTCCGTGTCCGTGAGCGGCGTCGACTTCGTCTACCGGCAGCTCGGCCCGCAGGACGGCGTCCCGCTGATCCTCCTCAACCATCTGGCCGCGGCCCTGGACAACTGGGATCCACGCGTCATCGACGGACTCGCCGCCCGACGCCCGGTGGTCACCTTCGACAACCGCGGAGTCGGTGCGTCGGGCGGCTCCACGCCCGACACCATCGAGGCGATGGCCCACGACGCGGTGCTGTTCATCCGGGCCCTCGGGTTCGACCGGGTCGACCTGCTCGGCCTGTCGATGGGCGGCTTCATCGCCCAGGTCATCGCAGCGGAGGAACCGCATCTCGTACGCAAGATGATCCTTGCGGGCACGGGGCCCGCCGGAGGCCCCGGCATCGACAAGGTCACGGCACTTACCATCCGAGCCACGCTGAAGGGGGCCCTGACCCGCCAGGATCCGAAGCAGTTCCTCTTCTTCACCGAGACCGAGGGCGGCCGACGGGCAGGGCGCGCCTTCCTGGAGCGGTTGAAGGAGCGCACAGTCAACCGCGACAAAGCCATCTCGCTGTCGTCGTTCCGCGCCCAGCTGAAGGCCATCCACCGGTGGGGCCTCCAGGCGCCGGCAGACCTGTCGCGCATCCACCATCCAGCCCTCGTGGCAAACGGTGAGAGCGACCGGATGGTGCCCAGTGAAAACACCCTCGATCTGGCGGCACGGCTGCCCCAGAGTCAACTCGTACCCCTCTACCCCGACGCCGGACACGGCGGGATCTTCCAGCACCACGCCGAATTCGTGTCACAGGCGCTTGAATTCCTCGGACCCTGGTGAGGCGGGGCTCGACACCGACCGATCAGCGTGCGGATCCCTCACCCCTTCCTCCACTCCGGCCAGGCATGGACCCGGAATCAACACCACGGCGCCCACCAATGCAGGATCCTCCTCCGCTCGGGCAGCCTGCGCCCCCTGGCTACGGTCCCATCACCCGCCGGACCCGCCCGGCAGTAGCCCTCCCCGACGCCCACCTGGGAGGGCGTTGCCGCGTGCCGGGCGGCAGGGAGGGGCGATGATCGTACCGAGACCGGATCTGGCGAGCGAAGGGTGTGGCGGGTGGGCGAAGGTGCGGGGATCGGTTCGGCGCAGGAGGCGGCGAACGACGAGCTGGTGCTCGCGTTCGGACGGCTGCAGGGGGCCGCAGGGCGGCTGGAGTACCTGCTCGGCGGTGCGATCGAGGAGGAGTTCGGGATCAGTCACCTGATGTACGAGGTGCTGCTGATCGTGGGCAGGGCGGGTGGCGCGGGCATGTCGATGCGGGCCATCGCGCAGGAGCGGGTCCTGACCACGGGCGGGATGACCCGCCTGGTGGACCGGATGGAGGCGGCCGGCCTGGTGGTGCGCGCCGACGACCCCGCGGACCGCAGGGTCAAGCTGGTACGGCTCACCGAGCAGGGCGAGGGCATCGTCGTGCGGGCCAGTCGGCTGCACGTGGAGAACATCCGCCGCCACTTCCTGGCGCCGCTGCCCGAGGAGGCGCGGGAGCAGTTCATGGAGTGCCTGCGGATCCTGTCCCACTCGGCGCGGGACGCTCTGCCCCGCCTGCGGTAGGGGCGCAAGCCCCGAGGGGAGGGGGCCTTCACGGTGCAGGAATACCTGACACAGCAGATACTGTTGAAGCAGGTATATCGCTCCGGTGCGGAGTGACTCCCTCTGTGAAGGCCAGGCTTCCCCATGAAACTCGTCTATGTCTTCGACGCCTACTGCGGCTGGTCCTACGGGTTCGCCCCCACCCTGGCCGAGGTCACCCTGCGTCACCCCGACCTGCCCGTCGAGGTCGTGTCGGGCGGCTTGTTCGCCGGGCCGAGGGCCGTCCCGATCCGCGAGTTCGGCTACGTCCAGGGCGCCAACGCCAAGATCAGCGAGCTGACCGGTGTCGCGTTCGGCGCGGGGTGCGAGCGACTGATCGCCGACGGCTCGTTCGTCATGGACTCCCTGGACGCCGCCCGGGGCATGGCGGTGCTGCGGCAGGCGGCCCCGGAGCGGGCGGTAGAGCTGGCCATGGCCGTCCAGGCCGCGTTCTACCAGGACGGCCTGAGCCTGTCCGACCCCGACACCTTCACCCGGATCGCCGCGGCAGCCGGCCTTGACCCGCTGGACGTCGGCGCCGCACCGTCCGCCCTTCTCGCGGCCGAGGCCGACTTCCGGCGGGCGGCAGCCCTGGGCGCGAACGCCTACCCGACCCTCCTGGCCCAGGACGGCGACCGCACCACGGTCCTCGCCGTCGGCCACGCCGGTCCCGACACCATCGACACCCTCCTGGAGCAGTTCGCCGCCGCCCGCACCCACTCGGCCGCGCCCGGCCGCTGAATCCCGGCCGACACACCGGCACGGTCGGTGCTGCCCGCACCCGGCGGCGCGAACCTGAACCCCATACGACCAGCAGCCAGCCCCACCCTTCCCCACCCCTCGCTGATCCCGGCAAAGGACATGATGATGAGCACTCTCGACTTCAAGGTCATCGACCTGGACTTCCCCGTCGGCTCGAAGAACAAGACCGCCACTCTCATCACCGGTGAGCGCGACGCGTTCCTCATCGACACCGGATTCACCCGCGCCGACGGACACCGGCTGGCCGCTGAGATCCTCGACTCCGGCAAGAACCTCACCAAGGTGTTCGTCAGTCACGCCGACCCCGACTACTACTGGGGCGCCGAAGTCATCGCCGACGCCTTCCCCGATGCCGAGATCCTGGCGACGCCGCTGGTGATCGAGCACATCAAGGCCGCGTACGAGGGCAAGCTCAAGGCCTGGGAGCCGGTGGGCGCCAACCGCCCCACCCGCCTGGTCGAGATGGCCGAACTGACCGGCGACCTCACCTTCGAAGGCCACGTCTTTCAGCTCAAGGGCGGCCACCCGGGGCTGCCCGACCGCCACTACCTGTGGCAGCCGGAACACCGGGCGATCGTCGCCGGCGTGCTGCTCTTCCAGAACGAGCACGTGTGGGTCGCCGACACCGGCAAGCCGCAGGACCGCGCCGTGTGGATCGAGCTGCTGGACGAGATGACGGCCCTCGACCCCGCCTTCGCCGTCCCCGGCCACCGGCTGCCCACCGCCGTCGCCCTCGACGCGAGCCCGATCGCCTACACCCGCGCCTACCTCACCGCCTTCGAGGAAGAGCTGGATAAGGCCACCAGCGGCGAGGCCCTGACCAATGCCCTGGTCGCCCGCTACCCCGAATCCGGCATGCTCATCGCGGCCCAGCTCGGCGCGAAGGTCGCCAAGGGCGAAATCACCTGGGGCTGACCCACCCCGACCACGGGCCGGCCGGGGACCCCGGCCGGGCCGTGCCCGCCGAGCCCAGCGAGAACCCATGAGCGCCACCGCCCGCGACACCCGGACCGCCGGCCCCGCGCCCGCCATTTCGGCCCCGCGCTCCTGGAGACCTACGGCTACCTCGCCGTGTACCTGCTCGCGCCGGTCCTCGGCGCGGGCATCCACCAGTTGCTTCAACGCTACGCAGGAGCCGGGCGCGTACCCACCTACCGCCTGTGCCCCACCGGCGCCCCCGACCTCATCTGAGAAAGGCCGTAACCCATGGAGACCACCGACTTCCACGCCTCCGCCGCCCCCGCCGACGTGGTGCGCCGCCAGTACGTCGCCTCCGCCAACGGCGACCTCGAAGCCCTGCGGGCCACCCTGGCCGACGACGTGGAATGGACCGAGATGGCCGGCTTCCCCCTGGCCGGCACCTACCGCACCCCCACCGGCGTCACCTCCGCCGTCATGGAGCAGCTCGGCAAGTCCTGGGACGGCTGGGCCGCCCACGACGACACCTACGTCGTCGACGGCGAGAACGTCGTCGTCCTCGCCCGCTATACCGCCACCAACAAGGCCACCAGCAAACCGCTCAACGTGCGCGTCTCCCACCACTTCGTCGTACGCGGCGGAAAGATCGTCCGCTTCGAGCAGTTCGTCGACACCGCCCTGGTCCGCGACGCCATGCACCCCGGCACATAACCGCACCCGCCCAGTTCCCCGCCGGACGTTCTGGACCGGGGGCTTG
Organism: Streptomyces sp. CA189; assembly: GCF_056428985.1. Taxonomy (NCBI): domain Bacteria; kingdom Bacillati; phylum Actinomycetota; class Actinomycetes; order Kitasatosporales; family Streptomycetaceae; genus Streptomyces; species Streptomyces sp. CA189. The sequence goes on along the minus strand of NZ_JBWJVM010000003.1, from coordinate 91,798 downwards.
AGCCGGTCGGGATCCAGCGCCGGCGGCGTCGCGGGGGCGGGTGGCGAGGTCACGTTGCATACGTCCTCAAGGGCGCGTACGGCGGGGTCACCGACTGGCCAACGACTGTCGCATCGCCGAACCGAGGAACCACCATGAACGAACCGGCCAACCGTGCCGAGGAGACCGGGCCCCGCACGATGCGCGCCATCGTCGTCTTTGAACCGAGCGGCATCGACAAGCTCGTCGCCACGGAGCTGTCGGTGCCCCCGGTACGCCCCGGATGGGTCCGCATCAAGGTCAAGGCGTTCGGGGTCAGCAGGTGGCCACGATGATGGGCGGGATGGGACGCTCCTACGACGGGGCGTACGCCCGGTACGTCCTGGTCCCAGCCGGACAGGTCATCCCCTTCACCTCGGACCTGTCGTGGGCGACGCTCGGCGCGCTCCTGGAGATGGTCCAGACCGCCTACGGCGTCCGGGCCACCCGGCCTGGAGCTGTGCGCCGGACAGACTCTGCTGATCCGCGGCGGCACCTCCACGGTCGGTCTGACGGCCGCCGCCGTGTCCAAGGACCTGGGCGCCCCCGTGCCGGCCACCACCCGCCGCCCCGACCGCGCGGACATGCTGCGCGACCTCGGCGTCGATCACCCGTCGTCGGCGACGGCGAGATCGCCGATGCCGTACGGGAGATCTGCCCGGACAGGGTCGACGCGGCCTTGGAACTGGTCGGCTGCGGGCGTCTGCACGACACCCTGCGCGCGGTCCGCCTCTGCCTGGAATTCGTCCGCGAGGCGCAGGCCGACGCGGAGTCCGGCGCGTTCCCGGGCAGGCGCGTCGTCGTACTCGACTGGAGCGATGCTCAACCACCGGACACGAAAGGAAGTTTGCCGTGATGGATGGACAGACTCTGCAGGAGACGGCCCAGGAGCGAGGCGAGAGCCTGCCGATGGCCACACTGGAGTACCCGTTCGGGCCTGAGTGGGAGGTCTTCAAGGTCCACGGCAAGGTGTTCATGCTGATGACGGAGGTGCCTGGCGGGCCGGTCGTCATCCTCAAGTCCAGCCCGGAGGAGGCCGACGCGCTGCGGGCGACGCACGCCGACATCACGCCCGGCTACCACATGAACAAGAAGCACTGGATCACCCTCGCCCCCGGTGCCTCGATCGACCCGCACCTGGTCGAGGACCTGGTCACCGACTCCTACCGGCTGGTCGTCGCCGGGCTCCCCAAGGCCAAGCAGCCCGTGAACCCGAAGACCTTCGGCATCCGCGCGGGGACGCGGTGACCCTCACCGGTGCCCGGATCCAGCGGACCGCGCGCCGCACGGCCACCGGCCTCCCGGACGTCAGCCACGACCGCCCCTTCACCCCGAAGCTCGACGTCTACAAGGCGGCGGGCAAAGTGTTCCTGATCGTCACCGATGCCCCCGACGAGCCTGCCAACCAGATCATCACCGTCAAGTGCGAGCCGGACCAGGGCAGTTCGCTGTGCATGCGCTACGAGAGCATCGTGCCGGGCCGCTATCTCAGCAAGGCGCACTGGATCTCGGTCGGCGCGGGCCCCGACATCACCGCCGACCTGATCGAGTACCTGGTCAGCCACTCCTACGACCTCGTCCACGGCCCACCGTCCAAGAACGCCCCGATGAGCCAGGGCATCCGATGACCCACACCGACCCGCGCTGCCCTTGTTCGGCGACGGGCCGCCGCGCCCGCTGGCCGATCGGCTGCGCCCGCGTACCCTCGACGACGTGGTCGGCCAGGGCGCTCTGCTCTTCGTCGACGAGATCCACCGCTTCAACCGCGCCCAGCAGGACAGCTTCCTGCCCTACGTCCAGGACGGCACCGCCCTGACCACGCTCCTCACCCGCGCCGAGCACCTCGTGGGACGCCGGGTGCCGCTGACCGATGACGCTCGCCAGGCCCTGAGTGCCCCAATGCCCCTGGTCAAGGACATGGCCGCGATGTTCCGCTGGTTCGACACCGGCCGCTACGTCGCCGACCCCCGCCGCCAGGAACGGATGTTCGGCCTGACCACCCGACGAATTGTCGATGGTGATCGGCGCATCAACGATCCGAACTGGTGCAGCCAGACGACAGGTGACCCCGCTGCGGCCGATCCGCTCTGTGGGTACATCACTCCAGCTCATGCCCTTGCACGGGACGTGGACGATCCCCCGCAGGGCAGCGCGATCGTCCACTGGCTTTAGGCCGGGGAAATGATGCCGCCGAGGCCGACGGGCAGGAAGCAGCGGGGCTATTCGCTCCCACAAGTCAGCAGGCACAAGATCGGCAGGAACCCGCGGCCAAGCCGACCCGTCGACGAGGGCGCGCGGGCACTGGCACCTGGCCATTCTCGCGAGCCGTCAGATGACTGAGCGTGATGGAGACGGCCTTGCTGATGCCCTTGGCGGAGGTGTCATTGTGGTGTCGGGGCGAAGGGCGAGGGGCCCACTTCGGATCCCGTGCTGGTTCGGTGCTGGTTCAGGCGTCCTGTGTGACGCGAAGTCGCAGGTGGTAGCTCTGATCCGATGAGTTGTCGTACCACTCGATGGTGGTCCCGATGAGACTGGCGGCGACGATCCGTCTGATGCCGGACGGAGCCTTCGGGTCGGCTGCGGTGGAGGCCATGTGAACCACTTCCAGGGTGTCTGCGGGGACGTCGGGTGTGGCCACAACGTAGAAGTCCGCAGGTCACCCGCATATGTGGCCCGCCATCACAATCAACCCCGCATGAGTGTGCCAGACCACCACACGGCCCGAGCCGATCCTCTCGGACCACTCCGGAAACGGAAGGGAAACCCCTGTCGGAATTGCAGAGTTGCGCATGTCTTGAGGGTGCGGTGCTGGTTCCCGTGCTGGTTCGGTGCTGGTTCGATGACACCTGAAACCCCACGTCACCACCCCTCGCAACCCGCCCCGTGCTGGTTCGGTGCTGGTTACGCAGTGTTGAGCACTACGCGATATCGGCGCTCGCCGGGGGAGCGCTGTGCCCAAGAAGTGCGGTTGCTGTCGCGAGGGGATCTACGGGCCGCACCCTTGTGTGCGGCCGACAAAGCGGTCCTGTCGGCCCTTAGTACTCCAGCTGTAGATGACGATCAGGCTTTGCTCGCGGCTTGACGGCTGTAGTGGCCGGCCCGGGAACGGGCTTGATGACGACGCCGCCAGTGGGACCAGCGGAGCCAGTGGTCGGCCGTGTGAACAGGTCGGCCGACCAGGGCGATGAAGAGTCGCTGGATTTCGTTGCAGGTCAGCGGGATCAGGTCGTCGGGGCCTGGGTGGAGATGGTGCTCGTCGGCGCGGACGACGGCGGCACAGCGCCCTCGGCACCCTCACCGACTGCGAACGCGAGGTGCTCGAACTCCTTGCCCGCGGCATGGCAACGCCGAACTCGCCACCCACCTCGCCCTCTCCGAAGCCACCGTCAAGACCCACGTCGTCCGCATCCTCGCCGAACTCGGCCTGCGCGAACGCGCCCAAGCCGTCGTCCTCGCCTACGAGACCGGCGTGGTCGCCCCGGCCCCGCCGTCGAGGTGCCGCACTGACGGCAGTCGCGCGGGCACAGCAACGCCACGCTCAGCCGGGCAGCGGCACGACCAGCGTCGAACGCCGCACCACCAGCTCCGGCTCGAACACGACTTGTCGGTGCCGGTGGGCCGCGCCGCCCAGGCCGGTCTCCTCGGCGAGCATCTCGGCCGCCGTCCGCCCCATCGCCTCCGCGGGCTGGCGCACCGAGGTCAGCGGCACCGCGGCCGCCGCGGCGAACTCGATGTCGTCGTAGCCGACGATCGCGAGGTCCTCGGGTACCCGCAGGCCCGCGGCGAACGCGGCCTGCAACATTCCGAGGGCCAGCAGATCGTTCGCGCAGAACACCGCGGTCGGTCTCGGCAGCATCCCCAGCAGGCGGGCGCCGGCGTCGCGGCCCGCCGCCACGTCCAGCCCGTCCACCTCCAGGTCCAGCAGGACGGCGTCGCGGCCGGCCAGCGCCTGCAGCGCGCCGCTGCGACGGTCGGCGACCTGCTGCAGCTGGTGGCGGCCGCCCGCGAACGCGATCCGCCGGTGGCCGCTCGCCAGCAGGTGCCCGGCCGCCAGGGCGCCGCCCCCGACGTCGTCCACCGACACCGAGCAGGCCTCCAGCCCCGGGGCGAGCCGGTCCACCAGCACGAAGGGCACGCCGCCGCGACGGAGCGCCGCCGCTCCCGACCCCTCCGCGTCGGCCGGGGTCAGCAGCACCCCGCGCACCCGCTGCTCCGCGAAGAGGGCGAGGTAGTCCGCCTCGTCGGCGAGCCGCTGAGCGCTGTTGCAGACCATCACGCCCAGGCCCGCCGCGCGCGCCACCTGTTCGGCCCCGCGCGCCACGGAGACGAAGAACGGGTTGCCCAGGTCGAGGACCAGCAGACCGATGATCCGGCTGCTGCCGGAGCGCAGCTGGCGCGCCGACTCGCTGCGTACGTAACCGAGCTGGTCGATCGCGGCCCGGACCCTGGCCCTGGTCTCCTCGCCGACCGTCTCCGGCCGGTTGATCACGTTGGAGACCGTGCCGACCGACACACCGGCCGCCCGTGCCACGTCCTTGATGCTCGCCGCGCCGCCCATGTCCCACCATTGAAAGGTTTCACCGGCTCCGACGGCCGACCCGGAGATCAGGTTACGACATCACACCAACAGCTCCCCGCCGGTGCCTTGACGCTTCCCGCGGTCCCACCTACCGTCTGGTTGAAACGATTCAGATCGTGGGAGGTGCTCCAGTGGCCGACCGATCCGCCGTGAAGGACGCCCTTCGGGCCCAGCGCATCGAGACACCCTCGTGGGGCTACGGGAACTCGGGAACCCGCTTCAAAGTCTTCGCCCAACCCGGCGTGCCGCGCGACCCGTTCGAGAAGCTCGCCGACGCGGCCCAGGTGCACGCCGCCACCGGCGTCGCCCCGAAGGTCTCGCTGCACATTCCCTGGGACCGGGTCGAGGACTACGGCGCGCTGTCCGCCCACGCCCGCGAGCTCGGGCTGGAGATCGGCGCGATCAACGCGAACGTTTTCCAGGACGAGGACTACAAGCTCGGCTCCGTCACCCATCCGGACCCGCGGGTGCGCCGCAAGGCTCTCGACCACCTGCTGGAATGCGTCGACATCATGGACGCCACCGGCTCGCGCGACCTCAAGCTATGGTTCTCCGACGGCACCAACTACCCCGGCCAAGACGACATTTCGGCCCGCCAGCAACGCCTCTCCGACGCCCTGTCAGAGGTATACGGGCGGCTCGGCGACGATCAGCGGATCCTCCTGGAGTACAAGCTGTTCGAGCCCGCGTTCTACACCACGGACGTCCCGGACTGGGGCACCGCGTACGCGCACTGCCTGCGGCTCGGACCCAGGGCCGCGGTCGTCGTCGACACCGGCCACCACGCCCCCGGCACCAACATCGAGTTCATCGTCGCGTTCCTGCTGCGCGAGGGGAAGCTCGGCGGCTTCGACTTCAACTCCCGCTTCTACGCGGACGACGACCTGATGGTCGGCGCCGCCGATCCGTTCCAGCTGTTCCGGATCCTGCACGAGGTCACCGGGAACGGCGGCTTCGCCCCCGAGGCCGGCGTCGCGTTCATGCTCGACCAGTGTCACAACATCGAGGCGAAGATCCCTGCGATCATCCGCTCGGTGATGAACGTCCAGGAGGCTACGGCCAAGGCCCTGTTGGTCGACCGCTCGGCCCTGACGGCCGCTCAGAACGCGGGCGATGTACTCGGCGCCAACGAGGTGCTGATGGACGCCTACGCCACCGACGTCCGTCCGCTGCTGGCCGAGGTCCGCGCCGAGGCCGGGCGAGACCCGAACCCGGTCGCGGCCTACCGGGCCGGCGGCTGGGCCGAGAAGATCGTTGCCGAGCGGGTCGGCGGCGCCCAGGCCGGATGGGGGGCTTGACCCGTCCGCCACGCGAGCCGGCCCGCACCACCTCGTATCCACGGGCCGGCCCGCACCCTCCTCGCGCACCCCCACGAGAGCGCCACCGCCACCAGACAAGGAAGCTGCTCCCGCCATGGCCCAGCACCCCGTCGTCGCCGCCCTCCTCGCCCGCTCCCACCGGCTCGGATCGGATCCGCGCAACACCAACTACGCCGGCGGCAACACCTCTGCCAAGGGCGCAGCCACCGACCCCGTCACCGGGCAGCCCGTCGACCTGATGTGGGTGAAGGGCTCCGGCGGCGACCTCGGCACCCTCGCCGAGGCGGGCCTGGCCGTGCTGCGACTGGACCGCCTGCGCGCCCTCGCCGACACCTACCCGGGCGTGGAACAGGAGGACGAGATGGTCGCCGCGTTCGAGTACTGCCTGCACGGCAATGGCGGCGCGGCTCCGTCCATCGACACCGCCATGCACGGTCTGGTCGACGCCGCGCACGTCGACCACCTGCACCCCGACTCCGGCATCGCGCTCGCCACCGCCGCCGACGGCGAAAGGCTCACCGCCGCCTGCTTCGGCGACGCCGTGCCGTGGCTGCCCTGGCGCCGTCCAGGCTTCCAACTCGGCCTGGACATAGCCGAGATCAATCGGACCCACCCGCAGGCCGTCGGCTGCGTCCTCGGCGGTCACGGCATCACCGCCTGGGGCGCCACCAGCGAGGAGTGCGAGGCCAACGCCCTGCACATCATCCGCACCGCCGAGGCCTTCCTGGCCCGCCACGGCAAGGCCGAGCCGTTCGGCCCGCAGCTTGACGGCTACCAAGCCCTGCCAGAGGGCGAACGCCGCCGGCGCGCCGCCTCGCTCGCCCCCGTCATCCGCGGTCTGGCCTCCACCGACCTCCCGCAGGTCGGCCACTTCACCGACGCCGCGCCCGTGCTGGACTTTCTCGCCCGCGCCGAGCATCCCCGCCTGGCCGCCCTCGGCACCTCCTGCCCCGACCACTTCCTGCGCACCAAGGTCGCCCCGCTGGTCCTCGACCTGCCCGCCACCGCGCCCCTGGACGAGACGATCGCCCGCCTGCGGGAGCTGCACACCGACTACCGGGCCGGGTACCGGTCCTACTACGAGCGGTACGCCACCGCGGACTCGCCCCCCATGCGCGGCGCCGACCCGGCGATCGTCCTGGTCCCGGGCATCGGCATGTTCTCCTTTGGCAGGGACAAGCAGACCGCCCGCGTGGCCGGCGAGTTCTACCTCAATGCGATCAACGTGATGCGCGGCGCGGAGGCGGTCTCCGGCTACGCCCCGATCGAGGAGCGCGAGAAGTTCGCCATCGAGTACTGGGCACTGGAAGAGGCGAAGCTGCGGCGGATGTCCGCGCCCAAACCGCTGGACACCCGCGTCGCCCTGGTCACCGGCGCCGGCTCCGGCATCGGCAAGGCCATCGCGCACCGCCTGGCCGCCGAGGGCGCCTGCGTCGTCGTCGCCGACGTCAACACCGCCACCGCCCGGGCCGTCGCCGACGAACTCGGCGGCCCGGACCGGGCCGCCGCCGTCACCGTCGACGTCACCTCCGAGGAGCAGATCGCCGAGGCGTTCCGCACCGCGGTCCTCGCCTTCGGCGGTGTCGACCTGGTGGTCAACAACGCGGGCATCTCCATCTCCAAGCCGCTGCTGGAGACCACCGCCGATGACTGGGACCGGCAGCACGCCATCATGGCCCGCGGCTCCTTCCTCGTCTCCCGGGAGGCCGCCCGCACCATGATCCGGCAGGGCCTGGGCGGCGACCTCGTCTACATCGCCTCGAAGAACGCGGTCTTCGCCGGCCCCAACAACATCGCGTACTCCGCCGCCAAGGCCGACCAGGCCCACCAAGTTCGGCTACTCGCCGCCGAGTTGGGCGAACACGGAATCCGCGTCAACGGCGTCAACCCGGACGGCGTGGTCCGCGGCTCGGGCATCTTCGCCAGCGGCTGGGGCGCCCAGCGCGCCGCCACCTACGGCATCGCGGAGGAGCAGCTCGGCGCGTTCTACGCCCAGCGCACCCTCCTCAAGCGCGAGGTGCTGCCCGAGCACGTCGCCGCCGCCGTCTTCGCCCTCACCGGCGGCGACCTCACCCACACCACCGGCATCCACATCCCCGTCGACGCCGGCGTCGCCGCGGCCTTCCTGCGCTGACGCGGCCGTGACGCCCCGCACCCCACACACCCCGGCCGCCTTCGCCGCGGCGGACCTCGGCGCCACCAGCGGACGGGTGCTCGTCGGCCGGGTCGGCCGTGACCGCCTCGACCTCACCGAGACCCACCGCTTCGACAACACTCCCGTCCAACTCCCGGACGGGTTGCACTGGAACGCCCTCGGCCTGTACCAAGGCGTCCTGGACGGCCTCCGCGAGGCCGCCGCGCGCTGGGACCTCGCCTCCGTCGGCATCGACAGCTGGGCCGTCGACTACGGGCTCCTCGACGCCGACGGCGCGCTCCTCGGCAACCCGTTCCACTACCGCGACCCGCGCGGCGCCGCCGCCGTCCAGGCCGTCTGGTGCCGCCTCCCGGCCCGTGAGCTGTACCGGATCACCGGCCTTCAGCACCTGTCGTTCAACACGATCTTCCAGCTCGCCGCCGAGAAGCACCTCGACCGCGCCCGTACCCTGCTCCTGCTGCCCGACCTGATCACCCACTGGCTCACCGGCACCGTCGGCGCAGAGGTCACCAATGCCTCCACCACGGGCCTGTACGACGCCCGCACCGGCGCCTGGTCCGCCCCGGTCCTCGCCGCGCTCAACCTGGACCCGGCCCTCCTGCCCGCACTGCGCCGCCCCGGCGACCACGCCGGCACCGTCCTTTCGCACGTCGCCGCCGCCACCGGCCTGCGCCCCGACACCCCCGTAGTCGCGGTCGCCTCCCACGACACCGCCTCCGCGGTCGCCGCAGTCCCCGCCGGCACCGAGGACTTCGCCTACATCTCCTGCGGCACCTGGTCGCTCGCCGGCCTCGAACTCGACGCGCCCGTCCTCACCGACGCCTCCCGCGCCGCCAACTTCACCAACGAACTCGGTATCGACGGCACCGTCCGCTACCTGCGCAACGTCATGGGCCTGTGGCTACTCAGCGAGAGCCAGCGCACCTGGCGCGCCCGTGGCGAGCGGCACCACCTGCCAGAGCTGCTCGAACGCGCCGCCGCCGCCCGCCCGTTCGCGGCGCTCGTCGACCCCGGCGCCCCCGAGTTCCTCGCCCCCGGCGACCTGCCGGCCCGCCTCGCCGAGCACTGCGCCCGCACCGGCCAGCACCTGCCCGAGGATCAGGGCGCCGTCGTCCGCTGCATCCTGGAGAGCCTGGCCCTGGCGCACCGTCACACCCTGTTCCAGGCCGCTCATTTGACCGGCCGCACGATCCGCGCCGTGCATCTCGTCGGCGGTGGCAGCCGCAACGCCCTGCTGTGCCGGCTCACCGCCGACGCCACCGGCCTGCCCGTCATCGCCGGCCCCGCCGAGGCCACCGCCATCGGCAACATCCTCGTCCAGGCCCGCACCCACGGCCTGGTCGAGGACCGCGGCGCCATGCGTCGCCTGGTAGCCCGCACCCAGCACCTGCGGCGCTACGAGCCCGCCGGAGACATCCGCGCGTGGGACGTCGCCGCAGCCCGCGTGGGGCTCGCCTGACCTGAGCTGCATGGCATGGACGCGGTGTCACCTCCCGTCCCGTCGTGCAGACTGTGACGATCGGTCAAATATTGCTCAAGTGCGCATGGTTGTGGATCGTAATTCTGGAAATACTCCATTTACCGAAGGGCAACGTGCTGGTCGTCAGGTGGCCGGGTGCGCATATTCCCGATGCGATCGCGCGACCAGCGGCTGCCCTTCGTGTCTCCCCGACCTCGCTGTCATTACTGTGAGCTGCCCGCACGCCGTCACCGGGACTCCGAACAGCGAGGCCCCGCGTCGACCGAAAATCGCGCCGCAAAACAATTGCGGGCGACCCGAACAGGTTTAGAAAAAAGGCCTGTTCGGCTCTCGAAGCCATTTCTCAGAGTTCGGAGGGTTTCCATGCGCATGCGTCGCCGCAGATCCCTGCGTCTCCTGGTGTGCCTAGCGCTGTCACTGTCCGCAGTGCCGCTGGCCGTCGCCGCGCCTCAGGCCGGCGCTGCCGCCGGGCCGACCGTGTGGATCCTGGACGCCACCGACCGGCCCTTCACCTCGACCACCCCGCCGGGCGGGGCGCCGACCGGGATCGAGCTGTACGCGGCCCGCAACGCCTACGAGGCGGCGCAGATCCTGGTGCGGTCCGGTTCGGCGCAGACCGGGGTGTCCGTCACCGCCGGGGCGCTGACCGGCCCCGGCGGCGCGCTCATTCCCGCCGCGAACATCACCACGCGCTACGAGTACAACCACCCGAGCATCCAGAAGGTCGGCAACGTCCAGAACCCGCCCGACGGTGGGATCGCCTACTACGACGCGCTGATGAACAACAGTCCGCAGTCGGTGGCGGCGAACACCACGTACGCCACCTACTACCAGGTCTACGTGCCGGCCGGTCAGGCGCCGGGCGTCTACATCGGCAGCGCCAGGGTGAACAGCAGCCTGGGCGCCGTCACGGTGCCGGTGTCGGTGACCGTGTACAGCGCCACGATCCCGCCGACCTCGCAGTCCACGTTCAAGATGAACAACTGGTTTTCCTCGGCGGGCTGGGACTACGCGGGCACTGAGGCGTCGATCCCGAACGTGTACGGCGTGCAGATGTACGACGCCAACTGGTGGACCGTCGAGGCCAACATCGCGGCGAACATGGCGCGGCACCGGAACAACGTGATCTACGCCGACGCGGTGGCCCTGCTGATCCCGGACACCACCGTCGACGCCGCGGGCCGCTTCACCTTCGGCTGGTCCACCTTCGACCGGTTCGTCAACCTCTTCGTCAGCGCCGGGGCCATGCAGTACCTCTACACCCCGACCCTGCTGGAGCCGCCCGCCTCCGCTCCGTACCTCGACACCCTGGTGCCGGCCAACGGCGTCAGCGGCGCGGTCAAGCACGCGCTCTGCCGGCCCAACTCCGCTCCGGCCAATGGCTGCCCGGACACCAACAACTGGTTGAAACAGTTCTTCCCGGCGCTGAAGGCGCACCTGGATGCCAAGGGCTGGACGAACAACTTCTACATGAGCGCCCTGGACGAGCCCACCACCACGCAACAGGCCACGGCTGCCAACTGGCTCTACACCCTCTACGAGCAGTACTTCCCGAACCCGCGTACCAACGAGGCGCAGCTGACCACCTTCACGGGGAATGCGGCTCACCTGTCGACGCAGACCCCGCTCTCGTCGAACTACGACGCGAACGTCGCGCTCTATCAGAGCTACCGGATCAGCGGGAAGGACCTGTGGCTGTACAGCTGCATCCTCCCGCAGGGCTCGTACATGAACCGCTTCACCAGCAACTACCTCAGCGGGACGAGGCTCCTCCCCTGGCTGACCTGGAAGATCGGCGGCGAGGGCTACCTGCACTGGGGCTGGAACTACTGGCACGACGACTTCAGCGAGCCGTACCCGGCCGCCGACACCTTCAACACACCGCAGACCGGCGACCACTGGCTGGTCTATCCAAACAAGGCCGCCTACGGCATCTACGACAGCCTCCGCAGCGAAGCTCAGACCGCGGGCCTGCAGGACTTCGAACTGCTGCAGCAGCTGGCCGCGGTCAAGCCGCAGGCGGCACGCACCCTGGCCGAGACGTTGATCACCAACCCGACGGCGTACGACCACTCCGGGTGGAACGTCGAGGGCCGGCACAAGCAGCTCCTCGACGAACTGGCCGCGGCGTCCGGTGACCTGGCGCTGCCGTTCACGGACGACTTCAGTGGCGGCGATCACTTCTGGACCCACACCCGGGGGACCTGGTCGACCAGCGGCGCCCAGTACACGCAGACCGACGCGTCGGCGTGGGGGCACGTCTCCTACCTGCGCGGCCGGGGCTACACCGACGTCTCGGTCGGCGTGGACCTGCAGATCACCGGAGTGAGCTCGTCCGGCGGAAGCACCAACTGGGCCGGTCTGATGGTGCGTTCGGCCAACGGCACGGACCTGGACTCCGGCTACCTGATCGCCCAGCGGGACAACGGCCAGGTGTTCGTCTACCGCAGCGGCACAAGGATCGGCTCGGCGTCCGTGCCCGGCTACGTGTCGGGGCAGCGCACCCGCCTGCGCGTAGTGGCGCGCGGGAACGCACTGAAGGTGTACTCCGGGACCGGGCAGGCGCCGGTGCTGACCGTCACCGACGCGGCGTTCACCGCAGGCGCCGTGGGTCTGGTCACCGGCGGCGCCAGCGCGAAGTTCTGGAACGCCCGGATCATGCCGACCTCTCTCGCCCCGGCCGAGAGTGCCGCCGTCACCGCCTCCAGCTCGTACGAGGCCGACGGCTGGGGCATCCGCTCGGCGGTCGATGGGCAGCGGCCGTCGGCGCCGAACGCTGCGGGGTGGAGCAGCTCCGGCAGTATCGCCACCAACCACACCGAGTGGGTGCGGCTGGACCTGGGCTCGACCCGGCCGGTGAGCCGGGTGGACCTCTACCCGCGCAGCGACGGGGCCAACGCCGGTCGGGGCTTCCCGGTCGACTTCACCATCCAGACCTCCACCAACGGCACGAACTGGACCACGGTCAGCACCCGGACCGGGTACGCGAGGCCCGGCGCCACGGCGCAGACCTTCCCGTTCGCGACGGTCAACGCGCGCTACGTGAAGGTGACGGGGACCAACCTGAGGACAGATCAGTTCGGTAATTTCCACATGCAGTTCGCGGAGATCGAGGCTGTCGGCGGAGATCTGGCACTGGGCCGCACGGCGACCACCTCCAGCTCGGTCGAGTACCGCAAGGAGGGCTGGCTGACCGCCAACCTCACCAACGGGACCCATCACACCGACCTGTGGAACTCCTCGGGCTGGAGCAGCGCCGGGGCCGGCTCCCCGAACACCACGCAGTGGGCGCGGGTGGACCTCGGCGGCCCGTCACGGATCAGCCAGGTCACGTTGTACCCCCGCGACGACATCCCGAACACCGGGCGCGGCTTCCCGTCGGCCTTCACCGTCCAGCTCTCGACCGACGGCACGAACTGGACCACCGTGGTGTCGAGGAGCTCGTACCCGCGCCCCGGAGCCGGCGGCCTTTCCTTCGCCTTCGCCGCCACCACCGCCCGGTACGTGAAGGTCACCGGCACCACGCTCACCGCCGACCAGTTCGGCGTGTACTACATGCAGCTGGCGGGGATCGGTGTCTCATGACGAAGCACCGGATCTGCTTCCTGCTCCAGGTGAAGGCCGAACTCGGCGACGAGTACCGCGAGCGCCACGCCCAGGTGTGGCCGGAGATGCTCGATGCCCTCCGGGCCACCGGCTGGACCAACTACTCCCTGTTCCTGCGCCCGGACGGCCTGCTCGTCGGCTACCTGGAGACCGAGGACTTCGATCGCGCCCGCGAGGCGATGTCCGCCACCGAGGTCAACGCCCGCTGGCAGGCCGAGATGTCCCGCTACTTCCAGTACCTGGACGGCACGCCGGCTGACCAGGCGATGGCACCGCTGACGGAGGTGTTCCACCTGGACTGATCACCCGCAAAGGACAACCGACCCGTCCTTCGCCATTGGGGGCAGGTGTACGACGCGAGCCTGTTGCCCCGCACCCACGAACACCTGGCCACCCTGACCGGGCCCATCGCGGTCCCCGAGGAACTCCAGCTCCACGTCGACGCCGTCTACAGCGACACCTATACCGCCGCTAACGACGTACGCCGCGGGGCGGACGAAAACGCCGAGCAGGGCCTGGGCGACCTCGTCGCCCTACGCACGCACCGGACCGGGACCAACCTGCACCCCCTCACGAACTCGACGTACAGCAGCGAACTCCTCGCCACCCGTCTCGGCGACCCAAGCATCCGCGTCCTACCCGTGTGGACCGACCCGGACGGCCGACACTGGCTCCACCCCACTCAGCGCACCGCACGCACCTTTACCCTCGCGAGCAGGGGGATGAACTGCGGCCTGTCCGGCATCCAAGATCAGCTGACCCGAAGACCGACCGCCAGCGTCAGTTCAAGGACCCGCTGTGGCGATGCGAGATCCGGAAACAGCTCCCGCAGCTGCGACATCCGGTACCGGACTGTCTGGGGATGGACGAACAACGCCGCCGCCACCTCGTCCCGCCTGCCCTGGTGCAGCAGCCACGCCCGCAACGTCTCCTCCAGCCGCCGTGCGGTCGCGGCAGGCAAGGTCCGCAGCGGTGCGAGGGCTCGGGCACGCAGGTCTGCGAACGCGTCCGCGTCAGCGCTCAGCACCAGCTCGGGCAGGTGGTCCTCGGTGTCGCGAATATCAGAGGAGAGGGAGCGCGCGCGTACGGCTCGTGCGTACGAGGCGGACGCACGAGTCCATGGCCGGGCCGGGCCGACTACGGCGGTGCGGTCGGTCAGCTGCCGCAAGAGATGTGATCGGTCGGCATCGGGGACGAGCAGCACACCGGTGACGTCCGGCAGATCATCGAGGACGAGGGTGCTCGGGTCGAGCGCGCGGTAGGCAGGCCGGGCCTGGGCGGCGGGCAGCAGGACCGCGGTCAGCGAAACCGGAGGCTGCCACCCGGCCCGTTGAACAGAGCCAAGCAGCACGTCCGTGCTCGCGCCGGCGAGGAGATCGCGGGCCAGGTGTTCCAGGTGGCGCTCGTGGGCCCTGCCCCGGGCGGCCAGTTCGTCGGCGTGGCCCGCGGCACTCGCGGCGGAGAGCTCGTCGATGTAGGCGAAGGTCAGCTCGGCGAACTTGGCGACCTCGGCGGCGGGCAGACCTGCGGGTACGGCACCCGCTGCCAGGCATCGCCAGGCCACGCGTGCTCCGACGCGGTAGGCGCTGAGCAGGGCGTCCATCGAACGGCCGTCGCGCACTTCGCCGCGGCCCAGCTCGTAAGCCGCGTCGTCGCCGTCGCCGCCCGTGGCGTTTCCGCTCGCGAGGTCCAGGTAGTGCCCCAGGGCGGTGCGGACGGCTCGGCGGATGGTGCCGCCCATGCGGCCCGAAAGGGCGTTGGCGTAGGACGGGACCTCGTCGATGATCGCCTGGACGACCTCGTCGGCGGTGGTCTTCAGCGCGGCCCGAAGTGCTGTGACCGTCGTCTCATCCAGGGCCAGTTCGGTGGCCCTCCGGATTGCATGGCTCATATTTTTGTTCCTTGCGAACAATTCGGCCGACCAGATTTACGTCCTGCGGACAGGACTTTACGTCCTGAGGCGCATCAAGCTGGAGTCATGACGAGTGCAGCCCTCCGCAGTAGGGCGTGGAAACTGCTGGAGATGGTCACGACGCCGCTGCTGCCGTCGGATTACCTCGACCTGGTCAGCCCGCTGCGTGCGGGCGCCGACCTGCGTGGGCGCATCGAGGCCGTGCACCCCGAGACGGGTGACGCCGCGACCATCGTGATCAGGCCGGGACGGGGCTGGCGCGGCCACACGGCCGGTCAGTACGTGCGGATCGGGGTCGACGTCGACGGGGTGCGCCTGTGGCGTGCCTACTCGCTCACCTCGCCGACAAACCGCCAGGACGGCCGCGTCACGATCACAGTGAAGGCGATCCCGGACGGAAAGGTCAGCAACCACCTGGTCCGCAGGGCGAAACCGGGCACGCTGATCCAGCTCGACCAGCCGACCGGTGACTTCGTGCTGCCACAGGCCAAGCCCGCCAAAGTGCTCTACTTGACGGCCGGCAGCGGCATCACGCCCGTGATGGGCATGCTGCGCGACGTCGAGTTCGACGACGTCGTCGTGGTCCACTCCGCGCCACAGCCGCAAGACGTGATCTTCCGCAATGAGCTGCACGACCTGGTCGCGGACAAGAAGCTGCGTCTCACCGAGCTGCACACCGACACGGACGGCATGCTCGACATCGCCTGTCTCGCCGAACTCGTGCCCGACTGGGCCGAGCGCGAGACCTGGGCTTGCGGACCCGCGGGCCTGCTCGACGCCGCCGAAGAGCACTGGACCGGGCACGGCGTTCAAGAGCGCCTGCACACCGAACGCTTCCGCCCCGGCATCGTCGTCGCCGGCGACGGCGGCGAGGTCACGTTCAGCGCCACCGGCAAGACCGTCGACGCGGACGGCGCCACGCCGTTGCTGGACATCGGCGAGGAGGCCGGCGTGCTCATGCCCTCCGGGTGCCGCATGGGCATCTGCTTCGGCTGCGTCACGCCGCTCAAGTCGGGCGCCGTCCGCGACCTGCGCACCGGCGAGATCACCGAGGCCGAGCCGGGCGTCCTCATCCAGACCTGCGTGTCCGCCGCGGCGGGCCCTTGCGACATCGAACGGTAGGAGCACCTTGACCGCCATCGACCCCACCGCCCACCTGACCGCGGAGCAGATCGAGGAGCTCGGCCGCGAGCTGGACGCGATCCGCGACGAGGTGATCGCCGGCCGCGGCGAGAAGGACGCCGCCTACATCCGTAAGGTCATCTCGGCGCAGCGCAAGCTCGAGCTGGTCAGCAGGGGCGTGCTGCTGTTCTCGATCTTCCCGCCCGCGTGGCTGCTCGGCACCGCCGGTCTGTCCGTGGCAAAGATCATGGACAACATGGAGATCGGCCACAACATCCTGCACGGCCAGTGGGACTGGATGCGGGACCCGAAGATTCACTCCACCACCTGGGAGTGGGATCACGTCTCCCCGTCCGAGCAGTGGAAGCACTCGCACAACGAACTGCACCACACGTACACCAACGTGATCGGCAAGGACAACGACCTCGGCTACGGCATCATGCGCGTCGACGAGGACCAGAGGTGGCACCCGTTCCACCTCGGCCAGCCGCTGTGGAACTTCCTCAACGCCTGCTTCTTCGAGTACGGCATCGCAGCGTACGACCTGGAGCTCGGCAAGAACCTGCACAAGCGCCGCCGCAAGAGCCCGGAGTTCCGCGCGCGGGCCAAGGCCGTGGGCCGCAAGATCCGCAAGCAGGTGCTCAAGGACTACGTGATCCACCCGCTGCTGTCGGGCCCGTCGTTCCTCCCCACGCTCGCCGCCACGTTCACCGCGAACCTGGTCCGCAACATCTGGTCCCACTCGGTGATCATGTGCGGGCACTTCCCCGAGGGCGTACAGGTCTTCGAGCGCCGGTCGATCAAGGGCGAGACGCGCGGCCAGTGGTACCTGCGCCAGATGATGGGCTCGGCGAACATCAGCGGCAGCAGGGCCATGCACTTCATGACCGGCAACCTGTCGCACCAGATCGAGCACCACCTGTTCCCGGACCTGCCGAGCAACCGGTACGCCGAGGTCGCGGTGAAGGTGCGCGCGCTGTTCGAAAAGTACGAGCTGGAGTACGTCACCGGCCCGCTGCCCAAGCAGGTGTTCTCCGCCTGGCACAAGGTCTTCCGGCTCTCGCTGCCGAACAAGAAGCCCAAGGTCAAGACGCCGGACCGCGAGCAGGAGCTCGTCGCGGCCTGATTCCCGGTACTGGTTCAGATCCTTAGGCCGTACCGGCGGCACCACCGGGCTCGGTGAGATCCGTTGCGGACGGTGGGCGGCCGCGACATCAGACCTGAGCCGAAGACATGGACAGAGTTACGTCTGTCCGCTGTCCAGGCTCGGGTCTGGTGCTGATCATGTTGCGCGGCAGAGAAGCGGTTGTCCCGATCTCACGGTGAGGCGGGCAGGTCACGCCGAAGTCCATGCCGCTGTCGGTGTCGACCGGGGGCTGCGCCGCGCATGCCGATGTGGGGTTGGTCTGCGCTGCTGATGTGGTCGGCAGGCGTGCGTCTGGGGGCTGGACGTCGGCCGATCGGCTGCAATGGGCTCCGAAGGCCGACGTCCGGACGCGGTGCTCAGGCGATAGCTGCCGCCGCGGCGACGATCCAGTTCCGGAATTCGACGGCGTAGTGCAGCAGGTGGTGGTCCAGGACGTCGTCGGGGCATGCGGTGGGGAAGTAGACGGTCAGGTTGGACGTGAAGCCTTCGGCGGTGTCGCCGAACTGGATCAGTGCTCGCCCGATGACGGTGCCGTCGGTCAGGAAGAGATTCGAGGACGTCTTGCGCAGTCATTCGGACTCCGGGAGGAGCTCGGCCGCGTCCTTGGCCCGGTCCAGCGCGTCGGAGCCCCAGGCCGGAGTCGGTTGCCCCTCACGAGGCGGGAGGCACGCGTTTCGCGATTCTGGAGAGGAGCTCCTGGTGCCGGACGCTGTCGAGGGTGAGGGCGTCGAGCGGGCGCAGGTAGGGGAGGTTGTCGCGGATCGGGTAGCTACGCCGTAGGCGGGGGTTGTAGAGGAGTTCGTCTTCGGGGACGTGGACGAGCGGGCCTTTGTCCACGGGGCAGGCGAGGAGGGGGAGGAGGCGAGGGTCGGGCTCAGTGGGTTGTTGCACGGCGGGGTTCTCCTTGGCGGGTCGGGGCGGGTGACGGTTCGTCGTGGCGCGGGAGGGTGAGCAGGACGAGGACGGCGAGCGCGGTGCCGCCGAGGCGCAGCGCCAGCCGGAGTGGGTCGGTGGGGAGGTGTTCGTCGAAGACCACGGTGCCCGCGATGACGGTGAAGACGCTGGATACGGTGGTGGTGACCGGGACGATCACGGAGGCTCGGTGGCGTTGGAGCGCGGTCTGGGACAGGGCGAGACCGGCTGCTCCGGTGGCGACGAGCAGCCAGGGGTGGGGTCCGCGCAGGAGCTCGGGCAGGGCTGCTGTGACCGATCGGTCGGCGAGCACGGCCGAGGTGCCCTTGATGGCGAGTGAGCTCACCCCGTACAGCAGCCCGAGGGCGACGCCGTACGGTACGCCGGAGCTGCTGCGGCGGTGCCGGCGGCCGGCTCGGCGCAGCGAGGCGAGGAACAGCAGGAGTCCGAAGGCGAGGCAGGGGAGGCAGACGGCGAGCAGGGGCAGGACGGGTGCCGCCGCTCCCACCCGGTTGTCGGCGCCGCCGTCGCCGAGCGAGCCGATGACGGCGAGTAGGGCGAGCAGGATGACGCCGGTGGCGAGGAGTTCCCGGTGGCCCGGGCGCTCGCCCAGTGCGACGGCAGAGAGGGCGATCAGGAGCACCGTCCCGGAGAGGAACACCCCCTGGGCGGCGGCGATCGGGAGCAGTTGGTAGACCTTCAGCTGGGCGCCGAAGCCCAGGCCCAGCACGGTGAAGCCCAGCAGCCAGCCGGGGCTGGAGGCCAGCGCCCGGACCAGGTGCAGCGGGCGGCGGGGGTCCAGCGCGGGGAGGGCGGCCAGCGCGCGCTTCTCGAGGACGAAGCCCGCGCTGTAGAGGGCGTTGGCGAGCAGGGCGACCGCGACGCCGAGGATCATCGGCGTCGTCCTTCCCGCGCCAGTGCGTCAAGGTTCTCGGCGCAGCGCCGGGCGAGCTCGGCGGCGGCGGGTTGGTCGAGCAGCTGATGGCAGTGGCGGACGGCGAGGTGGAGGCGGCCGTCGAGGGTGAGGGCGCTGACGGAGAGTCCGCGGGGCATCCGTACGGGTGCCGAGAACCACAGTGCGTCGGCCGGGCCGGCGGGGCCGAAGTCGAGCGGGTGGGTGACCCGGCCGAGGTTGCTGACCAGGGCGGTGGACGTCCAGGGTGCGGCGACGCGGCGCAGCGCCCGGGTCAGCGGGGCCTTGGCGCCGGCGGGCAGCCAGGGAGTGCTGACCAGGCCGGCGACGAGGCCGCCACCGGTGACGGGGGCGGCCTTGGCGGCGCGGGTCTGCGCGCTGATCCGGCCCAGCAGCGTGGTGGCACCGGCGTCGGGGGCGGGTGTACCGGCTCGGATGGTTGCCAGGTGGTTGTGGTTGCCCATGGGGGCGCCGGGGGCGAGTGGCCCGTACGGGCGGTCGTCGATCGGCATCGACAGGTGGATCGGGCCGGTGGGGTGGCCGTGCCGGTGGTTCCAATCGGCCAGGGTCAGCTGAACCGCCGTCAAGAGCAGGTCGTTGACGGTCGGGCGGGGGCGGTGAGCGCCGGTCCGGGGGAGCGGGAGCACGCTGAGGTGGACACCGGTGCCGGGAGAGGGGCTTGCGGCGGGCGCGATGCGCACTGGGCGGCCGCCCCGACCGGTGGCTGCTGCGGAGGCGTCGGCCGAACCGGCGGAGCGCTGCCCGCCCGGGCAGACGGAGCGCTGCCCGGTTGCACCGATGGAGCGTTCCCCGGTTGCACCGACGGAGCGTTCCCCGGCCGAACGGACCGAGCGCCCCCCGCCCGGGGTGCCGGAGTAGTGGTCGGCGAGGTCGCAGAGCAGCCGAAGACAGGTGCCGGCGTCCGCGAGGGTGTGTGCCGCCGTCAGGAGCAGGGCGGTGCCGCCGCCGGGTGCGGGTGCGGTCTCCAGCCGGAGTGGTGGGCCGGCCGTCAGCGGGGGCGATTCGGTGAGGGCGCGGTGGCGGGTGGTGTCCAGGTCGGCGGTGGCGGCCACGACGGTGGGGTTGACCGGTGCCGGCTCCCAGTAGTAACGACGGTGCCACCAACGGGAGTTGGACTGCCTTACGTGGAGCGTAGGGTGGCCGGCCAGGGTCCGGGTGAAGGCGGCCCGGAGCCGCTCGACGTCGACGGTGCCGGGGAGGTGCGCCTCCACGTGGACGGTGTCCGCGTCCAGGTGCTCCTGGAGCAAGTGGCGTGAGTACTCGTCCATCGGGGGGAAGGGGACGCGCCCCTGCCGCCCGGACGGGGTCCGGGCGGCAGGGGCGGCGAAGGACGGGCGGGTCACGGAGCCTCGGCCCGGTGCCGGGGCGCAGTGGCCTGGCCGTCCACCGTGATCAGCGCGGCGGCGACAGCCAGCAGCGCGAGAACCTGGGCGGTCGGGGCGAACGCCCCGGTCGGGGGCGCGAGGACCGCCAGCAGGCCGGCGCCGGCCATGGCCGCCCCGGCGACGTACTGCAGCAGGTTCGGCCACCGGAACGCGATCAGGATCAGCGGCAGCGGCAGCAGTGCGAGCGGACCGCCGACGACGCCGAGGACCAGCAGCGGGAAGACCATGCCCAGCAGCCACCGGGGCGCGTCGGCCGCGTCCCAGTCCTGCGCACCGGGGACGTCAGGCAGGCCGCTACGACGCCGCAGCGCCGGCACCACGACCATCCCGGCGAGCACCAGGAGGGCGAGGCCGCCGAGGACGAGCCCGAGGTCGTACGTGGCGGCGGGGGCATAGGAGAGAAGTACGGTTCCGCCGGTGCCCGCCGGGACCACGTAGCCCTGCTGCCAGCCGTCGAGCCGGACGGACTGCAGCGGCTTGCCGTTCAGGGTCGCGCGCCAGCCGGAGTTGGCGTTCTCGTGCACCTGGACGTAGGCGGCATCACCTTCGCCGATCCGTACCCTGCGCTCGTCCCCGGACCAGGACAGGATTTCCACCGTCCGCCGCGAACCGGGATCGGCGGCCGGGCCGGCGGCGCGGGCCGAGAGGGTGAGGTCGGTGACGGCCAGCGCGCCGTCGTCGGAGGAGGACACCCGGTGCTCGCCCTGGCCGAGCGCCAGGGTGGGCTCGGTGGCCGGGCACAGCTTCACGGTGACGGGGTGCCGGTTCCGCAGGGACGCGACCGTGCCTGACACGGAGGTCTGCTGGGCGACTCCGTCCACGGTGACGACCGGGCCCTTGCCGCAGGGCAGAGTGAAGCCGGAGCCCTGGGTGTCCGGGGACTCCTGGCGGATCATCAGGTCGGCCAGGGCCGGGATGTGCACCTCGCTCAGGCCCGCCGGCAGCTGGAGGTTCTGCCCGGCGAGCGGGTTGTGGACGAGGACGGGGGCGGTCGCGGTGACCGTGATCGTCAGCTGGTCGGTGGTCAGCGGGGCGAACCGGACCAGGCCGTTGGCGTCCACCCCCGCGTTTACGGCGTCGGTCGGAGTGCTGAGCTGTACTTGGGTCGGCCGGGAAGAGAGACCACCAGCGGCACCGAGCACCAGCTGGTCGATGCTGCGGCTGCCCTGCCAGGCGAGGCGGACGGTGGGTTTGCCGCCCGCGATCCAGGCAGTGGTGAGGTCGCCGTCGAGCAGATTGCGTGGGCTGCCGGAGGTGGTGGAGTCGGCCTCGACGCCGATCCGCCCGGTGGCCCGGCCGGGGGCGACCTGGTCCAACAGGGCGTCCAGGGCCGGGCCGGGGAGGGCGACGGCGCTGCCGGTGACCGTGAAGGCTCCCGCATCGGTGGTGAGTTGACGGTTGAGCCCGGTCTCGATGCTGCCCGACTGGGATCCGCCGAGGTCGAGGGTGCGGTGCAGCGAGTAGGTGTCGGCCGTAGCAGCCGGGAGGGACAGCACACGGGTGGCCTTGACGCCGGGGATCGAGATCTCCGAGAATCCGGCCCCGCCCACGCCGGTGTTGGCGGTGACGGCGCCCTCGATGGTGATCTTGACCCATGCAGCGGGCCCCGCCGGGGCGTTGACGTCCTGTGCTACGGCCTGCGGCTGCAGCACGCTCACCTGCGAGCCACGGTCTGTGGTGATCCGCATCTTGGTGATGGTGGGCCGAAGGGAACCCCCGGCCAGCGGGGTGACCTTGAGGGTGGCGGGGAGGTCCATCGACCCGTTGAAGTCGATCCGCAGCCACTGACCCACCGGGTCCGCGCTGCTGCCCTCTGCCCAGGCCGTGCCGGAGTTCCCGTCGAAGGCCCCGACCGGGTCGTACTGCGGCAGCGCGAACAGCCAGGATCCGTAGGAGGAGGCGGTGACCGACTTGGCGCCTTCGATCACCGAGGTGGTCTGTTCGGCGGTGGAACCGGCCGGGCCCGAGGGCAGGATCTGCCTCGGTGCGCCTCCGGGGTCCTGGCCGGCGTCCGCCGGGTTGGTCTCGGTGGCTGTGTAGGTGTACGAGTTGTTGCCGTCGACCAAGCCGAAGAGCGTGTCGCCCCGGCGCTGCCCGTCGGCGGTGGCCCGCAGCGCGGCGCTGGTGCCGGCCGGCAGGGGGTCGCCGGAGAGGATCACCGGACGGTTCGTCACCGTACCGCTCGCGGAGAGCTGGAGCAGCGACTCGGGGCCGCCACTGACCACCGCGGTGTCGGCGACCGGGCGGGTGGTGACCCGGCCGGGTGCGGCGTCACCACCGGTGGGGGCGAAGATCTCCACCGCGTCGTACTGCTGGTACAGGCCCTGGACCTGGACCGGGGTGTCGGGCGGGAGCTGTCCGGAGGTCATGGGGGAGCCGAAGCCGGTCACCCGCTCGTAGCCGGAGGCCAGCAGGGTGGCGCGCACCGTCTGCGGTGGGATGTGGCCGGCCTGCGCGGGGTCGAGGTCGTTGCGGACCACCAGGTGGTGCACGCCGGACCGCTCCAGGAAGGCTCCGAGCCCCGGCACCCGGGTGCCGGTCGCCAGCGCCTCCTGGATCGCCTCCAGGTAGCGTCGCTCGCCGGCCTGGCCGAAGGGCACGAAGTTGTACTGCGCCCATGGCGAGTCCGCCAGCACGTCGAGCGGCTCGTCGATGGTCGAGCCCCAGGTGTAGAGGCCGTGCGCGTCGGCGGGGACCACCAGGGCCCGGCTGTCGGATGCTTTTGCGGTCAGGTACGCGGCGGTCTGCTTCCACTGCGAGGGCAGCGCCTTGAAGGAGCCCGGTTGGACGATGTTGCCGTTCAGGTAGGGGAGCGCGAGGCCGGGCAGTACCGCGAGTGCGACCAGCGCCGGGACCAGCCGTGGTCGGGCGGCCACCCGGGGCAGTGGCCGGCCGCACAGGTGCGTCAGGCCCAGGGCCAGCGCCAGCGCGAGGCCGGTCTGGAACTTGTAGATGTTGCGCAGCGGCGCCAGCGCACCGTCGAGCAGCTGCTGCACCGCGCTGTGGAAGGGCGCCCCGAGGGAGCCGCCGTACCCGGCGAGGGTGATCAGCGCGACCGTGCCGACGACCAGCAGCAGCCAGCGCCGCTCGGGGAGGTCGCGGCGGGCGAGCCCGGCCAGGCCGAGCGCTGCTGCGAGCGCGGAGCAGGCGATCACCAGCACGTTCGCCGCGACGTCCCAGCCGGCGGGCAGCCAGGCGGAGCCGAAGTGCAGGTAGGCCACCCAGTTCCCGGCCCCGCGCAGCAGCTCGGTTGCCGACATGGTGGCAGTGGTGGTGGACGCCTGCTCGATGTAGCGCAGGAAGTCGGCGCCGTAGGAGTTGAGCAGCACCAGCGGCACGGTCCACCAGGCGGTGGCGAGCAGCACGCCGGGCACCCACCAGGCGATCAGGCGCCACTTGCGGCTGCCCCCGGGCCGGCTGAGCAGGTAGAGCCCGACCGGAAGCAGTGAGGCCGCGACCGAGGTCGCGTTGACGCCGCCCATGAGCGGGATGATCAGGGCGGAGCGGAGTGCGGCGGCGCGCGCCGAGACGAAGCGGGTGAGCGGCAGCAGGACCCAGGGCAGGACTGCGCCGGGCAGCGCGGCGGCGGAGGTGGAGCCCACCACGATGGTGAACACCGGCCACAGGGCGTAGCAGGCCGCGCCGAGCAGCCGGCTCGGCCGGGAGCCGTACCCGAGGCGTTCGGCGAGCCGCAACGCGCCCCAGAAGGCGGCGGTCACCACCAGCGACAGCCACAGCCGCTCCGCCAGCCAGACCGGCAGCTGGAGCAGATCGGTGATCAGGTAGTACGGCAGCATCGGGAAGGCGTAGCCGACGTACTGGTTGGACAGACCGCCGAAGCTGCCCTCGCTCTGCCAGATCGTTCCGAGCGAGCCGAGGAAGCCCACCGGGTCGAGCGCGACGGCGAGTTTGGTGTCGAAGGCGATCCGCCCGGGCGCGGCAGCCAGGAAGGCGGACAGGACCAGCAGCCAGAAGGCGGCGAGCCAGCGGCGGCCGGTACGCGGCTCGGGGCGCGGCCTCGAGGGCGGCGCGTCGGGGAGCTGCAGAGTGGGGGCGCTCATTCGGAGGTTCTCCGCATCACCAGGAGAAGATTCCAGGACGCGATCTCGCGCAGGCCTGGAATACGGACGAGGGTCTCGGCCAGGAACGGCCAGTAGCGCGATCGTGCGGAAAGGATCTCGACATCGTCGCGCCCGCGTACGTGACGCAGCACCGGGCCGATGTGCACCCGGTAGAGGTTTTCGCCGAGGGTGTGCTTGGCACTGTGCCCGGTGCGCCGCTGGTAGCGGCGCCGGGCCCGGTCGGCGCCGAGCAGGTGCCAGGGCGAGGTCTCGTGGCCACCCCAGGGGGAGAGCCAGTTGGTGTAGGAGACGTACACCAGGCCGCCGGGGCGGGTGACCCGCACCATCTCGCTGATGAAGGTCTCCGGGTCCGGCACGTGCTCCAGCACGTTGGAGGAGAAGCAGACGTCG
Organism: Streptomyces sp. CA189; assembly: GCF_056428985.1. Classification (NCBI taxonomy): domain Bacteria; kingdom Bacillati; phylum Actinomycetota; class Actinomycetes; order Kitasatosporales; family Streptomycetaceae; genus Streptomyces; species Streptomyces sp. CA189. The sequence goes on along the minus strand of NZ_JBWJVM010000003.1, from coordinate 66,757 downwards.
GTGGCGCCGTCGCTGAGCGGTAGCCAGTACCCGTCCGCGACGACCGCGTGGTCGGGTGTGAGTCCGCCGCGCGAGTGCAGCTCGGCAAGGTCCGGTTCGAAGAGGAAGGCGTGCGCACCGCGGGCCCGGAACGCCTCGGTGAAGTGGCCGGCGGCGCCGCCGACATCGGCCACCACCGCCCCGGCCAGGGGCGTGTACCGCTCGACCTGGTCGGCGGCGTCCTCGGCCAGCAACGAGTAGAACGTCTCCGGGTCGCTCTGCTCGCTACGGAAGGCGCGGAACAGCGCGAGGGAGCGTCGCAGAGAGGGGTCTTTCACGAGCACTCCGCCGTGGTCGGGGCCGGGGGCTCGGCCATGGTGCGTCCGGACCCGGCCCGGCCGGAGGAATGCACGGCCACGGCCTCGGCGGCAGCGGCCTGGAAGCGGTCGACGCTGTGCTCCCAGGTGAACTGCTCCGCGTGGCGGCGGGCCGCCGAACCCATCGCGGCGCGGCGTTCGGCGGACAGGGCCAGCGCGCACCAGGCCGCAGCGAATCCGCTCTCCGCCCGGGCGAGCAGGCCGGTGCGGCCGTGGACGACGGAGTCCCGCAGGCCCGGAATCTCGAAGCCCACCGCGGGCGTGCCCCGGATGGCGGCCTCTGTGACCACCAGGCCCCACCCCTCCAGTGAGGAGGGGTGCAGCAGCAGCCAGCTCCGGCAGAGCAGCCGGTGCTTCTCGGCTTCGTCGACCCGCCCGGCGAAGACCACGTCGGGCCCGGCCTGCGCCTCCAGACGGTCCCGTTCCGGGCCGTCGCCGACGATGACCAGCTTGCCGCCGGTGATCGGGCGGACCCGCTCCCACAGGCGCAGCAGCAGGTCGATCCGCTTGTACTCCACCAGCCTGCCGACGGCGGTGAACAGCGGTTCGTCGGATTCGGGGAGCAGCGGCGCGGGGGCCTCGACCCCATTGGGGACGAGATGGATGCGGTCGGCCGGTACGCCGATCCGCGCCATCGCCTCGGCGGTGGACGGGGACACCGCGACCATCAGGCTGCGGCGGTGGGTCCGGGTCAGCGCCCGGTGTTCCAGCATCCGGCCGGCCCGGGCGACCGGTCCGGGCAGGCGCTGGTCCCAGAGATCGGTGTGCACGTGGTTGACGAGGCACATCACCGGTCCCCGGTGCCACAGCGGCGCCAGGTAGGGGACGCCGTTGCAGACCTCGACCAGGAGGTCGGTCTCGCCGACGCTGCGGCCGAACGCGCCCGGGGTACGCAGGAAGTGGTCGTACGTGCCGCCGGAGGAGACCACGCGGTAGTTGCGGTCGACGGACGGTTCCGGGCCCCCGCAGAGCAGGGTGACCTCGTGCCCGCGATCGGCCAGTCCGGAGGACAGCCGGTCGATGAGCAGTTCCGAACCGCCGGCGGCGGGGTTGGCCAGGTCGCGCCAGGCGAGGACGGTGATCCGGCGTGGGACCTCCGGCGACGGTTGCACGGCCGTCATGGCCGGAGGTGGGTGCGGGGATGTCTGATGTGCCATGGGAGCTCCTGGGAGGGGCGGTGCTCAAGGCAGTGAGGGCAGGGAGGGGCAGGGACAGGCAGGGACGGGTATGGCTCAGGGGACCGGGGGGTGACCGGTGGGGCAGGCGCACGGGAGGGACCGGGGGATGTGCGGCTGGCGGCGCGCGGATGGCGCGCGCCGCCAGTGTGGGCTGTTGCTACCGCCCGGTACTACTCACTAAATTGATAAATTCCGGTCGGGTTCAAGCGGAATACATGTTTTGTCTGTCACTTCGGCGAGCGACGGGTGTCACCGCGAGGCGCGACGGCGCAGCAGCACGCCCGCCGCCAGCAGGCACACGAGGCCCGCGGTGCCGGCCGCGACGGGGGCGGTGGTGCCCACCAGTCCAAGCTTGCGGGCGGCGGCCTGCGCGGTCCGCACCTGGCCGTCCCGGCTCTCCGCCGTCATGGTGAGATCCGCCCGCAGCAGGGCGAGCAGGTCAGGACCCTCCGCCGAGGTCCGCAGGGTCACCAGCGGCTGCGTACGGGCGTCCATCACGGTGCCGGTGACCGGGTCCACGACCACCCTGAACCCGCTGTTCGCGTAGTACCGGTCAGCGACGACCTGACTGCGGTCAGCCAGTCCGAGCAGCTTGCCGGGGACCTGCTGGGTCCCGACCTTGGTCGCGCCGAGCACGGCGCCGTAGCGGTAGCCGGTCCGGCCGTTCACGGTCGTGGTGCCCTGGAAGTCGAGGGTGACGGTGCCGCCCAGCGTGGAGTCCCAATAGGCGTAGGGGCGCTTGGCCAGGCCGAACGGGAACTTCAGGTACGCCTCGCCGGAGAAGACGGGGCTCTCGCCGTGCGAGTGCAGCGGCAGGTTGGTGCTGCGGTCGGTCACCCAGCGTTCCACCGTCCACTGGACGGACTTGCGCGGGTCGTGGAGCCCGAGCGTGGCGGCGGTGTCGATCTGTGTGGAGATGTCCATCACCGCGCGGGTCGGTCCGCTCAGTGCGACGTTGCCCAGCACCCGCCGGGTGAGCGTGAGGTCCTGGACCGGGCTCACGGCGACGGCCTTGGTGTCGAAGACGGTGCCGCTGCCGGTGAAGACGGTGGTGGTGTTGGTGTCGATCGGGGTCTTGCGCAGGTTCGGCAGCGCGTACCAGTGCAGTAGCGGCGCCAGTACCAGGAGGAAGGCCGCGACGGCGGTCAGCACCAGGCCGGTGCGGGACAGGCGGCGGGGCACCGGGGTGGGTCCGGGGAGTTCCCCGGCGGGGTGGTCGAGGATCTGATCTGTGGGCACGGGCATGATTACGCTCCGTAAGGGGATTGGGTGGACGCAGACCGAGTCGTGGTGAAGGCGGTGGTGCGACGAAAGGTCCCCAACGGCTGCCGATGGTGAGGCAGGCCCCGTGTACATCCCCTGAGCGCGGAACCGTAGGTCCCCCCTTGACGGATTGTCAACGTCAGGGCAAAACTGTGCGGGCACGGGACCGGGCCGGTGCGAATGGTGTCGCCTGTCGTTTCGCCCCGCTCGCTCGGGGCCTACGGAAGGGACAATCCGCAGCCATGCGTACCCGACGCCCCGTTCTCGCCGTCGTTCTCACCGCCGCGACGGGGGCTTTCCTCGCCGTCGCCGCCGTACTTGGTCTGGTCGCTCTCACGACCGCCGCTCCCGCCCAACCCGACGTGCCGCTCGTATCCTTCACCGGCTGATCCGGCGCACCCCCAGGGAGGCTGCCCGCATGAGCGTACGAACCGAATTCGCTCCGGCTGCCGCCGCACCGCGGTCGGCCTCGCTATGGAGCACCGTCAGCGCCGCCGACACCGAGCGGTTCATCAGCCTCGCCTCCACGGAGATCCCCACGCTCTCGGTCGAGGTGATGCAGCAGATCCACGCCCAGTTCCCGCAGGTCGTGGAGATCTTCGACGACGACGGCGTCTCGGGGGTCCTCACCCGGATCAGACTGGCCCTCGGCCCCTTCATCGAGAGCGTCCGGGCTGCCGGCGGCCCGAAGATTTCGGGGGACGGCGCCGTACGCTTCCGCGAGGTCGCCGCCTCCCTCGACCGGTGCGAGACCCTGCCCGGGCCGGCGCTCGACTTCATGCGCGCGGTCTACCGCTTCGGGGCAAGGGTGTCCTGGCGCCGGCTCACCGAGATCGCGGACGGAGTGGGGATCCCGCCCGCCGCGATGTACGAGCTGGCCGAGGCCGGCTTCGACTACATCGAGGCCCTCGTCGGCGAGGCGACCCGGGACCAGCTCGGCAACGAGTCCCTGGCCGCCGGCGAACGGCTCCGCCGCCAGTGCCGCCTGGTCGGGTTACTGCTCGCGGACCAGCCCGCCGACCTTGAGGCGACGGCCCAGTACGCCGCCAACATCGGCTGGCGGCTCCCGAAAACGGTCGCGATCGCAGTTCTCAGCCGCAACGAGAACGCGCTCCTGCCGCCGGCCCTCGGCACCGGCATCCTGCTCGACTGGGAGAGCGAGCAGCCCCGGCTGGTCGTCCCGGTCTCCGCTCAGGCCGGCCGGGCTGACGCGCTGCGCCAGGCGCTCCCGGGGTGGAGCGGCGCGCTGGGGCCGACCGTACCGCTGGCCCAGGCGGCTCGCTCGTTGCACTGGGCGCAGACGGCGGTCGGCCTCATCACGGCCGGGGCCCTGCCGTCCCGTGGTGTGCTCGACTGCACCGAGCACACCACGGCGCTGCTCCTGCTGCCCCCCGCCGAACTGATCGACGATCTGGCCGCCGGCTGCCTCGCACCACTGGCTGCCTGCAGGCCGGGCCAGGCGGACCGGCTCGCGGACACGCTGCTGGCCTGGCTCCAGACGCGGGGCGGCGCGGCGGAGGTGGCGGCGCGGATCGGCGTCCACCCCCAGACGGTCCGATACCGGATGCGCCAGCTCAGGGAGCTGTGGGGCGACGCGCTGGACGACCACGATCAGCGCTTCGCCCTGGAGCTGGTGCTCCGCGCCCGAAAGCTGCAGTCGCCGCTCTCGCCGGTCGGGCCGTTGCGCGATCTGATGACGGGCCATCAGGCGGGAGTCGAGTAGGAGGATCACAGGGCTGTCGGCCGATGTGATCGCCGAACTCGCCGCCGAGGGTAGGTCCGTTATGGTACGAACGACACCAGGCGAGACTGGAGTCTCGGCCGCGGAAGCGGGCCGTCGGTGCAGGCGCAAAGTACCAGCTGGTCTCTATCGACCGGCTCCTGGCCACGCTCGTCCAGCTTCGCCACGGTGCCACTCACGACGTGCTGGCCTGCTGGTTCGGTGTCGACCGTTCCCATCGGCGAGGTGCGGCCCCTCCTCGCAACGCGCGGCTGCACCATCGTGCCTGGCATCCGGCTTCGTACTCTTGCCGAGGTCATCGACCCTCTCGGTGCCAGCGGGCGGACCGGGATCATCGACGGCACCGAGATCCGGGTCCGCAGACCCGCAGCCGGCCGCAAGGGCCGGTAGCAACTCACCACCAGCATCATGGGTGAGAAGATCGCTTCCTTCCAACACTCACTGCACACCGCGGCCCGGGGCGCGGAGAAGGCGGAGCGGCGCGAGGCGCAGGCCGGTATGGTCCGGATCCTGGAGTGGCTCTGGGACTGCTGGGGCTGTTGCCCCTGCACGCGGCTGGTTACGACACCGACCCGTCCGACGCACCGTACCGCCGTACGGTCATGGATCGCGTCGTCTCTTCCTACACCCCCACGGTCCGGGCCCTGGGCTGCGCACGCAAGCACGGCGCACGCCGGAACGTCACCGACCGGGGCCTCGTCGTTGCCATGCCGACCACGCCCGGCCACGGCCGCCTCAATCATGTCCATGCGGAAGCTGAGATGCTGCGGCGCCACCTGCCCCGTGCCGTCGTCCTGTGCGAGCCCGAACCGTCAGGCGCGCCCGCACCGTTCTCGCACGGCACTCCGACCAAGGCTGCTGTCCTGGAGCACCTGCCCACGAGCCCGATAGTCCACTTCGCCTGCCACGGGACCAGCCACCCGACCGATCCCTCCCGAAGCCACTTGCTGCTCCACGATCACGCCAGTGATCCGCTCACCGTCGCCAGCCTTGCCCCTGCCCACCTCGAAGGGGGCGGACTAGCTTACCTGTCGGCTTGCCGCACCGCAACGGTCGACAACGAGCGACTCCTCGACGAGGCCATCCACATGACCTCGGCCTTCCAGCTCGCCGGTTTCCCCATGTCATCGGCACCCTGTGGGAGATCGACGATCAGACGGCCGTCACCCTGGCCGACGCCTTCAACACCAACCTGAGGGTCGAGGAAGGCGGGATGGACACCAGCCGGGCGGCATGGGCTCTCCACCAGGTCCTGCGCGGCCTACGGGACGGCCATGATCTGCCCGGCCGGCTCAACAGGACAAAGGTTCCGTTCCTGTGGGCGGCGTACCTGCACGCCGGTGCCTGACCCTCGCCCTTCGGAGGCCAGTCGAGCTCCGAACCTGTGGGCGGCCACACCTGAACCACAGAGCCACGGGAGTAGGCGGCGATCCAGACACGGACGTCGCGGTGAGGCTGCCGAAAGATGTTGAGACTCCGACCAAACCCATGGGGGACGACGGCCTCCCCGGAAACATCGAACAAGATGGCCTTCGTCACCGTCCAGAGCGCCAAGCGCTGCTGGTCAACGCTCATGGCGACGATGCTCGCCCAGCACCAGTCGGCCGCGGTGCTCGCACGGACGGTCTTCGCCGACCTCCCCGAGGTCCACTGGCTCCGCGAACTGCGAACCTGCCTGTTCCACGAGTTGCTGTTGCGCGGGGTGGACCCGGACGAGTTCCCGGCCCTGCGCCCCGGCCGGCTGTTTCCCCTGGACTGGCTCCCCGACCGCCGCCGCGCTCTGGAGACCGAACCCGACTTCACGCGCCATTCCGTGAACGGCTCGTCCAGCGGCGTGAAGAGTGGCCTGCCCGGGCACGGCCGTCTGGATCCGCCGACCCCCCGGCCGACCGGGGCATCACCGCTGCGCAACGCCGTGACGGTGGACGAGCACGACCTCATCGTCACAGCCGCCGAAGACAACTGGGGCTACGCCGAGGCCTGGGTCTTCCGGGCGGACCAGCCCATCACTCCCGCCCAGGTGCCCGCCCTGCTCCCCACCCTGCCGATGGAGTGCGTCGCGGACCTCGGACCCGCGGGCCGCTACGAGATAGCCGCCCGCCCCGTGGGCGACATCTGGTCCCTGCTCTTCGCCACCGCTGCCATGGGGGGCTTCGGCACCTCCGGCAGGTACGGGGCCTGGGGCCGGCTCTCCAGGCATGGCGCTCACTGGCAGGCCTGTGCGGCCTCCCGTTCCACACGAGCGCGGGGGAGGTGGAACGCCTCGCCGAGCAGTACACCTGGTTCCACTTCCAGACCGACGCCACGTTCTTCCATAACGACGGCGACGACTACGGCATCGCGGCCCTCTCACCGGACGGCCTCCGCCTCGCCGTCCTGGCGGCCACGGACACCGACTAGAAGAGGCCGGTGCGCCTGTGGTGCATGAGGTTCTCGAGGATCTCGCGCAGCCAGGGGTTGCGGACAGCCGGCAACCGGACCAGCGTCTGCTCGAAGGTTCCGGCGTCGGCCCGGAACGGGTAATGGTGTCGCGGTGCGGTCGGGTCGTCGCGGAGTACACCGACGTGCTGGTGGTCGGCGGGGGCTGCGGCCGCCTGGAGCGCGGCTCGTGCCGGTGCGCGCACGGTCCTCATCGAGCGGGCCGACCGGGACAGGGACAAGGCCTGTGGTGACGCGCTGATCGGGGACGCGCTCGTGGCGCTGCGGGAGCGATCGGATTCGCGCCCGGAGCCGCCCCGGGACCGGTTGCCCCCGCTGCGGGGCTGGAGGGGCTGTCCGTCGCAGTGTTCCGGATCGACCAGGGCGAAGCCACCGTGTACGAGGGCCACGTACCGGGCGGCTGTCTCGTCGTACCCCGCGCCCAGGGCGCTCATCCTGGTCGATGGCTCTCTCCCCGAGCCCTGGCCCCGTCTCCCTGAACCGGCTCCCAGGGCAGCGCCGGCCCCTTCGACGCACCAGGACGACTGGCGCATGCACCGCGCTCACGGCAGACCATGCCCGAGCCACTCCAAGGACAGAGTCATCGTCAGCGGAACTCGTCGAGTGCTCCGGCGTAGACCTGAGGGCCGGCGCCAACCGGAGAAGTCGGTGATGCGAGCGCCGACGGCAACACCGGGACCAGTTGGGGCACGCTACCTTTTCTAACACCAAATCAGACACAGGGGTTGGGTCGTGCAAACGGGGAATTCCCTAACGAGGCGTCATCGGCAATGTGGTTGCCAACTCGTCTGCAACTGCTGGCATTTGGCGAAACTCGTATGATTGTGAACCTGTCAATTACTCGTAACATGCGCAACGTTGCAAAAACGTGACTGTTCGATGGGTGCGCAAATTCCCGAATTGTCCGATCTTCATGATGTTCTAATGATCAGGTCGCCAGGAGGGCCCAATTGCCCGTCCAATCGAAGCAGGCGACTCGCTAAGACTGCGCATTCAGAAAGACGGAGCGCGGTTGGGTGCATGGGAAATCGGAGTAGGCGAACCGCGCTGCTGATGCGGCGTCAGTGGGTTTGCCGACGGTTGTTCTGAGTCGCAGTACGCACTCTTCCCTGCCCACCTAGACCGATCTACTCGCTCAATGATGCGCCCTGAAGGGCACATGACCATGGGTTTCACGAAGTCTCTTTTCCTCACGGCTGGGGCGGCTGCTGCCGCAGCAACCCTGATATCCGCTCCGATGGCCCACGCGGAGTCGGGTAACACCGCCTACGACCACCACTGGAGTCCAGAAGCCTGCAAGGAGCCCGGCTACTCGACCTACAAGTTCGCTCTGTACTACAACTCGAACTTCATGGGCTCATACCGCAATATGGGGTGGAGCGTCTGGAATTTCGGCGATGAGCGGTACTACGGCACCAGCGCGCAGCCGCTCAAATTCTGCGTGGTAGGCGCGAGTGCGCCCGCCCCCGGATCGGGTCTGGGGCTGAAGAACAATGCCGCCTCGGCCGAGAATCGGCATCCCACCCTCATAGCCGACGTCTTCTACAACAGTGGCTACAAGGGTGCCATGGATGACATCGCGTGGGGGCGCAATCTCACCAACACAAAGAACAACAATGCGTCGTTCCGCTGGCGCTAGTGAACAGGGTCTAGATTAGGTTGAGTTAAACGGAAATCGCCGTTTATCAAGAGCCTCTGAAGTCCCTGCCGCCCTCACTAGCTGCGGGGGGATTTCGGTGGTTCTTGAAACGTGTCTGCTCTGAATTTTGCGTTCCTTGAATCTCCAGGACGGTGCAACGCTATGCGCTCCTTGACTTTTTCCCGGACCCGATCGGCTACGGTCCTCCCGGTCGCTCTGGCCGCTGCTGTCCTTGCCGGCTGCTCGCCGTCATCCAGCTCGGCGACCGGATCTTCCCCGTCGCTTCGCGCGGTGCCCAGCCGAGCATTCAGTGAGACGGATCCCGCGACGTGGACCTTGCCCATGGAGGCATACCTGCCGTCGGATGCCGAACGGAGCCAGCTGACCAAGGCGAAGGCCATGCTTATCGGTGACTGTATGAAGCGGGCCGGCTTCCCCCAGTGGTATCCAGCGCCTGAGCTCCCGAAGGCCGGACCTAAAACGCTGACCGACTGGCGCTACGGAATTCACGACAGCGAGCTGGCCCAGAGGCGTGGATACAAGGCCGATGAGGCTGAGGAAGCGGCCTATGACGCCGCGGTGAACAAGAGTGCCGTCGACGGGACGTCACCCGAGGGTCCCGACGGCAAGGCGCTCACCGTGTGCATGGGAGAAGCGCGCAAGAGGATCGGCGGAGGGCCCTCCACGTACGGCGACGAAGCGCAGAGGCTGGGGAACGAGGCATTTATCCGGTCCAAGGAGGTCAAGGAGGTAGCCGCTGCGTTCCAGGCCTGGTCGTCGTGCATGAAGGAGCAGGGCTACAACTACAGGCAGCCGCTGGATGCGAGTGACGACCAGCGGTTTGTCGGCCGGGACGTGACCGCCTTGGAGATAGCGACAGCCACGGCGGATATCACCTGCCGGGACCGCACTCATGTGGCCAAGATCTGGTGGGAGGCCGAGGTCGAGTTGCAGACGGCTTCCCTTGAGGAGAACGCCGAGATGCTGGACAAGGCTCGCAAGGACCTCGACGCCTCGATCAAAACTGTCGCTGCTGTGCTTTCGGGCGAGAAGTAGGGGCGCGAGACCATGGTGGAAGAGCCGGTCATGACGGACGCATCAACGAATGAAGGGGGGCCGGGACACAAGCGGGTCACTCCTCCGCGTGGTGGCCTGGTTCGTAGGCGACGGATCCTGGGCGGTGTGATCGTCGGTACGGTGATCCTGACCGGGGCCGGGGCAGGAGCGGCCGCCCTGCTCAAGTCTCCGGCTCAGGTCGCGGCGGAGAAGGCCCCGCCCCCCGCCGACATACTGACCGCGCCGGTGGAAGAGAGAGTGCTGTCGGCGTCGTTGGTCACCCGTGGAAAGGTGGTCGCGTCACAGAAGGTCGACGTCATGTCGGCCGGGCTGAGCGGCGCTGACACCATTCGGCCAGTGGTAACCAAGGTGAAGGTAAAGCCGGGTGACATCGTGAAGCCTGGAACAGTGCTCGCGGAAGTCGCTGGACGACCGGTGCTGGCTCTGCACGGGTCCTTGCCGGCCTACCGGAATCTGACGGCGGGGGCAGTAGGGCAAGATGTGGTGCAGCTGCAGAAGGGACTTGCCCAGCTCGGCTACCGCCGCGGCGCGGATGCTTCGGGGACCTTCGGGTCCGGCACCCAGCAGGCATTGAAATCCCTCTACACCGCTGCCGGTTACGCCGCACCGTCCTCAGCTGGAATGAAAGCTGATGCGGGTAAGGCCGATGGTGACAAGCCAGGTGAGCCGCAAGACAAGAGCATCCCCTCTGGTGCCAGGACAGGCACGCAGCCCACGGTGATGCTGTCGGCGTCAGAAGTAGTGTTCGTATCGGAGAGCCCTGTCCGGGTCGAGTCGGTCGAGGCCGTCGTGGGCTCCACGGCAACCGAGCGGCTGATGACGGTCACTGCTGGAGCACTGGCCGTCGATGGGACGCTGGAGAACTATCAGAAGGAAATGGTGCGTCCCGGACAGAAAGTTGAAATCTTTTCTGACCGGACCGGAGAACGGGCAGTGGGCAAGGTGGCATCGGTTGGGCCAGCCCCCACACCTGCGGGCAAAGATGCCGCACCAGCCACGGGAGTACCGCAGTATCAGGTGAAGATCACTCCCGACAAGCCGCTGTCAGGCGACTTCGCGGGCCAGGACGTTCGCCTCACCATCAGTGCCGCCTCCTCCGACGGAGAAGTTCTGGCTGTACCGGCAGCAGCAGTCTCATCGCGAGCAGACGGCCGCACCACCCTCGATGTCCTGACCGAAGAGGGGAAGCAGACCCGTGTGGAGATTCGCACCGGGATGACCGGGGACGGCGCAGTCGAAGTCATCCCCGTGTCCGGCAGTCTCGTACCCGGCGACCGAGTTGTCCTCGGCGTAGGTCAGGGACCCGCTCCCGCTGATGGCAAGCCGTGACCGGAATCCACACGGCGCCCGTGATCGAGTTCCGCTCGGCCGCACTTACCTATCCCGGGCCTCCGTCAGTCCCTGCTCTTCTTCCCTGCGACCTGACCGTGCAGCGTGGTGAATACGTCACCATCGTGGGCCCCTCCGGATCGGGAAAGTCAACCTTTCTCAACATCGCCGGCCTACTCGACACCCCTACTTCCGGTACCTATCTTCTAGACGGCATCGATACCACCAGCATCAGAGACAAGCAACGGACGACTCTGCGTGGATCCCGCATCGGATTCGTTTTTCAGGCTTTCCACCTGCTGTCACACCGAAGCGCCCGTGAGAACGTAGAACTCGCCATGATCTATCAGCGGATTCCCCGCTCCCAGCGGCGCACCCGAGCCGAGGCCGCGCTGGTCCGTGTGGGCCTTTCCCACCGCTTGGATGCCCTGCCGACCCGACTCTCCGGCGGAGAGCGCCAGCGGGTGGCCATCGCGCGTGCACTGGTCACCGAACCTTCGTTGCTTCTGTGTGACGAGCCCACGGGAAACCTGGACACCGCGACAGCCGAGTCAGTACTGGAACTCCTCGACGAACTGCACGCCGACGGGGCGACGATCGTGGCCATCACGCATGACCCACAGGTGGCAGCACGAGGCGGGCGAACCATCTCGATCCGCGACGGCCGACTTACCGACCCCGACTCCAGGGGTGTGTCCGCATGACCGGAAGAAGGCGCAACCGTGCCGCCGTCGGCAAGGCGTCGATCGGCCGCACCTCGGGGCTTTCGTCACGCGATCTGCTGTCCGAAGCCCTCGCGGGGGTATTGCAACGGCCTGCTCGGTCCGCCCTCACCGCTCTTGGAACCGTCCTGGGCGTGGGCGCGTTCATAGCCGTGCTAGGACTCACCGGAACTGCCGCGTCACAGATCGACGGCCGGTTCAGCCAGCTCACTGCCACCGAAGTCACCATCCAGGACACGGGTGGCAAGGACTCTGCTCTCGTCCCCCTGGCCTTTTCCCCAGACGCCGACGAACGTGTCGGCGCGCTGAACGGGGTCACCGCAGCCGGCGTCTTCTGGAACGTACGTCTGCACAAGGAACAGAGCATCACCACGTCGCTCGCAAGAGGGGCCAATGGGGACAACGGTGAGCGGCCGCAGGTCACCGCGGCCTCCCCGGGAGCCCTCCAGGCGGCAGGTCCGCACATGCGCCAGGGCCGGACCTTCGACACCTTCCACGAGAAGGAACGCCAGCAAGTGGCTGTCATCGGCTCGGCCATCGCCACGCGGCTGGGCATCACCGACGTTTGCAACAGTCCGGCGATCTTCATAGGCAGCACGCCCTTCACCGTCATCGGCATCCTGCAAGACGTCGACCGCAAACCCGACCTGCTGATGTCAGTCATCGTTCCACGGGCCACCGCCGAACGAATCTGGGGCCCACCCACCGACGAGCGCGCCACCATGCTCGTATCCACCCGACTCGGTGCCGCCGGCCAAGTCGCCGGCGTTGCAGCGCTCGCGCTGCGCCCCGACCACCCCGAGTACTTCAAAGCCCTTGCTCCGCCTGACCCCAGGACCCTGAGGTCAGGTGTCGGAGGGGATCTGAGTTCCCTCTTTCTCATCCTTGCCGGTGTGTGTTTGGTCATCGGGGCGGTAGGAATTGCGAACACCACACTGGTCGCCGTCATGGAACGGACGGGCGAGATCGGCCTGCGCCGCGCCCTCGGCGCCCGTGGCCGCCACATAACGTGGCAGTTCCTCGCGGAGTCCACCGCCTTGGGCCTGATCGGGGGCCTGATCGGCACGTCCATCGGAACCGCCGTCGTTGTCGGTGTATCCGCCGCTCGTAGGTGGACGCCCGTACTCGACCCCGCGACCCTGGCGATGGCGCCCGTTCTCGGCATCGCTACCGGACTCCTGGCAGGCCTCTACCCCGCCTGGCGAGCCGCCCGGATTCCTCCGGCGGAGGCCCTGCGCCGCTGAGGCCGGATACCGGACCGCAGTGTCGAGCCGATTCCAGAGGTACGGCCCTATTCCGGCATGCCCAAACCAATGTCCTGCCCATGGGCAGGGTGCAATCACCGGTCCAATTTGCACTCACAAAGTGTATGTCTGATAGGTCGCCACATTCAGCGTGCGTGCCCAGCATCAGTGGGGCTTTGTGCTGCAATTTTCTCCATCTACTGATCAAGGAAATCTCTTGAAACTACGCGTAGGAAGGCGTCGCGCATCAGCCGCAGCGCTTGTGAGTACCGCGCTCATATGCGGCCTTGTTCAGAACCAGGCGTGGGCCGATCCGGTGCAGCTGGATGCAGCCGCAGCCGCAACGGACCCGTCCCAGGTCCCGGCCGCCGACCGGGCGAAGGTCTTGGGAAAGGGCTGGAAAGCCTCGACCGACCGGGCCTGGACCACCAGCGGTGATGCCGCCGGTTTCCATGTTCTGGTGGCCGACCAGAAGGCCGGCTACGGCTGGCGCACAGCAGCGACGCTTGCCGAGCCCGGCTTCGATGCCGACATGTGGATCGGTAATGCCTGTGTCACAGGTTCGGGCAAGCGGGCCGTGGTCGCGTACGCGCCGCGCACGTTCACGAACAAGCCCGAGCTCATGGCGCGGGGCGCCTTCACCGCGGTGGTGGACCTGGATTCGGGAGCGGTCACCAAGCTGGATCGACAGGCGTCGCTCGCCTACTTCAGCCCGGGCTGCGGCACCGGTGAGAGTGCGATCCTGACGCAGGCCGGCGGGGACACCAAGAACCAGACCCGGCTGCTGACCGTGGACGCGGCGGCGGGCAAGGTCAGCCGGACCACCGAGCTGGCCGGTCAGATCACCTCCGCCATTCCCGTCGGCAACGACATCGTTGCGGCGGACTCCGCCCGCGTGACCCGGATCGACGCGCAGGGGCGGCGTACTCCGCTCGCTCGTACCGACCAGGTGCCCTTCGGTCTCAAGAGCGACGCCGAGGGCGGCCTGGTCTACATGGACCGACCGGCCGGATCCAAGGACAAGGGCGAAGTCAAGCGCCTCACCGCGGCGGACATCAGCCGTGGCAACGCCGACCGGACGAAGCCTGCGGTCCTCGCACGCGGCATCCTGGCAAAGATGGACGTGACCGGCAGCGCCGACGGTACGGTCGTCATCACGGGTGAGACCCAGGCAGCGGATCGGCTGCCCAAGACGGTCCAGCGCCGCCCCGACGTCCCCAAGGACTCCCAGGTCACCACCGGCGCCAAGGCGCTGGTGACTAAGGTGGCATCGACAGGTGAGGGAGACCCGCGCAAGCAGGACGACCTTTCGGCCACGACCAGGAAGATCAGCCTCAAGGTTCTGGCCACGGGCAAGGACGCCGAGTTCACGGTGACGCCTGCGGCACCCGTCGACACGGCCGCCGAGGGCACGGCTGTCTCACCCGCCCTGGGCTCTGCGGCAACGCAGAGGTCCTCGCTCGCGGCGCCGATGTCCGAGCGGGTCGCGGAGGACGAGCGCTATTGCGCCGTGGCACGCAACGACCCGGCGAAGCAGGCCATGCAGCCCAAGCCCCGCCAGGTGGAGTGGGCAGCCGACCAGATCGTCAACGGGACCCTGGACAAGAACGTCTCCCGGCCGGCGAACTGGAAGAACCTGGGAATGCCCGCGTACCAGCCGCAGACCCTCTTCCCCCGTCTCGGCCTCAACGGCGGGGGCCGGATCCCCGTACAGGTCCTCCTGGGCATCACTGCCCAGGAATCCAACATGTGGCAGGCCTCCCGCGTCGTGGTACCCGGCGTCACAGGAAACCCGCTCATCGGCAACTACTACGGAATCAAGTACGCCTCGAACGGTCAGCAGACCGATCCCTGGGGCATCAACTGGGCCGAAGCCGACTGCGGCTACGGCGTCACCCAGATAACCGACGGCATGCGCATGCACGGAAAGGAAAAGGACGGCGAGGTCGCCACCCTCACCACCCTGCAGCAGGAAGCAGCGGCGCTCGACTACACCGCGAACATCGCCGCGGGCCAGCGAGTGCTGGCCGACAAGTGGAACACCACCAACCATGATGGGCTGACCGTCAACAACGGCGACCCCAAGTGGATCGAGAACTGGTTCTTCGCCCTCTGGGCCTACAACTCCGGCTACTACCCCAAGGCCGCGGCCGGCAGCAACGGCGGACTGTGGGGAGTGGGCTTCACCAACAACCCGGCCAACCCGCTCTGGAAGGCCAACCGCACCCCGTTCCTCGAAGGTCCCTCCGGCGCCGACGACTACTCCCAAGCCGCCCACCCCCAGGACTGGCCCTACCAGGAAAAGGTCATCGGCTGGGCCGCACGCCCCCTCGAAGGGTTGGAGTCCCCCGGCAAGATGGTCTCGGGCTTCCGCGCCGCCTGGTGGACCAACAACGCCCTGCGCAGCTCCGCCAAGCCGGCCGAAGGCCTGTTCTGCACCTCGGCCAACAACTGTGACCCGAGCAAGATCGGCCCGGACGACAAGAACGACCCGGGCCTCGGCGCCTGCAACCGCGAGGACCTCAAGTGCTGGTGGAACCAGCCGGTCACCTGGAAGGACTGCACCAAGGCCGAGTGCGGCAACGAGCTCATGCGGTTCAACGACACCTACAAGGAAGAAGCCGACGGAACCGCCTACCCGCCCAACTGCACCACCGCAGGCCTGCCGGCCAACGCCATGGTGATCGACGACGTCCCGGACGGCACACCGATCCACCGGCCGAACTGCTCCCAGCCCAAGGCCAACAGCGGCAGCTTCGACCTCGACTTCGCCACACCCAGCGCGAAGATCGACTTCCAACAACTGGGCGCCGGCTACGGCGGAAACTTCTGGTTCGCCCACACCCGCAAGGACGACGCCCAAGGCCAGCGGATGAAGGTCACCGGCACCTGGACACTCGGCAGCAAGCTCAGCAGCGCGGCCAAGGTCATGGTGCACCTGCCCGACCACGGCGCACACACCTTGAACGCCAAGTACGAAGTGACCACGGCGAAGGGCGTACGTACCCGGACGGTCGCACAGAAGGGAAGCACCAACCGCTGGGTCAGCATCGGAGCCTTCCTCTTCGACAACGTACCCACCGTCAAACTCGCCTCGACCACTCCTGACGGAACAGGTGACGAGGACATCGCGTTCGATGCCATCGCAATCGTCCCGATCAACGCGCAGTACGTCGAGCGGAGCCTCACGGCAGCCTCGATCTTCGACAGGAACCAGAATCTCAACGGCAACATCCCCAGCACCATCAAGACCCCGCTGCGAACGATGAAGACCCTCTATGACTGGGGCCTCTCCCGCAGTGGTGACCAGGAACCGAACTGGGAGGACAACAACCTCTCGGACATAGGGATCCAGCACTTCCCGAGGTGCGCACAGGCAGGCCAGTTCCCGAGCGTCGACGTCTGCACCGGCCAGAACACCTTCGACGCAGCCAAAGCCTGGCACCAGGACGTGGTCGCCGGCGGCTTCACACCCCGCGCGGACGGCGGAGTGCCCGCGATGTCCATTCCGCAATGGATGGGCATGTCCAACAACCGCCCCGACCCCGGGAAGACCGCAGCAGAGGCGTACCAGAGCGACAACTCCTACAAGATCAAGACTGACATCACGGCGAGCTACCTCGTGGACGACGCGGGCTCGATCATTCCGGACACGCAGTACGTCGACGGTGACGTCCTGGTCGGCAACGCGCACCTGCCCGGATTCGTCGTCAAGATCATGAAGGCCATCGAAGCAGACTACGGAATCCCCCTGCCCGACGTCTCCTACCACGGCAGCGACGCCCTGCACTGGGGCGACGATCGTCAGGTCGACCCGCTCGGCCACGGCGACGTACCCGGACTGGCCTACAAGCCCCACCTCCGCGGCGGCCGAGTCAGCACCGACGGCAAGTGCGTCGACGCCCGCTTCGTCGGCGGCGGAGTCCATGGCTACCGAGCCATGGTCGCCAACAAGTCCGTCGACACGAACGTCAAGGCATGGCTGGACAAGGTCAACAACAATTCCCAAACACACGCGGGCGTGAGGCGCTGGGCTGGCGACATCTACAGCATGTTCTTCAAGAATGAAGGACTGTATGACGGAGACGACTACAACACCTTCGGAAGCACCATCGGCAACGCCCCGCCGATCTGGCAGGACATAGCCGTGGCCTTCTGCACCGACGGCAGCGTCAAGCCTACGCACCTGGGAGGCGGCAACGGCGACGCCAACCCGGCCAACGGGATCGTCTACCAGAGCTACATGCCTGACCTCTACGTCTACGTCGACGGAAAGATGACCGACAACCTCGGCCGCCCGTCCAACTCGCGTGTCCAGGTCGGCGACTGGGGGAACTTCTCCAACATCCCCGGCTTGAACAGCGACAAGGGCAACGCGTACGGAAAATGTGATACCGCTGTTCGTGGAAATGGCGGCAACCCGTGGAACGTAGGAATTCCATTCCCCATCGTCGGTGACCCCACCGGTGTGACACCGAACCGGGTGGTCCACTGCGACGAGCCCGCAGCGTACTTCACGGAGACGTACACTCCTTAATCTAGGCGACACATGACTGTGAGGGGTGCGCCGTTAGGCGCACCCCTCACAGATCTCTCGGAGGTGAATCCAATGGCACTGGGCGTTCTCGTTGTTCCTCTGATCCTCGCCTTCGCCGCGCTGGCTGCATGCGTTGCCATCGCATATTTCAGACCGAAGGAGCAGCGAACTGGCTGTCTCCTGGTATCAGGTGGCCTACTGCTCGCAGTCGTGCTCACCACGGCCATGCTTTTCATCGCCGAAAACACCCCCTAAAGGGTGGCGCAGGGCCAGGTAAAGACTCCGACCCGGGATCGAAATATCAGGCCGCGGCGATGAGTTCGCCGACCACCCGCACGGCGGCGGGTACGACCCGGTCGAGCCGGTGGGCGTGGAGCACCACCTCGGCAACACGCACAAGCCCAAATGCGTTATGGACTTGTTCAGTGCCCTCCGGGACGACTACGGCATCGCGATTCCGGATCTGAGCTACACGCGGGGGCGGTCTCGCGAGCCCGGCCACGGGCTCCATCTTCACTCAGGCGCCTCCGATCTGGCAGGAGCTGAACTTCAAAGCATGTGCGGACGGGAGCATCCAGGGGAACAATCGACCGATCCTGCGCTACAGCCACATGCCGGATCAGTACCTGCATCACAACGGTTCCGCGATGGGCGTGGACGGAAAGGCAAGCAACTCGGCGTCACCCGTGAACAGGGGCGACTTCGAACGGTTCAGCCGGGCACCCGACCCGAACGACGACTTCCCTCTGTGGGCCAACCCGTTTGGCCGCAGCTAGTACTCCAGCCGTAGTTCGTGATCTCGATCGTGAGGGGCGCCGAGGAGGCAGCTGGCAGGGTCGATCACCTGGACGAGACCGACCACGCCGTCGCGGGTGTCCGTTTCCTTCTCCGTCTACCCGAGTCCACCGAGACGGAGGGCGTTCCTTATCTCGCTGAGCTTCGCGGTCGTCGCCGGGGTCCACTCCTTCGCCTGCTCACCGAGACGGAGGGCGTTCTCAATCTCGCTGAGTTTCGCGGAGGACAGAACGCCCGCCCGCTCGATCAGGTCGTCCCGGGACACGGTGGTCAGCCACGTGCAAGGGGTAAAGCCCGGACGCGGCAACGCGAACCGCAGCACGCCTTCAAAGGGCAGTCCCTCCACGGCGCCTACTGCCACTTCGACGCCCAGACCGGTGATGTCGACACCCGCCCGAGCGACGACCTGCATCACCCGGATCCCGGACGCGTCGTCTCCCGACAGCAGCACGACCGGCCGCCGCTCGTCGAACTCCACCCACCAGACTTCGCCACGTTGCACATGTCCTCCTGACACAGGAACGGCCGGCGGACGCTGCGCGACCCCGACGCGCTGTGGAGACGGGTGCGGCCACCCGTTGATCATCGGTGTGTGAAGACAAACGATCGTGCGGTGGCCGCAGGTCACAGCGTAGACCCTGCCCGCTGGCAGGCGGCGTTCGAGGGCTTGATGAGCCGGATAGCGGAACGGTTCACACGGGTCGAACCCCGTTTCCGGGTCCGGAAGTTGGTGCTCGGACTGCTGTCGGACCTGCCGCGCAAGAACTGCTGGACCATCGCCGAATGGGCCGGGGAGAGGACCCCGGACGGCATGCAGCATCTGCTGGGGCGGGCCAAGCGGGACGCCGACCGGGTCCGCGACGATGTGTGTGACTACGTGGTGGACCACCTGCACGACGACCAGGCGGTACTGGTGGTCGACGAGACCGGGGACGTGAAGAAGGGCACCGGCACGGTCGGCGTCCAGCGCCAGTACACCGGCACCGCGGGCAGGATCGAAAATGCCCAGGTCGCCGTCTACCTGGTCTACGCCGGCCGGCGCGGGCACGCGGCAGTGGACCGGGAACTGTACGTCCCGCGTTCATGGACCTCCGACCCTGACCGCTGCCGGGATGCCGGACTCGACCAGGACACCGCCTTCGCCACCAAGCCGGAACTGGCCACTCGTATGGTTGCCCGGTTCCTGGACGCCGGCCACCAGGCCGCATGGGTCGCCGGCGACGAGGTCTACGGCGGCAACCCCAGGCTGCGAACCGCACTGGAGGAACGCGGCACCGGCTACGTCCTCGCGGTGGCCTGCTCGCACGAAGTCACCACCGGGGCGGGGAGGTTCCGTGCGGACACCCTGGCCAAGAAGGTGCCCAAGCGGGCCTGGCAGAAGCTCTCCGCAGGGGCCGGGGCCAAGGGCCACCGTTTCTACGACTGGGCAGTCATCGACCTCGCCGACCCCCGACCCGGGAGTCGTCAGCTGCTGATCCGCCGTAACCGCAGCACCGGGAAATTCGCCTACTACCGCTGCTACTCGCCCGCACCCGTGCCGCTGACCGTGCTGGTCAGAGTCGCTGGATCAAGATGGCGGGTGGAGGAGTTCTTCCAGTCGGGCAAGGGCCTGGCCGCACTCGACGAGCACCAGGTCCGCCGCTATGCCTCCTGGTCCCGCTGGGTCACCCTCGCCATGCTCGCGCACGCCTTCCTCGCCGTCGTACGCGCAGACGAGCACACCCGCCCCGCACCCGATGCCCTCATTCCGCTCACCTGCAACGAGATCCAGCGCCTGTTCATCACACTCGTTGTCCGACCCGTCCACGATGCCGCCCACCCTGGCTGTCGGATCGGTCTTCCTGCTCGTCCTGTCGTTGCTGCTCGGCCCGATGGTGATCTACCTCTGGATCGCATTCGTGTCGGTCGCGCTTGCGGTGCAGCCGCTGTTCCCGCAGGAGCGTAGAACGGCACGACGGGTCTGGGCGGCCGCACACCTCTCCTTGTCGGTGATTTTGATCTGGAATTTCACCGCAGAGGACTCAGGAATGTTCCCGCTCATTCTCATGCTTTTCGGCCCCGGTGGCGCAGTCTCCGCATGGAGACTGGCAACCGGACGAACTCTGCTGAGTTCCCCGAGGCGATTGTGGAACGCTCCTACGCGAGGGTGCCGGACCAGAGGTACGCCCAGGCCTACGGGACGGCCATGGCGTTCTCGTCCGAACCGGCCGGTCCTGGGCCGGCACGAGCGGGCGGCCGAATGGCTGCGGGGTGACCGCACACCACGTGCCCCGGATGGATGCCCTGCCCTGCTGCCGCTTCGCCCTGACGGCCGTGCCCGCAGGGCTGCTCGGACGGTACGACAGGCCGTCGGCCTTCTTGTGCAGGGTCGCCGCAGCGCCAACGAGCTGGGCGGCGGGCCGGTCCCGCGCCAGCGCGGCGCGAGCTGCCGCTGGCCGTCGTGCGGAGCCGCGTGGGGGACCGTACGCGGGTCGTGCACGCCGGTTTCCGCGTCCGATCCCGGCCGCAGCCGGCCGGGGGCGCGACGGGTGTCAATCGAGCGGTACGGCCGCGAGGCGGTCGACGGTCTGGGGGTAGAGCCGGTTGCCGCGCTGGACGATCATGGTCGGGCCGTCGGGCATGTTCACGGCGCCCGCGGAGAGCGTCCACGCGACGCGGCGGGCGGCGACGTCGACCGCGACGACCGCCTGACCTGCGCCGCCGACCGCCGCGTAGAGCTCCCCGCGGAACGGGGCGGGCGCCGCCAGCATGGAGACGTACGCGCCCGGGTCGTGTGTCCACACCTTCTTCCCGGTCGACTCGTCGAACGCCTGGAGCGCCCCGTCCGCGACGTACACGGTGCCGTTCACGCAGACGGGCGCGCTCAGCAGCTTCGGGCCCTCCGGCTCCAGCTTCCAGGCCACGGCGCCCGTCATCAGGTCCACCGCCGTGATCCGTTCCTCGAAGTCGAAGACGTGGCGGTCCGAGGCGACCGGGCGGTTGATGCCTCCCGACCGGTCCGGTGACGCCGCCTCCTGGTCGGTGCGGACCCGGCAGGCCCACAGGACGCGGCCGTCGCTCAGGTCGACGGCGAAGACGCGTGCGGGATCCGAGCAGATCAGCCGGCCGCCGGAGATGACCGACGACATCATGAGGGAGCCGAGCGAGTCCAGGACGGCGCCCTCGATGCGTGTGCGCCAGCGCAGCTTCCGGGCGTCCAACTCGTAGGAGAGCAGCCACGCCTGCTCCTGCTGTTGCCGGTCGCCGGATCTGAAGTACGCCTTGAGGTACAGGCAGTCGGCGTCCGCGGCCAGGAGCTGCGTGGTCTGGGTGAGATCGCCCAGGACGGCCGGGTTGGCCGCGTCGGCGGCGAGGTGGCCGGTGCGCGGGTCCAGGTATCCCGCGCTCGCGTTGCCGTCGTCGTCGAAGACGACGCCGACGAGCTTGTCGCCCGCCACGGCCACGTCGACCTTGGCGGTCTGTGTCTCCCACACGATCCGGCCGTCGGCGGTCGAAATGCCGCGCAGAACGTCGCTCGTGTGGATCAGGACCTCGTCGGACGCGACGGCCGGGGAGGCGGAGAACGGGGACGGAACCGACCACAGCGGGGCCGGAGCGGTGCAGGGCGGGCGGGAGCTCCGGCCGGGGCCGGGCGACGCCGTACGGTTCCCCGAGCCGGAGCCGGAGCCGGACCCCGAACCAGGGCCCGAGCCGGGCAGGTTCCCGGTGGCCCAGAGCGCCGCGGCGCCGCCCACAGCGGTCAGCGCGGCGGCCGCCGTGCCCGCGATCAGGGTGCGGCGGGAGAGCCCGCGGCGCGGGGCGGGGGCGCGCAGCGGGGCGGTGGCGACGGTGGCGACGTCCCCGATCCGGCGGGACAGGTCGGCGAGGAGCGTCTGCGGCAGCAGCTCGGCGAACTCCCCGGCGTCGAACGGCCCCCACTCGTCGCGCAGTCGGCCGGGGGCGGGCCGGTCGCCCGGCCCCGGCGACAGGCAGGCGGTGAGCGTCTCGCGCAGCCCGTCAGGTAGGCCCGTCAGGTCGGGGTCGGCGCCGTCCCGCAGCAGTTCGAGGGTGCTCTGCCGGCCGCGGGCGTCGTAGGGTCCGTGACCTGTCGAGGCGAACACCAGGACCGCCGCGAGGGCGAACACGTCGCCTTCCGGGCCGGGCGGTCCCCCGCGCGCCTGCTCCGGTGACATGTACGCCGGTGTGCCCGCGAGGCCCCCGGCCTCCGTGAGACGGGGGCTGCCCGGGGCCTGGGCGAGCCCGAAGTCGATGAGGCGCGGGCCCTGCGCGGTGACCAGTACGTTCGACGGCTTGACGTCCCGGTGGACGAGCCCGGCACGGTGCAGGGCGGCGAGAGCGGCGGCGAGCGCGGAGCCGAGTCCGCGGACGACCGGTTCGGGCAGCGGCCCCCCGGCCGCCACCGCCTCGGTCAGCGAGGGCCCGATCAGGTACGCCGTGGCCAGCCAGGGCCGCGCCGTGTCGGGGTCGGCGCCGAGGAAGGCGGCGGTGTGCTCCGCTCCCAGGGCCCGCGCGGCCTCCGCCTCCAGCGTCAGCCGCTGGCGGTAGCCGGGCTGGTCGCGCAGGTCGGACCGGATGGTCTTGACCGCGGCGAGGCGGCCACCGGCGGTGCGGGCCAGGAAGACGGTCCCCATGCCGCCGCCGCCCAGCCGGCCGAGGAGGGTGTACTCCCCGAGCCGTTCGGGATCGTGGGGCAGCAGGGGCAGGAGCGTGGACATGACCGGCGGACTCCTTCGGGGCGGACGGGCGTACCTGTGCGTGCTTGCGGCGGCGGGCGTCGGCGGGCTTCGGCGGGGGCCGTGGGAATGAGGGCGCGGGTTCAGTCCGCCGGGAGGGCGACGACGGCGGACGGCCGGGCGACGAGCAGGGTGCCGGGGACCGCGGCGAGTTGGAACGGTTCCCGGGCCTCCACCCCCGCGAGCCCGGTCTGCCACAGCCGTTTGCCCGAGGGGAGGCCGGTCGCCGTGACCTGGTGCAGGGTCGAGAGGTAGAGGGTGCGTCCCGAGGCGCTCGCGACCATGCTCCCGAGCATGTTCCACGCCAGGTTCTCGGTGAGCGTCTGCTCCCACAGCGTCCGGCCGGTGTCCGGGGCGACGGCGACGATGGGGCCCGTGCCGTCGTCGGCCAGGTACAGGGTTCCGCCGCTGAAGAGGGGCGGGGCGTTGGTCCCGGCGACCAGGGCCTGCGACTCCCACAGCCGGGTGCCGGTCTTCAGGTCGTAGGCGTGGGCGCGACCGCCGGAGAGCAGGAACAGCCGCCCTCCGCCCGCCGGGTCCACCACGGAGGCCGGGCCGCCGTGCACGTCGGGGTAGGAGCGGTTCCAGAGCATGCGTCCGCTGCTCCGCTCGAAGCCCGCGATCGCGAGGGTCCGGACGGCCGTGACGTCTTGAAACATCTGCCGGGGTACCTGTACCTCCACGACGACCGTCTCGGGACCGACGGCGGTGGCGAGTTGCGTGGTGCCGAATCCGCTCGGCAGCGGGGTGCGCCACAGCTCCTTGCGGTGGTCCAGGTCGAACGCCGCCAGCAGGTATCCGCCCGTCGGACTTCCGTCCCACACGAGCAGCCACGCGGTGGCGCCGTCGGCGGCGAGCACCCGCGCGAGCTGCTCGTCGCGCTGGAGCCACTGGGTACGGCCGTCGCGCATCGAACAGAGCGACAGCCCCTCGCGCGTGGCCGTCAGGAAGCGGTCGCCGGGCACTTGGACGGGCGAGGTGTTGTCGCCGACGGGCAGCTGCCACACCTCCTTGCCGGTGCGCAGGTCGTGCCCGTACAGGACATCGCCGCGCGTCATCAGGCAGTGGTCGGCACTGCTCACCGGGAGGAGCCGGATACGGGCCGTCGGGTCGTCCACACGCCACAGGGCGGCCGGCGGCATGCCGGGCACGCGGGGGCTCGTACCGGAACCGCCGCCCGCCGCGGACGGCCCGGTGCGGCTGTCCTCGCGGGTCAGGGCGGACCAGGCGAGGGTCCCGGAGACCCCGAGGGCCGCTCCCGCCGCGCCGGTCAGCAGGCCGGACAGCACCCGGCGGCGGGTGGGCGGGGCCGGCGCGTCCGGGGTGGTCGGGGCCGGAAGCGGGCCGGGGGCCGGGGGCGTCGCCGCCAGGGTGGCGGGGTGCGGGGGCTCGTGCGCATCGGCGTCCGCCGGGGCCCGGTCGTCCGCATGCCTGGCCCCGTCCCCGTCCCCGTCCCCGTCCCCGTCCCCGTCCCTGTCCCCGTTCGCATCCCCGTTCGCGTCCGCATCGGCGATCTCCAGGTCGGCGATCGCCTGCGTGCGTGCGGCCAGCGCGGCGACGACCCGGCCGGGCAGCGGGTCCGGTGTCCGCTCCGCGTCCTGCCCGCCGGGGGCCAGAGTCCGGCACAGCTCCGCGGCGGTGGGGCGGTCCGCCGGGGAGGCTGCCAGCATCGCGGCCACCACCTCGCCCAGCTCCCCCGGCAGGTCGGGCAGTTCGGGCCGGTCGTGGAGGGCGCGGTAGGCCAGCACGGCCGGCGGCCCGTCCCCGAAGGGCAGCCGCCCGGTGGCCGTGTGGAGCAGCAACACCGCCAGGGAGTACACGTCGGCGGCCGTGGAGGAGGGCCGGCCCGCGGCCACTTCCGGGGCCATGAAGGCGGCGGGCACGGTCGACACGCGGCTGTGCGGTTCCGGCCCCCCGAACCCTGCGCCGGGTCGCGGCCCGCCACCCCGGCCACGCTCCGATGCCGGTTCGCGCGGTGCCGCGGCCGCGGACGGCATGCGGCAGGAGTGCAGCGCCATCAGCAGCGGGCGGCCCGTGGTGAGCCAGACGCCGTCGGGTGCCACGGCGCCGTAGCTGATGCCCCGGGCGTGCAGGGCGGCCAGGGTGTCGGCGACCTCCGCGGCGAGCCGCACCGATTGTTCCAGGGGCAGGATCCCGGACGCCGGGCCGGGCCGCCGCCCCACGTCGGAGAGGGACACGGCCGGGGTGTGCGCGAGGGCCACCCACGAGGGCTCGGTCCCGGTGTTCAGGTCCAGTACGTGCGGCACTCCCGGCACCGGCCCACGGTGCAGCGCCTCGGCCGCCTCGTACGCGGCCGGGGGCAGCAGGCACACCACGGCGTGCCCGTGGTCCCGGTCGCGGCCGACGTACATGCCGCCCCGCGGCGGCGCCGGCCGGGGCCCGGGCCAGCGGGCCAGCAGCCGGTACGGCCCGGCCGACCGCGGGTCCTCGGGGCGCAAGCCCTCCTCCAGACGTCCGCCCCCCATGCGTTCCCCCCTTGTCTCGTGGCCCCGCTCGGGACCGGTCACATGCCCGGCAGGGCGCGGACGGCGCTGCCGCGCTGCCAGATCACGCTGCCTCCGGCGACCGCGCCCCGCCAGGGAACGTCGGCCCGGACCTCCCCGGCCGGGGCCGGTGCGAACACGTACTGTTCGGCCGCCAGCCCGCCGTGCACCACGAGGATGCCGAGGTCGGGCGTCCGCAGCGGTGCGAAGATCCCGGATCCCGACACCAACGGGGCCTGGTCCTGGGCCAGTTCCTCGGCGGCCGGCACGGTCCAGGCGGGGGCTCCGGTCTTCGCGTCGATGCTCCGGAGCTGGCGGCCGTCGGCGACGTACACGCTGTCACCGGCCGGCGTGGGCACGCCGAAGCCCGCGCTGTCGTCCGCGGGGAGGGTCCACAGCTGTTCGCCGCGCTGCCGGTCCAGGCAGGTCAGCGTCCGGCCTCCGGCCCCGCCCAGCAGCACTCCGCGCGCGGACAGGGCAATCCGCGAGCCGTCGGTGCCGGCGGGCCGCCGCCACACGGACCCGCCGTCGGCAGCGGACAGGGCCACCACCCCGTCGGCGGCGGAGGCCAGGAGCAGCCGCCCGTACCCGGCGGCCGCCGAGAGCACCGCGCCCGACACGGGGACGGGCACGCGCCAGCGCACCGCGCCGTCCGCCCGCTTGAGCGCGGCCAGGCGGCCGTCGGCGTCGAGGACGTACACCTGGTCCTCGTCGGCGCCGAGCAGCCTGGTCACCCCGCGGCGCGCGCGGTGGCGGACGGTACCGCTGCCGGGGTCCAGGAACAGCAGGGCGCCGTCCGGGTCCAGGGCGACGGGTCGGCGGCCGCCGACGAGGTCGCGCACCACCGGTCCGCGCCAGCGCCGTTCGCCCGAGACCGGATCGTGGAGGAGGAGCTCGCCGCCACCGTCCGCGAAGCACACCCGGCGGTCGACGTCGACCGGCCCGAAGACCGGCCGCGCCGCGGCGCCGTCGTACGACCACAGGGGCCCCGGCACCGTGCCGGGCGGGCCGCTCCAGCGGGGGGCGGGGGTGCGGCCGGGGCCGTCGTCGCCCTGGAGGGTGCGCAGGGCGGTGGCGCCGGCCGCCGCGAGGAGCACGGCCGCCCCGACGCCGGTGAGCACCCGGCGCCGGCTCGGCTGCCCCGGGCCGGCGCCCAGGGCGGCTGCAGCCCGTGCGATCTCGGCGGCGTCGGCGAGCACCGTGGGCGGCAGCCAGCGGGTGGCGGCGCGCAGGGCGGAGCCCTGCGGGTCGAGTTCGGCGGCCACCTCCGCGGCGGCGGGCCGGTCTTCCGGCTGTTTCTCGAGGCAGCCGCGGATCACGGGCGCCAGCTCGGCCGGAACGTCGGTGAGGTCGGGGGCCTCGTAGGCGATGCGGAAGTCCGAGCGGACCGGGTCTCCGTCGTAGAAGGCGTGCCGGCCGGTCAGCGCGAAGACGAGCAGCGCGCCGAGGCAGAACACGTCGCTCGGCGGCCCGAGGGGGCCCTTCACCACCTGTTCGGGCGACATGTAGCCGGGCGTTCCGGGGCGCTGCCCGGTCGTGGTCAAAGTGGCGTCGCCGGTCACCCGGGCGATGCCGAAGTCGACGACGCGGGGGCGGTCGGCGCCCAGGATGACGTTCGACGGCTTCAGGTCGCGGTGTACGACTCCGGCCGCGCCCAGGGCGGTCAGCGCCCGGCCGAGCGCCCCGGCGAGGACCCGCACGGCGGGCGCGGGCAGGGGTCCGTGCCGCAGTACGGCGGCGGCGAGGGTCGCGCCGGGGACGAACTCGGCGGCGATCCAGGGCACTTGCTCGGCGGTCGAGGAGCCGAGCACGTTGGCGACGAAGGGGCTGCGGACCGCCGCCGCGGCAGCGGCCTCGCGGGTGAACCGCTCGCGCAGGTCCGCGTCGCGGAAGAGTTCGGGGCGGATGGTCTTGAGGGCGGCCGGACGCCCCCGGCGGCGGGCCAGGTAGACCGTCCCCATGCCGCCGGCCCCGAGCACCCCCAGGATCCGGTGACCTCCGAGCTGGGCGGGCGTACCGCCCGGCAACGGGGCGATCACTGGTGTCATGCCGTTGATCGTATGCGGGCGGCCGTCAAGCATCGTTGGAATCAACGAAGTTGACGTATCCCCGGCTGGGCGGGGCGTACCTCGGCGGCGCCGGGCGCGCGGCGCCGGGGGACCCTTCGGTCGGTGGACACCATCCGTTCCATCGTCGCGGACGGGAGGGGATGAGCGGGGTGCTTCAGCCGGCCTGGGCGAACTCGTTCGCGAGGCGGGGGATGTAGTCGGCGAGGGCCGGGGCCCAGCAGCCGTAGGTGTGGTCGCCCTTGCAGGTGGGCGACAGGGCGGAGCCGTTGCCGTAGTTGACGAAGCGGTTCGGGATGCCCAGTTGGTTCAGGCGGTTCGCGACGTTCGTGGAGGCGACCGCCGTCTTGCCGTCGATCAGACCCTGGTTGCCGGTGTAGAGGGTGACCCCGGTGTTCGCGAGCTTGCCCAGGTTGGCGAGCGAGGCGGGGTTGACCTCGTTCCAGATCCGGTCGTTGAAGATCGCGTACGGCGAGCCGAAGATCGCGTCGCTGTCCACCACCGGCCCGTAGCCGGTGCAGTCGCCGGTACCCGAGGTGGTGGAGGCGCACCAGGCGCCGGTCAGGTTGAGCTCCGTGGCCAGCACCGCGGCACGGACCTCCCACAGGCCGAAGTCGATGCCCCCGGACAGGGAGGCGACGCGCCCGAACAGGTCGGGGCGGGCCTGGGCGTAGTGCAGGGCCCCGAAGCCGCCCATGGACAGGCCGACGACCGCGCGGTGGCCGCGGTCGGGCAGGGTCCGCAGGTTGGCGTCGATGAAGGGGACCACCTGCAGGAGGTGGAAGGTCTCCCAGTTGGCGGCGCCCTCGGCGGTGTTCTGCATGCGCCAGTTCGCGTACCAGCCCTTCAGGCCGCCGTCCGGTACGACGGTGATCATCCGGTCGTCCCGCAGGGCCGGGGCCGCGGCAGCGTCGTTCACGTTGCCGCCCCCGCCGTGCAGGAAGTACGTCACCGGCCAGCGCTTGCCGGGCTCGGCGTAGTAGCCGCTCGGCAGGAAGACGCGTACCTTGTGCCGGCCCGAGAGCTGCGGCGTGGTGACGGTGAGGGTGAAGTCGGTCTCGGAGCGCACCTCGGTGGCTCCGGCGACCTGGGTCAGACCCTGCCCGTCGGCGAAGGCCGGGATCGTCGGGGCGTCGGCGTCGGCGACAGCGACGGCGACGGCGACGCCGGCGGCGTGGGCCGCGGAGCCGGTGAGAGCGGTCGCCGCGACCGCCGCCACGGTGGCGGCGGTCAGCGCGGTGGCCCGTATGGCGGCGCGGAAGCGGGCCGCGCCGGTGAGCAGGGATCGCACGGTGGTTCTCTCTTCTGTGAGGCCGGTCTTGTGGTGGTCAGCTGGCAGGGGCAGGGGCAGGGGCAGGGGCAGGGGCAGGGCCAGGGTCAGGGCCAGGGTCAGGACGGCGTCTCGCACAGGGCGCTGGTCAGGGTCTTGTACATCTGCGCGCCCGGGATGTTCGTGGCGAGATGTGCGTTGGTCATGACGGAGGCGTGCCGCCCGTCCTCGGTCACGAGCGTCTGCGAGTAGTAGCCGGGGACGGCTCCATCGTGTCCCCAGGCCGTGCCGCCACAGGGCAGGGCGATCTTCAGCATCCCGAGGCCGTAGCCGTTCCCGGAGCCGGGCTGCCCGAGCTCGAAGGTCTTCTCCATCTCGGCGAGGTTCGCGGGCGACAGTGCCGTGCCGTCGACGATCGCCTGGTAGAAGGCGGTCATGTCCCGGAGCGTGGAGATGACGGCGCCGGAGGCGTAGAAGGTGGACGGTTCGAACGCCGTCCCGTCCAACCAGAAGAAGAAGGAGCCGATCCGGGTACCCCGGTAGCCGTGGATCGCCGGGCTCGGCACGGCGCGGTCCGTGGGGGAGGGGAGGCGGGTGTGGGCCAGGCCGAGCGGCTGGATCACCTGCTGGGTGACGGCCTGGTGCAGGGGCAGGCCGGTGATCTTCTCGATCAGCATGCCGAGGATCTCGTAGTTGGTGTTCGAGTAGTGGAAGGCCGCGCCCGGCTGGGAGGCCGGGGCGAAGCGCAGTCCGTCCTTCACCAGGGCCGCGAGCGTGTACGAGCCGTTCGGGCCGGCCTGCGGGAGCGGGAGGCCGTTCGTCGGGATGCCGCTGGTGTGCTGGAGGCGGTGCCGGACGGTGATCCGGTTCCCGTCGTAGCCGTTCACGGAGACCACACCGGGCAGGTGCCGCTCGATGGGGTCGTCGAGGCCCATCCCGTTCGCCTCCGCGAGCTTCAGGACCGCGACGGCGGTGAAGGTCTTCGACTGGCTCCCGACGCGGTAGTACTCGTCCGGGCCGATCGGATCGCTGGTGTTGATGGTGGCCGTGCCGGTGGAGAGGTTCCACGAGGCGTCGCGGGTCCCCGCGTACACGCCCGCCCCGGGACCGCCGCCCGCCTTGAGCTCGTTCAGGGCCGCGAGCGTGGCGGCGTGGTCGGCGGTCGCCTGGGCCGGGGTCTGCGCCTGTGCCTGGACCTGTGCCTGTGCGGCCGTGGGCAGCGCCAGGAGTGCACCGGCCACGCCGAGGACGAGCGAGAACCGTAACGCGGTCAGCTTCAACTTCATCGAACCTGCTCCTCGTGGAGGGAAACGTCTGCCGGAGTTGACGGAACTGCAGGAATTGCAGGAAGGGGAGTGGCTTCGCCGTGCGTCGCCATCGGGCTCAGGACCAGCTCTGGTACGGAAGGCTGTTGCACGCCCAGGTGCGGAAGCCCTGGGAGCTGTCCTCGATGCAGCGGCCGGTGTTGATGTTCGTCAACTGGCGCGTCCCGTCCCCCCAGACGTGCAATCTCCACTGCTGCGGATTCGACCCGTTGCAGCTCCAGGTGCGGAAACCGTTGACGGTGTCGTCCATGCACCGGCTCGTGGCCTGGTTCTGGAACGACTGGACGGCGTCGTACGTCCTCGCCTGGCCGGCAGACCCGGAGGTGGCGGCCAGGGCGCCGGTCGCCGGGGTGAGGGAGGCGAGGGCAAGGGCCCCGCCGAGCAGAAGCGTTCGCGTGACGCGCATGTGATCCGTCGTCTCCTTCGTGTCCGTGGGACTGGCTGGCCACAAACTAGGAGTTGAGGGAGGGGGCAGGGCACCCGGAACCATCCGGAGTGACAGCGGCGTTCGCGACGCATGGTGCTTGCCGGGCCCGGCCGCGGAGATGGCGAAGGCGCGCTGCCGGGGCTCCCGCGTACTGGACGTACTCGGGTGCCCCGGCAGTGCGGCGAGGTGCGGTGCCGGGCGGCGCGGGCCAGGCAAGATCCGAAAGAGACGGCCTAGGTCATCGCCGGCCCGGCATCGTTCAGCCAGGCCCACTCCGACCACGTGGCGAAGCCGGTCTGCCACTTGTGGTAGACACCGGCGTGACTGGTGGCGAAGACCTCGATGCGGCCGTCGGCGTTGTTGCCCGCGGCGATCTCGGTGCCGCCGCCACCGAAGGTCTCCCACTCCGAGAACGGGGCGTTCGGGCGGGTCTGCCAGGCGTGGCTCGCGGCGTTGGCGTTGATCGCGTACACCTCGACCCGGCCGTCGGCCGACCGCGCGACGGTCAGCTCGGCGTTGGTGATGCCGCCCATGCCCGCCCACTCCGACCACGAGGTCGGGCTGGTCTGCCAGCGGTGGAACACACCGTTGGCATTGGAGGCGAACACCTCGAGCCTGCCGTCCTGGTTGTAGCCGACGGACAGGTCGTGACCGCCGCCGCCGAAGTTCTCCCAGGCGGACCAGCCGCCGTTGACTCCGGTCTGGTAGAGGTGCTCGAAGGTCGAGTCGGAGAGCGCGAAGACCTCGAGGCGCCCGTCGGCCGCCGTCTCGATGGCGAGCCGGGAGTTCGCCGGGCCGCCCGCGGTGCCCTCCCAGCCGGCCCAACCGCCGCTGGGCGCGGTCTGCCACCGGTGGAACACGCCCGTCGCGTTGGAGGCGAACACCTCGATGCGGCCGTCGGCGTTGTTGCCCGCGGCCAGTCGGTATCCTCCTCCGCCGAAGTTCGCCCAAGCCGACCAACTCCCGCCGGGCGCGGTCTGCCACATGTGGTCGAAAGTGCTGTCCGACAGCGCGAACACCTCCAGTCGGCCGTCCGCGTTGGATGCCACGGCCAACTGCGCGTTGCGCGGCCCCCCTTCGAAGCGCCACGGCGACCATGCGCCGTTCACCGCGGTCTGCCACGAGTGGTACACGCCGTCCGCGCCGGCGGCGAAGGCCTCGAGCCGCCCGTCCGCGGACCGCCCGGTGGTCACCCGGCCCGACGCGTACGGGTGCTTGGGGCCGCCTGCGCTCGTACCGGACCACAGGGCGTTGGCGATGAGTGCCGCGTCGTCCGCCTCGATGGCGTACAGGCCGCGCAGGTCCTCCCTCGGCCGCTGAACGTTCCAGCACACTTCTCCGATCGCCTCGTTGTTCCACGAGCCGCCCGGATACATCCGCTCCACCTCGTCGAAGAAGGCGTTGGTGGCGTAGACCGGGTCCAGACGCTCATCCCGGGTTCCCCACCAGTCCTGCTGCTGGAACAGCCCGAGACTGGTGTAGTCGACGGCCTGGGCGTAGTTGTTGAGGCTGGACTCCACGATGACCGTGGCGATGGCGATGGTCGCGGCCCTCTGGTTCAGGCCCCGGTCCTTCACCGCCTGCGTCACCATCCGTGCGCAGGACACCTTGTAGGCGTCCAGGTAGCCGGCCATCTTCGCGTGCAACTGGGGGTTGAGCTGGTCGGCCATGATGCCGTCGGTGGCCGACGCGCCGGCCGGATCGCACGGCACGGTCGGAATGGCGAAGCCCTGCGGGCCGCTGAAGTACCGCGAGACGCCGGAGCGGTCACCGCCCGGGCCCGGAACGGGAGCGTGCGCGGCGGAGGCGATCGAGGCTGTCATACCGATGACCAGCGCCCATATGCCGGCCACGAAGGCCAGCCTGGTGAACATGCGGCACAAGCCGGATATCGCCATGGTGTTCCCCTCTGTCGTGAAGTGAAGTGCGCGGTATCCGCTGGGCCTTCGGCTGCCGACCGCGGCGGCCGACCTGTTCGACGCGCGTCGGGCACCGGCCGGAGGAGTCCGGGCACACAGAGTTCACCGGGCACCATCGCCCCTGTCACTCCGGATCGTTCCGGATGCTT
Source organism: Streptomyces sp. CA189 (assembly GCF_056428985.1). Lineage (NCBI taxonomy): Bacteria > Bacillati > Actinomycetota > Actinomycetes > Kitasatosporales > Streptomycetaceae > Streptomyces > Streptomyces sp. CA189. Next base: position 34,044 of record NZ_JBWJVM010000003.1, on the reverse strand, counting down.
CCCACGGCACCCCCACCACTACGCTGTCGACCGCATGGGCCGGACCGGCCGGCCGACCGGCTCGGAGGCGCAGATCTCCCTGCTCGGACCGGTCCAGGCACGGCAGGACGGGCGGCCCCTGAAACTGGGGCACTTGCGCCGGCAAGCCGTACTGGCCGCGCCGGCACGGTACGCGGGCCGGACGGCCCATCAGCAGGAACTGCGCGACGGCGTCTCGGAGATGGAGCCGCCGGTCGCCAACGTGGCGCTGGCGTACGTCTACCGGCTGCGCAAGACCCTGCACAACGGGGACGGCCGCCCGGAGCGGCGGCGGCCGAGGCTCCCGGGGGTGCGGCGTTCACCTCGGCGTTCACCTGACCGTCGAGCAGCACGTCGGTGCTGCCCATGATGACCCCGGCGTGCGCGTGCCGGTAGACGTCCAGCTTCGTGATCGGCCGCACCCAGGCCTTCGGCCAGGTACCTGTTGTAGCCCTGGACGTAGCCGCTGATGGTGCTCTGGTGCTCTGAACTGCCGTAGCGGTCCGAAGTGCGCTTCGATCGGGTTGGCCCAGGAGGCGTAGGTCGGGGTGAAGCACGGCTCGACCTTGTTCTGGGCCGCCCACCTGCGGATTCTCCAGTTCAGGTGGGCGGAGAGGTTGTCGAGGATCACGTAGATCGGGGCGCCGTCCGGGCGGGCGGCCCGGATCGTTTTCAAGGCGGCCCAGGTGTGGTCGATGCCCTTGCGGCGCCGGTTGATCCCCCACATCTGGTCGTCGCCGACGGAGTAGCAGCCGTGGAAGTAGGTGATTCCGTGGGTGCGCCGGTAGGTGGCCGGCAGGCGGTCGGGCCGGGTCTGCTCGGCCCAGCAGGAGCCGGCGGTGGGGCGGATTCCCAAGGGCCCGAACTCGTCGAACGCGAAGGTGCGGTCCGGCCGTTCATTGATCGCGTACTCGATCCGGGCGAGTTTCGCGTCGAAGGCCGCATCCGGGGACTCCTTCCAGGTCTTCGTGCGCTGGAAGGAGATCCCGCGGCGGGCGAGTAAGCCCCGCAGGGCCTCCCGGCCGATGAGGACGGGGCGGGCACAGTTGCGCCGCAGGTGATCGGCGAGCTTGCGGATCGACCAGCGGGTGAAGGGCTTGCCCAGCACGGTCGGGCGAGTGGTGGCCGTCTGGACGACGAAGTCCTCGTCGTCACGATCGAGAAGGCGGGGACGGCCTCCCGCCCAGCGAGGTTTCAGGCATGCGAGCCCGATCTCGTTGAGCTTGTGGATCACGTCGCGGACGGTGTCCTCGTCAGCCTGGACCAGGCGGGCTATGACGGGGACCGTGCTGCCGCCGGCCGAAGCTAGGAGCATCATCGCCCGCCGAAACCGCACCGAACTCGTACTGCCCCGCCGGACGATGTGCTGGAGCTTCTGGCCTTCCTGCTCCGTCAGCCCCCGAACCCGGACCGGTTTCGCCATCCCGCCTCCCCACGCTGCTTGGAGAACTCATTTCCAACCAGCACAACGAGCAACCCGGTGAACGTTCCCGGTCACAGCACTAGATGTCGGCCGGCGCGCAGATGTCGCCCTTGGCCGCGGCGCACCCGTAGCCCGTGCCCGGTCCCTGCCGGTCCGAGGCGATGAAGTGCGGGATTCCGTACGCCGCCGGCGGCGGTCCGGCAGCTCCCCCTACCGCCCTTAGCCGACGCGCCCACGCCTGTCAGTCCGGAATTCTCCGGGGTCTCCCGGCCCGCGCGCCGTTGCTACCTTCCAGACGCATCGTCAGGCTCCCGATCAGGAGGACACAGTGAGCGCGCAGCACCCCAGCCGCAGGAGCATCCTGAAGACCGCCGGCGGCCTCTCGGCCGCGATGGCCATGGCCGGCGCGGGAGTCCTCGCCGCCGCGTCAACCGCTTCCGCCGTCGGTGACGGCTTCGGCCTGCGCATCACGGAACGTGGCGAGCAGGATCACCGTATGTGGTACTACCGGTTCCAGACCTCCGCCATCGGCGGCTGGACCCCGGCCGTCAACGTGCTGCTGCCCGACGGCTACCACACCAGCGGGCGCCGCTACCCCGTTCTCTACCTGCTCCACGGTGGCCTGGAGGACTTCATCACCTTCGACGCGCACCACGACATCCGGGGTCTGACGGCCTGGAAGGACCTCATCGTCGTGATGCCCGACGGCGGGCGCGCCGGCTGGTACTCCAACGCGCTGAGCTCCAATGTCGGCGCCCGGAACTGGGAGCACTTCCACATCGCGCAGCTGATCCCGTGGATCGACGCGAACTTCCGCACCTACGCCGAGTACGACGGCCGCGCCGTCTCCGGGTTCTCCATGGGCGGCTTCGGCGCCCTGAAGTACGCGGCCAAGTACTACGGCCACTTCGCCTCGGTCAGCGCCCACTCCGGCCCGGCCAACCTGCGCGGGGGCAATGGTGATGTGGTGACCCACTGGGCCAACGCCTCCTCCGCCGCGGTGGAACTGGGCGGCGGCAGCGTCTACGGCGTGCCCTTCTGGGACCAGGCCCGGGTCAGCGCGGACAACCCGTGCGAGCGCGTCGAGAGCTACCGGCACAAGCGGGTCTTCCTGGTCGCCGGCACGAGCCCCCAGGACATCCAGGGTTACGCCAACGAGACCGTGGTGCTCGCCACCCAGCGGGAGTTCAAGTGGCACCTCGACCGTGCGGGCATCCCCTACGAGCAACATGAGGTGGACGGCGGCCACTGGGTCCGCCGGAATCTGCTGCAGGACGACATCAACGGCGTCATCGGCCGGCTGCGCAAGGCGTGAACGGCCCCCTGAGCCGCGTTCTCGCGGCGACCGCCGTCCTCCTTTCGGCGCTGTCGGCGCTGGCCGCCACGGGGCCGGCCGCGGCCCGGACCGCCGATCTCACCGCGGCCTGTCCTACCACCGGGCCCGTGTCCCAGCACTTCCACAGCGGCCACAACGGCGTCGACATCGCGGCCGATGTCGGGACACCGATCTACGCGGTGGGCGACGGCGAGGTGACCATCTCCGGATACACCGGCGACTACGGCCAGTGGATCCGCGTCCTGCACCCCGACGGGAGGATCTCCGAGTACGGGCACATGTCCAGGCGGGACGTCTTCGAGGGCGACCGCGTCGTGGCGGGCCAGCAGATCGCCCTGGTGGGCGCGGAGGGCACCAACGTAGACGGCCCCCACCTCCACCTGCGGATCTGGGGGGACCGGTCCACCTCCTACGGCATCGACCCCGAGGCCTACCTCGCGGAGCGCGGCGTCGTGCTGCCGTGCACCCCGGGCAGCGGTCCGCGGCCCAAGCCGTTGGTGTATCCGGCGGAGTCGGGCCGGGTGGTATCGGCGCGGTCGGCGGACGGACGCCTCGAGGTGTTCGCAGCCGGCGCCGATGGTGTGCAGCATGCCTGGCAGCAGGAAGTGAACGGCAACTGGTCGGCCTGGGAGCCGCTCGGCGGGCCGGGCAACGCCGAACTGGCGATCGCACCCAACGCCGACGGCCGCCTGGAGATGTTCGCCCTGGCCGGCGATACCTTCCAGCACCGCTGGCAGCTCTCTCCCTCCGGCGGCTGGTCGAACTGGGAGACCTTCGGCGGCGGCGGGCGCGACACGGCGGCCGGGGTGAACGCCGACGGCCGGATCGAGGTCTACGCCTCCAACCCGTCCGGCCTCTTCCACAGGTACCAGGTCGCCCCCAACGGCGGCTGGTCGGACTGGGAGCCCACCGGCGGAGGCCCCGCCAACGGCCGCGTGGAGATGGAGAAGTCGCCCGACGGCCGGCTGGAGGTGTTCGCCCTGGGCAGCGGCACCTTCCAGCACAAGTATCAGACGGCCCCCAACGGCGGGTGGTCGAACTGGGACGCCTTCGGCGGCGGCGGCCACGACCTCACCGTCGATCACAACGCCGACGGCCGCCTGGAGGTCTTCGCCTCCGGCCCGGAGGGTGTGTTCCACAAGTACCAGACGAGCCCGACCAGTTGGTCGAACTGGGAGCCGACCGGTGGTCCCGCCGACGCGCAACTCACCAGTGTGCGCACAGCGGACGGACGGGTCGAGGTCTTCGCGATGAACGGCAGCACGGCCATGCACGCCTGGCAGACAGCCGTCAACGCGTCGTACGGCGGCTGGTCCGCCTTCGGCGGCGGCGGCACCGAAGTCACGGCGGTCGCCAACGCCGACGGGCGGATCGAGGTCTTCGGGTCCAGCCGCGCCGGCACCTACCACAGGTGGCAGACCGGCTTCTCCAGCTGGTCCGACTGGATGTGGCTCAACAACACCGCCGGCCCCGCCCTCGACTGACGCCTTCCGACCGCCCGAACCCGACCCGTGGTCGGCCGTGCCCGCAGGGGCCCGGCCGACCAGGCGGTCTCCCTGGAGAGACTCATGCTTCCGATCAGCAGACGGAACCTGTTGCTGGGCGCCGCAGGGGCGGGCGCGCTCCCGTTCCTGGGCAACGGCCGGGCCGCGGCCCGGGCCGCCGACGCCGCACCGCCCGCTCGATGGGTCGGCGCGGGACCCTTCACGTACGTCTACGACCCCTCCACCTCCGATGGCCCGCGCTATCTCAACGACCACACGCTGATCAAGGCGCAGGGCCGCTGGCACCTGTTCAGCATCGTCGGACGCAGCGCGCCGCGCGGTGAATCCCCCGACAGTACGAGGGAGACGTCCTTCGCCCACGCCTCCGCGCCGAGCCCGAAGGGTCCGTGGACCACCCACGCCGACGCGCTCACCGTCGCCCCGTCCTACTTCGGCGAGGAGCACCTGTGGGCGCCCCACGTCGTGGAGGCGGGCGGCAGGTTCTGGATGTTCTACGCGGCCGGCGGTGCGAGCGGCGCCGCGATCAACCTCGCCACCTCGTCCGACCTGTTCACGTGGACGCGCGAGCCCTCCGGCCCGTTGTTCCGCGGGCTCGCGGCGCGTGACCCGATGGTCCTGCGGGTCGGCGGCGAGTGGGTCATGTACTACACGGAACTCTCGGGCCCGGGCGGCCGCCATGTCGTGGCCTGCCGGCGGTCCGCGGATCTGCTGCACTGGAGCGAACCGGGCACCGTGTTCACCGACGCGACCACGGACACGACCGTCTCGGTCACCGAGTCTCCGTACGTCGTGGAACGGGACGGCTGGTACTACCTGTTCATCGGGCCGCGGGGCGGCTACGAGGGCACGGACGTGCTGGCGTCCCGGGACCCCTTCCACTTCGACCTCGCCGGCTACGCGGGCCACGTACCCGGTCACGCCGTGGAAGTGGTCGCCGACGGGGACACCTGGTACGCGAGCGCCGCGGGCTGGTTCCGGGGCGGCCTGCACGTAGCACTCCTCCAGTGGCGGGACACGCCACCGCCGTGGCAGAGCACGGACAACCCCGTGGCCGGCCTCGACGCCGCCGGCCGCCTCACGGTGTTCGCGCTCGACGCCTCCGACCGCTCGATGCTCCGGCGTGTCCAGCTCGACCCGGACACCGACACCTGGTCGCAGTGGGAGGAGTTCGGCGGGCCGGCCGGTGCGGTCCCCACGCTCGGCCGCAACGCCGACGGCGCGCTCGAGGTGTTCTCGCTCGCCCCGGAGGGCGCCAACCTGCACCACCGGGCCCAGCGTCCGGACGGCGGCTGGTACGACTGGGAGGAGTTCGGCGGCCCGGCCGCCGCGGCCCCGGCCGTCGCCCGCGGCGCCGACGGCCGGCTGGAGGTGTTCGCCCTGAGCCCCGGCGGCGCCTCCGTCGCCCGGCGACGGCAGGGGGCGCCGGGATCCCCGGCCTGGGACCCGTGGGAGACGGGCTTCGGCGGGGCCGCGGGCGCGCCACCGGTGGTCGCGGCGAACGCTGACGGCCGGCTGGAGGTGTTCGCCCTCTCGCCCGGCGGCGCCGGGATCTTCCACCGGTGGCAGGAGACGCCGGGCGGCGCCTGGACCGCCGCGTGGCAGCGCTTCGGCACCGCGTCCGGCGCCGCGCCGCGGGTGGCCCGGGACGGCAGCGGCCGGCTCGCCGTCGCCGCGATCGGACCGTCGGGCGTGGGAACCTTCAGCCGGCGGCAGTCCGTGCCGAACGGAGGCTGGGACGAATGGCTGCCGATGTTCGGCTGGAGCGCCGCCGCCCCGGCGTTCGCCGCCAACGCCGACGGCCGCCTCGAGGCGTTCTCGCTGACGCCCGGTGGCGCCCGGCTCGACCACCGCTGGCAGACCACCCCCGGCGGAAGCTGGGATTCCGGCAAGGAGTTCGGTGAGCCCGGCATCAGGCTCGCCGCCCCGCCCGCGGCCGCTCTCGACCCCGCCGGACGCACGCACGTCTTCGCCGTCACCACCGAGGGCCGGATGCGCACCCGCGTCCAGGCCCAGCCGAGCGGCGGCTGGCGGCCGTGGACGGCCTTCGGTGACCGGGCGGTCGCACCCGTCGTATCGGGCGGTCCCGCACTCTGAGCCGGGAGTGCGGATCGCGCCAAGTGAAAGAGTCGAAAGGTCGGTTCCGCGGCGCCGTGACCCCACGGCGCAGGTGACCTTCCCCACCCCGGCAGGTCCCGGACGGGACGTCCGCGACCGGGGGCGGGAGGGCGGATCCCGCGCGGGCGCCCACGGCGACGGTACGCGGTCCTCGCCCGCCGCGGCACGACGACTTCCGCCGATCCGCTCGCCAGAGAGTCGAAAACGACCCCAAACCGCCACCGCCGACACAGAGTCGGGGTGACCCGGGACACAGCGGCGCCGACCGAGCGGAGGGGGCCGGCGAGCCTCCCGGACAGGGCCCTCGGGAGCCTCCCGGGGCAGCCGGTGCGGGCAGTCCGGCCCGGCGGCCCGGCCCGCCGGACCACCCCGGCCGAAGTGGCTGAAGTGCGCCGATGAACTCCCTTGAGAGATGAGTATTGTTCCACTCACGGTCAGGCACGACGTGGGGAACGGGGGGAGCGGTGAGCGGTGTAGTCGTCCATCTGCCGCAGGGGTGTAGTGGCGCCGACGGCGGCGAACCGAACGGCGACGCCGTGACGTTACGCCTCGGACCGGGCGAAGTCGCCCGCTTCGGACGCGGCTCCGCCACGATCCCCGTAGAGCTCCGTCTCGCCGACGCGGCGATCTCCCGGCTCGCCGGTGAGATCCGCGTGACCGATGACCACTGGCAGTTGACGAACCACAGCACCACCCACAGCTACCTCGTGGAGAACCCTGAGGGCGCCGGCGAGTACTTGAGGGTTCCGCCCCGCCGGGTGGGGGCGCCCGTCCCGTTCGAGTTCTCACGCGTCGTGCTGCCCACCCGCAGCGATGTCCCCGTCTCCTTCCAGGTGTTCGCACCCGACCACATCTACCTGGATCCGGAAGCCATGGGCGCCCCATGGGGCCGCCTCACGGTCACCGCGTACTCCCTGGACGAAACGGCCACGTACTTCCTCGTCCTCGTCGCCCTCTGCGAACCGCGCCTGCGCGACCAGTCCCGCGTCGCGGTCCCCACGACCCCCCAGATCGTCGAACGGCTCAAGGGCCACGCCGCCTGCACCACCCTGACCGCGCGCGCGGTCAGCTCGCACATCGACTACCTCGCCGAGGAGAAGCTGCGCATCGGCGCCTCGGACCCGCGCGAACCGGGCAAGGGCGACCGCCGCAACGGCAAGCGCGAGGAGATCGTCGGGCTCGCGCTGCGGTTCGGGCTCGTGCGCGAGGAACACCTGACGCTGCTGCCACCTCTGACGGGGGCCGGCGGACGGGAGCGGCAGACCGCGCGATGACGACGCCCCACGCCCTGCGCGACATCACGGAATGCGACGGCACGGACCTGCTCCCACCCGGCCACCGGGTGCAGGGCTGGACGATCACCAACCTGATCGGGGCCGGCGGCTGGTCCACGGTCTACGCCGCACAGCCCGCCGACAGGCACCCGGCCCCGGCCCGGACCGGCCGGGCTCCCGCGCACCCGTCCGCGGCACCGGCGGACATCGCGCTCAAGATCATGCCGACCGCCGGGTACGCTCCGCGCCAGACGCGCAGGATCGTGGAATCCGCCCGCCGGGAGGTCGAACTGGGGCGCAGGGCCGGGCACGCACGGCTGATCCGCCTCCTGGACTCCTTCGTCCTCGAGGCACCGGACCGCCCCGCCCTGGACGGCGCGATCGTGCTGGTCATGGAGCGGGCCGCGGGCAGCCTGCGCGAACTCCTCGACGCCGGGGTGGCCGAGGCCGACCGCGCCCGGCTGATCGCGGGGATCTGCGAGGGGCTCGCCCACCTCCACCGGTCGGGTTGGGTCCACGCCGACCTCAAGCCGGAGAACGTCCTGCTGGACGGCGACCGTTCCGTGAAGCTCTCGGACTTCGGGCTCGCCACCCGGATGACGGGAACCCACGGGTACGCACCCCCCATGGGCACCCTGGACTACCTTCCGCCCGAGCGCTGGCGGGCACCCCTCGGCGAGCTGGGCGTGAAGGTCCGGCCGAGTGCCGACATCTGGGCCCTGGGCATCATCATCCACGAGGTGTTCGGCTCCGGCGCCTCCCCGTTCTCCGGCGCCACGCCGATGGCACGGGGCGCCGCCGTCCAGGAGTACGGAGAAGGGCGCGCGCCGCTGCGCATGGACCAGGCCGTGCCGCCGTTCTGGCGCGCACTGGCCGCCGACTGCCTCGCGCCGACCCACGCGGCACGTGTCCAGCACACCGCGGAGAGCCTGCTCGCCCGCATCGCCGACGAACAGGCGGCGCGGGGGAGGGGCGTGGGACGGCTGTTCGGCCGGGCCCGCACCGCGATCCTCACCACCGCGCTCTGCGGGATCGCCGGTACGACCCTGTGGTCGGACGCGGCACGGGCGAGCTCCTCCGCACTGGAGGGCCTGGAGCGCGCGGCGGCCGGCACGATCCGGGTGTTCAACGCGGAGAAGGCCTGCCAGGAGCGGGCCGACCGGGACCCGCAGTGCAGTCTGGGCCTGGCGATCGACCCGATGCTCCAGTACACCGCGGACAACGTCGTACCGTCCCGGGTGTGGCACGGCGACGTCCTCGCCGTCGACTGCCAGTTGCCCGACGGTCGCGCCGTCATCGACGAGGCGGACCTGCAGTCCACCCGCTGGTTCCACGTCCGCCTCCCGCCCGGCTCCACACCCCCCGCAGCGTGGCTCCCCGCCGTCCGCACGAAGGACCGCCCGGCCCTGCAGGGATGCCCGCACCCCGCGACCGGGCGCTGACGCCCCGGCGCGCGAGCGCCGGAGCCGGTCGAACGCCGCACAGTCGTGGTGCCGCCGATTCCAGGGAGCACGGGGGCCTAGGGACAGGGCGGGAAGGGTCCCGGTGTTCGCGGTGAGGGCGCGCGGAGCTTCGGCGGCACTGGCAGGTGTCGGCCGCTGCCGACGATTGCAGTATTGCTCCCATGTGACCAGCGGAGTCGTGTGCGCCCACGGGGCCCGCTCACCTGCAGGAGTCCATGGCACTCGTCTCCACGATGTTCGTGTCCGGGGCCGCGGTTGAGCAGGTGCGGGGCCGAGGTGCTCGCCCATGTCCTGCACGGCGTGCGGGCGGGTGAGCCCGTCACCGCGGCCGCGGCCCGCCGCATGGAGTGAGCGGCCGGCTTCCGGCTCAGTCGCGGGCGGAGGCGGGAGCGACCGTGACGGGGTACGGGATGAACGTGGTGCTGTTCTCGTCGATGGCCAGGGCCCGGCCGAGGGGCGGGACGGCCCGCTGGGGGCAGTCGAGGCGTTCGCAGAGGCGGCAGCCCATGCCGATGGGGGTCGCGGCCGACCTGTTGTCCAGGTCCAGGCCGTCCGCGTACACGAGCCGGGAGGCGTGCCGGATCTCGCAGCCGAGCCCGATCGCGAAGGTCTTGCCGGGCTCTCCCCAGCCGCCGCGGTGCCGGGTGACGGCGCGGGCGGTCCACAGGTAGCGCTGCCCGTCGGGCATGGCGGCGATCTGGACGTGGATCCGGCCGGGCGCGGCGAAGGCCTCGTACACGTTCCACAGCGGGCAGGTTCCGCCCGCACGCGAGAAGTGGAATCCGGTGGCGGACTGCCGCTTGGACATGTTTCCGGCCCGGTCGACCCGGACGAAGGAGAAGGGGACACCGCGCAGCCTGGGGCGTTGCAGGGTGCTCAGGCGGTGGCAGACAGTCTCGTAACCGATCCCGAAGTGGTCCGTGAGCCGCTCGATGTCGTAGCGGAACTCCTCCGCCGCGGTGTGGAACGCCCTGTACGGGAGGATCAGGGCGGCGGCGAAGTAGTTCGCGATGCCGATCCGCGCCAGGGCATGCGTGGGGGAACCAGGCGTGAAGTCCTCGGTGGCCAGCCGGTCGAGTTCGTCCCCGTACTCGATCAGGGCGAGCTGGGTGGCCATCCGGAAGGCCTGCTGTCCCGGGCGGAGCCGGTTCGACAGATGGAGTACCCGGGCGGCGGCGTCGAAGCGGTGCAGCCGGTCGGAGTCCTCGCAGACGCGGATCCCGTGGCGGTCGGTGAGGCGGCGCGTGAGCGCGCGGATGACGTCCCCGGGGCGGATGCCGATCTCGCCGGCCAGGCCCTCGGCGGCGAGGTCGGTGTCGTGGAGGTAGTTCTGCCGCCGGTAGAAGAACTCGCGGATCTCCTCGTGGGGCGAACGCGGAGCCTCCGCCACCGAATCGCGGCCGTCGGCGGCGTCGGCGAGCCGCTCGGCCAGCAGTTGGCTCCGTCGGCCCAGGTCCAGCAGCACCGAGGCCACGGCCGGCATCCGGGTGGCCAGCTCCGCCAGATCCGAGGGGGACACCCGGGCCTCGGCCACCTGCTGGGCGAGGGCCTCGCGCAGGTCGGCCACCATGCGGCTGGTGTCACGCTCCGAGAAGAATCCGGGATCCACCCCGAACGCCTCGGTCAGCCGCAGCAACACCGGGACGGTGAGCGGGCGCGAGTCGTGCTCCATCTGGTTGAGGTAGCTGGGTGAGATGCCGAGGACCCTGGCCAGGTCCGCCTGGGTCATGCGGCGCTCCTCGCGCAGCCTGCGCAGGCGCGCCCCCGCGTACGTCTTGCTCACCGGACTCCTCCACCGTCGGACGGGCTCCGTCAGCATAGGGGGACTTCGCCCACTCCAAGGCTTTGCAACCTTGGCAAAACAGGCGTCGAAGATTCGCAAACCTTGGCAGCCGTACCACCTTGATGGCACCCAGTGCCAATGTCAGAGTCGGTCCTGCGGCCAGCCGGAACCGGTAGCCGGAACGGACCCTGGATCCCCGATTCATGCCCTGATGTCGGCGATCTGGTCAGCCCACTTCCGGCGGATCGGCAGTATTGCTCAGCTCCGCCCCCACAGGCGGGTCCGGCGGTTGCACCTCTTACTCAGGCACAGAGTGTCAGCGCTCGGTCTTCGGTCCTGAGCATTGGCAGGACAAGCGACGGATGGAAACGGTGACGGTCATGGCAGAGACGAACACGACGGCGGCGGCCGAGCAGCTGAAGCAGCGGTGGGCGGATGACCCGCGGTGGGCGGGCATCGAGCGGACGTACACCGCCGAGGACGTGGTCCGGCTGTCCGGCAGCGTCCGCGAGGAGCACACCCTGGCCCGGCGCGGCGCCGAACGGCTGTGGCGCCAGCTCCACGAGCAGGACTACATCCACGCGCTGGGCGCCCTGACCGGCGGCCAGGCCGTCCAGCAGGTCCGGGCGGGCCTCCAGGCGATCTACCTGTCCGGCTGGCAGGTCGCCGCCGACGCCAACCAGGCCGGGCACACCTATCCGGACCAGAGCCTGTACCCGGTCAACTCGGTGCCGCAGGTGGTCCGCCGGATCAACAACGCGCTGCTGCGCGCCGACCAGATCGCCACCGCCGAGGGCGGCCACGACCGTACGGACTGGCTGGCGCCGATCGTCGCCGACGCCGAGGCCGGCTTCGGCGGACCGCTGAACGCCTTCGAGCTGACGAAGGCGATGATCGCGGCGGGTGCGGCCGGCATCCACTACGAGGACCAGCTGGCCTCGGAGAAGAAGTGCGGCCACCTCGGCGGCAAGGTCCTCGTCCCGACCTCGCAGCACATCCGCACCCTCAACGCGGCCCGCCTCGCCGCCGACATCGCCGACACCCCGACCCTGATCATCGCCCGCACCGACGCCCTGGCGGCGAACCTGATCACCAGCGACGTCGACGAGCGCGATGCCCGGTTCGTGACGGGCGAGCGCACCGCGGAAGGCTTCTACCGGGTGCGGAACGGCATGGCCCCGGTGATCGCCCGCGGTCTCGCCTACGCCCCGTACGCCGACCTCATCTGGGTCGAGACGGGCACCCCGGACCTCGCCCAGGCCCGCGAGTTCGCCGAGGCGATCCACGCGCAGTACCCGGACCAGATGCTGGCCTACAACTGCTCACCGTCCTTCAACTGGAAGGCGGCGCTGGACGACGACCAGATCGCCAAGTTCCAGCGCGAGCTGGGCGCGATGGGCTACCGCTTCCAGTTCATCACCCTGGCCGGCTTCCACTCCCTCAACCACGGCATGTTCGACCTGGCCCGCGGCTACGCCGAGCACGGCATGACCGCCTACGTGGACCTACAGGAGCGGGAGTTCGCCGCGCAGGCGCAGGGCTTCACCGCGGTCAAGCACCAGCGCGAGGTCGGCACCGGCTACTTCGACCTCGTCTCCACCGCCGTCAACCCCGCCTCCTCCACCACGGCGCTGGCCGGCTCCACCGAGGAAGAGCAGTTCCACTAGGAATCCCCGCTCCCAGCCGGGCCCCGCGGCAGCCGGCCCGCGTCCTGCCACTTGCCGTCCGACGGCGCCCGAGGCTCCTCACCGCCCCGGGCGCCGACCGCCCCACGACGAGGAGAAGATCCGCATGTCACTCAAGCCCCTGATCAGCAGTGTCCAGGTCCTCGGTGTGCCGGGTGAGCGCCACGAGGAGATCCTGACGGCCGAGGCACTGGAGTTCATCGGCCGGCTCGACGCCGCGTTCGCCGACCGCCGCCTGGGCATCCTCAAGGAGCGGCGCCGCCGCTCCGCCCACCTCGCCGACGGCAAGCAGCTCGCCTTCCCGCTCGCCACGCGAGCCGTCCGCGACGACCCCCACTGGCGGGTCGCACCTCAGGGCCCCGGACTCGCCGACCGCCGGGTGGAGATCACCGGGCCGCCCGAACGCCGTATGACGGTCAATGCCCTCAACTCCGACGCCCGGGTGTGGATGGCGGACTTCGAAGACGCCACCGCGCCCACCTGGGACAATGTCATAGGCGGTCAGCTGAACCTGCTCGACGCCATCGAGCGCCGCATCGACTTCACCACCGCCGAAGGCAAGGGGTACCGCCTTGGCGAGAACCTCTCCACGATCATGGTCCGCCCGCGCGGCTGGCACCTCACCGAGGAGCACCTGGAGATCGACGGCCGGCCCGTGTCGGCGTCGCTCGTCGACTTCGGCCTGTACTTCTTCCACTGCGCACAGCGGCAGATCGACGCCGGGTACGGCCCGTACTTCTACCTCCCCAAGCTGGAGAACGCCCACGAGGCGCGGTTGTGGAACGACGTCTTCGTCCTCGCACAGGACCTGCTCGGCATTCCGCGCGGCACTGTCCGGGCCACCGTCCTGATCGAGACGATCACGGCCGCCTTCGAGATGGAGGAGATCCTCTACGAACTGCGCGAGCACAGCGCGGGACTGAACGCGGGCCGCTGGGACTACCTCTTCAGCCTCATCAAGACCTTCGGCCACCGCACCGACTTCCAGCTCCCCGACCGGGCCGCCGTCACCATGACGGCCCCCTTCATGCGCGCCTACACGGAACTGCTCGTCCGGACCTGCCACCGGCGGGGAGCCCACGCCATCGGCGGCATGGCCGCCCACGTCCCGAGCAAGGACACCGAAGCGAACTCCGCCGCGCTCGCGAAGGTCCGCCTCGACAAGGAGCGGGAGGCCGAAGACGGCTTCGACGGCTCCTGGGTCGCCCACCCCGGGCTCGTCCCCGTCTGCCGCGAGGTCTTCGACGATGTCCTGGGAGACCGGCCGAACCAGCTGGACCGGACGCGTGAGGACGTCGAAGTCGCGGCCGCCGACCTCCTGTCCGTCCGCCGGATCGCCGCCCCGCCGACCTCGGAGGGCGTCCGCTCCAACGTGGCAGTGGCGCTGCGCTACTTCGACGCCTGGCTGCGCGGCAGCGGGGCCGTGGCCCTGAACGGCCTGATGGAGGACGCCGCGACCGCCGAGATCGCCCGTGTCCAGATCTGGCAGTGGCTCCGCCACGACCGGGTGGACCGGGGGACGGTCCTCGACCTCCTGGACGCCGAATGCGCGGCCCTGGAGGCCGAGGACCCACAGGCACTCGCCCTCGAAGCCAGGGAGATCTTCGTGGACACCGCCCTATCGATGCAGCTCCCCGCCTTCTTCACCCCCGAGGCCTACACCCGCCACCTCGTCCGCCGCACCTCCCTCGCCGCGCAGGTGACCGCGTGAACACCCCCGTACAGCCGGACCGGATCCTGCGCGTCGGGGTGGTCGGCGGCGGCCAGATGGGAGCCGGAATCGCCGAGGTGTGCGCCCGCGCCGGACTGGACACCGTAGTCGCCGAGGCGGACGCCGCCGCTGCCCGCGCCGCCTGCGAGCGCGTCGCCGTCTCCCTGAAGCGCGCGGTCCAGCGCGGGAAGCTGGACCGGAGCTCCGCCGAGGACGCGCTCGCCCGTCTGCTGTTCACCGGGGACCTGGAGGACCTCGCCGACCGGCAGCTCGTCATCGAGGCCGTCACCGAGAACCCCGACGCGAAGACCGAGATCTTCGCCGCCCTCGACAAGACCGTCGAGGACCCGGAGGCCATCCTCGCCACGAACACCTCCGCCATCCCGATCATGCGGCTGGGCATGGCGACCGGCCGTGCCGACCGGGTGGTGGGTCTGCACTTCTTCAACCCCGTGCCCGTCCTGCCGCTCGTCGAGGTCGTGTCCTCCCTCCACACGTCGCCGGACACGCTCGCTTCCGTCGAGGCGTTCGCCCGCGACACGCTGGGCAAGACCACGGTCCGCTCCCAGGACCGGGCCGGCTTCGTCGTCAACGCCCTGCTCATCCCCTACCTCCTCTCGGCCGTCCGCATGGCCGAATCGGGCTTCGCCGGCGCGAGGGACGTGGACGCGGCCATGGAAACGGGCTGCGCCCACCCGATGGGTCCGCTGAAGCTGGCGGACCTGATCGGCCTGGACACGGTCACGGCCATCGCGGAATCGCTGTACGAGGAGTTCAAGGAACCGCTGTACGCCCCGCCCCCGCTGCTCCGGCGGATGGTGCAGGCGGGGCTGCTGGGCCGCAAGAGCGGCCGCGGGTTCCACACATACGGCCGGGTCTGAGGGGCCCGGCAGACCTCCGGCCATGAGGGTGCGCCGGAGGTGCCCAAGGGCGGTGGGGGTGTGGCGAGTGGTGTCGCCGCACCCCACCGTGCGCCCGCGCGGTCCGTGCGAAGACCGGCGGCGCGAGCGTCAGCCCGGTAGACCCGCGGCCGGAGCGGGCCAGGGCAGAGGGATCTCGGTGCGGTCGGCCGGGCTCGTGGAGGGCGTCAGCGGGCGGCGCCCCGGGGGACGGCGAAGTCGGTCAGCCGGGCCGAGCCCGGCGCGAGCTCTTGCCAGGGACCGGGGCAGGCCAGCACCGCGATGCCGGACGTCGGGAACTTCTCCGACAGCCGCTCGATTCCGTCGGCCTCCGCCGCGCCTACGGCCTTTTGTGCGAGGCTGACGGCCAGCTCCTCCATGCCCGGGTTGTGGCCGACGAGCAGCAGCGTCCGTACCTCCGCCGGTACCTCGGACACCACCTCCAGCAGACCCTCCGGCTCGGCGGCGTACACCCGCTCGTCGAAGCGCACCGGGACCTCGGCGCCGAGCTGTCCGGCCGCCAGTGCCCAGGTCTCGCGGGCCCGCCGGGCGGTGGAGCAGATCACCAGTGCGGGCACGTAGCCCGCGTCGCGCAGCCAGCGGCCCGCCGCCGGCGCGTCCCGCAGGCCGCGTGGGCCCAGTGGCCGCTCGTGGTCCGCGACATCGGGCCAGGCGGATTTGGCGTGGCGCAGCAGCACCAGACGGGCGGCGGCTCCCGTGCTCATGACGGCCTCATGACCTCAGCGTCGCACGGTTCACGGAGCCGGGCGGGCCGATGCGGCTGCTGTGGTGGTAGCCGAGCCGCAGATCCCCCCCCCGGGCAGGCAGGGAGCTGGTGAAGCTAGTAGTCGGCCGACTCGCACGGCGCCCCGCAACCGAGCCTCTCGTGGGGTATACGTCGTTGGGCTTGGCCGACGTCTGCGAAGGGATGGGTTGCCGTGGAGCGTACGACCTGCTGTGTGGTGGGAGGCGGGCCCGCCGGGATGGTGCTGGCCCTGCTGCTGGCCCGGGCCGGGGTGGAGGTCACGGTGCTGGAAAAACACGGCGACTTCCTGCGCGATTTCCGCGGCGACACCGTGCACCCGTCCACCCTGTCGCTGCTGGACGACATCGGCCTCGCCGAGCGGTTCGCCCAGCTGCCGCAGCGGCGCGTGACATCGGTGCAGCTGCCCATCGGGCCGGACCGCTCCCTCGTCACGGTCGGGAACATCGGGGCGCTGCCCGGGAAGTACAACTACATCGCGATGGTGCCGCAGTGGGACCTGCTCGACCTGCTCGCCGATGAGGCGCGCAAGGAACCCTCGTTCCGGCTGCGCATGGACACCGAGGCGACGTCCTTCCTGATGGAACACGGTCGGGTCAAGGGGGTGCGGTACCGCACCGCGGACGGCGCCGCCGGTGAAATCCGGGCCACGCTGACCGTCGCCTGCGACGGCCGCGGGTCCTTCGCCAGGGTGCTGCCCGAGCTCGGCCTGGAGAACTTCCCGTGCCCGATGGACGCCTGGTGGTTCCGGATGCCGCGCCACGAGAGCGATCCCAGCGGCCTCGTGGGAGGCCTGGGCGAGCGGTTCTTCAGCGCGCTCATCGACCGCGGCGACTACTGGCAGTGCGCGGGGCTCCTCCCCAAGGGAACCGATGCCGAGCGCCGCGCGGAAGGCCTCGACCGGTTCATGGCCCAGTTCACGCAGGCCGTCCCGTGGCTGGCCGACCGGGCGCACTCGGTCGCCTCCTGGGACGAGGTCAAGCTGCTCGACGTACGGCTGGACCGGCTGCGCCGCTGGCACCGGCCGGGTCTGCTGTGCATCGGCGACGCCGCCCACGCCATGTCGCCGGTCTTCGGCATCGGCATCAACCTCGCCGTACAGGACGCGGTGGCAGCGGCCCGCCACCTCGTGGGACCGCTGCGCGCGGGGACGGTAGGGCTGCACGACGTACGCCGCGTACAGCGCCGCCGCATGCCCACGACGGTGGCGACCCAAGGCCTGCAACGCCTGGCTCACGCCCAGGTCATCGAACCCCTGCTGGCCGGGCGCACCGCGTTCGGCCACCCGCGGGCGGCGAAGCGGCTGACCGAGCTCGTCACCGACTCGCGGTGGCTGAACCGGGTGCCGGCCTACTTCATCGGGTACGGGGCCCTGCGCGAGCGGCCGCCGGCGGAATCCATCCGCGGCGGCTCCCTGGTGCGGGAGGCGTCATGAGCGAGCGACCCGTCCTTCTCCCCTACGCCGACCCGGCCTTCGTCGCGGACCCGTTTCCGCTGTACCGGCAACTGCGCGAGGACGGACCGGTCCGCCGGGTCGTCATCGCGGGCGGTCTGGAGGCCTGGCTCGTCACCCGCTACGAGGACGGGCTCGCGGCCCTGTCGGACCCCCGGCTCAGCAGCGACGTGCGCGACGCCTCGGACACCCGGCTCCTGAAGCAGCTGCCCGATACGGAGCGCGAGGCGATGTTGGGCAACATGCTGCGCAGCGATCCGCCCGACCACACACGCCTGCGCCGCCTGGTCTCCAAAGCGTTCACCGCCCACCGTGTGGCCGAGATGCGGCCACGGATCCAGGCCGTCACCGACCGGCTGCTGGACGCGGCCGTGACGGCCGGCAGCGCCGACCTCATCGCGGACTTCGCGCTGCCGCTCCCGGTCACGGTGATCAGCGAACTGCTCGGGGTCCCGCTGGACGAGCGGCACGAGTTCCAGCACTGGACCGACCGCATGATCATGCGGGGCACGGAGCCGCCGGACCCCGCCGTGGTGAACGAGGCGTGGCAGCACATGCGCGCGTACGTCACCGGACTCATCCGCGCCAAGCGGGCGCACCCGGGCGACGACCTGCTCAGCGCCCTCGTCACCGCCCGGGACGAGGAACAGCGGCTGACCGAGGACGAGCTGGTCGCGATGGTGTTCCTGCTGCTGGCCGCCGGCTACGTCACCACGGTCAACCTGATCGGCGGCGGCATCGCCATGCTGCTCGCACACCCCGACCAGCTCGACCTGCTGCGCTCCGATCCCGGCCTGCTGCCGGGCGCGATCGAGGAGTTCCTCCGTTACGACGGCCCGGTCAGCCCCGGCATCGCCCGCTTCGCGCGCGAGGACGTGGAGATCGCGGGCGTGCGCATCCCGTGCGGCGCGACCGTGCTGATCGGCTCGGCCCTCGCCGACCGGGACCCTGGGCGGTTCCCGGATCCCGACCACCTGGACATCACCCGGCCGGACAACGCCCACCTGGCGTTCGGGCACGGCATCCACTACTGCCTGGGCGCTCCGCTGGCCCGCCTGGAGGGCCAGATCGCCATCGGCACCGCCCTGCGGCGCCTGCCCGGCCTCACCCTCGCCGTCTCCCCGGCGGAGTTCCCCTGGCGCCCCGGAGGCCTCCGGGGCCCCCTGACACTGCCGGTGAGGTTCATCCCGGGCGGCTAGTGCTGTGACCGGAAAGGTTCACCGTGTCACGGCGCCCGGCACGGCACCTCGCCGCGTTGTCGGACCACGACGGTACGTCCAGTACGAGTCGGGGTCCTCCGCCTTGCGATGCACCGCACCGGACACCGCGACCCGGCAAACCTTTCCGGCCACAGCACTAGGACACCTCTTTCGGATCAGGGGGTCTGCTGCCTGCGGCGGAGCGTGCGCCGGCCTTGCCCCACGCTCAGCCCCCGGCGGTGCGGCCGCCTACCGGGCCGGGCCCACGTCATCCGGCCAGCCATAACCGGTGCGCGGCGGTTCGGGTACGGCGCCCGCTGCGGCCAGGTCCAGGTCGGCGGCGCGCATCAGCTGGCCGGCCAGGTCGCGCATCGCCCGGCTCGCCGCAAGCTCGTCACCGATCGCGGGGATCTCCACGTCCTGCGGATTGCAGCGCGCCTTGCCGCGGCCGACCATCTTCGTCTTCCCGTTGTCGAGCACGGCCCGGGCTTTGGTCGTGCCGTCCTCCTCGGTCAGGTAGACGCCGACCTTCCACTCTTCGGTGTGCGTCATGACGTCCTCCTCGGACTCCGGGCCCTCTGACTCCAGCAGTTTCCAGAATCCCCCTGTGCGGGCTCCTTCGGCCATCTCAGGGTGGCGGGATGCACGCGGTGGTGGACTGCCTTGCCGGTCACGAACTCGTCGCCCTGCGTGACGCTGCGACCGGCCCGACGCGCAGCCGGCGAGCCCGGGCGCGGGCGGAGCCTCGGCGCGTCCCGATACCTCGAGGAACCCGCCGCCGAGGAAGTGGACCGTCCCCCGCTCGGGTGCGGTGCCGAACTCGCGGTGGACGGCGAGCCCCAGGGTGTCGCCGTAGAAGGCGCGTGAGCGCTCGGGGTCCATGGGACGCGGCGGAATCCTGCTGCCCAGTACATGCACCGTGGCCCCTATCCTCGCTCACGCGGCGTACGGGCTCCGAGGGCCGTGACGGCGGCGATCATCCGGTCCCAGAACTGGTCGGTCTTCAAACCCACCGCGACTCGGGCGTTGACCGGGCGGTCGACGTCACGCTGCAGGTCCACCACGGTGGCGCCGCGCGTGTACCGGCCGTGCAACTCCACGACGACGTTCGCGTCCACGCAGTGCACGAGCCCGGGATCGATGACCCGGGCCACCGCGACGGGGTCGTGCAACGGCGGGTGCGGGAACCCCCACAGCGTGCGGTACGTGGACGCGAAGAAGGTCAACAACTCGGCGCACATGTGACCGAGGGGCGTACCGAGCCCCTCGAAGCGGGCCACCACCTCGGGCGTGGCCAGCGCCCGGTGAGTGACGTTGAGACCGCACATGGTGACGGGCACGCCGCTGCGGAAGACGATGTCCGCGGCCTCCGGATCCGTGAGGATGTTGAACTCGGCTGCCGGGGTCCGGTTGCCTCGCTCCGTCGATCCGCCCATCAGGACGATCTCGCGGATACGGGAAGCGTCCTGCGGAAAGCGGGTCAACAGGAGAGCGATATTGGTCAACGGCGCCGTCGGTACGAGGGTGACCGGCTCCGGATGCCCGGTCAGTATCCGGTGGATGAGGTCCACCGCGTGCTCCGGAACGATGTCCACGGTGGGTTCCGGGAACATCGGCCCGTCGAGGCCGGAGGCGCCGTGCACGTCCTCCGCGACGCTGAGCGCCTGGACGAGCGGCCTGCCGCAGCCCGCCGCGATGGGCACATCGGTGATCCCGGCCACCGTGCACACGCGCCGCGCGTTCAGGGTGGTCTTGTCGAGCGTCTGATTGCCCGCGACCGTGGTGATGGCCAGCAGAGCGACCGCGGGGTCCCCGGCCGCCAGCATGATCGCGAGGGCGTCGTCGTGTCCGGGATCGCAGTCGATGATGATCGGGACGGGCACGTCGCTCCTGCCGGTGCGGGGTCGTGGACCCTTCAGTGTGGCGCCGTCCCGGGCCCGTGACCAGGAGGCGCCCGAGGAGCGGCTGGGAAGAGCCGGGGGAGCGCCGGTAGCCCCGGGCGCCGGCGGGGCCGGTGTCGCCGTGGCGTTGGCCGCGAAACCACGATCCGGCTTCCGGCCTACGCGCGGCGGGCGGTCCACGGTGTGCGTCCAGATGCCCGCGGCAAGGCCGAATCCGGCGGCATGGGACGGCCTACGCCTCGGCTTCGGTCGACAGTGCTACCCGGCCGCTGTCACCAGGTGCTTCGCGAACCAGTACAGGGCAAGGCCGGCGACTTCGTCCAGTGCTCCCGGTTCCTCGAAGAGGTGTGTTGCGCCGGGGATGATGTCGAGCCGGTTCTCGCAGCGCAGCTCCCGCTGGGCCCGCTGGTTGAGGTCGAGCACCCTCGTGTCGCGGCCGCCCACGATGAGCAGCGTGGGTGCCCGTACGTCGGCGATCCGTGGCCCGGCGAGGTCGGGACGGCCGCCGCGGGAGACCACGGCGCCGATGTCCGCGTCGGCGGACGCGGCGGCCCGCAACGCTGCGGCGGCTCCGGTGCTCGCTCCGAAATAGCCGATCGGGACGGCCTGGAGGTCCTGCAGCCAGCGGGTGGCGTCCGTCAGCCTCTGGCTGAGGGTTTCGATGTCGAAGACGTTCGCGCGGTCGGCTTCCTCACCCGGTGTGAGCAGGTCGAAGAGCAGGGTGCCCAGGCCCGCCCGGTTCAGGGCCGTCGCAACCGACCGGTTGCGCGGGCTGTGGCGGCTGCTGCCGGAGCCGTGCGCGAACATGACAACCGCTTCTGCATCCTTCGGAAGTGTCAGGTCCCCGGTCAGTCTGATGCCGCCCGCGTCCACCACCACCTCGGCGGCCCGGGCAGGCCGGCGCGCTACGAGGCCCTGCGCGGCTTGTGCCAGCAGGACGACGACCTCGTCGTCGGAGGTCTGGGAGAAGTCCTGGTACCACTCGCCGACGGCGCGAAAGGCGCGTGGTGTGGAGAGGCACACCACTTCGTCCGCTTCGGTGCGCAGCCGGGCGACGGCATCCGGCGGCGCCACCGGAACGGCCAGGACCACCCGGGCCGCACCCATCGCCCGCACGACCGCGCACGCGGCTGCGGCCGTGGAGCCGGTCGCGATCCCGTCGTCCACCACGATCACCGTCCGGCCGTCGAGTGGCACTCGCGGACGATCGTCGCGGAACGTTCGTGCCTGGCGTACGAGCTCCGCCTCCTCGGCGTGCTCGACGGCCGCGAGGTCCTCCTTCTTGACCCGGCTCCGGCGGACGATGTCGTCGCTGATGACCCGAACGCCACCCTCGCCGATGGCACCGAATCCCAGCTCCCGGTGGTACGGGACCCCGAGCTTGCGGACCACGATCACATCGAGTGGGGCGCCCAGCGCCCGCGCCACCTGGAACGCCACCGGGACTCCGCCACGGGGCAGGCCCAGGACGACGGGATTCGCCCCCTCCAGATGACGGAGAGCTCCGGCAAGATGCTGTCCGGCGGCCGCGCGATCAGTGAACATCATGGTGGTTCACCCCAATGAGGGCAGACGGAACCCTGTACACACCTACTTCGAAGCAACCCCATGGGCGACTTCGGCGCAAGCCGGGGACGGCCGGCGTATGGAACGAATCCGAGCGGCCGCGTCCTTCCGGCGGAGGCAAAGACCGCTCTGCACCCCTACTGGGCAGGCCCCCACGGCAGCGAGAGCCACTTGTAGGCGCATGCGGCACGACACGGCAGGCGCGGGCGGCGAAGGCGGGCCTGGACGAGGGTGGTGCAGTCTGCCATGCGGCACCCGCGACGCTGGTCACCAGCCGCAAGGCCGCGGACCTGGACGCGTTCTGCCGTGCCTTCGTGAGCGAGTCCGCCGACGCTCCGCACTCTTCGGCAGCGCGCACCTGACAGGGGCGTAGTGCGGACCGGGGCAGCAGGTCATGGGACCAGCACGCCATCCGACTGACCGCCGAGAAGGAGCGTGAGGAGGCCGTTGTGACGGCCAAAGAGGCACTGGCGCGCTATCGGCAGCGGCGCGACTTCTCCAAGACCGCCGAACCCGAGGGGCGCCGTTCTCGGCGGCCCGGTGCACAGCCGGCCGGGCAGCCCGCCGAGCAGCCCTCGTTCGTTGTCCAGATCCACGACGCACGGAGCATGCATTCTGCGTCGCTGTCACCCGTTGCGTGAGGACTCCCAGACCGCGCTGGTGCCGAAGTAGGAGTCGTACAGCTCCTGCACCTCTAGGAGGCTCTCGGGTGGGACCTTCCCGTACCGGATCCGCTCCAGGTGCCGGAAGTACTCGAAGCGCTCGACGCCCGGTGTGATGATGACGAGCATGTCGGCGATCTCGCCCGGCGCGGCGGCGAAGGCGTGCTGCTGGCCGGGCGGTACCACGACGACGACGTCGCCGCGCTCGGCCGTCACGACCTGGTCGCCGGCGAGCAGCCGCGCGGTGCCATCGAGGACGTAGAACATCTCTGCGGACTTGCCGTGATGATGCGGACGAGCTCCGTTCGCACCCTTGGCCAGAGTCACGCGCATGGTGGAGAGCGCGCCGCCCAGGAGCCTGTTCTGTACTTTTGCGCCAGAGAGGCATTGGAATACCGGCCGCGCACGCCTCCCCTCGCTCGTGTGTGTCGGTCAACTCGCGGCCGATCGGCCGCCTTTCATTGGTTGGCGTCGCGGATCTTCCTCAGGATCGGAATCATCACGGAGATCTCTTCGGCTGTCAGGACGTCGTGAATGTTCCGTTGGGTCGACGCCAGGGCCAGGTTCCCCCGCTGGCGCGCCTCCTTGAGGCCTTCCGGGGTCGGCGTGACGAGAGTGACGCGCCGGTCGGTCGGATGGGCCCCCCGCGTCACCAGTCCGCGTTTCTCGGCCGCGTCCAGTAGGCGCGTGGTTCGCGTCGTGCTGGTCGCGAGGGCTCGCGTGATGTCAACGGTGCGTAGGGCGTGCCCGGGGGTGCGTGCGAGGCGGAACAGCAGGTCCGAGACCGACGCTTCGAGGTCGCCGCCCGGGCTGACCTCCCCATCAATGCGCCTGGTGACGGCCAGGTACGCCTCGCGCAGCATCCCGTAGGCCTCCCAGCGGGGGTCGCCGAAGAGCTCGTTCATCGCGTCAACGGTCGCGCCTTCCGTCGTTTCGCCCGTTGCCTTCACCGCCCTGCCGTCCATAAATCTCCCTTGCGGAACTGTCCCGATCGGTAGTAAATTCGGGACTGTCCCGACCGGGACGATGTTGCCACAGTGGCGAGGAGATTCCCATGACCGCGTACGCACTGTTCGACAACATCGAGGTCACCGACCCGGCCAAGCTGTCCGAGTACGCCCGGCGCGTGCGCGCGGTGGTGGAGCGCCACGGCGGCCGCTACCTCGCCGTCGGAGGCCGACTCGACCCGGTGGAGGGAGAGCCGATGCTGACCTACCCCGTCCTCATCGAGTTCCCCGACCTGGCCGCCGCCCGCGGCTGGTACGACGCCCCCGACTATCAGGAGCTCAAGGTTCTGCGGCAGTCGGGCTCCAAGGCGAACGCCACCCTCTTCGAGACCGGCCCCTCCGATCTCCTCGAAGCCTGAACAACTGCCCTGCAGCATCGGGCGACAGGTACGGGAAGGCGAGCATGAACCCCGCACGCCTGCGTAGGGACCGGATTCTCCGCCGTCCAAGCAGAGCCGGCATGCCGAAACTGAACGACAGGAGCGCACGATGTCGTACCCGCAGCACCCGCAGTACCCCGAAGCCCGCTACCACGGGGACAGGGGCGAGGTGAACGCTTCCTTCCGTACCGCCGACACCCCGCCGGACCTCATCTCGCCCGGCGGTGACGCTTACCGCTACCTCGCCACGCACGCGTCGACCGGCGGCGATTACGGCCTGTACAAGGTGGATCTGGCAGCAGGGGCCGCCGGCGCCAAGACCCACTTCCACAAGGCGATGTCGGAGTCCTTTTACGTCCTCTCCGGAGAACTGGAGCTCTTCAACGGCGAGAAGTGGGTGACGGGCCGCACCGGCGACTTCCTGTACGTGCCGGTCGGCGGCCTGCACGCCTTCAAGAACGTGACGGACGAGCCCACATCGATGCTCATGCTCTTTTCCCCGGGCGCCCCGCGCGAGGAGTTCTTCGAGGGAGTCGCGGAGATGGCGCAGCGCGGCAGCGAGGAACTCAAGGAGTTCCGTGTGCGGCACGACAGCTACTTCGAGGAGGACTTCGAGGAAGGGGCGGTGTAGCGGACTGCCGTAGGCGAGCCACACGCACGCAGCTCGTTGGCGCGCTTCTCTCCGAACGGGTGGTCGGTCGATCGGATGGGTCTGTCCGATGAGTGGTCACTGATGCGCTGTGGGACCGGATCGACGCTGATGCCGGCCGATCCGGTCACAGCACTAGGCGCCGGTCGTGCCGTCGAGCATCTCGCGCAGGATGTCCAGGTGGCCGTTGTGGCGGGCGGTCTCCTCGGTGAGGTGGAGGAGGATCCAGCGCAGGTCGACGTGGAGGCCGTTGCGGCCGGCGCGTTCGGCCCGCTGGTCCAGGGCTGTCGCGGTGACCAGTTCGCGGTAGCGGTCGCTTTGTTCGGCGTATTCGTCGAGGAGCTGCGCGAGCGGGAAGTCGACGGCGATGCGCATCTCGCGGTCGGGGTCTTCCTCGGTCCAGGGGCCGTGGTCTTCCTCGCCGAGGAAGACCACTTGGAACCAGTAGTACTCGACCCAGCGCAGGTGGTTGATCACTCCGCTCACGGTCATCAGCGGTGAGCCCGGCAGGAGCGCCTTGCGCGCGTTCTCGGCGGAGACGCCTGCGCCCTTGGCGCGGGCGGTGTCACGTGTGTAGTCGAGGAACGTGGTGAGCTGGGTGCGCTCGTCCCACGCTGGAGGTATGTCGTCGATTCTTGTCATCCCGCGAAGCGTCCCTGATCGGCGCGACGGATGTCGAGGCATTTTTGCGATGGGTCCGCACCCTCCTCCTGGCTCGGTCCTCTTACCCGCTGCGCCCGTCAGGGCCTCAGGCCCGCCCGCCTGAGGGCGATCTCGGACAGGTCGGCGATGACCTGCCGGTCCCCGCGGCGCCAGGCGTCGGCGAGGCCACCTGCGGGGGTGGGGATCGTGGCGAGGGCGCGCGGCGGTCCGGTGAGGGCGCGCAGGGCGAGCAGGTCGGCGCCTCCGGGTGTGTCGAGGAGGTCCCGGATGGTGGCGCTGCGGCGGATCCAGCGCACGCGCAGGGGAAGCCACAGCAGCAGGATGAAGGCCACGGGGAGGATGATCAGGGCGAGTGCGGCCAGGGTGGCCACCTGGCTGACGACGTCCTGCAGCGACTGTCCCGCGTCGGCGAGTCCGATGCCGGCGTCAGCCGCGGACCGGAACGGTTTCCTCAGGAGGCCGCCGACGAGTGGCACGTCGGAGGCGGTGTCGCCGGCTTCGGCGAGGGCGTTGGCGAGGCTTTCGCCGGAGCTCTCGACCTTGCGTCCGGGTTCGGCCAGCCGCATGATCGCGCCGTGGACGGTCAGGGCGAACTTCACCGTGGCGGCGATCAGCAGTACGGCGACCAGGTCCGCAAGGATCTGTCGGTTCCGCCGTGCCGGGGTCTGGGCGTAGAGACGCATGGGCTGCTCCTGTTCCGGTGCTGGCGGCAGGGGTCGGCCGGTCACTCGACCGTATGCCGGACTCGCCCGACACGTGGTGTCCACCGGTATGCGGCCGTGACACGTCGCCGGGTTGGCGCAGTGCCGGTGGCGTGACGCCGCCGGGGGGCCTGTCGGGTCCCGGCCCGTCCGGACGCCGTTTGCCTCGCGTGGCGACCGGTTCCGTACCGGCCCCGGGTCAGTCCTCGCTGGGAACGGCGGCGAACACGGGGTCGCCGACGGCTCGGGCCAGGCGGTATCGCCTGAGCGCCCGGTCGAAGCGGGCGCGGCTGCCCGGCAGGACTCCGCGGAGGTCGGCGATCAGCGCGTCGTCCGGCACGCGGGCGGCGAGGCCGGCGACCACCGGGTCCGGGCTGCCGCGGAGTCCGGCTGCGAGGTGCAGCGGCAGTTCGGGGCCGTCCGGGTGCAGGAGGTCCCAGAAGTCGTCGGCGTACGGCTGGACGCCCTCCTCGAAGCCGGTCTGCTCGACCAGCTCCTCCGCCGTGCCGATGAGCCGGTCGAGCCACTGGGGCAGCGAGTCGGCCTCGACGTGGAGGCCGCCCTCGCGGTACTGCATCAGGACCTGGCCCCACCGGCCGTCGGCCTCGATGTCGACCCACGTGACGCCGCCGCCTCCGTCGTCGGTGACCAGCCAGTGGGGGTGCGGCAGGCCGTGGTCGCCGGACTGGCGGGGGTGGCCGGTCAGCGTGAACTCCACCGGCGGCACGGCGAAGCCGCCGAGTCGGCCCAGCAGTTCGCGGGCCTCGGCCGGCACCGGGACGGGCCGGCGGCCGAAGTCGGCAGCCGTGACGCCGGGTTGTACCGCGAGGTCGAACGGGACTCGGGCGGCCAGCTCCCGCAGCCGCTCCAGGAGGGTGTCACCGGAGATCACCCAGTCACGCTACCCGAGCGGCCCGGTGGGCTCCGCTCCGGGCGGGACCATCGCGTGCCCGTGTCCGGGCCCGCCCGGTGCGCCGGTGAGGCTTCACCTGGTCGGGTCAAGCGAGGGCGGGTGGCTGCCGCGAATGGCTCAGCATCGGGACACCGGACAGGACACGCATCGGATGAGATGCCTAACGTCGCTGCCAGGCACATCGGTGCGCGCAGCTTGTGGAGGTGTCATGTCCCGTCGACGCAGCTTCCTGGCGGGCGTTTGCGCGACTACGGTCGCCGTCGGCCTGCTCCTGACCGGGGGCGCCCGGGGCACCCTGACGCCGCCGCGGCAGGACTCCGGCACGAACGCCGGGAGCGAGATCGCGGTGGGTGCCTACCTGCACTACGGATCGCCCGGCGTCGAGCGGATGCAGGAGCTCTCGCGCTGGCTCGGGGGTACCGAGCTGCGCGCCGGGCACACCTATCTGCCGGGCGACACCTGGGCGAACATCGAGGGCGCACCCGATTCCCTGCGCACCTGGGCGCGGTGGCGCAACGCGAGAGCCGACCGGCTGTTCGTCCTGAACGTGCCCATGCAGGAGCGCAACGAGGCCGGCTTCCCCGACGCCCGAGTCGCCGAGCTGATCCGCACCGGTGCGCGGGGCACTCACGACCACCACTTCCGGCGGCTGGCCGAGCGCCTGGTCGACCTCGACGTGCCGGACACGGTGATCGTGCTCGGCTGGGAGATGAACGGCTTCGACTACACCCACCGGTGCCGGCCCGACCCCGAGAACTGGAAGAAGTACTGGCGGCGCATCGTGGCCGCCATGCGCTCCGTGGCGGGGCAGGATTTCCGTTTCGACTTCGCACCCAACCGCGGCGGTGACGCGATCGCGTGGACCCGGTGCTACCCGGGTGATGACGTGGTCGATGTCGTCGGGATGGACTCGTACGACCAGGAGCCCGGCCGGACCTTCGACGAGCAGGTCGCCCAGCCCTACGGGCTGCGGCATCAGGTCGATTTCGCCAGGGCCCACGGCAAGGCGACCTCGTATCCCGAGTGGGGGCTGTTCCGGCACGGTGACAACCCCGAGTACGTACGGCGCATGTTGGAATGGATCGAGGAGCACAGGCCGCTCTACCACAGCATCACGGACTTCTGCCCGCACGGCGTGTGGCAGTGCGGGCAGAATCCGCGCTCCTCGCAGGTGTTCCGGGACTTCCTCTCCGGTGGCCAGAGCCGTCCGGGCGCCCGCTCGAACGGTCGGCGAGGCGGGGAATGAGTCCGCCCGGATCGCGGACCGGCAGGTGCCGTGATCACCCGGGCGGGCAGCCGCCTCGCCCTTCAGGGCCTTCATACCCCACGACGGGCGGCCGACAATGCTACAACTGATTTGTGACCTCTCCATGTAACCCGTACCGGGGAAATCGGTGCGGTCACTGAACGGCAGTCGCCGGCGAAGCGTCGCCCGGCAGGTGTTCGTCCTGCAGGTGGCGGTCGTGGTGCTGCTCGCCGCCGGTGCGGTGCTGGCGCTGGTGCTCCAGTCGCGCCACGACATCGACCGCGAGGCCCGCACCCGGTCCGTGGCGGTCGCCGAGACCTTCGCGCGCTCGCTCGGGCTGCAGGAGGCCCTCCGTTCCCCGGATCCCTCCGCGATCCTCCAGCCCCTCGCCGAGTCGACGCGCAAGGCCACCGGGGTGGACTTCATCGTGGTGATGGACACCGAGGGCATCCGCTACACCCACCCCCTGCCCGATCGCATCGGCAAGCGGTTCGTGGGGACGATCGAGCCCTCGCTCGCCGGCCGCGTGCACACGGAGAGCGTCGACGGTCCGCTGGGCAACGAGATCCAGGCCGTGGTGCCCGTGCTTTCCAGCGACGGCCGGGTCGTGGCACTGGTGTCGGCCGGCCTCACCGTGAAGAACGTCGCCGGAGTGGTCGACCGGCAACTCCCCGTGATCCTCGGCGTCAGCGCGGCCGGCTTCGCCCTGGCCACCGCGGGCGCGGCGCTGATCAGCAGACGCCTCCGGCGCCAGACCCACGGCCTCGGCCCCCTGGAGATGACACGGATGTACGAGCACCACGACGCGGTGCTGCACGCCGTCCGCGAGGGGGTGCTGATCACCGATGGCGGGGGGCGGCTCCTGCTCGCGAACGACGAGGCGAAGCGGCTCCTCCGGCTTTCCCCCGATGCCGAAGGGGCCCTCATCCGGGACCTGCCCGGCCTCGATCGTCAGGTGTCCGACCTCCTGCAGTCCGGTCGGGAGGCCACCGACGAGGTGCACGAGGCCGGGGACCGGCTGCTCGTGATCAGCCAAAGGCCGACCCGGCCCGGCGGCGGGCCCGAGGGGGCGGCCGTCACCATCCGTGACTCCACCGAGATGCGCGTGCTCAGCGCACGGGCCGACGCGGCCCACAGACGGCTGAAGCTGCTGTACGACGCCGGCACCGGCATCGGCACCACCCTCGACGTGGCGCGGACGGCCCAGGAGCTCGCCGACGTCGCCGTGCCGCGCTTCGCGGACTTCGTGACCGTGGACCTGGCCGAGACCGTGCTGCACGGGGACGAGCCCACCCCGGACGCGGAGCTGCGCCGTACCGGGGTCAGCGGCATCCGCGACGACTCGCCCCTCTATCCGCGCGGCAGGCTGATCGACTTCCTGCCTTCCACACCCCAGGCCCGCGGCTTCACCAGTGGCCGGGCCGAGGTGGTGCCCGACCTCGCCGACGCGCCCGGCTGGTACGCCCAGGACCCGCGGCGGGCCCAGGAGATCGTAGATTTCGGGATCCACTCCCTGATCACCGCTCCCCTCACGGCCCGCGGGGTCACGCTCGGCGTGGCCAACTTCTGGCGCTCGCGCAAGCCGGAACCCTTCAACGACGAGGACCTCTCGCTCGCCGAGGAGCTCGTGGCACGGGCTGGCCTCACCATCGACAACGCCCGCAGATATACCCGCGAGCACGCCCTGGCCGTGACGCTCCAGCACAGCCTGCTGCCGCGCGAGCTGCCCGAGCAGAGCGCCGTGGAGGTGGCGCACTACTACCTGCCCGCCCACTCCGGGGTCGGCGGCGACTGGTTCGACGTGATCCCCCTTCCCGGCAGCCGGGTCGCCCTGGTCGTGGGTGACGTCGTCGGCCACGGACTGCGCGCCGCGGCGACCATGGGCCAGCTGCGTACGGCCGTGCTCAACTTCTCGTCCCTGGACCTTCCTCCCGACGAGCTGCTGGCGCGCCTGGACGACCTCGTCCAGTACATCGACCAGAGCGGGGAGGGCGGGGTCACCGACGGCGAATTGATCGGAGCGACCTGCCTGTACGCCGTGTACGACGCGGTGACCCAGCGGTGCACGATTGCCCGCGCGGGGCACGTGCCACCGTTCGTGGTGCGTCCCGATGGATCGGCGGAGATGCCCGACCTGCCCCCGGGCGCACCGTTGGGGCTCGGCGGGTTCCCGTTCGAGTCGGCGGAGCTGGACCTGAGCGCGGGCTCGCAGCTGGTGCTGTACACCGACGGCCTGATCGAGAGCCCGGGCCGTGACATCGACGAGGGGCTCGAGCTGCTCCGTGCGGCACTCTCCCACGCCGGCCCGGGGCCCCAGGAGACCTGCCGAGCGGTCCTGAAGGGGGTGATGCCGGTGCGCCCGAGGGACGACGTGGCCGTCCTCGTCGCGCAGACGCACGCGCTGGGCGCGGACCGCATCGCCGACTGGGAGGTGCCGTTCGAGCCGACTGCCGTGGCGGGCGTGCGGGCCCGCGCCGTGCAGAAGCTCGAAGAATGGGGCCTTTCGGAGCTCGCCTTCGGCACGGAACTCGTACTGAGCGAGCTCGTCACGAACGCCATCCGGCACGGCAGCGCACCGGTCCGCGTACGGCTGCTGAACGACGGCAGGCTGCTGACCTGCGAAGTCTCCGACGGCAGCAGTACCTCACCCCACCTGCGGTACGCCGCGACCACGGACGAAGGGGGTCGCGGGCTCTTCCTGGTGGCTCAAATCGGCGGCCGATGGGGCACCCGTTACACGCGCACCGGGAAGATCATCTGGTCCGAGCAGCCCCTGCCGGAAAACTGAGCGGGCGGGCTCGCGCGTCGCCCTCAGGGCTCGCACAGGCGTACGGCGAGGGCGGCGACGTCGTCGTCAAGGCGTCCTCTGCTGTAGCGCAGAAGATCGCGGTGAAGAGCCGTGAGCAGTTCGCGGGGCGGTGTCGGCGGCTGCCGACGCATCCAGGCTGCCAGGGGAAAGAACTCGCCGTCGCGAGCGCGGGCCTCGGCGATCCCGTCCGTATAGAGAAGCAGCAGGTCGCCGGGGGCGAAATCGTAGGTGTCGACGTTGTAGTGATCGCCGACCAGCTCCGCGAGGCTGATCAGCGGCGAGGGAGTGGCGGACTCCAGGACACGAAGTCTTCCGCGGTTCAGGAGCATCGGCGGGGGGTGTCCGCAGTTGAGGATGTCGATACGTCCGCCCTCGTGCGGGATCTGGACGAGAAGGGCCGTGGCGAACCGCTCCATCGCCCCGTCGGGGGGAAACGCGGAGTTGTACCGGGTGCTGCTGGCGTCCAGCCTGCGTGCGACGTTGACCATGGCGGCCTCGCCGTAGGCCGCCTCCCGGAATGCGTTGACGATCGCCGCGGCCGCTCCCACGGCCGGCAGGCCCTTGCCCCGCACGTCACCGATGAGCAGTCTGATCCCGTAGGGCGTGTCGACCACCTCGTAGAAATCCCCGCCGATGCGGGCCTCCGCCGCGGCCGCGAGGTACAGCGACTCGATCTCGATGTTGCCCAAGCGGCGCGGCATGGGGCTCAGCACCACCTGCTGCGCGGCGTCGGCGACGAGCCGTACCTGGAACAGGGTGCGCTCGCGCTGGAGCCGGACGTGGCTTCCGTACGCGGCCGCCACGGTGACCGCGATGATTCCCGAGGCCGTCCACCACGTGCCCAGATCGGGGAAGACGAGGCTGAGGCCGATCATCAGAAGAAGGCAGGCCGTCCCGAGCAGGACGGTGGGGAGAACCGGCCACATCGCGGCGGCCAGGGCCGGCGCCGCGGGAAGGAGGCGGCTGAAGGCCATTTCCGGCGGAGTGGTGTAGGCCAGGCTGGCGATGACGACGGTCAGGATGACCGGCGACAGCCGTACAAGTCTTCCCGGTCCTGGGCGCCTACGGTGCCGCGGCGGTCCAGACTCGATCACAATTCCCAGAGTATCCACCTAACGGAGGCACGGCACTCCGGCGAGCCGTCATTTGGCCTTCAGCGCGTCCACGTCCTTGGCCAGTGCCGTCACCTTGGCGCTCAGCGCCCCGATCTGCCGGGTCAGGGCTGCCAGGCCGTCCTGCCGTCCCAAGCCGCCGTTCTCGCCGGCCGCACGGCTCCGTGCTCGGGCGGCCCCGATCGGGATGCCCCTGACGGAGACTTCCACCTCCTGCCACGCCGCCAGCACGGCCGACTGTTCGGCGCTGCCGACGCCGAACAACTCCCCGGCCTTCTGGACGGTGGTGTGGGCGAAATCCTGGAACTGCGCCTCGGCGCCGGAGATTTTGAGCGATTCGTACCAGATGGGCCCGGCGGCCTCCCATGCGAATCCGCCGATGCCCACGGCTGCCAGGAAGAACGCCTTGTTCGGAATGCCGGAGTTGAGGTGCACCCCGCCGTTGTCCCCTTCCTCGGTGTCGGGAAGGTGGACGAATTTGCTCATGCGGTCGGGCTGGGGGTCCCTTCCGAACAGCGGATTGTTGTAGGCGTGCCCCGGGGCCTTCATCGATCGCAGGGCGTCGGCATCGATTCCGGGGGTCCACACGTCGGCGCCGATCAGCCAGTCCGCCTCCTCGGCCGCCTGCTTCAGCGACCACTGCTTGACCAGCGACCCGAAGACGTCCGAAATCGACTCGTTCAGGGCGCCGGACTGATTGTGGTACTCGAAGCCGGAGGTGTGCTCCGTCAGTCCGTGCGTCAGCTCGTGGGCGATCACGTCGAGGGATCCGGTGAGGTTGCCGAGGACCTTTCCGTCCCCGTCGCCGAAGACCATGTGCTGTCCGTCCCAGAAGGCGTTGTTGTATTTCACGCCGAAGTGGACGTACCCGTCCAGGCGCATCCCCCGGCCGTCCATCGAATCACGCTGGAACACCTCCTTGAAGAAGTCGCGCGTCAGGCCGAGTCCGTCGAACGCCCGGTTGGCGGACTCGTCCACGGACTCCGGTCCGTCTTCCGACCGGGCAAGGACGGCGGCTGGGAGGAAGCTTCCCTCCTCGCAGTCGAAGACGGTGCGCCGGCCGTTACCAGGGGCGGCGGCGCCGGCGAAGGACGCCCGGACCTCTCGCTGACCTCGCAGGCGAGCAGTGGTCAGCATGGTGTCCAAGGCGGCCTGGCGCACCTCACTGTGTTCGCTCTCCAGGAGCCTTCTGAGGAGGTACGGGGGGATGATGCAGTTGAGTCGCGAGGTCCTGCTCATGGGGCACCTCATGAAGGAGAGGGGGAGAGGGGCGACGGTTGACCATTCATCAACGCGCGGAAGGTTCGCGACGTTCGATGTGGCCGGATGCGGCGTTGCCGTGGGCCAGAGGCGGGGTCACGCCGATATCACCAGTCTCCGGCGGCCCGTAGCGACCGGCAAACGCAAGGCGAGCGAGCCCCCTACCCGCCTGAGCGGGCCTTCTCCAGGAGCTCCTGATAGGGCGTCTCCGCCGTGGAACCACGTACCGGCGAAAGACCGTACCGGTCGATGTTCTCTTCGTTCGCGTAGGGATTCTTGGGATCGAACTCTATCCGTTCACCCGGCGGCGACACGTCCACGACGACGCGCGGCCACGCGCCACTGTCCACTCTGAACACTGTTATTCGCTGCCGCCCCCGGGTCACGTTCAGGATTTCACTGCTGTTCGAGATCTCGGATCGTGACTGCTCAGGTCCTTGAGTGACCTGCGCGTGCTCGCCTCGTTGGTCTGTCCGTGGGACTCGCGAAGCGTCAGCCGTCGTACGACGATCTCGTGCGCGTGATCGCGGATCTGCAGCGGGACGTGG
>NZ_JBWJVM010000002.1:0-296837 GCF_056428985.1 Streptomyces sp. CA189 | reverse complement strand
CCCGGGGCGACCGGCGGTTGTCCGGGCCGACCGGGGAGGTCGGCCGGTCAGGCCCGGCCGCGGAGCGGGCGCCGACGGCGCAGCACGTGGGCACCGGCGCCGAGGGCGGCCGCGCCGACGAGGCTCGCGCCGATGGCGGTCTCGGTGGTGGACGGGCCGAGGGAGCCGCCGATGCCGCCCTGGGCGCCGCGGCCGTCCAGGATCGTGAAGCGGTGCGTGGCGACCAGGCTGTTGTCGTGGCACTTGACCGACAGCGTGTGGTGCCCGGGCGAGGCGTGGTTGAAGATCCGGACGGTCGCGAAGCCGATGGAGCCGGCCGACAGGTTCGTCTGCGGAAAGTTGCCGTGCGAGAAGACGATGCCGCCGTGGTGGCAACCGGCCGCGCTGACCTGCATCGTGGAGCCCTGGTGCACGGAGTACGGGTTGACCGTGACGTTGCTGGGCCCGCCGTTTCCTCCCGAGGGCGGACCGCCCGCAGGGTTCGCGGAGGCGAATGGAGCAGTGAGGGCGATGGCGGCGCAAGTGGCCGCCGCGGTCACGGTAAGAGCGCGGAGAACACGCATGGTGGAACCTCCAGCGGGAAGCGCCCCGGAGCGGTGGCCCGGGCAGATCGACGAGAACGCCTCCCATCACGAACCCTCGGCCCGGTCCGCAACCAGCGCATTTCCGCCTTTGGGCCGCAAGGTTGAGCGACACGCCGAAGCGCGGGCGCGTTCACTGACGGATCCGCAGGTCACGACCCGTCAGGCATTTATGTGACGATTACCTGGATGGGCGCACCCCTTCCGGCCCCACCACCCGTTCGCCCTTCCCCGATCGCCGTCCCGCACGCACCGCCTTAGCGTGCGTGAAGTAGGGCGTGAAGGGGTGGGACAAGAACGCGGGTCGGGACCCCCGCGTCGGGAAGGGAGAA
Source organism: Streptomyces sp. CA189 (assembly GCF_056428985.1). Taxonomy (NCBI): domain Bacteria; kingdom Bacillati; phylum Actinomycetota; class Actinomycetes; order Kitasatosporales; family Streptomycetaceae; genus Streptomyces; species Streptomyces sp. CA189. The sequence goes on along the minus strand of NZ_JBWJVM010000002.1, from coordinate 295,924 downwards.
CCATGCTCGAGGACGAGAGTGAGAGGCCACCGAGGAAGCGCTCCCCCTGGGGTGCGCTCGCGCTGGTCATGCTCACCGGCCTCGCCATGATGCGTAACGGAGCCGAGGCCGGCGACGGACCCCCGCAGCCGGCCGCGGCCGCGGCCGTGAGCGCACCGGCCGGGACGGCGGTCGGGCCACAGGCCCACCAGGCGCCCGGCGAGCCGCCCACACCGCCGCCGGACATGGAGGTGCTGGGCCACTCGTCGGTTCAGCGCATCCGGATCCCGTCGATCAGCGTGGACGCACCGGTGATGACCGTCGGGCTGGATGCGCAGGGCTGGATCGACGCGCCGCCCCCGCAGGACAAGAACCTGGCCGGCTGGTACCTCAACGGCATCTCTCCGGGCCAGCAGGGTTCGGCGGTGATCGTGGGCCACGTGGACAACGCGCAGGGCCCCGCGGTCTTCTACGGACTGGGCTCGGTCCAGAAGGGCAGCCGCGTCGAGGTGGCCCGCTACGACGGCCGCACGGCGGTGTTCGAGGTGTACGGCGTGGAGGTCTTCTCCAAGAACACCTTCCCCGGATCCCGGGTGTACGGGGACACCGGACACCCCGAGCTCCGGGTGATCACGTGTGGCGGCGGCTACTCCAAGGGGCGCGGCTACGACGGCAACGTCGTCGTGTTCGCGCGGATGGTGGAGGCCCGCTGACCGACCCGCACGGCGGCGGACGGCGCCGCCGCCGCGCGCGGGGTACGGCCCCTCAGCGCGGTGGCAGCGCCGGCAGCGTCATCCGGTATCCCCGGCCGAGCAGTTGCGGCAGGTAGCTCGCCAGCGCCTGCACGCTCTGCGAGCGGTTGCCGCCCGCGTCGTGGTTCAGCACGATCACCCCGGGCGCGGCCTGCTTGAGGACCCGCGACACGATCGCCGTGGTGCCCGGCTCCTTCCAGTCCAGGGTGTCCACGGTCCAGGCGAGCGGTTCCATGCCGAGCTCCGCGCCGATCTCGAAGGCGGCCCGGTTCCACGCCCCGTAGGGCGCCCGGAACCACAGCGGGGCCGTGCCGGCGGCCTGGTGTACGACCTCGCTCGTGCGGCCGATCTCGGAGGCCAGGGCCGGCCAGCTCAGCTTGGGGATCAGCGGATGGGTCCAGGTGTGATTGCCGATGACGTGTCCCTCGGCCACCATCCTGCGCAGCAGGTCCTGGTTCTCCACCGCCATCTCCCCGCAGACGAAGAACATGGCCCGGACGCCGTGGCGCGCGAGGGTGTCCAGGATGCCCGGGGTGTAGCGGGGGTCGGGGCCGTCGTCGAAGGTGAGGGTCATGGCGCTCGCCGTGCTCGCGTCGGCGGGCAGTTCCAGGATCGGCCGGGTCCGTACGGCGGGCTTCGCCGCCGCCACGCGCTCCGGGGTCCCCTCGGAGGTCATCGGCTCCAGCCGGTACGGGGATCCGCGCGGGAACTGCGGCAGTCCGCCGGGGGCTCCGGTGAGGGGTCCCGGCCCTGCCGCTCCACCGGCTCCCGTCCCGGGTCCGGCTCCCGCCGCGGGGGTCCCCGAGCCCGATGTCGGCAGATCGGTTTCGCCGCCCGTCAGCAGCCCTGCGGCGGCGGCGACTCCGAGGAAGACGGCGGAGCGCAGGAGCACGCGTCGCCCTACTGTCGGCTCGTCATTTTTCATTACTACTACGTATCAACGACATCGCCGCAGATGTCGAGAGGCGCGGACGCGCCCCCGTCCGCTCACCCGCTCGGAGCAATCGCGCCGGCCCCGGGCGCCGGTCGAAAGCCGCGGTCGAAAGCCGCGGTCGAAAGCCGCCGGTCAAAGCCGCCAGTCAGCCCCTGCGCACCAGCGGGAACGGCAGCGTCTCCCGGATCGTCAGACCCGTGAGGAACATGACGAGGCGGTCCACGCCGATGCCCAGTCCGCCGGTCGGCGGCATCGCGTACTCCAGCGCGTCCAGGAAGTCGTTGTCGAGCTCCATCGCCTCGGGATCCCCGCCGGCGGCCAGCAGCGACTGCGCGGTCAGTCGGCGCCGCTGCTCGACGGGGTCGGTCAGCTCCGAGTAGGCGGTGCCCAGTTCGGTGCCGAAGGCCACCAGGTCCCAGCGCTCCGCGAGCCTGGGGTCCTTGCGGTGCTGCCGGGTGAGCGGGGAGACGTCGGTCGGGAAGTCCTTGTAGAAGGTGGGCAGCTTGGTGCGCTCCTCCACGAGCCGCTCGTACATCTCCAGGACCACGTCGCCGCGGGTGTTGTCGGGCGTGTGCGGGACGGACGCCCGGTCGCACAGCCGCCGCAGGACGTGCTCCTCGGTGTCGGCGTCGACCTCCTCGCCGAGTGCCTCGCTGATCGCCCCGTACATCGTCTTGACCGGCCAGGGCCCGGAGATGTCGTGGACGACGAGCTTTCCGTCCGGTCCGGCCTTGTGCGCGACGGGCGAGCCGAAGGCCGCCGTGGCGGCGCCCTGGATCAGCTCGCGGGTCAGGTCGAGCATCACGTCGTAGTCGGCGAAGGCCTGGTAGGCCTCCAGCATCGTGAATTCGGGGTTGTGCTTGTAGGAGACGCCCTCGTTGCGGAAGGTGCGGCCCATCTCGAAGACCTTCTCCATGCCGCCCACGCACAGCCGCTTGAGGTACAGCTCGGGCGCGATGCGCAGGTACAGGTCCAGGTCGTAGGCGTTGATGTGGGTGCGGAACGGCCGGGCGTTGGCCCCGCCGTGGATCTGCTGGAGCATCGGGGTCTCGACCTCCAGGTAGCCCCGGTCCAGCAGCCCCTGCCGCAGGGCCTGGACGGCGCTGGACCGGGCCCGTACGACGTCCCGCGCATCGGGGCTGGCCACCAGGTCGAGGTAGCGCTGGCGGACCTTGGCCTCCGGGTCGGCGAGGCCCATGCGCTTGTCGGGCAGGGGGCGCAGGCATTTGCCGGTGAGCTGCCAGGAGTCGGCGACCACGGACAGTTCGCCGCCCTTGCTGGCGCCGACCTCGCCGCTCGCGACGACGTGGTCGCCGAAGTCCACCTGGGAGGTGAAGGTGCCGAGCACGGCGGCGCCCGCCTCGTCCCGGGTGAACATCAGCTGGACGTCTCCCGACCAGTCCCGCAGGACGGCGAACACCACGCCGCCGAGGTCGCGTACGACCATCACGCGTCCGGCGACGGTGACCGGCGAGCCGGTGCGGGTGCCGGGCGGGTAGCCGGGGTGCGCGGCCTTCAGCTCGGCGACGGTGTGGGTGCGCTGCGGGATGCCGACGGGGTACGGATCGGTGCCGGCGGCCCGGATCCGCTCCAGCTTGTCGTGCCGGACGCGGACCTGCTCGGGCAGCCGCTCGGCCCGCGCGCCCTCACCGTCCTCCTCCCCCGCGTCCAGCCCGAGGGATTCGATGGACGGCAGGCCGGCGGTGGTGGCGGGGGCGGTGAGCCCGCGCGGGTGGCCGTTGCCCCACAGGGTGCGCATGCTCGGCACCGAGACGAAGCCCTCGGCGATGCCGGAGGCGAGGCTGACCCGGGCGAGCGAGCCGGCGTCCTGGAAGCAGAGGAACCGCGGGTACCACTCGGGGCCGTACTTGACGTTCGAGCGGTACAGCGCCTCCAGCTGCCACCAGCGGGAGAAGAAGAGCAGCAGCTTGCGCCACACCTTGAGGACGGGACCGGCGCCGATCCGGCCGCCCTCCTCGAAGGCGGAGCGGAAGACGGCGAAGTTGAGGGAGATGCGGCGCACGCCCAGGCCCGGGGCCGCCGCGCAGAGCTCGGCGACCATGAACTCCATGACCCCGTTGGGGGCGGCCCGGTCGCGGCGCATCAGGTCGAGGGAGATGCCGTCCTTGCCCCAGGGCACGAAGGAGAGCAGGGCGATCAGTTCGCCCTTGTCGTCGAAGGCCTCCACGAGCAGGCAGTCCCCGTCGGCGGAGTCCCCGAGCCGGTCGAGGGCCATGGAGAAGCCGCGTTCGGTCTCGGTGTCGCGCCATGTGTCGGCGCGGTCCACGATCATCTGCATCTCGTCCTCGGAGAGGGCGGAGTGGCGGCGGATGACGGTGGTGGCGCCGGTGCGCTTGACCCGGTTGACGGCCTGGCGGGTGACGCGCATGTCGCGGCCGTCGAGGTCGAAGTGGGCCACGTGCAGGATCGCCTCGTCGCCGAGCTGGAGGGCGCTGAGTCCGGAGCGGGCGTACGCGGTCGCGCCGTCCTCGGAGGCGCCCATGACGGCGGGCTGCCAGCCGTAGCGCCGGGCGACGGCGAGCCAGGCGTCGATGGCGGGGGTCCACGCGGCCGGGTCGCCGACGGGGTCGCCGCTGCCGAGGCAGACGCCGGCCTCGACCCGGTAGGTGACGGCCGCCTTGCCGTTGGGGGCGAATACGACGGCCTTGTCGCGCCGGGTGGCGAAGTAGCCGAGGGAGTCGTTGCGCCCGTAGGCGCCCAGCAGGGCCCGGATGCGGGGCTCCTCGTCCCCGTGCAGGGCGGCGGTCAGCCGCTGGGAGCGGAAGAGGGTGGCGGCGGCGTTCAGCAGGGCGAGGGCGCCGAAGAGGCCGAGCAGGAAGTAGAGGGGCCTGGCCGGATGGCCGTCGAACTGCCGGGCCGAGAACAGCCCGCCGAACACCTGCTTGGCGGACCAGTCCAGCCACTGCCCCCTGGGCAGGGTTCCCGGGAACAGCGCGACCAGGCCCCAGCCGAGGAAGACGGCGGCGAGCAGGCCGAGGCCGAGCACGAGCAGGGCACGCCACAGGGCCCCCGGTCGGGACGCGGCGTTGAACTCCTTGCGCGCGGCGATCAGGATCGCGAGGGCGGCGACCGCGAGGGCCATGGAGGAGAAGCCCACCCAGTAGTCCTCGGCGGCGACGGTCAGCACGTCGACCAGGACCAGCAGGGCCAAATAGGTGACGACGATCCACCAGGCGACCTTCTTGCGCATGCCGAGTGCCGCGGCGAGGAGGAAGAGGAAGACGGCGTAGGCGAGGTTGGCGCTGACCGGCACGACGATGGCGTCGAGGAAGCGCACGACGGGCCGCAGCAGGCGGCGCAGCGTCGGGGAGAGCGCCAGCAGGGCGCAGAACAGCCCGAGCGTTCCGAAGAACGCCCCGAAGGCGTCGGGCACCCGGTTCAGGAAGCGGCTGCGGCTGCCGCGCGTCCCGCGCGTCTCCTCCACGGTGGCACTCATGGTTCGCACTGTAAGGAGGGCCGCGCCCCTTCGCGCGGTGAGCGGGTTTAGCCTCGGAAGGGTGACAGAGCACGTGGATACGGGATTCGAGCGCGGTACGGACGGTCCGAAGGTGATCCTCGCCGGGGTGGACGGTTCGCAGTCCTCGCTCCGCGCGGCCGCCTACGCGGCGGGGCTGGCCCGGCGGCAGAACGCGCTGCTGGCGCTGGTGTACGTCCAGCCGGTGATGCCGGCCGGGGCCTCGCTGGGGGCTCCGGTGTCGGAGGCCACCGAGGAGATCGCGGAGGGGCTGGTGGCCGAGATCCGGGAGTCCGCGGAGCGGCTGAAGGGCGTCTACGACGTCCGCTGGCAGTTCCACACCTTCCGCGGGGATCCGTACGCGGGGCTGGTGAGCGCGGCCGAGGAACTGACGGCGGACGCGGTGGTGGTCGGGGCCTCGGAGCAGGCCGGGCACCGGATCGTGGGCTCGGTGGCGATCCGTCTGGTGAAGGCGGGGCGCTGGCCGGTCACCGTGGTTCCGTAGCGATCGGCGGCCGCCGTTTCCCCGGCATCACCCGGCCCCGTGGCGGCTGTTTGCCCACGCAATCTGATCACCGTAGACGGCGGGCCCGGTACTGACGTATGTTCGGGCAGCTCGGGCCGCCCATGGGCCTGCCCGATTCCATGTCACACGTCGCACATGTTCCCGTGGGGGGTACTCCGTCATGTCCTCGATCGCGCCCGGCCCGTCACCCTCGCCGTCGCCGTTTCCGCCGTCCCAGCCCGTCCGGGTCCTGCGCTCCCCGCAGGGGACGGCGACTGCCGTGACCGCGCTGCTGGCGGTGGGAGCGGTGGTCGCTCTGCTCTCGGCCTGGGGAAAGCTGACCCGGTGGCAGCAGATGGAAGAGGTGCTCACCGATCCCCCGGGCACCCAGCACGACGGAATAGCCGCGACCGACGGCCTCAACGCCCTGGTCGATCTCGCCCAGAACATCACAACGCTGGCGACGATCGTGGTCTTCATCCTGTGGTTCCACCGGGTCCGCTGCAATGCCGAGGTGTTTCGCCCCGACGGCTTCAGCCAGTCCGCGGGCTGGGCCATCGGCGGGTGGTTCGTCCCGATCGCGAACCTCTTCTTCCCATACCGGACGGCGCGGGAGACCTGGGACGCCAGCACGCAGTACGCACCCGACGGCTCCTACCGCTCCGTCTCGGGCGCCCCGGTGGTCGCATGGTGGCTGGTGTTCGCGGCCAGCTGGATCCTCGACGTGGTCTCCTCATACCAGTTCGCGAAGGCAGTGGGCGCCGCGGCGGTCCGCGACGCCTCCTCCCTCGGCGCGGTCGCTGACCTGGGCACCGTCGTGGCCGCCGTGCTGGCCGTCCTCTTCGTGCGCAAGCTGACCGCGCTCCAGGGCGTCAAGGCCGCTCAGGGGCCGAACGCCGCCGCCTGACCGCCGTCCGACCACCCTTTCGGCGCCTTCGAGCGGCCTACTTCGCCATCGTCAGCCCGTCCTTGGCCGCGCCGCGGCCGAGGACGGCCTCGGTGATCTCGTCGCGGGCCTCCTCGTAGTCCTCGCGGCCGGGCGACTGGGCGAGGGCTGCCGGGAGGTTGACGACGCGGCCCGCCCGGAGGTCCATCATCTGCGGGACGAACTCGGCCTTGGTGACCTGCCAGCGCTGCCCGGGGGCGGCCGGCGGGGCGAAGGTGAAGCGGCCGATGGAACCGTAGTTGCCGCGCATGTCGCGGGCGCCGGTGTAGTTGAACATCTCGCCGGCCACCTGGTCGCCCATGCCGTAGACGATCCAGGTCCCGTTGACCTTCTCGTACGCCTGCGGGATGTGGGCGTGCGTGCCCAGGATCATGTCCACGTCGGGGCGGCCGCCGGTCTGCGAGGCGGTCAGCGCCTTGCCGAGCGCGAGCTGCTTCTCGTCCGGTTCGGTCTGCCATTCCGTGCCCCAGTGGAGGCTGACGAGGACCACGTCGGCGCCCGCCTTCCGGGCCGCCCGGGAGTCCGCGACGATCTTCTCCTGCTCCATGAGGTTGACCGCCCAGGGCTGCCCCTCGGGCATGGGGTAGCCGTTGGTGTCGTACGTGTACGCGAGGTGCGCGACCTTCGCGGAGCCCGCCGCGTACATCGTCACGGTGCCCGCCTCGGCCGCCGTACGGGCCGAACCCGCGTGCTTCAGACCGACCTTGTCGAAGCGGTCCAGGGTGCGCTTGAGGCCGGCGCCGCCGCCGTCGAGGGTGTGGTTCGAGGCCGTGGAGCAGCCGTCGTACCCGGCGTCCTTGAGGCCGTCGGCCACCTCGGGCGGGGACTGGAAGGCGGGATAGCCGGTGAACGGGCCGCCGTCCGGCCCGTAGATGGTCTCCATGTGACAGAGGGCCAGGTCGGCGGCCGAGACGATCGGCTTGACCGCGGAGAACATCGGCCGGAAGTCGTGGCCGTCGCCGTCCGCGTCGGAGGCCGCCCGCCGGATGACCGACTCGTGGGGCAGCACGTCGCCGCTCGCGACGAGGGTGAAGCCCCTCTCCGTGCCGGCCGCGGGGGCCGTGGTCGATCCGGGGGCTCCGGAGGGGGCCTGGGCGGACGGGGAGCCGGCCAGGCGGGCCGGCGCGGGGTCGCCGCCGGCGGAGCAGCCGGCTACGGCCGACAGCGCCACGGCGGTCAGGAGTGCGAGGGCGTGGCGGGTGCGGGCGGTCATCTGTCCCGGCTCTCCTTGATGAGTACGACTACCTGATCTTCAGTCAATCCATAGAAGGAGACGCTCGAAGTCAAGGAACGGCTCCGCCGCACGGCCGCACACTCACTCCAATGGCCGTTCGGCGCGCCGTTCGACCGTTCACCGCCCCGCGCGGCCGCCCACCGGATGACCCGGGTACTTGGGCGCACCGTCCCGGCGGGACGGTTCCCGGGCAGCCCGGTGCAGGTCAGGGTGGATCCGTCGACCCCGACCACCCCCCGCACCGACCCCCGGAAGGAGCCTCCGTGCCCCTGGCCCCCACCCTCCGACGCACCGACCCCGAGGCACTGGCCGAACTCCAGCGCGAACACGGACGGGCCCTGTTCGGTTTCCTCCTGGGCCTCACGGCCGGTGACGCCCAGCGTGCGGAGGACCTCGTACAGGAGACCCTCCTACGGCTCTGGCAGCATCCGGAGGTCCTGGGGAGCGCCTACGAGTCCCTGCGCCCCTGGCTGTTCACGGTGGCCCGGCGGCTCGCCATCGACGCCCGCCGGGCCCGCCTGTCCAGGCCCCTGGAGGTGGACCCGGAAGGGCTGGACCAGGCGCCGGCGCCGGGGGACGCGGTGGCGGGCTCGGTGACGGCCATCGACGTCCGGCGGGCGGTGGGATCGCTGGGGCCGGAGCACCGGGACGTCCTCGTGCAGGTCTACTTCCAGGACCGCTCCGTGGCCGAGGCCGCGGCCGAGCTCGGCATACCGGCGGGGACGGTCAAGTCCCGTACGTACTACGCCCTGCGCGCCCTGCGAAAAGACCTCCAGGGCTACGGTTACGGACTCGGCGCCTGAGGGCCGACGTACGACGGACGCGTCAAAGAATGGCTTGAACGCCCGCGAACCGGACACGAACCGCATCGAAATCGGCATCGGACCGTTCAAGTTGAGTAAACATCCCCCGCTCCGCGAGCTGCGCAAGGAAGGCTCGGCGCTGACGGCGGGATGACTCGACGCATGCGGGAGAAGGTGGAACGGTGCAGCCCGAGGGTACGAACGGCACCAGTGACGGTGGGCTCGCGGTGCCCATGGCATGGCTCTACGCGGAGTACATCGCCGATGAACTGCTGCGCACGGGCCGGCTGATCCCGGTCAGCACCCTGGAGTTCCGCGCCGGACGCGACACGCTCGCGCTGACCATCTACCTCTCGGACGCCGCAGGCGAACTCTCCGGGATCCGGGTCGTCTCGCAGCTCGACGAGTGGATGTCGCTGACGGCGTACGGGCACCCCTGGCGCGACTGGGTCCACACCCGGTTCCTCGCGCTGGGCGAGGAGGCCCGCGAGCGCGGCCGGGGCGAGGACCCCGACCTGGAACTGGCCCGGGCGGCGTGGCGCTGGCTGGACCACACCGAACTGTTCGCCACCAACCTCGACCCGGGACGCCACGGCCACGCCGACACCCCGCCGGGCCTGGACGAGAACGCCCGGGTCTGGACCCCGGCCTGGCAACTCGGGCTGCCGCTCGGGCACTTGGCGATGCACCTGTTCTGAGCCCGAGGGTCGCGACACGGCCCGGCCGCTACTCCGGCCGGCGCGGCCCCGGCGGCTCCGTCGGGTCGGTGACCAGGCCCGTGAAATCGGCCTCGTTGCGCTCGGCCCGGATCACGTACGCGCGGGCGACGCACCACAGCACCGGGTACACCAGGACCCCGAGCACGACCCAGACCAGCGGGCCCGACGCGACCCGCGGGAGCAGGAACAGCAGCGGCAGCAGCCCCACCAGGAGGACGAGCGCGGCCAGTGCGCCGAGTCCGGCCCGGAGCTGGCTGCGCATGAGGGCCCGTACGTAGGTGGCGCCGAGGGTGGTCTGCTCGGAGATCTCGGAGCGGGCCGGCGTGTGCGCGGGGGGCCTGCGGCGACTGCCGCGCGGGACCCCGGTGACGACCTCCCGCCGGGGCGGCTGCGGCTGCGGCTCCTCGGGCATGGGCCGGAGTCTAACCGGAGTCCGGCCGCCCGGAACCCTCCGGGGAAGAGGGCCCCCTGGCGCCCTCGGCCTACTTCAGCAGCTTGGACAGCCGGCGGTCGGCGAGCGGCTTCCCGCCGGTCTGGCACGTGGCGCAGTACTGGAGCGAGGAGTCGGCGAAGGAGACCGAGCGGACGGTGTCCCCGCACACCGGGCAGGGCTCGCCCGCGCGGCCGTGGACCCGCATCCCGCTCTTCTTCTCGGCCTTGAGCCGTCCGGCGGCCACCCCGTGGGCCCGCTCGACGGCCGTGTGCAGGGTCTCCTCGACGGCCGCGTACAACTGGTCCACCTGCGCCTCGTCGAAGGAGGCGGCCAGCTTGAAGGGCGAGACCTTGGCGTGGTGGAGGATTTCGTCGCTGTACGCGTTGCCGATCCCCGCGATGACGCTCTGGTCGCGCAACACGCCCTTGATCTGCCGCCGTTCACCGGCGAGCAGCGCGCCGAAGGCCTCGCGGTCGAAGCCTTCGGCGAGCGGGTCCGGGCCCAGCCGGGCGATGCCCGGGACCTCCTGCGGATCACGGACCACGTACACGGCGAGCCGCTTCTGGGTGCCGGCCTCGGTGAGGTCGAACACGCCGCCGTCCTCCAGGACGAGCCGCAGGGCGAGCGGCCCCTTCCCGGGGCGCGGCGGCTGGGCGGGAACGGTGTCGATCCAGCGCAGCCAGCCGGCCCGGGCGAGGTGGGTGACGAGGTGCAGTTCGCCGATCCGCAGGGCGAGGAACTTGCCGTACCGGACCGTGGCCCCGGCCCGCTGCCCTTCGAGCGCGGTCAGGGGAGGGTCGTACGTCTTGAGCACGCTCACGGCGAGCGGGAGGACGCGCTCGACCACCCGCCCGGCGAGGTGCTCGTCGAGGAACTCCCTCAGGGCCTCGACCTCGGGCAGCTCGGGCATGCCCCCAGCCTGCCGTGGCCGCGGGCGAAGCGCGAGCCGGGGACCGGGCCCGTGGCCCCGATCCGGTCACGGCGCGCGCGGGTGCGGGTGCGGGTGCGGGTGCGGCGACGGCGACGGCGACGGCGGGCTCACGGCATCGTGAACTCGCACCACACGCATTTGCCGCTCCCCCGCGATTCCACGCCCCAGACGTCCGCCAGCCGGTCCACCAGCATCAGGCCGCGTCCCGAGACTCCGGAGTCGCCCGCCTCCCGGCGCCTGGGCAGGGCGCTGGAGCGGTCCTCGACCTCCACGCGGAGCCTGCGTTCGGGGCCGGTCAGGACCCGCAGCGTCACGATGGCGGGACCGTCGGTGTGCATGAGGGCGTTGACGATGAGCTCGTCGGCGATCAGCTCGATCTCGTCCGCCCGGTCCCGCGCGCCCCACGCCCGCACGGCCGCGCCGATCATGTGGCGGGCCGATACGAGGGCTTCCGGATCTCCGGGGGCCACGTGCTGCTGGAGCCGGCCGCCGGCCTGCTGGGCCTCCTCGGCGTCGCGGCGGAGCAGCAGCAGCGCCATGTCGTCGTCGCCGCCCCGGTCGTCCACGACCTCGCACAGCCGGTCCGCGAGCAGGGACAGGTCGTCCGGCCCGGTGCGGACGAGGGAGGCGAGGAGCCGGACGCCGTCGTCGAGGTCGGCTCCGGGCTGCTCCACCAGGCCGTCCGTGCACAGCAGAAGCGTTTCCCCGGGTCCCATCTCGACCGTGGTCACCGGATACTCCAGCAGCCCGAACTCCGCGGACAGCCCCAGCGGCATCCCGCCCTCCAGCGCGAGGCGCTCGCACCGCCCGTCCCGGGTGCGCATCAGCGGGTCGATGTGGCCGGCCCGGACCAGTTGCAGCACCCCGGTCGAGAGGTCTGCCTCGACATACGTGCAGGTGGCGAAGCGGTCGGTGTCCAGCTCGTGCAGGAAGACGGAGGCCCGGGCCATGACGGTGGCCGGCGAGTGCCCTTCGGCGGCGTAGGCGCGCAGCACGATCCGCAGCTGGCCCATGACCGCCGCGGCATGGGTGTCGTGGCCCTGGACGTCGCCGATGACCGCGCCGACCCGGCCGCCGGGCAGCGGGATGACGTCGTACCAGTCGCCGCCGATGTCCCGGCCCATCCGGGCCGAGCGGTACCGTACGGCGATCTCGGCGCCCGGCACCGAGGGGATCCGGCGCGGCAGCATCGCCTGCTGGAGCCCCTCCGCCAGGTCGTGCTCCTGCTCCAGCAACATGGCCCGCTGGAGGCTCTGCGCGATGCTGCTGCCGAGCGCGACGAGCAGGTTCCGCTCCTCCTGGGTGAAGCCGGCCTTGTCCCGGTAGAGCAGGCCGATCGCGCCGATCGGGCGGGCCTGGGCGATCAGCGGCAGGTAGGCGGCCGCCGAGATGTGCATGGACGAGATCTTCGCCCAGAGCCCGGGGTACCCGGCGGCGAACTCGGCCGCGGAGTCCAGGAAGCGCGGCTGGAGCGAGCGGACCACCTCGCTCATCGGGTACTGCTCGTCGATGCGGGTGTAGCGGGTGCCGGGGACGAAGCTGCCCGCGGGGCCCTCGGCGACGAGGTGGATCCGGCCGGCTTCGACCAGTCCCATCACCATGCCCATGGACCCGAGCCGTTCCAGGCCGTGGGCGTCGCCGAGCGCGTCGATGACGTCCTGGACGGTACGGGCGTGCGCGAGCGCGGCGGTGGTGCTCTCGACCACGGACGTCTGGCGGCGCCGCTCCTCGTCCAGCCCGAGGCGCTCCGCCGAATGACTGAGCTCCTCGGTGGCGTCGCGGACGATGCCGATGATCCGGTACGGGCGGCCGTCCGGGCCCCGCATGACCCGGCCCTGGGTGTGCGTCCAGCGCAGTTCGCCGTCGTGGCAGCGGATGCGGAAGTAGGCGCCGTAGCTGTCGACCCCGCTCTTGAGGGCCGAGGAGACCAGTGCGTCGAGCCGGGCGCCCTCGGCGGGCGGGACGCGCGGCGACAGGGAGCCGGGGCGGCCGTCGTACTCCGCGGGGGTGGTGTCGAAGACGTCGAGGGCGGCCGAGTCCATGTGCATGAGACCGGTGACCAGGTCCCAGTCGAAACTGCCCATGCGGTTCAGCGAGAGAGACCGGTCCGGATGTGCGGGCCAGTCCTCCGGCAGCGATACGGCGGTCGGCACCGGTCCACCATGACACACGGGCCGGTCAGGCGCTCTCCAGGTACTGGCCGTCGTACGGGGCCGAGGGATCCTGCTCGGGGACGGAGTAGGGGTCGGCGTACGGGTCCGCGTACGGGTCGGCGTACGGGTCGCTGGGCTGCTGCGACGACCCGTCCGGGCCCACCAGGGTCCCCGGGTCGCTCGGGGTCTGCCCGGGCAGGTCGGAGGGGATGTCGGTGGGGATGCCGGTGGGGATGTCGGTGGGCACGTCCGAGGGCTGGTCGGTGGCGGGCGGCGGTGCCGTGGGCGGGCCCGAGGGGATGCCGGACGAGGGCTGGTCGGGGGTCACCGGCGTGTTCGGACTGTTCGGGGTGTTCGGGACCGTCTGCGGGGCGCTCGGCGGGCAGTCGGCCGCGTTCGGCGCGGGGCTGCGGCCGGGGCTCGCCGGGCCGGTGGGGGGCTCGGTGCGGGCGAGGCTGTTGCTGTCCGGGGTCCGGCACGGGTCGGCCGGCGAGGTGCCGGGCGGGGTCGCGGGCCCGCTGGGGATCCCGTCGGCCGGGTCGTACGGGGGCGGCGTCTGCGGGGTGCGGTCCTGGGCTCCGTCGTCGCCGGTCCTGCGCTCGATCCAGGTGTTGTCGGCGATGTTGACGATGACCAGGTTGTCGATCACCTGCATGGTCGGCTCGATGACCACGACCTGGGTGGGCCGGTAGCCGCTCCAGGGCTCCCCCTTGAGCACCGGTGCGCCGGGGGCGGCGCGCGGCGCGAGCAGCGGGTTTCCGCAGGCGCAGCGGACCCGGGGCATTCCGTGGTCGTCCACGAGGACGGCGGTGCCGGCCTGGAGGACGGACTGGAAGGCGTTGGCGTTGCCGCCGACGAAGCCGTGGTTGGTCACCCGGGTGTCGGCGCGGAGCACGACGGGGGTGAGGCCGCGCAGGAAGTCGGGGATCTTCCCCTGCTCCACCTGGGAGGCCTCGGCGAAGGCGCGGGCCTTGGCGTCGTCGGCGGTCAGGGACTGGACCTGCGCCTCCACGTCGCAGCTCCCGAGCCGCTGGGTTCCGCCGTACAGGCCGGGGGTGGCCGCGTTGACGGTACGGATGCCCTGGCCGGTCGCGTTGGGCAGCGGGGGCTGGACGGGGGCCGATTCGCCGGTGGCGGAGGAAGAGGTGAAGGGGTCGGGGCCGGCCGAGGCCACGGGCTGGAGGTGGACGTCCTGGCTCTCGGCGGCGGGGCCCTTGGTCCGTCCCTCGTCACCGGAGGCTCCGCAGGCCGCTGCGAGGAGTCCGAGGACGGTGAAGAGGGCCGCACGGGCCGGTGCGTGACGACGCGGCGCCTGACGAGGTGTCGGTGCGTGCACGTTACATCTCCCTTTTCGCCCCGGTTGCTCCCTCTTGTCTGCCGCATGTGCGGGGCGACCGCAACCGGAGATCACGCACCCGACCCTCTCTTGAACATGTTCAAGAGAGGGTCTAGGCTCACGATCGCGAGTTGAACGCGTTCAATGCGTTCGTTTCCGGGAGGGGGATCCGCGGTGACCGCACTGGTGAATCTGATCGTCACCCTGGGCATGCTCTACGTCGTCCCGGCCGGCCTGCGCCTGATCGATCCGGTCCGGTTCGGGCGGACGGCCCGGATCTGGCCGCTCTTCGCGGTCCCCGGAGCGGCCTGCCTGTGGCTGCCCCGGGGAGCCCCGGCCACCGTCCTCGCCGCGCTCTACGCGGCGGCGACGCTGGCCCTCGCGGTACGGGCCTCGACCCTCGCGGTACGGGCCCTGGCCCCCGCGGTACGGGCCCTGGCCCCCGCGGTACGGGCCCTGGCCCGGTCGGCGCGGAGCCCGGCCCGCGCGGCGCAGGCCCCGACCCGGCGGGCCCCGGTCGGCGCACCCGGGTGGGGCTTCGGCCCCGCCGGGGTGGCGGTGATCACCGCACTCGTGGCGCCCTCGGTCGCCGGGACCGCCCTGGTCGCCGAACGCGCCGGATACCGGCTCTTCGGCTTCGACCTCGACCTCCTGGCCCTGACCGTGCCGCACTTCCACTTCGCCGGCTTCGCCGCGGCCCTGGTCGCCGGGCTGGTGTGCCGGGCTTCCGCCGCCGGAGCCCTCGCGCGCTGGGCGGCGTACAGCGTGCCGGCCGGGACGGCGCTCGTGCTGCTCGGCTACTTCATCGACGACTGGGCCGAGCTGGTGGGCGCGGTGACGCTGACCGGCGGCATGTGGGCGGTGGCCCTGCTGACCTGGCGGGACGTCCGCCCCGGGGCCGCCGTGCGGGACCGGATCACCGGCGCGCTGCTCGCGGGCTCGGCGGCCGTTCTGGTGGCCACCATGCTGCTCGCCCTGTGGTGGGCGCTCGGCGAGGCCACCGGGATCGCGCACCCCACCCTGACCTGGATGGCCGCGACCCACGGCCTCGGCAACGCCCTCGGCTTCGGCCTGTGCTCGCTGCTGGCCTGGCGCCGCCTGACCGCCCGCCGGCCCGGACCACCCGTGGGGCCCCCGCCCGCCCCGCCCGCCCCGCCCGCACCGCCCGCCCCGGCCGCAGCGGCCGCAGCGGCCGCACCGCCCGCCCTGCCCGACCGAACGGAGATCCCGGCATGACCCGCCTCATCAGCGAAGGCCGCAGCACCTTCAACTACCCCGACCGGGGCGCCACGGCCCGGCGTCCGCTGCCCGCCGGGTACAACATCACCCGCCACCGCACCCGGATCGGGCAGGGGCAGGCCGCCCTCGACGCCGCCGGGGCCGCCGTCACCACGTTCCGCGCGCACCGCGCCTCGGGCATGCTCGTCACCGCCGGAGCGTTCCCCGTCCGGCCCGGCGACCGGGTCGTGGTCGGGATCGGGATGGGCCCGGTGCGGATCGACGCCCCGTGCGAGGTGATCTGGACCGCGTACGAGCCCCGGCGGACCGGTTTCGCGTACGGAACGCTCACCGGGCATCCCGCGTGCGGCGAGGAGTCCTTCGTGGTGGACATGGAGGCGGACGGCTCGGTGTGGTTCGAGGTGACCGCGTTCAGCCGCCCTGGAAGCTGGTACACCCGCCTCGCGGGCCCTGTCGTCCCCTTGCTCCAGCAGGCCTACGCCCGCCGCCTCGGGCACTGCGTCCGGCGGCTCGCCGCGGGCGCCCGGCCCGCGCCGGCCCGATACTGGAGGGGATGGACTGGTTCACGGCGCCCGGATACTGGCTGGGGCGGCTGATCTTCCAGCGGGCCCTGGCCGGTGTCTACCTCGTCGCCTTCGTCGGGGCCGCCCTGCAGTTCCGGGCACTGATCGGGGCGCACGGCATGCTGCCCGTGCCGCGCTACCTGCGGTACGTGCCCTTCCGTCGCGCCCCCAGCCTGTTCCACCTGCACTACTCCGACCGGTTCTTCGCCGCCTGCGCCTGGACCGGGGCGGCCCTGGCGGCGGCGCTCGCCGCGGGGGCCGGGGACGCGGTGCCGCTGGGCGCGGCGATGGCGATGTGGGCGCTGCTGTGGCTGCTGTACCTGTCGATCGTGAACGTGGGGCAGACCTGGTACTCCTTCGGCTGGGAGTCGCTCCTGCTGGAGGTCGGTTTCCTGGCCGTCTTCCTCGGCAACGCGCGGGCCGGGCCGCCGGTGCTGGTGCTGTGGCTGCTGCGCTGGGTGGTCTTCCGGGTGGAGTTCGGCGCGGGACTCATCAAGATGCGGGGCGACCCCTGCTGGCGCCGGCTCACCTGCCTGTACTTCCACCACGAGACGCAGCCGATGCCCGGCCCGCTGAGCTGGTTCTTCCACCATCTGCCGAAGCCGCTGCACCGGGTGGAGTGCGCCGCCAACCACGTGACCCAACTGGTCGTTCCCGTGCTGCTGTTCACCCCGCAGCCGGTGGCCTCGTACGCCGCCGGGATCATCGTGGCGACCCAGCTGTGGCTGGTGGTGTCGGGGAACTTCGCCTGGCTGAACTGGATCACGATCACGGCGGCCCTGCCGGCCTTCGACTTCAGCGCGTTCGCGGGCGCCCCGCCGCCGGCCGCCTCCCGGCAGGGGCCGCTCTGGTACGTGGTGCTGGTGTGCGCGGTGACCGCGCTGGTGCTGGTGCTGAGCCGGCATCCGGTGGCCAACATGGTCTCGCGCGGCCAGGTCATGAACCGGTCCTTCGACCCCCTCCACCTGGTCAACACCTACGGGGCGTTCGGCACGGTGGGCCGGATCCGCGAGGAGGTGGTGGTGGAAGGGACCGCGGACCGGCGGCCCCGGGAGGACGGCGCGTGGCGGGAGTACGGGTTCAGGGGCAAGCCGGGTGACGTGCGCCGGATCCCGCGCCAGTTCGCCCCGTACCACCTGCGCCTCGACTGGCTCATGTGGTTCGCGGCGCTCTCCCCCGGTTACGCCCGCGACTGGTTCGGGCCGTTCGTGGAGCGGCTGCTGGCGGGCGACCGGGACACCCTGAAGCTGATCCGGTACAACCCCTTCCCGGACGCGCCGCCGCGCTACGTCCGGGCGCGGCTGTACCGCTACCGGTTCACGACCTGGCGCGAACTGCGCGAGACCGGGGCGTGGTGGCACCGCACCCTGGTGCGCGAGTACCTGCCGCCGACCCGGCTCACGGAGGCGTCCTGGTCGGAGCCCCGGCCAGAACCCCGGTCAGAGCCCGAGTAGCTCCGCCTCCCGGTCCGCCGATATGCCCTTCTGCGGCCGGTCGGGCCGGTGGGGTGCGACTCCGCCGATCGACCCGAGCCAGGCCCAGGTGTCGGCGACGGTCTCCTCCACGGGACGGCAGACGAGGCCCGCCTCCAGCGCCTTGGTGACGTCCCCGCCGAACATGTAGTCGTGGAGCTCGCCCTCGGGGAGGTAGATGGGCAGCTCGGTCCAGGGCTCGATCCCGGCCTTCTCGATCACCGCCGAGTCGGTCCAGCGCGGCTCGGCCTCGGCGCCGGTGGCGGCGGCGCAGGCCTTCAGGAGGCCGCCCATGGTGGCGTGGCCGACCGGGGAGACCAGGTTGTAGGCGCCGCCGAGCCCGGCCGCTCCCGCGTCGAGGGCCCAGCGCGCCAGGTCGCGCACGTCGATGTACTGCAGTTGCAGTTCGGGGTGACCCGGGGCGAGGAAGGGGCCGCCGCGGGCGACGCGGTTCAGCCACCAGGGCAGCCGGCCGACGTTCTCGTACGGGCCGATGATCAGCCCGGCGCGCACCAGCAGGGCGCGGTCGCCGAAGGCGTCCAGCGCGGCGAGCTCACCGCCGCGCTTGTCCTCGGCGTAGGCGGTGGCCTCCGCGTCGGGCGAGCCCTCGACCACCGGGCCGTGCTCGTCCAGACCGGCGGGGGCGGGGTAGGCGTACACCGAGCGGCTGGAGATGTACACGTACCGGCCGACCCGGCCGGACAGCAGGCGGGCACTGTCGCGCACGGCGGTGGGGGCGCCGCCCCAGGTGTCGACGACGAGGTCCCACTCACCCTCGGCGAGGGCGTCCAGACCGCCGGGGGCGGTGCGGTCCCCGTGCAGGGCCGTGGTTCCCGGCGGGGGCGCGTGGTGCCCGCGGTGGAAGACGGTGACGTCCCACCCACGGCTCAGGGCGTCTTCGGTGATCGCGCGCCCGACGAATTCGGTTCCACCCAGCATCAGCAGCTTCATGCAGGTCAGCCTGCCCGGGAGCGGGGGTGCGCGGAACCTTTGATCGCCCACAGCGATGACGCCGACGGCGTACCGGCAGCGGGAACTTCCGGGCGCCGTCCGGCATTGAACGGCCCGGTCGGCGGTGGCACCACAGGCCGCCGCCCGCCGTCCCGGGTCTTCACACCGGGGACGACGGGCGGACCGCGCCGTACGGGTCCAGAGCGTGTCTAGTCGATGCCGGGCAGGATGTGCGGCTCCGCGAGGTCGTCCTCGTAGCCGGCGAGACGGATCGGGGCGGACCGGGCCCAGACCTCCAGGTTGCCGAGCGTCTCGGGGCGCTTCGCGCTCCGCGACCCCGTCCGTTCTCCGGGCGCCTGGTCGGTCGTCGTCAGTTCTGGCGTCACCGCGCACTCCTTTGTGTCGCGTAACCCGGCGGGCGAACCGCGCGCCGGTGCGGGAAGAGAGGGTTTCCGGACGCGGTGGCGCCTTGGTGGAGCGAGTGCCCGTGTGGGGCTCTCATGGCGATCAGAGTACACATATGAGCGCACCCCCGCTCGATGGAAAGGTAAAATCCACTCCGGACAGCTTGTTTTCGCCACGAGTTCATCACCTCGCACGGCGGCGCGTCGCGTACGGCTGATCTGCTCGACGGCGCCATACGGGTGATGCGCGGTCGGGCGACGGAAGGAACGACAGTGGCGAAGTCCGAAGTGCCGGTGGTCGTCGGAAGCGTCGGGGAACTGATGGACCTGCTGCGGAACGGGCGCGGCGACGGCAACGGGCTGCGGGTGGCGGCGCTGCTGCGCCGTTCGCACCCCTTCGACAAGGAACTGCAGGTCGCGGGGCTGCTGATCGACCACCCAGCGGAGGCGATCCGCCCGTTGCTGGGCGAACGGGTGGCCCGGCTCGTACGGCTCCACGGGCCCGGCGCGGCGGCGCCCGGGCCGGACCCCGACGCGGAGTCCCTCGGTCACGCGGCCGAAGCGGGCCGGTCCCCGGGCCTGGACGCGGGTGTGCTGGAGGACTGGCGGCCGGTGCTGGAGCTGGTCGCCGCCGGGGCCTACGGGCGCACAGCCTGAACGGAGCGCGCCCCTGGTCTCCCTCAAGAGGGGGACCAGGGGCGCGCGGGTGACGCGGGAGGTGCGGCCTACCAGTTGGCGGGTGCGTAGTCCTTGAGGAAGACGCCGTACAGGTCCTCGCCGAGCTCGCCGCGGACGATCGGGTCGTAGACCCGGGCCGCGCCGTCGACCAGGTCGAGGGGGGCGTGGAAGCCCTCCTCGGCGAGGCGGAGCTTGTCGAAGTGCGGGCGCTCGTCGGTGATCCAGCCCGTGTCGACCGAGGTCATCAGGATCCGGTCGGCCTGGAACATCTCCTGGCCGCTGGTCCGCGTCACCATGTTCATCGCGGCCTTGGCCGCGTTGGTGTTCGGGTGTCCGGCGCCCTTGTAGCCGCGGCTGAAGACACCCTCCATCGCGGAGACGTTCACGATGTACGCCCGCCCGCCGTCCGACTTCCGGGCCGCCTCGGCCATGGCCGGCCGGAGCGCGCTGATCAGGATGAACGGCGAGGTGTAGTTGCACAGCTGGGTTTCGAGCAGCTCCACCGGGGAGATCTGGTCGATGGTCTGCACCCAGGTGTTGCTGTCGACGACGTCGGGCAGCAGGCCGCCCGCGTCGATGGCGGTTCCGGCGAGGTGCCGCTCCAGGCTGGCGTTGCCCGCGACCAGGGCCAGGTCGGCGACCTTCTGCGCCTCGAGCCCGCTCACGCCGATGGGCAGGGCCGCCAGGCCGTCGACCGCGCCGGAGTTGAAGGCGCCGATGACGTGGTGGGCGGGAAGCTCGCCCGCCGGCAGCGGGGCGCCCTCCCCCTCGACCAGCGCCGCGTAGGCGGACGGCAGGCGGCGTACGGTCTGCGTCGCGTTGTTGATCAGAACGTCGAGCGGACCGGCCGCCGCTACCTGGTCGGCGAGCGCCACGGCCTGGGCCGGATCGCGCAGGTCGATGCCCACGACCTCCAGGCGGTGCATCCAGTCCGCCGAGTCCTCCATCGCCTTGAAGCGGCGGATGGCGTCCTTGGGGAAGCGGGTGGTGATCGTGGTGTGGGCGCCATCGCGCAGCAGCCGTAGCGCGATGTACATGCCGATCTTCGCGCGGCCGCCTGTGAGCAGCGCGCGCTTGCCGGTGAGGTCGGCGCGGGCCTCCCGCTTGGTCCGGTTCACGGTGGCGCAGTCCTGGCAGAGCTGGTGGTAGAAGTAGTCGACCTCTACGTAGCGCGTCTTGCAGATGTAGCAGGAGCGAGGGCGCTGGAGGATTCCGGCGATCCGTCCGGCCTCCGTGACAGAGGAGGGCAGCAGGCCCTCGGTCTCGTCGTCGATGCGCTCGGCGGAGCCGGTCGCGGTCGCCTCGGTGACGGCCTTGTCGTTGGCGGTCTTGGAGGCGCGCCGGTCCTGGCGGCGGCGCTGCTTGACCGTCCGGTACAGTCCGGCGGTGGCGCGGCGCACGGTGATCGCGTCCGGGTGGTCGACGTCGAGCTTGTCGAGCTCGTCGAGCACGCTGAGGCAGAGGGCCAGGCGGTCGGGGTCGATGCCGGGCCCGAAGGCGTGGCCCTGCTCCTGGCTGTCTTCGGTCACCGTCATACCCGCTGCAGTTCCTTGATCATTCGTCCGCGTCCGCCGGATGCGGAAGTCCCCAAAAGGGCTAGTGTACGGATCCCCCGGGCGGGAAGACAAACGCACTCCCCCGCTCCCGGCTACTGCGTTCGGAGTACGCCCAGCGGCGTACCCGTGCCCGCCTCTAGGGGGAGGAATAGCTCTCCGGACTCGGGCATTGTGACTTTTATGAGTGCCCTAGCTTTTTCGGTCCTGCTGTGCCTGGTGTCCGCCGTGGCGTATGCGGCCGGAGCGATCGTCCAGGAGCGGGTCGCGTCCGTCACCACGGGCCGGCCGTACGCCCCGGTGCGCCGGCCCGCCTGGTACGCCGCGATCGCGCTGAACGGCCTGGGCGCCCTGCTGCACGTGGTGGCGCTGGCCTACGGACCACTGAGCCTGGTGCAGCCGCTCGGCGCTCTCACCATCGTGTTCGCGCTGCCGATGGCGGCCGTGTTCGTACGGCGCCGGGCTGGAGCCGCCGCCTGGCGCGGGGCCGTCCTGGCCACGGCCGGGCTGGCCGGGCTGCTGGCCCTGACGGGCGGGGGCGGGCGGGCCGAGCAGTCCCTCTCGGGCGCGGAGCAGAGCCTGCTCCTGGCGGCGACCGGCGCCCTGGTGTCCGTGCTGTTCCTCGCCGCGCGCCGGGTGCGGCGGGTCGTCGCGCACAGCGTGCTGCTGGCCACGGCGGCCGGGGCCGCCTTCGGGATGGCCTCGGTGTTCACGAAGTCGGTGGCCGAGAGCTTCGCCCCGGACGCGCTGGTCACCCTGTGGCCGGAGCTGACCGCGATCGCCGCGCTCGCCGCCGCCGGACTGCTGCTGTCGCAGGCTGCTTACCGGGGCGCCGGGCTGACCGCGCCGCTGGCCACCGTGACGGTGGCCAACCCGGTGGTCGCGGCGGCGGTCGGCATCGCGCTGTTCGACGAGGGCTTCCGCTACGGGGCGGCCGGCGCCGCCGCGGCGCTGGTGAGCGCGGCAGCAGCGGCGACCGGGCTGGTCCTGCTCACCGTCGCGCCCCGGGACGGGCACGTGCTCGTACCGTCGGGACCGACAGCGGCACCCGCACCGGCTGCGGCCGGGACTCGGACCTCGGCCTCGGCCCAGGCTTCAGATGGCGACTCCGTGGGCCCGCAGGTACTTCAGCGGGTCGATGTCGGTGCCGTAGCCGGGTCCCGTGCGCACCTCGAAGTGCAGGTGCGGCCCGGTCGAGTTGCCGGTCGAGCCCGAGCGGCCGATCCGCTGCCCGCCGGAGACCGCCGAACCGGCTTTGACCGAGAGCGCCGAGAGGTGCGCGTACTGGGAGTACCGGCCGTCGGTGTGCCGGATGACGACCTGGTACCCGTACGCACCGGCCCAGCCCGCTGAGACGACCTGCCCGCTGCTGACGGCCTTGACCGTGGTGCCGGTGGACACCGGGAAGTCGATGCCGGTGTGGTAGCCGCTGGACCAGGACGAACCCGCGACGTGGTACGCAGTTCCGAGGCCCGCGGCGACCGGGGCGCTGAAGGCTCCGGAGGGGGCCTGCGGCTTTTCCGCGGGCTTCTCGGCGGGCTTTTCCGCGGGTTTCTCGGCCGGTTTCTCGGCGGGCTTCTCGACGGGCTTTTCGGCCGGCTTCTTACCGGCCTGCTCGACGGGCTTCGCCGGTTCCACGGGCTTCACGGGTTCGGCCGTGCGCGGCGGCTTCTCCGGATTCGGCGCGGGCGGCGCGGCCGTGACGCGCAGGGCGAGCCGCTGCCCGGGGAAGATCAGGTCCGGATCGCCGCCCACGACGGCCCGGTTGGTCTCGTACAGGGACTGCCAGCCGCCCTCGACGTGCTGCTCGGTGGCGATCGCCGACAGCGAGTCGCCGGGGGCGACGACGTAGGGGCTGGGCAGGACGGAAGTCCCGGTCGGCCGGGGCGTCGTGCCCTGCGGAGCGGTCTGCGGAGCGGTCTGCGGAGCGGTCTGCGGAGCGGTCTGCGGAGCGGTCTGCGGAGCCGCTTTCGGGGCGGCCTCGGGAGCCGCCTGCGCCGCGGTCTTCGGAGCCGCCGCCTTCGCGGGGCCCGCCGCCTTGCCCTGCGCGCCGAGAGCGGGCGCCGGGCCGCTGCGGCTGAGTCCGGCCTGCTTCCCGCAGACCGGCCAGGCCTGCGGCCCCTGGCCCTTCAGCACCTTCTCCGCCACGGCGATCTGCTGTGCCTTGGTGGCCTGATCGGCGCGGGCGGCGTACGCGGTGCCGCCGAAGGCGCGCCAGGTGCTCTGGCTGAACTGGAGCCCGCCGTAGTAGCCGTTGCCGGTGTTGATGTGCCAGTTGCTCGTGGACTCGCAGGCGGCGACCTTGTTCCAGGTGTCCACCGAGGCCGCGTGTGCCGCGCCCGCGCCCATCAGGGGCAGCGCTATCCCGGCTCCGCCGGCGGTGACGACGAGCGAAGCACGGTTGATGCTGCTCGGCTGATACCGGCGGTGCCGGCCCCGTACACCCATGGGAGCCCCCATCGAAGACATCAGGAACCCCGCAACCTAACGCCACGGCCGGAGCATGACAAGGCGCACAACACAACGCATTCGAGCGGAAGTTGATTTCCCGCCGAATGTAGGACACCGGTAAGGATCTCCACCGGGGTAGCGTCGGTGTTCCTGCATTCCGCCGCACATCGAATGCACTGTCGACGCACTCAGGAGCGCACGCACATGACCAGCAGCACGGCCCAGATCGGCGTCACCGGACTCGCGGTGATGGGCAGCAACCTCGCCCGCAACTTCGCCCGCAACGGATTCACCGTCGCCGTCCACAACCGCACGACCGCCAAGACCACGGCGCTCGTGGAGGAGTTCGGACACGAGGGCTCCTTCGTGGCCGCCGGGACCTCGAAGGAGTTCGTGGACGCCCTGGAGCGCCCGCGCCGTCTGATCATCATGGTCAAGGCCGGCGCGCCCACCGACGCGGTGATCCGCGAGTTCGCCCCGCTGCTGGAGCCGGGCGACGTGATCATCGACGGCGGAAACGCCCACTTCGAGGACACCCGCCGCCGCGAGAAGGAGCTGCGCGAGCAGGGCCTGCACTTCGTGGGCGTCGGCATCTCGGGCGGCGAGGAGGGCGCGCTGCTCGGTCCGAGCATCATGCCCGGCGGATCCGAGGAGTCGTACGCCTCGCTCGGCCCGCTGCTGGAGAAGATCTCCGCCAAGGCCGCCGACGGCACTCCCTGCACCTCGCACGTGGGCCCCGACGGTGCCGGGCACTTCGTGAAGATGGTGCACAACGGCATCGAGTACGCCGACATGCAGCTCATCGCGGAGGCCTACCACCTGCTGCGCGAGGTGGCCGGCTACTCCCCCGCGAAGATCGCCGAGACGTTCCGGTCCTGGAACAGGGGCCGGCTGGACTCGTACCTGATCGAGATCACCGCCGAGGTGCTCGCGCACACGGACGCCGCGACGGGACGGCCGTTCGTGGACGTGGTCGCCGACGCCGCCGAGCAGAAGGGCACCGGGCGCTGGACCGTGCAGATCGCCCTCGACCTGGGCGTGCCGGTGTCCGGGATCGCGGAGGCGGTCTTCGCCCGCGCGGTTTCGGGCCACGGCGAGCTGCGTACGGCCGCGCGGGGGCTGGCGGGGCCGCAGGCCGAGCCGCTGTCCGCCGAGGCCGCTGACGCCTTCGCCGCCCAGGTGGAGCAGGCCCTGTACGCCTCGAAGATCGTCTCTTACACGCAGGGCTTCCACCAGATCCAGGCCGGCAGCGAGGAGTACGGCTGGGGCGTGGACCCGGGCGCCGTGGCCTCGCTGTGGCGCGGCGGCTGCATCATCCGGGCCGCGTTCCTGGACCGGATCCGCGCCGCGTACGACGCCCGGCCGGAGCTGCCGAGCCTGCTCGCCGACGCCGGGTTCGCCGACGAGATCGGCGCCGCGCAGCACGACTGGCGCGAGGTGCTGGTGGCGGCGGTCCGCCAGGGCATTCCGGTACCGGCCTTCGCGGCCTCGCTGGCGTACTACGACGCCCTGCGCTCGGAGCGGCTCCCGGCGGCCCTGACCCAGGGCCAGCGCGACTTCTTCGGAGCGCACACCTACCGGCGCACCGACCGCGAGGGCTCGTACCACACGCTGTGGAGCGGCGACCGCTCCGAAGTCCGTACGGACTGACGCGGCGGACCGCCCCGGCTCCGCGTCAGCTCAGCGGCTCCGGCGGGGGCGGCGGCGCGGGGCCGGGCGGCGGCGGCACCGGGTCGGGTTCGGGCACCGGCCCCGGTGTCGGCGGCTCGGGCCGGGGCAGCGGCGCCGGATCGGGGAACGGACTCGGCAGCGGAGCCGGGTCCGGGACGGGAGGCTGTGTCATACCTCCAGCCTCCCCCTGTCCCGGTTCCGGCGCCCGCCGGGCTACTGCCCCAGGGCGGCCGCGAGGCCCGACGCGGGGCTGGACAGGACCGGCACAGCGGTGGTGACCAGGGCCTGCGCGCCCGCCATGGAGACTTGGGCGAGGACGATGACGTCCGTGTCGGCGACCGCGTCCGCCGCGTCGGCCACGAGACCGAGGCAGCCGGCCGCGTCGCCCGCCGCGAAGCGGTCCCAGGCCCCCTCGACCACCCGGGTACGGATCGACACCGGCCGGCCGGCCCTCCCGGCCTCCTCCGCCAGCAGCTCCGCCGTCGGGGCCAGCGTCGACTCCACGGTGGCCAGTACGAGGATCCGCGGCCCGGTACGGACCGCGGCGGCCGCCAGCGGGCGGTCGACGCGGAGCACCGGCACGCCGAGCTCCCCGGCCAGCGACTCGGCGACGGCCCCGATCGAGGAGCAGGTGACCAGGACGGGCCCGTCGGAGCCCGCCAGCAGCTCGCGCACGGCCGGGGCCTGCGACGCGGGTCCCAGCTCGCGGGCGCGTTCCAGCAGCTCCGGCACCACCAGGTGGCGCAGGACGGCGCCCGGGTGGTGCCGGTCGCGCAGGGCGTCGAAGACCGGGACGTGCACGGGTGAGGTGTGCAGCAGGGTCAGGACGTCCGGCGCGGCTGCCGTCACCACAGGTCGGAGTCCGAGTCGAGCTGCGCCTTGGCGGCGGCCACCACCCCGGCCGGCGCCTCGGGCGCCTGCTCGGGATGTTTGGCGGCCCAGCTCGCGGCATAGGGGCAGAGCGGGACGACGGGAACGCCCTCGTCGGCCGCGATCCCGTAGAAGGTCTTCACCAGGTTCCCGGCGATCCCGCGTCCCTCGTGCCCCGGCTCGACGATGGTGTGGACCGCCACCAGGGCGTGGGGGGCCTCGGCGAGCACGAAGTAGGCGATGTGTCCGACCACCGCCCCGTCCTCGACGGCCAGCAGCCTCCCGGCCGCGCGGTCGTCCACGATCTTGATCGATTCACTCGACCCGGTCTGCGTCATCGTCCCGACTCCCCTCAGACAGCCACCGCGTGGGGGCTGCGCTCCTGGTCCGTTCCCGGAACCGGGGCGGACGGATCCACACCCAGCTCGATGATGCGATTGTCGCCGTCGACGTGGACGACGCGCGGCTCGAACACGCGTGCCTCGGCGTCGTCCACCTGCGCGTAGCTGATGAGGATGACCAGGTCACCGGGGTGCACGAGGTGCGCGGCGGCCCCGTTGATCCCGATGACCCCCGAACCGCGCTCGCCCTCGATGACGTACGTCTCCAGCCGTGCCCCGTTGGTGATGTCCACGATGTGCACGAGCTCGCCGGGCAGCAGGTCCGCCGCGTCGAGGAGATCGGCGTCGACGGTCACGGACCCGACGTAGTGCAGGTCGGCCTGGGTGACGGTGGCCCGGTGGATCTTGGACTTGAACATGGTACGAAACATGAAGAAGCTCCCGATATGTCTGCTCCCTGCCTGCTTCACGCAGGTCAAGGGCGGTCCCGGCAGCCTACAACCGTTCGCGAGTTCGGTCAGCTTTCCCCAGGTCTTCCAGGACTCACGCTGACCGGTCGCTGACTTTTCTGACGCGAGATCAGCCGACCCGGAACCTGCGCCGAGCCCTCCGCGCCCCTCCCGCACTCGTGCGCGGGAGGGGCGCGGGCTACTGCGTGACCCGGACAGCGGGGGCATACCTCTGACCCATGGTGGGGCCGACCCTCATGGAGTGTCCGCCGTCGCATCGACGGCCTGGGCCCGGGACGCGGCCAGAGCCTGATCCCCGGCGGCGCGCTCCCCTGAGGTCAACTCCCGTAGTGGCAGGTCCGCCCCCATCGGGAACCAGGACGTGCGGAGGGCGACGTGAGCCGAGCCGGGACTCTCCCGCACACCGAACCAGACTTCTTGGTTCGCCCCGACCGGGAGGGTGAGGTTGTAGTACCCGGGTGCCGAACCGGACTGGCGCAGTACGGGAGCGGTCCGCGTATGGCCCGCCATCCCCCGGCCGACCTCCAGTACGACGCGATCCGCGTCGATCGGGGCGCCCGCGGGCACGATGAGCTCGCAGACCAGGAATCCGGCGGTCTGGCTCATCTTCCGGAAGGGGTCGTCCATCGATGGGGCCAGGCCCGTCTCCCAGGTCTGCACGTGGGGCCTGCGGATCACTCCCAGGGTGGAGAGCCTCGCGGTGCCGTTGGCCGTGAGGTTGCGGACGGTCAGGTCCGGCGTCCTGACCGACACCCGGGCGGAGAGGGTACGGCTGACGCGGGATCCACCCGCGCCGTACGTGGCACGCATGTGGAGGGTGGTGTCCGAGGTGAGCCCGGTGAGCCGGACCGACTCCTCGGCGGATACGTCGTGATACGCCCCTTGGTGGAGCAGCTCGTACGTGGTGTCGGCCGACCGGTCCCAGGTCAGGGTGACCGAACCGCCGCTGTCGACCACCGGTGGGTCGGCGGTGAACCAGCCCAACTGGAAGGCGCCGGGGAACTTGCCCACGGGGAAGGAGACCGCGGCCTCCCGGAATGCCCCCTCGCCGGTCCTGGAGCGCTCGGTCACGGTGACCGGCACCATGCCGGTGCTCCGGTTGACGGGGATACCGGAGATCTGAAGCGTAATTCCCGTGTCCTCCTCGACGATCGCCGAGCCGCCCGGGGGCGTGAAGACGAAAGCACCGGCCGAGGAATCGTATGACGCTGCCCAGTCGGGGAGGTTGATCCTCGCGGTGGCCCGCTCCGGAGCGTCGCCGAGTTCGCCGGAGCCGCCACCGGCGGGGAAGTGAACCGTGATCCGGCTCACGGTCAGCGGGGCGCGGCCGCGCCGACCACCGACGAGGATGAGCTCGCCGAGCAGTGGCGGCGAAGCCGCGTCCGCCGGTGAGACGCGGAGCGGATCCGGATCGGTCAACAACTGCCAGGCCAGTCCTGGTGTTCCGGAGGTGCCCGTGACCCCCGCCTTGATCGTCGCTGTCATGAGGGCAGCTCGCTTTCGGTTGCGCCGGCCGGTGCGCTGTCCGGCTCCACGACCAGGTCCAGATCCGGGCCGAAGGGGTGCCAGGCCATCCGGCAGGAGACGCTCGTACGGTCCACCGGGTCTTCGGCCTCGGTGTGGAGCCGGATGTGAGCCCCGAGCGGTACGGGCAGCGTGATCGGGTACTCGACCGGAAGCTCTCCGAGGTGACGGAGCAGGGGCGCTGTGCAGCGGTAGGCATCGCCGTCGATCTCGACGATCAGGGTGGCCTTGCGGTTCAGCTCGGCTTCCGTCTCGGCCCGCTGCCGCAGCGCGACACTACAGACGATCAACCCGTCGGTGGGGGCTGTCGCGCTGAACGGCTGCGCCCGGGCCGGGGTGGTTCCCGTCTCCCAGTCGCGGGCGCGCGGGCCCCGGAGGAAGGGGCCGAGGTCGTTGCGGAACCAGTGTCCGCCGGTGACGGTGAGGTTCCGTACGGTCAGATCCGGCTGGTCGACGCGTACCTTGGCGTCCAGGATCCTGACGGCCTGTCCGGAGCCGGTGCCGTTGACACCGCGCAGGTGGAAGGTGGTGTCCGCGGTGATCCCGGTGACGACGCGGCTGTCGATCCCGGTCACGTCGAGTTCGACATCGTCGTACTGCAAGGTCAGCTCCGCCTCCTCCGAGCTGTCCCAGGTCAGGAGGGTGGTACCCCCGCGGTCGATGTTCGCCGGGGTGCAGAGGAGGTTCCCCAGCCGGAACTCCGGCGGGAATTTGCCGATGTCGAATCTGGTCGTCCGGTCCGTGAACTCCCCGTCACCACCGATCCGCGACGTCTCGGTCACCGTCATCGGGACGGATCCGACGAGCCCGTTGACCGGAATGCCGGCCAGGATGAAGGCGAGCCCGGTGTCCGGGCCGACCATCGGAGCGTCGGCGGGCGGGGTGAAGACGAACCGGGAGCCGAGGGCGTCGAACGTGCTCCGCCAGCCGGGCTGGTTGACCGACGGGGTGATGCGTCCGGGCGCCGACGTCAGGTGTGCCGCTCCCGGTCCATTCGGTACGGACACGGCGATGGACCGGATCTCCAGCGGTGTCGCGCTGCGCAGGGACGCCGCGATGACGATCCTGCCGGTTCGCGAGACCCTCAGCGGATCCGGTTCGGTGACCGGCGCGAAGGCCAGGACCGTACCCTCACGGCGGACGCCCGCCCCGCGGGGCCCGTTGCACAGCAGGTCCATCGGCCCGTACCACCGCTGCATTCCACCCACCCACGTGGGTGAGACGTCCGCGTCGTGGGACCGGTGGACGAAGACCGCGCTGCCGCTGGGGGCGGGAAAGGTGACGGTGCCCAGCCCGCCGGTATCCGACCCGAGCACCGGAGCACCAGCGGGATACAGTCGGCCCAGGGCAGGAGCGTCGCCGGACTCGGCGGTCGGCGGTTGATCCGCGGACTGGTGGTGCAGGACCCGGAAGCGCATCTCGGCCCGGGAGCCGGAGCCTTCCGGGCCGGCCAAGTTCCCGCCGGTCACGTGGACCCCACCCACGATGACGCGGTCGATCGGCATGAGCCAGGTGGCCGGCACGGGTGTGACGGGCGCGAGACCACGGGGCCAGGACTGGAGGCCGCCATGGGTGAAGACGTCCGGTCCTAGGCTGCGGATCTCCGCCGATCCGGTGACGGTGAGGTCGTTGACCACGCGGTCCGGGTCGGTGACGGTGATGTCGGTGCTGAGTACCTGAACGGCTTCCGCGCCGCCGCCCTCGAAGGCCGCGCGCAGATGAACCGTGGTGTTGTCGGTGAACCCGCCGAGGGTCAGTGTGGTCTCGCCGGTGACATCGACGGGCTGCCCGCCGCCGTACAGGATCTCGCACCGCGCGTCGGGGGACACTTCCCAGGTGAGGACGGTCGCGCCCCCGTTGCCGACGACCGGTGGGTCGGCCCGGAGGTACCGGACGTAGGAACGGGCCGGGTACTTGCCCACGTCGAACCCGGTCCGCGCGGTGGTGAAGGCCGCCGATCCGGTGCGGGAGCGTTCGGACACGGTGATCGGGGCGTTGCCCAGCACCCGGTTGACCGGGATCTCGGAGAGGGTGATCGTGACGTCCTGACCCGCCCGGAAGGTATGGTGCGCGGCCGTCGGGCTGAACTCGAACTCCTTGGTGCTCGCGTTCAGCCGGGAGGTCCAGCCCGACAGACTGATGTGCGGGGTGGTCTTGGCCAGGTCCTCGCTCAGGTCCGGGGACATCGGACCGGCCGGGACCTTCACCTTGATCCACTGCACGTCCAGGTCTGCGGCCCCGGCCGGCAGGCCGGCGACGACGACCAGTGAGCAGGTCTCTGCCGGGGTCGTCGGGTTCTCCGCGGAGACCGGTACTCGCGCCGGGTCCGAGGTCAGGCCGTACGAGAGTCCCGGCTCGGCGAGCACGCCGGCGTCCGCGCCGGACAGGATGAGCGTCATGAGGCGCTCCCGTCGGCCCGGGTGTGTGCGGCGGCGTTGTCCAGGGTCAGGAATCCGGAGCGGATCTCCGGCTCGGTGAGCGGCAGATCGTGCGGATCCTGGGCGAGCACCGGCAGGCGTGCCGTCCCCGTGCCGCGCCGCTCGGTCCAGCTCCAGGTGCCCACGACGGTCTCCGGCGTGGACAGCAGGGCCGTCTCGATCAGCGTGCCTTCCGCCTCGGACGCGAGGCCGACGGTTCCGGCGAGCAGCGGTCCGGTCCGGAAGTTGACGGACATCCGGTTCAGTGCCGCGTCGGTGAACTCCTGCGGCACGAAGACCTTCCGGGTCGCGAGGATGTCGGTCGTCGCGTGCACCGCGGCGCGCGGGTCGAGGAGCACGGTGAGCGTGGCACTGGTGTGGTCGCCGAAGTTGAGGCGCAGCCTGGGGACGTCGCCGATGGGCCGCAGGTAGCCGCCGCCTGTCCCGACCGGGTCGATCGCGGTCTCGAAGTGCTCGTAGTCCTCGTCCAGGACGTAGCCGACCAGCCCGTCGTCGGCCTGCTGTCCCTCACCGACACGGATCACCCAGGAGTACGTGTCCACCTGCGGAGTCGGCGGGTCGAAGAGGGTCTGCCAGCTGACGTCGGTGCGCAGCGGTCCGTGGATCTCCATCGTGAGGCGGGTGCGGACCAGGGCCAGCGGGCGGCCGAGCAGGAAGCCGAGGTTCGGATCGGCCGGGCCCTCGGGATCGATGGTCTCCAAGGTGCGGTCCACCGTGGCGCGGAAGTCCTCGAAGGTCTGCGGGCCCTTGTCCTTGATCGCCTTGAGGAAGTCGTGCGCGTGCTCGGACACCCCGCGCAGCTGATCGAACGCCGTGATGTCCGAGCCCGGGTACGGCGTCCAGGTGACCGCGCGCTGCCCGTCCCTGCCCAGGGTGACGCGCAGGTCGCCGAGGGCGGCGGCATCGGAGGAGTAGACGGCGAGGGACCGGTCCAGGCGGTTGTGCAGCAGCCACGCGCAGACGGGGTTGGTGCCGGGGGTCAGTTCGACGTCCGTGTCGTCGGCCGCGTCGAGGAAGTCGAAGCGCAGTCGGGCCGGCTGGAGCAGGCGTGGTCTGAGTTCCACGAGGCGGCTGCTGTCGTAACCGCTGACGGGGTGGGCGGGGCGCATGGCCCGGGTCATCTCGGGCCGGAAGTGCTCGGGCCGGTCGATGAGGTTGACGGAGCGCCCGAAACGGTCGACCACGGCGAGGTCGAGGAACGCGATCTGGCCGGCCCGCAGTTCCTGGAAACGGGAGGCGGGCCACTCGTCCCAGTCGCTGGCGGGCAGGCCGCCGGGGTCGGGCGGGGAGAAGTCGCCGTTGCCGACGAGTTCCGCGACGTCGCCGGGGGGCTGGAGTCCGCCGCCGGCCATGCGCTGGCCGATGGCGGCGCCGAAGCCGTCCATGGTCTGGGAGAGCACGTCGGTCTCACGGGCCTCGGAGCGCAGTCGGCGGATGGTGTCGTCCGGCAGGTCCTGCCGGTTGCGGGTGTAGGTGGCGAGTTCGCCTTCGAGGATGTGCCCGGCGCTGGGGGCGAGGAGTTGTCGGCCGGAGACGACGAGAGGGGTGCCGGGGCTGCCTGTGCCCTTCCACTGGTAGCGGGAGCGTTCGATGAACTCCCAGTGGGCGGTGCCCTCTTCGCGGAAGGGCAGCGGGAAGTACTCGGCCTTCCAGAGGAGGTAGAGGGGCTGCCAGGGCATACGCCAGGCCTCGGTGCCGTATTCGGGCAGGAGCCCGGTCACCTCGGTGATGGCACCGCCCTTGAGCGCCCGGTCCAGGATGAGGAACTCACTGAGGAGGGCCGGGAAGCAGGCGGGGAGGTGGGTGAGGACCAGCTGGGAGGCGACGGCCGCCACGGCGGTGGTGTCGATCCCGGAAGCGCGGGTGACGAGCCGCTCGGGAGTGCGGCAGGGCAGATTGGTGTCGCGGGTGAGCGGGGCGTGGAGCTTGCCGCCCTGGAGCGCGATCACCGGGTCCGCGGAGTATTCGAAGTCCTGCCGGGGTGTGCGGATGAGGCGGCGGGCGGCGCGCGTCCCGAAGTCGGGGTACCGGGCGTCGACGGCGGCGGCGAGTTCCTCCTCCGACCGGCCCCAGGGCAGGTCGGCGCGTACGGTGGTGAGCTGCCGGGCGAGAGCCATGACCCGGCCTGCGGCGCCGTCCGGGTTGGCGGGGTCGAGTTCGTCGTCGATGTGGTCGGGGAACTCCGGGGACCGGTTCTCCCGTTGGCTGAGCCACCACAGGTGGTAGAGCCGTTCGCGGGCGGCCGTCAGTTCGCGCTCCAGGGCGTCGTGTCCGGCCTGCCGGGTGTTGAGTTCGGCGAGCAGTGCGCCTTCGGCGGCCCGTTGGCCGCTGCGGGCCGCGGTGGGCAGTTCGCCGACATCCTCGCCTCGTGCTCCGATGAACCAGGCGTACCCGCCGGGCACCGGGCCGAAGCCGGTGTCGTGGGCGCGCCGCTCGGTGAGGAGCGCGGCGTCGGGCCTGTCGAGTTCGTCGAGGGCTTCCGCCCCGCCGAGCAGGAAGGCCCGGAACAGGTCCGCGTCGTCTGCGGCGAGCGCGCCGTCGGCCGAGGCGCTCAGGTCGCCCAGGGCTTCCACGACACTGTTGGCGAGCATGACGGTGATGTCCCCGCGCGCGGGGCAGTCGGACTCCGGCACGGGTCCGTCGAGGTTCCAGTCGAGGCCGAGCACCGTGCCGGTGTGGACGGACGTGCGGATCCCGCTGCCAGAGCCCGGCGGGGCGATCCAGCCGAGGCGGTCGAGGAGGTCGGCCAGGTCGTCGGTACCGGCGAGGATGTCGCCGGCAGGGTCGGCGTACCAGCCGGCGACGAAGTAGCTGAGCCTCTCGTTGGCGGGTACGCCGTCCAGGGTGTCGTGCAGGGAGAAGACGTTCTCGTTGTACGGCTGGAAGACGGAGAACGTCAGCAGGCCGGGGCCGATCGCGGTGAGGAACGGGGGGCGCGGTCCGCCCGGTTCGGTCCAGGCTCCGTTGAGTTCGTGGCACCTTCCGATGAGGGTGGCCTCGGGGTGGTCCGTCTGCGGGTCCTGGAAGGAGACGGTGCCGTCCATCGGGTCGAGGTAGTCGCTCTCGACCACCCATCCCTTGAGGGTGCGGGTGCTGTCCTGGTGGCGGACGACGAGCCATCGGTTGGGGACCAGCGGGAAGTCGCCGATCCCCTCCTCCTCGTCGTGCCGGCCGCGGGTGAGAGCGGCGGGCAGCTCCCATTGGAGGTAGACACCCAGGCGGTCGGGGCGCCCGGTCCACTCCTCGGGGCTCGTAAACGGCTCGGGTTCGGGCGGCACTCCCTGCTCGAATCCGCGGAAGTTCGTGGTCCAGCGGTGGATGACGTGTCGGCTTCCGCTGTCGCGGGTCGCCTTGTTGACCGCCAGAGCGGCCACCTCTACCGGCACGACAAGGGTGGTGTCCACAGACATGGGTCGGTCTGCCTCTCGTGGGTTCTGACGCGGGTCGGTCGTCGGTCCGACGTGGGTGCGGGTGGTCGTCAGGGCCGGGAGAACGTCTGGACCTGCGGGAGGTTGAGCATCTGGAGGGCGAACTGCGCGGAGGTGAGGGCGGGGACGTGGTGCGCCTGCGCGAGTGCGGGCACCAGGGCGTCGCCACCGCCGGCCACGTTGAGCACGTCGGCGTCGCCCGGGCGCAGGAAGCGGCCGAATCCGGCCGGCTGCGGGAACTCCTCGATGCGGTATCCGACCTCGGGGCCGCTGATCTTGCGCAGGTCGATCGTGCCGACGTCGCCGATGCCGAAGGCCAGCCCGCGGGGCGGCTCGGCCAGCTCGAAGGTGTCGAACAGGGTGGGGTAGAGCAGCAGGCGCACGTCGGTGCCGTACACGTCCGTCCGTACGGGCTCGACCTCGGTGGTCCCGGCGTAGGCGTTGGTGATCGTCTTGGGGTAGCAGGGGATCAGTGCCGACCTGATCAGCACCCCGCAGACCGCCGGGACCGTCTCCTCGGTCGCCAGGGCGTTCAGGTCGGCGTCCAGGGCGTGGCCGACACCGATGCTCAGGGCGCCGTCGACGGCGGCCCGGATCCAGCCGGGGTCGACGTGGAAGAAACGGATGCTTTCGGGAGGCAGCATGCGGGAGTCCGGCACCAGGTTGTCGAAGGTGAGGATCTCCAGGCGGCGCAGCCGCTGCAGCCAGTCGTGGACCGAGTAGAAGTCCTCGCCCGCCGATTCGCGCAGCAGGTCGCGGACCCCTTGCTGGGCGAGCAGGGTGCGGGGTTCCGCGGCAGCCCGGACCGGCTGGGCGATGACCGTACGACGGCTGCCAGCCCGCAGCTGTTCGGCGGATCGCTCCACAGCCCGGCTGAAGCTGTTGCCGCCGTCCTGGACGAGCAGCCGCTCGAAGGCCTCGCGGGCCAGGGGTGCGGTGAGCTGGCGGGCGGAGACGGAGCGTCCGGCCAGCAGGGGGTGCGAGGCCAGCCTGCGGACGGCGGAACGGGCTGCGGAGCGGAACTCCATGAGGGCGGTGCGGAATCCGGCGTCGGCGAGGGCTGCGGCCCGGCCGGCCGCGAAGGCGGCGGCGTACGCGGTGTCGAAGACGCCGTACTCCTCGACGTAGACGAGCGCTTCACCGGGCGACTCGAGCCGGGTCGCGGCGGCCGGCGGAAGCTGGTGCGCGGGCAGGGCGGTGAACGGCCCGCGGTGGAACGCGACGGCCCGCTCGCCCGTTTCCAGCCGTTGGGGCAGCGCGGTACCGCCGGCGGCGAACCGGTCGAGGGCCACGCGCTGTTCGACGGTGGGGTTGCCGGGGGTGGTGGTGGGTACGCGCAGCCGCAGATCGGGCCGGGGGGTGTAGCCGTCGGTGGTGGCCAGGTGCTGGCACAGGTCGCCGAAACCGATGCCCGTATCGGTCTCGGTCTCGAAGCACCAGGAGGTCAGGGAGACGAGCCGGACGCCCTCGGCCGGGGCGGCGACTCCGTCGAGGAACCGGTCGAAGCCTTCGACGGAGACGAGGTGCACGACGTGCCGGCCGGCCGTGGCCGACGGGAACCGGTTGGCCACAACGATCGCGTTCATCTCGTCCAGGTCGGCCGGCGGGTCGTCACCGGAGCGGACGGCGTCGGGCCGGCCGCCCTCGCGCACATGGGCGAGATATCCCATCTCGACCGGCAGCGGCTTGACCTTGTCGAAGAGCGCGGCGGGCACCAGGACGGTCGCGCAGATCTCCTCGTACTCCTCGGGACGCAAGCTCTGCGGCGCCAGCGTGGGCGGCGTGCCGGGGCCGAGCCGGCCGCCCAGGAGATCACGGACGCTGCCGCCCTGGACGAGGCCTACCGCGTCGGGGTCTTCGGGGAGTTCGTCCTCACGGAAGACCAGCAGGGCCATCCAGGGGACTTCCGGGGCCTGCTCCCCCAGCCGGCGGTTCCACGGAAGGCCGGGAATGTCCAGGTTGATGTGCGGAAGGAGCTGGCTGTAGACACCAACCGTGTCGGGCGACGGGTAGCGGGCGGCGATGCCCTCGGGGTCGATGGCAAAGCGCGGCTGGACGACGTCGAAGCTCTGCGGATCGCCCTGGATGACGCGGTCTTGCCCCTCGACGTCCTTCAGGGTCTGCCGGTTGAAGATCTGGTACCGGCCGGCGTAGAGGGAGGAGATGCGGTGGTCGAAGAACCGGGTGCGGTGTTTGGCCGCCGGCGTGCTCGTGCGCGGCGCGGGTGCGCTGTCGGGTGTGGTGGTCACGGGTGTGCCTTTCGGGGACGGAGGCGGGTCAGCGCGCCGCAACGATCATCGGCTCGGCGGTGAAAGCGGTCGCGGCGGCGTCGGCGTAGGCGCTCAGGTCGGTGTCGAGCGGACCGAGGGCGGTGCCGAGGTCGCCCAGTGCGCCGACGAGGGCGGAACGCCGGGTGCGGGCCTCGGCGCCGTCGATGGTGCTCGCAATGCGATCGATGACTCCGCCCTCCGCGAGCCTCTGCGGGGCCGGGCCCGCGGGGGTGTCGCCGGCGGACAGGGGCTGGTTCCCGTCCGGGGTGATCGCGTCGAAGGTGATGGCGCGTTCGTCGATGAACCCGGTGGAGGTGCCGTTCTGCGGCTGGGGGGAGGTGAGCGTCGCTCCCACGATGCAGTCGGGGAGCAGCTCGCCGCCGTTGCCGGACTCCCCCCAGAGGCTGCGGGGCAGGGCGGCCCGCAGGGTGGTGTGCGACCAGTCGGAGAGGCTGTCCTCGCCGCCGTCGAGGGTGAGCCAGACCCTCAGCTCGCTGTCCTTGCCGGTCTGTCCCATCGGCAGGATGGCGACAGGCTCCGCCGCGGCGACGGGGCTGCTGCTGCGCTCGTCCAGGAAGAGCTTGCTCACGGGGGCCTGCGAGTCGGCAGTGAACTCGAAGCCGGAGCTGTCGACGATCCAGGGCTTCTCCCCGCCCCGGGTCTCCGCTGCCCCCTCGCCGGCCAGGCCCGCGCCGGCGAGGGTCCGCACCATAGTGGTAGGGGGCGGCAGCATCCCCTGGAAGCCGCCCCAGTCCAGGGCCGGCGGGCTGCTGGAGCGTCGCGGACCGAAGCCGATGGTGAAGTCGATGAACCACAGGTGCACCGTCGCCTGCCCGCCGACGGGCGGGCCCCATACCCGGATGCTGACGCCGACCTCGATCGAGATCTTGACCTTGACGAAGGCGACCTTGATGGTCGCGGACACCCCGACCCGCACGCCGATGCCGACGTCGAAATAGAACGGATTCCATTGCAGGTACGCATCGACCTTGGCCGTCAGCCAGGCCCGCAGCATGCCGGAGTGGAAGACGACGTCCAGGCTGCCGCCGGCCATCAGGGACTTCGGCGTCACACCGGCGTAGGCCGTGCCGGAGATGCTGACCTTGCTCCCCACTCCCCAGGTGAATCCCGCCTGCTGCTGCTTGGGGTAGTGGGCGGGCAGCTGCCGGTCCCTGGGGATCGCGCCGACGATCAGCGCGAAGTCGCCGGCCTTCGGGTTGTTGCCGAACCACACCTTCAGGCTGATGCCGCCGCGCAGCCGGCAGGCCGGGTCGATGAGGTAGGTGTTCTCCGTCATGCCGACGCCCAGGCTCAGCTCGCCGCTGTTCGGGCGGATCGTGGCCTCGACGCCGATCTCCACCCGGGCGATCTTCTTCTCGCTCCGGGTGGGCAGTTCCGCGCCGCCCGCGCCGAGGATGCTGATGGCCAGGTCCGAGCCGGTCTGCACGAGGGCCATGGCACGGCCCTTGATGAACTCGAAGACGCTGAAGGCGAATCCCGCGCCGATCCACAGGTCGCCCTCCTGTGCGGTGACCCAGGGGTTCGGACCCCCGACGAGCTTGTTCAGCACCTCGAGCGGGTCGACCTCGTCCTCGTCCGCGCCGATCTCTCCGGGGTTGTCGAGGGCGACCAGGAAGGGGAACTCGCCGATCTGCTCGGCGTTCGGCACCCGGACCCGGCTGTTCCAGCCGAACCCCGCGGCGACTCCCCGCACTTGGAAGGCGGGCGGCCCGAAACCGGTCTCACTGCCGAGCGAGCCGTAGGCGAAGAAGGAAGGCCGGGTGCCCGTTTCGGGTACCACGTACGCGGCCATCGCGGTGCCGTTGAACACGCCGGTGTCGACGATCAGCGCACCACCGACGACGGCCTTGTACGGGGACCTCGCCGGGCGCGCGGTCAGCGCCCCGGCGATGCGCAACGGAGGATTCTCGTAGTTGATGCTGACGCCGTTGTCCCCGTCCGGCGGCGTGATCGGGGACCACCCGCGCACGGCCGGGGATTCGAGGAGCCGGATGCCGCCCCGGCGCTGCGGGGCACTGCGGGGCACCAGGATGCCTCGGTCGGTGACCAGAGCGCGGGGGCCGCGGGGGCGGGCCGTGCGGCCCTGAGGGATCGGCACCGCCCGGCCCAGGCCGTCGCGGCGCTCGGGATCGACGACCGCGCCGCCCGTCCTGCCGACCAGCGGCAGAGTGCCTCCGGGTGTGACCAGCCAGGCACCGTCGGGCAGTTCGGCGCCTGACGGAGTGCCATCGGCGAGCACCAGCCCGCCGGGCCGGCCGAGATCCACGGCGGCCAGGACGCCTGTGATGGTCTCGCCGTCCTCGGACAACTCGATGACGACGGGCAGCGAATCGGCGGACGCCGTGGTGACCGCCCGCCCCGAGACCCGTAGTTCCTCCGGGTCAACCACCGCCTCCTCGATACGAGGAGCCGCGCCCGGGAACACCCGGCCTGCGGCCTCACGATCGGCGAAGAGGTCCGCCGGAAGGTCGAGTACTCCCCCCGGCTGCACCTCCTCCAGAAGCTTCCGCAGGATCTGGACCTCTACTGCCACAGCCGCCACCCATCCGGTCGACGATGAAGTTGGCGCAAGCGGTTGAACCGGGCAGAACGCACGGGACGCCCCCGCCCCCGCAGCGCCTTCCGTCCCATTGGTGTTCACGCCACGCTCCGGTTAATCACCGCCGGCACGGTTTGACTTGTTTGCGCTCGGTGATGACGCGATTACGCATACGCCGCCAATGGCGGGTGCGGCGCGCGTGCGACTGCTGCGGACCAGCCCGCCGCCCCTGTGTCGACCAGCCCTATTTCGGCTTTGAGCAGCCCGTTTCCGCCAGGGCTCCCGTCGATGTGGCCGATCCCTGTCGATTCCGAAGTTCGATGAGAGGTTCGGGAGTATCCGTCGATCCCGTGTGGGACGCTCACCGCGATCTGTCCCATCAAGTAACCGGGAGGCCCTGTGTCCAACGTCGAAGAGCGCGTGAAGAAGATCATCGCCGAGCAGCTGGGCGTCAGTGAGGAAGAAGTACTGAACGGATCTTCCCTCGTCGGCGACCTCGGCGCTGAAGATCAGGACACCGTCGAACTCATCATGGCCCTGGAAGAGCAGTTCGGCATCGAAATCCCTGAGGAGGACGCCCAGAAGATCACCAGCCCTCAGGCCGCGATCGACTACATCCAGGCCCATCAGTAGTAGGCACCCGAATTCTGCCCTCACGACGCCCCGTTCTCCACCCCGTCGGAGACGGGGCATTTGAAATACAGGCCCTGGGAGAGGTCGGCAACTGCCAGATCGGTGTCAGCGTCCATGCCGCCTCCGACACCGCCTCGTGCCCGCTGGCCTGGGCTGTTCCTGCCCCGCCCGAGACGGTCCGCACCTGGCGACGACGGCTCCTCGACCGCGGGCTGGAGGGCATGCGTGACGACACGCGTCCCGGCGTCCCGGCGTCCCGGCGTCCCGCGGAAGATCACCGTGCCGATGTCGAGCGGGTGATCGTCAAGACCCTGGAAGGAACACCGAAGAACGCGACGCACTGGTCGACCAGGTCGATGGCCGCCGCGACGTGGATGTCGCAGTCGGCCATCCCGCGGATCTGGCGGGCGTTCGCCCTGGCTCCTCACCGCTCGCAGACCTTCAAGCTGTCCACGGATCCACTTTTCATCGACAAGGTCCGCGACGTGGTTGGCCTCTACCTCGACCCGCCGGAGACGGGGTCGCCCAGCGTGCGCAGCCGGTCGATGTCACGGCGGACGGTGCGCAAGGTGACACCGAGGCGGTCGGCGAGTTCGACGCCCGTCCAGGCGCGGCGGGTCTGGAACAGGGACAGCAGGCGCAGCATCCGGGCAGGCAGGTCCTGGGTCATGGTCCTCAGGCTGCCAGGCCATGGTGACAAAACCTGTCCTAAAAAGGCTCCTACGGTGGAAACCGCCCCCGCGAGGCACCTCCATCCCGCTTCACCCGTGAAAGGGCGCGCCCATGACCACCACGACTCCCGGCACTGTCGTCGGTTTCGAGATCAACACCACCGACCCCCAGGCCCTGAAGGACTTCTACGGACCGCTCCTGGGCTGGACCTTCGAAGACGGCCCCGACTCCGCCACCCCAGATCACCGCCCCGGGGCAGCGGCCCCCATGGGCCACCTTCGCCAGACCGACGGCGGCGAGGAGACCCTCCGGCTGCGCATCGCCTCCGCGGACGTGGCCGCCGACGCCGCCAGGCTGGGAGACCTCGGGGCGACCGTGACCGCCCCGGCAGCCCCGGCCGCCGACGCCACCACCACCGCCCGCCTGACGGACCCGCGCGGCACCGCCTTCGTGTCCCAGGCCGTCGTCATCGCGACCGGTGTCACCGAGGACGGCGGCCGTGAAGTCCTCGGTGTCATGGTCGGCGACAGCGAGACGGAGGTCTTCTGGACCGAGTTTCTTCGCTCGCTGCGTGAACGCGGCCTGAGCGGTGTCCGCCTGGTGATCTCCGACAGGCACAGCGGCCTGGTCAAAGTGATCCGCAAGGTCATGATCGGAGCCGGCTGGCAGCGGTGCCGCGTTCACTTCGTGCGCAACGTGTTCTCCGTCATCCCGAAGGGATCCGCGGAAATGGTCGCCGCGACGATCCGCACGGTCTTCGCCCAGCCGACCGCCGATGTGGTCCGGGCCCAGCTCGACACCGTCGCGGACATGCTCGGCCGCCAGTTCCCCAAGGTCAAGGAGATGCTGCTGGGGGCAAAGGAGGACCTGACCGGTTGGGACCGCGCGACCGGCTGTCGCAGGCGTTCGTGCACGAGCTCGGCAAGGGCAGGACCGTCCCTACGCCGCACGGGCCGGTCGTCCATCTGGACCTGCGCCACCTCAGCGCGGAACTCATCGACACGAAGCTGCCGTTCGTCCGCGAACTGTGCCTGAAGTACCAGAACATCGACCCGGTCACGGAACTGATCCCGGTGCGCCCGGTGGTGCACTACATGATGGGCGGCGTCCACACCGACATCGACGGGGCCACAGGTCTCGACGGCCTGTATGCCGCCGGTGAAGTGGCCTGCGTCAGTATCAACGGCGCCAACCGGCTGGGCTCCAACTCGCTGCCCGAGTTGCTGGTCTTCCGCGCCCGCGGCGGCCGGGCCGCGGCCGAGTCCGCCGCCGCCTCGGCGGGCAGCGGCCCCAGCGCCGCGGTACTCGCGCAGGCCCGCGACGAGCATCGCCGCCTGGAGCGCCTGGTCGCCCGGCACCCCGACGGCCACGACGGCCACGAGCGCATCGCGGACATCCGTACCGCGATGCAGGACACCATGGAGAACGGCGCCGGAATCTACCGCGACCGTCAGTCCCTGGCCACCGCGGCCGACGCGCTGCGCCGACTGCGGGAGCGCTACGGCCGTGCGGCCGTCGGCGATCACAGTCGGACGTTCAACACGGACCTGATCGCCCTGCTGGAGCTGGGCTGCATGCTGGACGTCTCCGAGACCACCATCACTTCCGCGCTGGGCCGCGAGGAGTCCCGAGGTGCTCATCAGCGCACCGACTTCCCCGCGCGAGACGACCAGCGCTACCTGGCCCATTCGCTCATCCATCGAGAACCCGACGGTACCGGGCGGGTGGAGTACCCAGCGGTGACCGTCACCCGCTGCCCCCCCCCCCCCCCCCCCGGGGGGAACGCGTGTACGGGAGGCGGTAGCCATGCCGGATACCGAACGGATCACCCTGCAGGTCGCCCGCTACCGGCCGGAACAGGAGGGCGAACCGACCTGGCAGTCCTACGAGGTGCCGTTGCGCAAGGAGTGGACGGTCCTCGACGGTCTCAACCACGTCAAGGACCACCTGGACGGCACCCTCTCCTACCGCTGGTCCTGCCGGATGGGCATCTGCGGCAGCTGCGGAATGACGGTCAACGGCAACCCCCAGCTGGCCTGTTCGGCCTTCCTGACCGACTCGGTCCCCGGACCCTTGCGCGTCGAACCGCTGGACAACTTTCCGGTGATCCGCGATCTCGTCGTCGACATCGGCGATTTCATGAACAAGCTGCCGGAGGTCAAGCCCTGGATCATCCGAGGCGAGGACAAGCCGCTCGACGAGGGCGAGTTCATGCAGACGCCGGAGGAGATGGACGAGTACAAGCAGTACAGCATGTGCATCAACTACATGCTCTGCTACGCGGCCTGCCCGGTGTACGCGCTCGATCCGGACTTCGTGGGGCCGACGGCCATCGCCCTCGCCCAGCGCTACAACCTCGACTCGAGGGACGAGGGGGCCGCCGACCGGCGCGACGTCCTGAGCTCCGCCGCCGGTGTGTGGGCCTGCACCTTGGTCGGCGAGTGCGCCACGGCCTGCCCCAAGGGGGTGGACCCGGCCGGCGCGATCCAGCGCTACAAGCTCACGGCGGCCACGCAATCACTCAAGCACCTCCTCTGGCCATGGGGTGAGCGATGAGCGAAACGCCTGCGCGGCCTCGGCCGGCGCCGCCGTACCGCAAGCCGGTCCCCACGCTCTGGTGGCTGCGGCGACGTGCCTACTTCGTCTTCGTGCTGCGGGAGCTCAGCGGCGTGTTCGTCGCCTGGTTCTTGGTGTTCCTGCT
Source organism: Streptomyces sp. CA189 (assembly GCF_056428985.1). NCBI lineage: Bacteria > Bacillati > Actinomycetota > Actinomycetes > Kitasatosporales > Streptomycetaceae > Streptomyces > Streptomyces sp. CA189. The sequence goes on along the minus strand of NZ_JBWJVM010000002.1, from coordinate 252,835 downwards.
GCTCATGGCCGGGGCGATCGCCGACGGCAGTGGCGAGTACGAGCGGTTCCAGGACTGGAGCAAGCAGTGGTGGGTGGTCCTGCTGAACACGATCGCCCTGCTCTTCGTCCTGCTGCACACCATCACCTGGTTCGGCCTGGCCCCGCGGGCCATGGCGGTTCGTGTGCGCGGCCGACGCGTCCGGCCGGGCTCCATCCTGGCAGTCCACTACCTGCTGTGGGCGCTGCTGACGGCGGCCACGGCATGGCTGATCCTGAGTGGGTAGAGCGATGAGCTGGAAATCGCCGGAACCGCTGCTGTGGCTGCTCTTCAGCGCCGACGGCATGGCCGCCGCCCTGCTGGTACCCGTCCTGCTGTTCCTGTTCGGCATCGCCTTCCCGCTGGGCTGGCTGGCGGCTCCCGACCACGCCCACCTGCTCTCGGTGCTCAGGCACCCCGTCACCAAGGTGATCCTCTTCGGGCTGTGCCTGCTGTGCCTCTTCCACTGGGCGCATCGCTTCCGCTACACCCTGTACGACGGCCTTCGGCTCAAGAGGCTGAGCGCCGCGATCAGTCTGTTCTGCTACGGAGGCGCGGTGGCGGGATCGGTCGCGGCCGGGATCCTACTGTTCCGGATCTGACGCGACGGCGTCATCATCGAAGGTGGAGTGGTGGTGATGCGGCTGTCGTTCCTGGAGCCCCTGTACGCCGAGCCCGGCCCGTTCGCCTCCGTCTACCTCGACACATCCCGTGACGTCGAGCATCCGGAGCGTACGATCGACCTGCGCTGGCGACGGCTGCGCGACGCCCTGGCCCGCCAGGGTGCGGACCGGCCGACGCTCACCGCCATCGAACGGGTGGTCGGCGAGGACGCGGATGTACCCGGGCCGCACGGGCAGGCCATCTTCACCGCCCACGGGGCTCTGGTGCTGGACGGAGAGCTGCCACAACCGCCCACGCACGACTCCGCGCGCTACAGCACGCTGCCCGACGCGATGCCGCTGGTGACCCAGCACCTGCCGGAGATCCCTTACCTGGCCGTGATCGTGCACTACCGCGGGCTTCCCACGGCCGAGACGCACGGCACCGTGACGGTCGACGCCGAGGCGGGGATGTGGCCGGTGTCCACCGTCACCCCGGGAGAGCGGCTGCACCTGAGGGTCCCGGTGGCCGACTGGCACGCCGCCGCCGTCCGACTCGGCCACCGGCTGGACGAGTGGGCACGACACCACGGCTCGGACACCGTCATCGTGGGCGGGGACGACTGGGCGGGCAACGTCCTGGTCCGCCGCCTGCCGGGTGGGCTCCGGCGCCGGATCGTACGCGTCGCGGGACCGTCGCCGGCAGACACCGGGCGCGCGCTCCTGGAGCCACAGCTGAACAGCGTCTTCCACCACCGTATGGCCGCGCACGACCGGGAGCTCGCGGACATTTTCATCGGCCGACGAGCACTGCACGGAGCCGCGTGCGAGGGCCTGGCCGCCACCGTCGCCGCACTGCAGCGCGGCCAGGTCTCGGCACTGCTGCTCAACCACCCGCCCGCGCCCTCCCTGCGGCTCTGGGTGGGCCCGCAGGCCACCCAGCTGGCCCTGACGGAGGCGGAGCTGCTCTCCTTCGGCGTGCGGGCACCGCGCGAGGAGCGCGCCGACGAGGCGCTGGTGCGGGCCCTGGTGGGCACGGGCGCCGAACTGGTCCTCGTACCGGAGAGCAAGCTGGGGCTGTACGAGGGCGTGGGCGCACTCCTGCGGTACACCGACCCGGGGACACAGTCCTGAGGCGGACGCGCACCGCGGTTTCCGGCTCGCGCGGCGGACGGAATGTGCCGACACTGGGCGGGAACGACAGCGCGAGGGAAGCGGAGCCGGCCATGGGCGTGATCGAGGAGTCGGTCGATGTGGCCGCCCCGGTGCGCGCCGCCTACAACCAGTGGACCCAGTTCGAGAGCTTCCCCCGGTTCGTACCGGGCGTGAAAGACGTCGAGCAGCTCGGTCCCGCCCTGGTCCGCTGGGTTACCGGATGGGGCCCGGTCGCCCACGGGTTCGACGCGGAGATCGTGGAGCAGACACCCGATGAACGCGTGGTCTGGCAGAGCCTGGACAGCCCGCACCACACCGGTTCGGTGACCTTCCGTCCCACCGCCGGCGACCGCACCCGGGTATCCCTGCGCATGGAGTACGCGCCGCAGGGCCTGCTCGGGCGGGCGGTGGACGCCCTCGGTGGGGTCCGGCGCGGGATCCACGGCGGGCTAGGGCGGTTCAAGGCGTTCGTCGAGGGCCGGGAGAAAGAGACCGGGCCTGGCGCGGCGCGATCAGCCGCGGGCATGTCCGCCCCGGGCGGCTGCGGCCCAAAGTGCCGTGCTGGCCCTCGGGCTGACCGGCGGACGAGGCAGGGAACATGAGCAGAGAACCGGAAGAACCGGGCCGGACCCCGGAGGACCCTGCCGGGACAGAGGTCTCGATCGCCCCGCCCAAGACCTGGGCGGTGGGCGTACCGGCGGTGGCCCACGCCCTGCGGTACTCCCTGGAACAGACGACGGTCCGCCGGACCGCGCTGACTCTGCTCAACGTCAACCAGACCAAGGGCTTCGACTGCCCGGGGTGTGCCTGGCCGGAACCGGACCCGGCCCACCGGCAGCTCAACGAGTACTGCGAGAACGGCGCCAAGCACGTGGGCGACGAGGCGACGTCCCGACGGATCACGGCCGGGTTCTTCCGGCGGCACCCGGTCTCCGAACTGGCCACGAGATCCGCCCAGTGGCTCAACCAGCAGGGTCGGCTCACCGAGCCCATGGTCAAGCGGCCCGGCTCGGACCACTACGAGCCGATCGGCTGGGAGGAGGCGATCGGGCTGCTGGCCGAGGAGCTGGGCCGGCTGGACTCCCCCGATGAGGCCGTCTTCTACACCTCGGGCCGGGTCAGCAACGAGGCCGCCTTCCTCCTCCAGTTGTTCGCCCGGGCCTTCGGCACCAACAACCTGCCGGACTGCTCGAACATGTGCCACGAATCCAGCGGCGCCGCCTTGCACGAGACCCTGGGCGTCGCCAAGGGAAGCGTCAGCCTGCACGACATCTACCACGCCGATCTGGTCCTGGTCGTGGGCCAAAACCCCGGCAGCAACCATCCCCGGATGCTCTCCGCCCTGGAGCAGACCAAGCGCAACGGCGGACGCATCGTCGCCGTGAATCCGCTGCCCGAGGCAGGTCTGAAGCGGTTCAGACACCCACAGAGAGCGCGCGGTGTCATCGGCCGCGGGACCGTGCTCGCAGACGCCTTCCTCCAGATCCGGCTCGGCGGTGACCTCGCGCTGTTCCAGGCGCTGAACCGGCTGCTGCTGGAGGCCGAGGACGCAGCTCCCGGCATCGTGCTCGACCGGGCCTTCATCGACACGTACACGACAGGGTTCGACGCATTCGCCGAGCACGTCCGGAAGGTCTCCTGGGACCAGGTCACCGCCGCGACCGGGCTGACGCGCCAGGACATCGAGAACCTGCGCGACCTGGTCCTCGACAGCCGGCGGATCATCGTGTGCTGGGCCATGGGGCTGACGCAGCACAAGCACGCGGTGCCCACCATCCGCGAGATCGTCAACTTCCTCATGCTGCGCGGCAACATCGGAAAGCCCGGCGCGGGCGTCTGCCCCGTGCGCGGCCACAGCAATGTGCAGGGCGATCGCACCATGGGCATCTGGGAGCGGATGCCGCAGCAGTTCCTGGACGCGCTGGGAGACGAATTCGGCTTCACCCCGCCGACCGGGCACGGCTGGGACACCGTGCAGTCCATCAAGGCCCTGCTCGACGGCCGCGCCACTGTGTTCCTCGGCGTCGCGGGCAACTTCGTACGGGCCACCCCCGACAGCCGCGTCACCGAGCGGGCGCTGCGGCAGTGCCGGCTCACCGCGTACGTCTCCACCAAGCTCAACCACTCCCACACGGTGTGCGGTGAGACCGCGCTGATCCTGCCCACCCTGGGCAGAACCGAGCGGGACGTCCAGGCGGGCGGGGAGCAGTTCGTCACCGTCGAGGACTCGATGAGCGAGGTCCACGCCTCCCGCGGCCGGCTGGAGCCGGCCTCCCCCGCGCTGCTGAGCGAGGTGGCGATCCTGTGCCGGCTGGCCCGCCGGACCCTCGGTGACACGGTGCCCGTGCCGTGGGAGGAGTTCACGGCGGACTACGGCGCGATCCGGGACCGGATCGCCCGGGTCGTGCCCGGCTTCCACGACTTCAACGCCCGGGTGGCCAGGCCCGGCGGCTTCCGGCTGCCCAACCCGGTGAACGACGGAACCTTCCCCACCCCCGGCGGCAAGGCCGTCTTCACCCGCAACGCGGGCGAGATGCTACGGGCGCCCGAGGGCCATCTACTGCTGCAGACCCTGCGCTCCCACGACCAGTGGAACACCGTTCCGTACACCGAGAACGACCGCTACCGCGGCATCCACGGAACCCGGCGGGTCGTATTGGTGAGCCCGGCGGACCTCGCCGCACTCGGGCTGGCCGACGGCGAACGGATGGACATCGTGAGCACCGGACCGGACGGCACGGAGCGCCGCGCGGAGAACTTCCGGCTGGTCGCCTATCCGACCGCACGTGGCTGCGCCGCCGCCTACTACCCGGAGACCAATGTCCTGGTGCCGCTGGACAGTACGGCCGACATCAGCAACACGCCCACATTCAAGGGGATCGTGATCAGGCTGGAACGCACCGCGACCGCGACCCGATGACCCATGGGGCATCAGTCGTCTCCCGAGGATCCGGTCCGTGCGGCGCGGGGCGTGGGGGTGACGGACGAGCGGCTGCTGGCCCGCCTCGCCGCGTACGTGGTCGGCGACGGATCCCTCGGTATGCCGGCCCGTGCCCGCGGCGGGCCCACGGCCTCGGGCACCGCGCGACGGTCGCGTCGGCCTGCTTCGTCCGGCTGTAAGGCGCCCATGGCTGCGATCAGCGCTGGTACGTGCCGACCAGGGTGCCGACGGCCAGTTCCTTGCCCTTGACCGCGCGGTGCACGGTGTCGACGGTCGGCCTGCCGTGCAGGGTGAGCGGCTCGGACAGGGCGTACAGACGGAAGAAGTATCTGTGCGGCCCGTGCCCCGGTGGAGGCATCGGCCCACCCCAGCCCACGCGCCCGAAGTCATTGGGCCACGGCAGCCCGCCCCGGGGTTTCTGCCCCTCCTCCGCCCCGGTGGCCCCGGGATCGATGCCGGTGACCAGCCAGTGGAGGAAGGTCCCTCCCGGGGCATCCGGGTCCTCACAGAGCAACACCAGCTCCGCGGTCCCCTCAGGCGCCGCCGACCAGGTCAGGGGCGGCGAGACGTTCTCCCCCTCCCCGCTGTACCGGCGGGGGATCGCGGTGTGATCATCGAACGCGGCACTGCTGAGTTCCATTCCGGTCATGCGCGGCGCACTACCCGCGGCCGGCGGCGCGGACACCGGCCCACAGGGCAAATGCACCCGATCAGCGGCGTCCGCCCCCCCTCTTCCTCAACCTCGCCGTCGCCGCCGCGAGCGCAATGGTCACCGTCAACACCGTCGTCTACGTATTCACCGGGCACTTCTCCCTCTCCCACGCCTGCTAGCTGCTGACCTACCCGAAACGGCGAACACCACGCCCGTCACCCCACCCAGTGGACCGGCACCGCGTCATGGCCGTGCTCACGCTTCTGCAGGAGCCGCCGACGGCCCAAGGCGGCGGGTCGGGGCCGCTATCTGACCGCTATCTGGCCGCTATCGCGATGGTCGACGCTTTCCCTGACTGCTTATGAGGGGTGCATCAAACCGCGACGACACGCCGCTCGAGTCAAGGGGAGCCGACTGATGTTTCACGCCGGCAACCGTGAGTTGCAGGACCGGTTCGACACCCGGCGGATGGCCGACCGGATCGTCGACAAGCTCGTGCACGACCGGTTCACCGAGCACGACCGGGAGTTCATCGAGCGGCTGGACATGTTCTTCCTGGCCACCGCCGACGAGCAGGGCCGGCCGACGTGCTCGTACAAGGGCGGGGACCCGGGATTCGTCCGGGTGCTGGACGAGCGGACGCTGGCCTTCCCGTCGTACGACGGGAACGGCATGTTCCTGTCGTTCGGCAACCTGCTCCGCAATCCGCACGTGGGGATGCTGTTCATCGACTTCGAACACGGCCGGCGGATGCGCGTCGAGGGGCAGGCCCGCGTCGAACTCGCGGACCCGTTGCTCGAAACCTGGCCGGAGGCGCAGTTCGTCGTCCGTGTGACTCCGCGTGCCGTCTACCCGAACTGCCCGCGCTACATCCACCGCATGCGAGTGGTGGAGCGCTCGGGTTACGTGCCGCACGCGAACTGCGAAACGCCGGTGCCGGACTGGAAGCGCGCCGACTGGGCGAAAGACGTACTGCCAGAACGCGACCCCGCGCGGACCCGCTGAACCCACAGGAAGGGATCACGGGCCACCACGATCGCCGGCCTGGGGAAGCGCTCACTCCTCGAGCCGGGCCGGTGTGTCCGAGACCCCGTGCCAGGACTCGGCCAGCGTGGCCAGCCGGCTCTGGCTTGCCCGATGGCCGCCCGCGGCAGCCCGGTGGATGGCGTCGTCCAGCAACGCGGACGCGTCCGGCTGCCGGCGGCTCACGGCGAGCGCGCACCGGGCCAGCCGTGCCTCGTAGTGGCCGAGGGGCGGCCCGGTGGCCAACGCGCGATCGACGTGCTCGGCAGTGTCCCGGAGCCGCCCCGAGGCCATGAGCACGAGCGCGAGCCGCGCATGCGCCCACGACGCGAAGAGCGGCAGGTGCTCGCTCTTCTCCAGTGACCGACGGAAGGCGTCCTCTGCCGCGGCCATACCACCGGCGGCCTCGTGCGCGATGCCGAGGCTGCGCAGCGCCGTGGCAGTCCACCCGCGGTGCCCGACGCGCTCGGCGATCGACACGGCCTTCGTGGCCGCATCGAGGGCATCGCCGGTCCGGCCGAGCGCAGTGAGCGCCTCGCTGTGGTGCCACAGGGCCATCGCCTCGCCTTCGGCGTAGCCGAGGGACCGCGACAGGTCCAGCGCCGCCTCGGTGTCCGCCAGCCCCTCCTGCGGCCGGCCCGCGAAGACGAGCGCGTGGCCGCGGGTCGATCGCGGCGTGATGACGCGCAGCAGGTTGCCGGCGTCGGCGAAGAGCTGCGCCACCCGGTCGAAGGCTTCGATGGCCGCGTCGACGTCGCCGTCGAGGAAGGCCGCCATGGCCTGGGCGTCGAGGATGTCGGCAACCCCGCGGGCATCGCCGGCCTGCTCGAACAGCGTCAGCGCTTCGTCGTACCGGCTCTGCGCGCGAGCCCGGCGTTCGAGGTTCATGTCGATGATCGCGCCGGTGGCCAGTGCGCGGGCCCGCGCGGCGGGATCGGCGCCGGCCTCCACCAGCGCCAAGTCGACGAGGCTCTCGGCGCGGATCAGGTCGTCGGACCCGGAGGCGAGGACGGCCAGCCGGGTGAGCAGCCGGGCCCGCGCCCCCGGGGTGCGCGCGAGGGAGAGGGCACCGCGCAGGTCGTCACGCGCACCGCGCAGGTCCCCTGCCCGGGCTCGCGTCTGGGCCCGCACCTCCAGCAGGTCCCCGCGCGTGGCGTCCGCCGGGTCGCCCGACAGTCCGGCCTCGGCGAGCCGTTCGGCCTCACGGTCGTCGAAGTGGTCGAGCCGTTCCCGCGCCGCGGCGGCGTAGGCGCTCGTCGCCGCCGGACGGTCTCCCGCCCCGGCCAGGTGGCGGGCCCGCTCCCCCGGTGTCGCCGGATGGGAGAGGAGCGCCCGGGCCACCAGCTGATGCAGCCGGACCCGTTCCACCGCGTCGAGAGCGTCGCGTACGGTGTCGCCCACCAGGTCGTGGGCCACGGAGAAGCCGCGGTCGTCGCCGCGTACGAGCTCCGCGCGGGCCAGCGATCGCAGCTCTGCCGTGATGGCCTCGACCGCCGCCCCGGCGGCGTCGGCGAGCAGCCGCGGTGAGGCCGGCCTCCCCAGCAGGGCGAGCACTCCCAGCACTTCGCGGGCCGGCGGTGATTGCCGCTCGGCGCGCAGCAGGATCGAGCGCCGCCGGCCGGCACGCGCGGCGGCGCGGGCATGACCGATGACCTCCTCCGGGGGATCGTGCGCGACGGCACGGAGGACCTCCAGCACCGCGAAGGGGGTGCCGTCGGTCTCCTCGGCGAGCAGCTCCGCCAACACCTGGCCCTCGACCAGGCGGTTGATGGCCGCGGCGTCGAGCGGACCGAGCCGGATCTCGAGCGGACGGTGAACGGCCCGCAGGTCGGTCAGGAAATGCTCTCCGGTGATCTCGTCGGGCCGGTAGGCGAACACCATCACGACGTTCTCCGCGCGGGCGGCGAGGGTGGCGAGCACCTCCAGGCTGCTCGCGTCGGCCCACTGCAGGTCATCGAGCAGCAGCAGCGACGGGCCGGTGGCCGCGAGCACGCGCACGCACGACTCCAGGACCAGGGAGCGCCAGGTCCGCGCGTCGACCGGGACCGGGGCGCGGGGGCCGGCCAGCTCCGGCAGCAGCTCCCCCAGCGCGGCGTGGGAGCGGGACGGCAATACCGTGGCCGGCGAAATACCGATGCCCAGCGCGGCACGCAGCAACCCGCGCGCAAGGCTCCAGGGTGCCTCCCGCTCGGGTAGGACAGCCCGGCCTGCGATCACCGGACGCCGGGAGACCGCTGCCAGCTCGGCGAGCAGGCGGGACTTCCCGGAACCGGGCCGGCCGGCCACGAGCGCCACGTGTTCGGCGTCGCGCAACGCGGCGAGCTCGCGGTCACGACCGACGAACGGCCTGCCTGGCGGCGCCGGGGACGCCGGTGGCTCCGGGGACGCCGGGGACGCCGGGGACGCCGGGGACGCCGACGAGGGGACGGCCCTCAGCTCGCCACGGAGCAGCTGCCGGTGCAGCTCGGCCGCCTCGCGGGTGGGATCGACTCCCAGTTCCTCGGCGAGCCGGTGCCGCAGCTGCCCGTACGCGGCCAGCGCCGCCGCTTGGTCCCCGCTCGCGGCCAGAGACCGGATCCGCAGCAGGTGTGCGGCTTCGCGCAGCGGCGCGGCCGAGACGGCGTCGGAGGCCAGCTCGACCGCCCGGCGGGCATCCCCGACACGCAAGGCCGCGGCCGCCCCGATCTCCAGCGCATCCTGATGGGCGCGTTCCAGCCGCTCGCGATGCGGCTGCGCCCAGTCCGCGTACGTATCCTCGGGCCAGGGGTCCCCCCAGGCCGCGAGCGCCCCTTCGATCGCGGCCAGCGCAGCCGCCGGATCGCCATCGAGCCGATGACCCGCCGTGTGCACGGCCACCTCGAACGCCTCGGCGTCGATGGCCACCGCGGAGTCATCGTGGAGGACGTACCCGCCCGGGACGGTCCGGATCAGTGATGCCGCCCCCAGGGCGCGCCGGGCGCGGTTGACGAGCGCGTTGAGGTTCGCGTCCGGATCTGCGGGTCGACGATCTCCCCACAGCGCCTCCACCAACGCGTCCCGGGTCACCACCGTGCCGCGGCGTGCGACGAGCAGCCGGATCAACTGGCGGGTGAGCCGACCGCCGAACTCTTGCGACGTCACCTCGACGCCGTCCCGGCGCACGGCGAACCTCCCGAGGACGTTGATCTCAAGCGGCACCGCTGTGCTCCTGCTCGCTAGGCGACTGTCATCCGGCGGCAATACCAGCTACCAGTTCCCAGCGTCCCGCAAAACCGTGGCCGACCCGACCCTGGCAGGACTGTCCGCGCCAAGTGGTCGCCCTGCCGGCACACCGGACGGTCAGCAGCCGCGGGACACATACCCGCACCATGCTGAGCATTTGCTGACCCCATCGCGACCAGAAGCACTCTGACCTGCGCAGATACCCAGATGTCAGGTGCTGGACCTGAACATCGTACGAAGCATGCGCATACTCCCGATTTGTCCGCTCCCTGCCTGCTTCACGCAGGTCAAGGGAGGTCTCCGGAGCCTACAACGATTCGCATCTTCGGTCCGCTTTCCCCGGGTCTCGCGGCCACCGCCGGGGAGGACACCGGCATCGTCCGCGCGCGCATCCTGAGCCTGCTCGGCACTCGCCTCTTTGCCCGCCACTGCTACGTCGAGTACGCAGACGCCCACGCCGAGCGGCTGGTGCGCCACCTGCTGGACGGCGTGAACGATGCCACGGACATGGACCTCTTCGGCTACTGGGAGCTGCTCGGTGAGCCGGGCATGGCCCGGGCACGCGAACTGGTGGTGGCTGCCTGGTGGGCCAACCCCAAGGCATGGGCGGAGAAGTTCCTCATGGGGCGCTGGAGTGGGCCGAGCGCGGCCTGCGGGAGGCCGAACTGCCGGGCGGCAGGCCGCCCGGCCCAGCCGGTGGCGGCCACCACCTCGCGCGCGATGTCCACGGCAGGCCGTCCGTCCGTCACCACCCGCACGGTCCCTGCGCAGGCCCGCTGGTCCAGCAGCCGTGCATTGCGTGCCCTGCCCTTCAGCTCCTGCTCCAATTCCGAGCCGCGTTCCCGGCCGACCAGCCGCTCGCGGGCGGTGGCGTCGGAAGCCGTGAGAAAGACCCGGGGACAGGTAGCCGTCCAGGACGGCCGGTGAGGTTGCGGGTCGACCATGCGGGGATTCCCGGCCGGGCCGCCGCGCGCGCCACTGCTCCCGCTCACCGAGGACAAGCAGCAGGAGCTCCAGCACCTCCTCGTTACCCTACCCGCGGACATACCGCCCGTACCTGCCGCTGACGCATGACTGCATGAGGCGGGCACGACGGACGCGTCGGCCCACCTCACCTAGCGACGCAGCTGCTGCTGCAGATTCAGTGCCGCTCTGCGATCCCATCCGGCTGCGCCCTGAGGGTGTGCCGGTGGATGGCCGCCCATGCCGATGCCGAACCCGGCAGCGAGCTGGGCACAGGTGTCCTCGCACCGAAGATGAGCGAGGGGCGGCGGCCCCGCATGACACTGGTGATCTCGGTGGAGAATCCGTCTACCAAGAGCTCGTCGTCACAGGACATCCGTAAGGACCAGGCAGACTGCCGGGAATGAACGAGATCGTGCCGCCCGCCGACGGCGCCCGCGACGGAAATCAATGGCTCACGCCAGGCGTCAAGGGCATTGGATCCGCCAGTCTCCTCGCCGATGTCGGCCACGAGATCCCCACCGCCCTCCTGCCGTCCCTGCTGACTTCCCTCGGCGCACCGGCCGCGGCTCTGGGCGCGATCGAAGGGGTTTCCGACGCCCTGGCCGGCGCGGCCAGGTTCGGGGGCGGCGTCCTGGCGGACGACCCGTCCCGGCGTCGCAAGGTCGCCGTCGGCGGCTACGCGGCCACCGCCGTGCTCGGTGCCGCGACCGCCGGGGCGACCGCGGTCTGGCAGGTCGGCCTCCTGCGGGCCGCAGCCTGGACCGCCCGCGGCCTGCGCGTCCCCGCCCGTAACGCCCTCCTCGCCGACATCGTCCCCCCTACTGCCTACGGACGCGCATACGGCTTCGAGCGGATGATGGACAACCTGGGCGCGATCTTCGGCCCCCTTCTGGCCCTCGGCCTGGTCGCCTGGCTCGGAGTCAGCTGGGCCATCGGCCTCTCCGTGATCCCCGGCCTGCTGGCCGCGGCCGCGATCGTCTACGCGATCCGCCGGACACCCCGTCCCGCCAGCCGGGTCAAGGTGCCCCTCAAGATCCGGATCAAGCCGGTCCTCCAAGGCGACCTCGGCAGGCTGATGGCCGCGGTGGCGGCCTTCGAGTTCGGCAATGTCGCCACCACCCTGCTCATCCTGCGGGCATCCGAGCTGCTCGCGGTGGAGCGCGGCGCGAAAACCGCGACCACGATCGCTCTCGGCCTCTACACCGCGCACAACATCGCCGCCACACTCGTCTCCGTACCCGCAGGCCGACTCTCCGACAGGCTCGGACCCCGCGGCCCGGTCATCGTCCTCGCCGGCGGCGTCGTCGGCTTCGCTCTCTCCTACGGCCTGTTCACCGTCGACGCGCCCGCCATAGCCTTCCTCGCCGTCCCGTTCATCCTGGCCGGGATCGGCATCGGCGCGGTCGAGACCGCCCAGCACTCGGCCGTCGCGGCCTTCGCCCCCGAGGACCTGCGTGGCTCCGCCTTCGGCATGCTCGCCGCCGTCCAGTCCTTCGGCAACCTCGCCGCCAGCACCCTCGCCGGCATCCTCTGGACCGCCTTCTCACCCGCTGCCGCCTTCGCCTACCTCACAGCCTGGATGCTCCTCGCGCTGGCCGGACTGACCGTCACCTCCCGCATACTTCGGCGCTGAGCCGCCGTAGGAAGGCAGAAGCCCCCGGACCTTCCGGGGGCATCTGCGGAACCTCGTACCGGTCAGGTCGGATTCGGAGGGCCCGCCTCAAAGGCCCGCCAGCAGACGCCCGGTGTAGCCCGCCATAACTGTCCAGAACAGGCCTGTGTATCCGCGCTCACCGATTCTGGTGTTGAACCGCCTGCCGAGGAACGTTGCGAAGAGCATCAGCGGCAGACATGCCAAGGCGACGAGATAGTCCCCGCCCGTAAGCAGCGCGGCATCCGTCCATACGGCGGTTTTCGTGGCATCCCCGACGAGTGAGGCCATGGAAAGCGCACCTACGAGGTGAAGGCGATCCAGCGCCAGTCCGCGGACCGCAAGCCCCTTGAGGGGTCCCGACGTACCGCTGAATCCGGACGTCGCCCCCGCGGCGAACGCCATCACCGGGGAACCGGCCCGCTGCCAGCGGGTCAGATTGAGCGTTTCCACCAGAAACGCGGCAGCGAAACTGAAGATGACCGCGCAGGTCACAGCCCGTTCGGGCGCGGAAACCAGCAACTTGGCCCCCAGGAACGATCCTGCAGCGACCAGGACGATCACGACGGCTGCCTTGCGGAAGGGGAGCGTCGTTCGGTAGGCGAAGACCTTGACCAGGTTGTTGGCGCCAAGAAGAAGCGCCGCCAAAGCCACCCCGGACTTGGTGCCGAGGACGAGCGCCAGAGTGGGAACAAGAATCAGGCTGCCACCGAACCCGGCCGAAGCGGACAGTGTGAATGCGGCAGCCACAGCCAAGAACACAACTGGAAGCAGAAATGGCTCCATCGGTGCTCCTCAGTCTGTCGGACCACGACGTCGGCCCGGCCTGACGACCGGGCCGAAGATCGGGCCGAAGATCGGGTCGCCCTACGGGATCGTCGACAGGTCGATCCGGAACATCCCGCGGCCGTGAGTCACACAGACGAGCGTCTCGTCCATCCAGAACAGGTCGTCGACCGAGCAGTTGGTCGGGCCCTCGTTCGTCGGCGACCAGCTCGCCCCGGCGTTCTCGCTGGCGAACAGCCCGACCTCGGTGCCGCAGTAGAGCAGCTTCGTCCGCCGCGGATGCACCGCCAGGGCCCGGATCGGAGCGCGTGGCAGAGCGGTGGCGAGGTTGGTCCACCGCGCGCCGGCATCCGTGGTCACCCACAGGTTGCCGCGCTCGTATCCGCCGAACGCCACGTAGACGGTGTCCGGGTCCGTCGGATGCACGGTGATGCAGGTGCAGTAGCGCCGTGGCGTCAGCGGACTCGGGCCCGTCACACCGACTCGCGACCAGGTGGGCGTCGTCGCGGTGCCGTTGGCTGTGCGGAAGACCATGCCGTCCTCGTGGCCCACCCACACCGCGTCCGAGTCACCGCGCGTCACCGCGATCGCGCTGATCATCGAGCCGGCGTTGGGCTTCACCGCCCGCCAGGTCGGCCCAGTGGTGGCGGTGTTCGGCTGCTTGGCATTGTCCGTCCGCCACAGCGACAGCCCGCCTGCCAGGATCCGGTTCTCATTGTTGGGATCGAGCATGAAGGGGGCGATGAAGAGCGCGTCCTCGTTCTTCGCGTCCGTGATGCGGAAGGGCACCTGCTTCCAGTCCCAGTCGCCTGTCGCGAAGTTGAAGAACTGGCCGCTGATGTAGCGGTCACCTTGTGTGTCGTCGGTGGTGGCACCATCGGTGTTGCGGTGGATGTTCAGGAAGACGTACTCGCCGTAGAACACGTCGGGGTCGGTCGGGTCAGAGGCACACCAGCCGCCGTCACCGCCGAAGAACGGCCGCCAGTCCTGGGTGCCGAGGGCAGGGTTGAAGGTGAGCGAGCCGTTGTCCTGTGCACCGCCGATGATCTTCCCGCTGCCGACGTGGCCCGCCCCGCCGAAGAACTGGGTCACACCGTAGTTGTTCACCAGCTCGGTCCAGCCGTTCACGAACGGAGGCTGCGGCTCGCTTCCCACAACGGCCAGGTCGTCCGCCTTGAACACTCCACCGTCGTTGCCGAAGAACACCGTTCGGTTGGTGAGCCCGTCGTAGGAGGGGTGCGAGACGATGGCGTGCTGGTCGGCGTGAGCCGAGCCGGGATCCCACCACGTGCTGATCTCGGCCAGATGGTCGCCGCCGTCCGTGCTGCGGAACAGGTTGACTCCGCCGACCAGCACCAGGTCCGCGTCGGTCGGGTCCCCGGCCCAGATCGCGTTGTCGTACCAGCCCTGCTTGCCCAGGTAGTCCGACGGGAGGCCACCCGTGGTCAGTGTCTTCCTCTTCTGGTAGCTCGCACCGCCGTCCCGCGACCGCCAGATCTGGCCGGTGGTCATCTGAACCGACGCGTAGACGATATCCGGGGCCTTCTCCGCGTACGCGAGCTCGACCCGGCCGATCCACGGGCCGTTGACCGCGAGGTCCCAGGTGAGACCGCCGTCCCGGCTGAACCAGGCCGCACCGTCCCGCAGCGCCCCGGCGACCGCCTTGCTGCTGTCCTGAGGATCGAATCTGACGTCGCCCAGAGGGTTGTCCAGGACTTTGGTCCAGGTGGCCCGCGCGGGATCGGCGCTGCGGAAGAGGCCGGTGGACGTGGCCGCGAGCACGACCTTCCCGGACTGCGACACCGCGATCCGGCTCACGAACCGGAAGTCCGGGGTCTGGGTGGCCGTGATCGGAGTCCAGTCGACCGCGTCGGTCGTGACGAAGATCCCGTTGCCGCGTATGGCATCGAGGTTCTGGAAGGCCTCACCGGTCCCCACGTACATCGTGTCCGCATCGGACGGGTCCCGTGCGATGCAGGCGCACGCGAGGTTCTCCAGGAAGTCGTCGACGGGGTCCCACTGGGCACCGCCGTTGTCGGTGTGCCACACGCCGCCGCCGGCGCTCACGGCCCACATCCTGTCCGGTTGCACCGGGTGGATCACGATGCCGCGCGTGCGCCCACCGATGTTTCCGGGGCCGAGCCACATCCAGTTGGCCAACTGCAAACCGCCCGTCGGGGCAGGCCCTCCCCTGGTCCCCTGACCATTCGGTCCGGTCGGTACACCCGCGATCGCCGGTGGGGTCTCGCGACTCAGCAGATCCTTCACCTGCTTGTAGGCCGTGCCCAGGGCGTGCGGCCGGACGCTTCCGTCGTCGCTGCGCTCCTGCTTGAGGCGGAAGAGCCCACGGGCGGTGGGGAGGTCGGGAAAGTCGAGGCGGAGCAGGGCCCGCCGCACTGCGGCTTCGGGCAGGGCCAGGAGCGTCTCGTTCGTCGTACCCCGGGCTCGGCACAGCAACTGCACCTGCGCGACGCTGATGTTCTTCGATTGCGCGAGTTCTTCGTCTGAGATGGTCATGATGCACCCCTGATCAGGATGAGAATGCGGGTGTGGCTAGGGCCGAAGCCTGGGCGCCCGCCTTGTGGTCGCGTGGTCCAGTTCCACCTCCCACTTGACCATGCCAGTGAGGGGAGCCACCGCCCTCAGGACGATGGCTCCGGAGTCGGGGCGAAGGGCGAGCTCCACGCGCATGTCGCCGACCGGGCTCTGGTCCAGCACATCGGCGGCCGACTGCGATGGGGGAGCCGCCGGTGGTACCAGGGGTGGCACACCGGCGTCGGCCGACTCCGGCAATGCCTCCGCCTCCGGCAGCACCTCCACCGCATGGGGGTCCGCCGGAACGACCCGCATGGCTCCGTGCGCCTCTCGCCGGGACTCCTCCAGGACCCGTGCGCTCGGTGGGGCGCCACCGTCGTACCAGGTCCGGGCGACCCAGTGGATCAACACGGCGTCTTCGTCCGTCTCGGTGCGCAGAGTGAAATCGCGGGTGTCGTTGAGGGTGCAACGAGCCCATGGCGGCAGGTCGACCGGCTCCGACGTCCAGCGGTCCTCACCGGTCGCTGCATCGAGCACCACGACCACCAGCGTCGGCGACGGACTGATCCGCAGGGCTACCACCGAATCGGCGATCAGAGCGCACGGCCGCAGACTCGGCCCGTGGCGCCACAGCAGCGCGCCGCTCTCCAGGTCCAATGCCATCAGAGCGCCTTCGTGATCGTGTACGACCGCTTGCCGGCCGCGCGCATCGACCACGCCGCGCGGGACTCGCGCCATCCGGCCCCCAGATGGGACATCGCAGGAATACGGAATCACGGGTCGGGACCATCCGCGTGCCGGCCGCCAACGGGACCAAGACGGCCCGGGGCCCAGCCGTGGGCCGCAACTCCCTTCCATCCTCCCTCCGGCCGGGGAGGGCAGCAACTAGAACTGCCTTGGCCTCGCGTCAGTTGACGAATACACAACCTGCCGTTGAAGCTGACACGGCCTGAGCGGAATCCGAAGAGGCTGGGTTTCACGTGAAAGACCTGCGCCGTCTGGCGGGGGCACGCTCCTTCGAGCGAGGGCTCGGCTATCTGTCCGCGGTCTCACGGTTGGCGATCGGGGACGAGGCGATCACCGCCACGGTCGACGGAAGCGGCACCTACGAGGTGGAACTGACCGAGGACGAGGGCGGCGGGCTCACCGGCTGGTGCGACGACCGTACCCACGAGGGCAACTTCTGCAAGCATGGTGTGGCGGTCGGCCTGGCCGTCCGGGGGCAGGCCTATTCCGTACCGCAGCAACGGTCGCCCGCCGCCTCCCGCACTCGGCTGCCGGACGCCTGGCTGGATTCCGCCCGCGCCCGGCGGCGACGAAATCGCTTCGGGCATCTGGAAGCCGAACACGTCCGCTGGGTGAGGTCGTTGAGAGTGCCGCCCATGTCACCCGATTTCGACAGGAGCCCGCACCAGCGAGCCGTACTCGGTCCAGGAACCGTCATAATTCTTGACGTCCGGGTAGCCGAGCAGTTCGTGGAGCGCGAACCACGTGTGCGAGGAGCGCTCACCTATACGGCAGTAGGCGATGACCTCTCGGTCGGCGGTGATGCCCTTCCCTGTGTAGAGCGCCTTCAGTTCGCCGGCCGACTTGAACGTCCCGTCGTCGTTGGCCGCCTGCGCCCAGGGGACATTGGCCGCGCCGGGGATGTGGCCGGGCACCTGGGCCTGCTCCTGCGGCAGGTGAGGAGGAGCCAGCTTTTCGCCCCGGTACTCCTCCGGGGACCGGACGTCGACCATCCGCACCGCGGAACCCACGCTCTCCAGCACTTCGCCGCGCAACGCACGGAACTGCGGGTTCTCCTGACCTGCCACCGTGAAGCCGGTGCGCTCGTACTCCTTGACCTCCTGCGTCATCTCGCGGCTTTCCAACTCCCACTTCTTCCGGCCGCCGTCGAGCAGCTTCACCTCGCTGAACCCGCGCAGCCGCAGGATCCAGTAGGCGTACGCGGCAAACCAGTTGTTGTTGCCTCCGTAAAGGATCACGGTGGTGTCGTGGGCGACGCCGGCCTCGGCCAGCAGCTGCCCCAGCGCGTCACGGTCCAGGTAGTCACGCCCGACGGCGGTGTGCAGGTCCTTGGTCCAGTTCCAGCCCACGGATCCTGGGATGTGCCCCTGTTCGTACGCGGTGGTGTCCTCGTCCACGTCGATGACCCGCACCGTTGCGTCGTCGAGGTGTCCCGCCAGCCACTCGGTGTCCACCAGTGTCTCCGGATGTGCGTATCCGTTGCCACCCATCGTCTTCGCCTTCCTTCCTCTTCACACGTGTGCCATCAAGTCCCGCACGCCGCCCCTGACCACCGCCGTCACGGAGACGCCCGCCCGGTCGAGCAGGCTCGCCGCGATGGTGGCCCGGCGGCCGCTCCCGCAGACCGTCCAGATCTCGCGGTCCCGGGGCAGCTCGCCGAGCCGCCGGGGCAGTTCGGCGAGAGGGAGGGCGAGCGTGCCCGGAATTCCGCCCTCCGGGCGTTCCGGGCGTACGTCGAGCACCCACTTCTCCGCGGTATGGCCGACCAGCTCGGACGCGTCCGCGGTACGGAAGGAACGCAGCGGGCGGCCGGCGGCGGCCCAGGCGTCCGTGCCACCTGCCAGATACCCCGCGACGTTCTCGTATCCGATCCGCAGCAGCTGGAGCATCGCCTCGTCGGCCGCCTCCTCCGCCGGCTCCGGCAGCACCAGCACCAGGCGCGTGCCGAAGGGCACGACCTCGCCGACCAGGCTCGCGAAGCGGTCGTCCAGCTCATCACAGAGCGAGCCGGGCAGATGGGCGGCGGCGAACCCTCTGCGCTCGCGGCCGTCGACGATCTGCGCGCCGCCCCCGGCCAGGCCTTCCACCACGGCGGGGGTGAGCGGCCGGAGCGTGGGCGGGCCGCCGAGTACGGCCGGCCCGGACCGGTTGATCGGCGCCATGTAGTGGTAGTAGGCGGGGTACGGCGGCAGGCCCGCCATCCGCCCGCTGACGAACTCCTCCTCGTTCCGGGTGGTCAGCGCGGGGTTGGTATGCCGCTCGGCGCCCATGGTGGTCGTCCTGGCCCCCGACACCGGGCCGGCCGCGCAGGAACTCCCTGCTCCGTGCGTCGGCAGCACCCGCGTGGCATCCGGCAGCAGCACCAGTCGCCGCAGCGAACGGAACTGCGCCCGGGAGAGCTCCTCCGCGTGGTCCTCGCCGGACAGGTCGGTGCGGCCTGCGTAGCCGACGAGGAGGCTGCCTCCGGTGAAGACGGCCGTCGGCGGCTGCCGTGTGTCGTCGAAGACGAGATACGCCGTGTGCTCGACGGTGTGCCCGGGCGTCTCCATCGCCCGCACGGTCACGTCCCCGAAGCAGATCTCATCGTCCTCCGCCAGCCCCAGATGATCGAACGCGTAGGGGGCACGGGCCGGGCCGGCCACCGTGGCGCCGGTGGCCGCGCGGACCTCCAGAGCGCCGGAGACGTAGTCGTTGTGCACATGTGTCTCCAGGACGTACCGGATCCGTACGCCCCTTGAGGCACAGGACTCCATCAGCCCCCAGCTGTCCCGCTGCGGGTCGACCAGCGCGGCCTCGTCGCCGCTGACGAGGAGATAACTGGTGTCACCGAGCGACACGGTCGTCATGATGTCGATCTCGCTCATGTCGTCTCCTGAACCCTCACACGACGACCACCTCGACGGATGCCACGGGGTTGCAGCCGTAGCCGCCGGCGTTCCACGGAGCCCGTGGCGGCTGGGTTTCGCCGTGCTCGTCGGTCGCGCGGGCCAATAGCCGGTACGGGCCGGGCCGACGGGGCGTCCACTGGTACGACCAGCCGGTCCAGGCGTACGGCCCGGACGGCGGCTCGTCGAGCACAGCGTCGTGCCAGTCCGCTTCCTCGTACGCGGCCCGCACCTGGACCCGCCGCACGGGAACCCCTCCGCCCGACCAGGCCCGGCCGCGTACAAGGGTCTCGTGACCGTGGCGGACCGTCGATTCCGGTTCGGGTGCGGTGATGAGGGACTTGACCCGCACGGTCGTCACGGGCCCGTCGGGGGTGCCGCGCGACGCACGATAGACGTACTCCTCAGCCTGGAAGACCCCGCTGAAGGGCTCCCTCACGGCCCGCGCCTCGACCAGCCACTTCACGTCGGCGACCGCGTACCGCCCGGGGACCACCAGACGGACCGGCGCCCCGTGCTCGGGCGCGAGCGGCTCGCCGTTCATGTGGGTGGCGAGGAGGGTGTCCGGATGGAGGGCCACGGCGAGCGGGAGGCTCCGTTCGAAGGCCGCCCGGCGGCCGTGCACGGTGCCGGAGTCGGCTCCCGTGAAGATGACTTCAACGGCTTCCCGGTCGATCCGGGCCGGGGTGGCAAGGCAGTGGAAGGGCACCCCTGCGAAATGCGCACACCCGACGGCCCCTTGCCCCCACGGCAGGCCGGGTGGCCGGGGTGACATCTGACTGCGGCCGTTCCCCGCGCATTCCAGTACGACGTCGAGCTCCCGGCGCTCCATCGTGAGCAGTTCGTCGTAGCCGATGTCGAACGGCTCGGCCGCGGGTCCGCCGACGAGCCGCAGCCGCCACCGACCGGGTTTCGTCTGCGGGATGCCGAAGTGGTCGCGTACGAAGAAGGCGCCCACGGGCGTGACCGGCTCGACAAGCGCGGCCGACGGCGTCTGAGCGTTGTACGGGTCGGCCGTGACCGTCTCGGGTGCCCAGGCCGTACCGCCGGGTCCACCGGGAATTGGCCATGGAGTCATGGCAACCCCTTCCGCCGGGCTCGCACACGACGTGGGTTGCTTTCAGTTTACGTCCGGGGCCCCGTTTCGCGTGGGCTCTCCCCTAGTCGTCCGTCCGGGAGGCCGTCGGCCCCTCCCGTGTCCGAGCTCAGCAACCGCAGGAATCGACCGGGACCGACGCTGACCGCTTGCTGACCAGACCCAGGCGAAGATGCCTCTGACCTGCGTAAACACCCGGATACTCGATGTTGGACTTGAACATGGTGCGAAGCATGATTTATCTCCCGGAATGTCTGCTCCCTGCCCACTTCACGCAGGTCAAGGGCGTTCCCGGCAGCCTACAACCGTTCGCAAGTTCGGTCAGCTTTCCCCAGGTCTTTCAACCTCGCGGCAGCCCAGGCGTGGTCTGGTTCAGGGCTCCGGGCTCGGGTCGCCGGCCGCCGACACAGGGGCGCGTGCTTGAACCCCGCGTTCACTAACAGGTCGACTTTGCGATATCCCTGTGCACGATCCACCCAGTGAGGTACGAATAGCGTTCATCTACTGCCGAGCGGACGGCAGTAGCGCCCGGTGATCGACCGGACGGGGAGGGAGCTGCCATGTGGCGTCCCGGTGGAGGCGAATCGCTGCTTTGCCCAGAGGTCCTCCTTGGAATTGATGCGGTCCCGAAGGACATAAGAAGCAGGATCGAAAGTCACCTGGTGGGAGTCATGGAGGCCCGCGAGGGCATCCTGCACATCAACAGCGCGTTCAACGCGGTGTACTTCGGCTATGACCCGTCCATACGGCGCTACCAGTCAGATCTGGACCCGACCGCCTTTGTCGAAGTGGCCATGGGCGGGGCTTTGCCAGCCCTTCCCCCAGGGGCATTCGTCCGTCTCACCCGTGGGTCACGGGAAGTTTGGGGCGAGGTGGCCGCTGCATTTGGAAGCCGGGAGGGTGTGGAGCCGGACGGCTGGACCGTCGCCTCCCTGTCCGGCGCCCCAGCAGGGCAAGAAGTCGACGAACAGCGCGTCGTGATCGACACCAAGGTATTCGGTCCGTTGAGCGCGAACGAGGCGGTGGAGCAGGGGCGGTGGCTCCGCCCCGGAGGTGGATTTGAGCGAAGCCACCTCGTCGGCAGGGTCCCGGTCATGGCGGGAGACATATCCGCCCGCGATCAGATCGGCTCCTTCGCGGAGTTTCTCGCCGGTTCCGGACGCCCTCTGTTGGAGCTGGGGCCCCTCCCCCAATGGCTGGATGAAGGCGCGGACGCCGCCGTCGTCGCGCGTGCCGTCCGGGCCGCCGTGACCTGCGTGGCCACCATCATGGCTTCGGCCGACGCAATACGCAGTTGGGGCCTGTACGGCCGTTCGACACAGTCAGCCGAGGCGTTCGCCGCCACCGATCTGGCGCATGAGGTCCGCTGCGCTGTGGCCCGACCTGCACCGGGCGGTGCGGCACGCTATTCGGCGCTCTGGCCTCTACTTGAGACCCTCACCGCTCGGGGTCACGAGGGCAGCGATTCCCTGGCTGGAGTTGGCGGAGCCGCCACGGTGATCGATGCCAACCTGGCACTCGCCGACACTGTGGCGGACGGCCGACACGGTGCCGGCATCGACCTGCGGATCGACGACCAGTGGCAGCAGGGCGGGATCTGGCGCACACAGCCGCTCCCGACGACCTCGCTGCTGGAAGCACTAGACCCGCTGGCCCCAGCAGGCATCGGATTCGCCGAGGCGGCCGCCGGTCAAGCGACAAGGACCCCTGGAGCGGCACATAGCATCGGCAGCCGCGTGCACGTGGAGCACGTCGACGATGAACTGGTGGTACTGACAGTCTCCTTGAGCAAGGCAGACCTGCGGGGCGGGAGACTCGCACTGACCGGGCCTGTCAAAAGCCTGCTACCGCCGGGCGCCTTGGTGCTGCGTCTGCATCACGATGACGCCGATCCGGGAACCGGGGTAGAGGTACAGCCGGTGAGCTCCACTTCGTCGGGGGTCGCCGGTGTGTGCTGGCCACCCAGTGTGTACCCGGGCATTCGCCTGACCATCGCCGCTGCCAGAGCCGGACGGAGGCTGGTCGCCACCAGCGTCCGGTACCCCGAGCCGGTGGCCGTACCCGGCTTCGGTCCCGTGAGGTGGGAGTGCGACTGGGAGCTGTTCGCCCAAGGGATGGGCCTCACCGAGCTCCAGTGCAGCGGCACGGAGCGGGAGCGGTGGCATCCCTCGGTGGAGAGGAATGCCTGGCGTCCAGCGGTTGCCTCCCTCGAGCACCTGGTGGTCGAGTCCCTGAAGCGGGACGGCGACAGCGGTCCCGCAGGCAGCCGCGCTCTTGACGGCCGCCGTCTGACAGCCGCGCTGTTCGGTCCGGACACGCGGTCCCCAGCGCTGCTCTGGACGGTCATTCACACCTGTGAGGACATGGCCGTGCTCGGCATGCTGACTCAGACGGCCTCCGCCCGGAGCGGCCCGGACGTCTTCACCTGGTGGCCGGACACTCCCCGCGCACAGGAAGCACGTGAGGCCGGAGCCTGGGGGGATGGCGATACGCCCGGGGACCCGATGAGCCGCCACTGGGTACGGCCTCGGGAACGGCGCCTGCCGTCCGGACAGCAGGCCTCACCTCAATCCAGGCTGGACTACGCACGCTGGCGTAGGGAAGTAGAAGGAATCGACACCGACACGGAACTGCCCACCGGAACCACGTTTGTGCACGGACACCTTCGAGGATCTGGCGCGGGCAAGCCATGGCACCGGCACGTTCCGCAGCACCAGGAAAGGCGATTCAACAACGGATGACGAAAGCCAAGATGACGGGGAAGCCGCGCAGCAGGGATACAGAAGCCCCCGCCGCGCCGCGGGACGAAGTGGCCAACGGGCTGGCTCTGCTCGGAGATCCTCTTGGCGACGTGCTCGCCGTACTGGACCACAGCGAATTGAGCGACCTGCTCAACCGCATGGGCAAGACGCAGCGCACCCAGCTGTTGCAGCGGCTGCGAGTTCCGGCCATGGGGAAACTGACACCGACGATCTGCGGGCACGCTCTGTCCCAGCTGAGGTCGCAACGATCCTCTGGGCAGAGGCTGCTCGATGCGCAGACACTGGGCGGTCCCCTCTACGAGGGATTCTCCCAGGCCAGGACACAATGGGCAGCAGGCACCGGGGGCGGGGTCCTGGAAGAGAGCCTGGAGCAGGCACCGAGGGTCGAGCTCCTGCTGACCGCGTTCGCCTTCTGGAGCAAGGATCCCGGGCAGGCACGCGTCCTCGCATGGGCACTGCGGAATAGGGCACTGCCATCCTGGCCCGCCGATCAGGTGGCGGCGATTGCAGATGCCTGTGACCGTCTTGCCGCCGAGTGGGCGCAACGCCGCACCGCACCCGCGCCGGCACACCTCGCAACCGACCTCGGGGAGGAGACGGATCCGGTCGGCAAGGTCGAGTACTTCCTGCTCGACGACCCCGAGAAGTGCGAGGAAGCCGCCGTACACCTGGAGCAACTCTTCGAGCTGGCTGCTGCGTCCGTGAGGCGGGCCGCTGATCTGCTCGAAGCGGGAAGCCTCCCGGACCCTCGCGCCTGGGAACCGGCGGAAACCCTTCTCACTCACATCACCTCATTGCATGCCCGCCTCGCCACAGTGGGTGCTCTGTCGTCTGAGGCCTTGCCTGTCCGCTGCCTGGATGTCTCCGCCCTACTTCGGGAGAGGTCCCGCCGTCTTGACAGCCGTGGACGGCTCACTCCGGCACTGACGAGGGCCGGCATGGTTGCGGTCGCCCAGGAGTACGCGGCGATCGCGGAGCTTCGGGAACAGGCTGCACGACTGCTTCGGTCGGAGTTCTGGGACGAGGGCGACAACAGCCTCGCCGAGTTGCTCGCACATCTGGTTGCGCTGGCCGACGCCGTGGAGCACGACGACGAAGCGCAGATCGAGGAACTCGATGCCAGGCTGCGCACCGCGCTGCCTGAGGTTATTTCCCCGGCCATCCTCTTGGTACTTCGCAGCAAGGCCGTCTTCCCTCCTGGGCCAACCACGTGGGCCCAGGAGGAGGAAGGGAATCCGAACGACGCTCTGGTGACCGAGAGCGAGGTGCCGTCGGGTGAGAACACTTCGCAAGAGCCATGTACAGCAGAAACGCAGCACATTGACGCGGATGAGGCGGACGCAGGCGTCCACGAGCCAGACCGTCTCGAGCAGCGCCCTTCGGCCCCGGAACCGACATCTCGCATTGCCGGGACACCTTCCCCTGCCATCCAGCAAACGGCCTCGGACGAAAGCACCAGCAGTCGTGTGGTCCCCCGTCAGCACAAAAGGAACGAGCTGTCGGGGGAACTCCCGGGCGGGGACCAGGACGACGTTGCTCGGGTGGCCGCGGCCGGAGCTGACGAATCACGCCCTGTGGTGATGCCTTCGCAGGAGGGCACGGCGACCGCTTCACCTACCGCCGAGAAGCACACCGATCCGGCGGACGGGATGATTGCGCACGTCATGGCCCAGGAGGAATCCGCCCTGGCTTACCATGCAGCGAGCGTGGCCGGCCGACTGGAACTCGCCGCCAGCCTGCGACTGTTCGTCCTCGCCGACTCCATGCGAACGGCGACCGGTGCGTGTGCGGAATCTCTGCGTGGGGATCTCGTCGCATTGAGCGGGAAGCGGCCGCTGCTCGGCCTCCCCGATCTGCTCCTGCGCGCTGCGGCGCTCTTCCGCGCCTGCCTGGTATCGGGTGATCCGGCAGCTGGGGAACTACTCCGGTCCCTCACCGAATCCCTGTACGAATTGCCGGGTCTCCGTGCCACGCTGACAGTCACGGCCGAGGCGTGTGCCCGTGGACAACTGAGCGCCCATGCCATCGTCCCTGCCCCTGCGGGAAGTGACGGGGACTCGGATGCCGACGTCGATGTAAGTTCCGTCTGCGCGCTCGCTCGGGACAGCCTCGCCGAGCCACGAAGTCTGCACTTCCCTCGAGCCAACGAAATCGTCCGAGAATGGTGGAGCGAGGTCGGACCCATCGGAAACGTTCTCCACGCGGTGGCGCGGGACGACCGGGCCCGGTCGGACTTCGTCCGTGCGGAGCTGCTGGCTCTACGCAAGCCGGAGGCCCTGGACCAGCGACTAACGGCCACGGACAACCAGAAACGGCACAAGAAGGCCCGCCTTCAAGGTGCGGCCAGGCGACGAATCCTTCAGTACGCCCACGAGTCCCTTGACCTCGTACACGATTGGCTGACCTCCGTACAGAATCTCGCATCATTTCAACCTCCCGCCATGTTCTCCCACTTGGCGGAGCGGATCGATCAGTGCCGTCCAGAAATGGACGCGGAACTCTCGGAGCTTTGCTCAGCGTCCCAACCGCTGCTGGCCGCGGCTGCTTCACGCTGTCTGGCTGCGATGCGAGCAGGAGCAGCTCTCCTTGGGACAGGCCGACTCGCGGGGGCCGAACCGTCGCTCGTTTCCTCACTGAACGGGGATCTGCTCCGCTGCACCACCATGGAGTTCGACGTCGAGCTGGTGCCGGTCCGCCCGGTCACCCTCGACGACGTACGCCGTGCGCTCGGTACGGGATGGGAAACCGCGGCCCGCGAGCATGCCGCGGCAGAGAACTACGCCACCGCCCGAACCGCGCTGGAGATGTTCGAGCTTCAGGGCGGCCGCAGCGACGTGGTCAGCCGCCTGAGGGAGGAACACCACCGGTTGCGCGAGGTAAGCCGCCAGAAGGTTTCCGCCCTCCACCGGGAGGTCCGGCTCAGGGCCGAGACCGCTGCCCGACTCGGACAGCTTCCGGAGCCGGGACGCTCGCTGGTCACCGCACAGTTGGAGGCCGTCGGCGGCGCGTTCAGCGGGGACAACCTGGGCACCATCCGGCGGGAGTGCGGCGAGATCAACGATCAGCTGGATGCCCTGTCCGAGCAGGCGAAGAGTACCTTCCAGGCCTCTGCCGCACTGCAGTTGAACGAATCGAACGCATCGGCGGCGCTGGCCGACGAGATCCGCTCGCTAATCGCACGCGGCGATCTGGCCACTGCCGAGGAGTTCCTCATCGCGGCACGTGCGGGCGGCGAACCGCCCACGGTGGACCCCGTGACGGACTTCGACTCGTTCTTCCCGGCTGTTTGCGAGGCTCTGACGTCCGGCATCACACCCGAGTTGATCAAGGATGCTGCCAACGGGGCGCACCACCGCGGCCTGGATTTTTCCGGACTACCCCCAGCCCAGCGCTCCCAGGCGGCCGAGGCACTCACCTCACTGCATCAGCTCCACAGCCAGTGGAACTCCCTGCGTTCCAGGACCCGCCATCTGCGGCTGGCCCTACGGCTGGCCGGCATCGAGTACGACCAGGAGCAAGAGGCTGGTCTGACCAACCCGCCCAACCGGCGCTGGTTCGAGATCACCGACGTCAAGCTGGTCGGACCGGCTCGCCTCCCGCAGTTCGGATCGGGAGCCAACGGACGCCTGCGCATCATGACGACGAGGGCTGTGCCCAACGCCCGGACGCTGATGGGATGGATCGAGCAGGACGTCAGCCTGCTGCCGGTGCTCGTGGTCGTCGCCGGAGCACTGAGCGTCGCGCAACGGCGGTCCCTGGCAGAGGAATGCGTCTCACGGCGCGACAAGCCGATCCTGATCCTGGACGCGTGCGCCCTGGCCTTCCTCGCGGCCCGCGGAACGGGACTGTTCGCCACAACGGAGCGCATCCTGGCGCCGTTCAGCGCCGTTACCCCCTACTTTCCCGAAGCGAGCGACACCCTGCCCGCAGAGATGTTCTACGGCCGCACCAACGAGCTGTCAGCCGTTCTCGACCCACAGGGGTCGAGCATCCTCTACGGGGGCCGACGACTCGGCAAATCCGCCCTCCTCAAGGCGGCTGCTGCCCGCTACCGCAATACCAGACACCACGAGAGTCTCTACATCCCGCTCCCTTCCGGGATGGGTCTCACGCCCCAACTGCTCTGGGATCTGTTCGCACGCAGCCTCGAGCAGTCAGGTATCGCGAAACGCACGAAGCACCGCGCCAACACCATGCACCAGGTGGAGGAGGACATCACTGACTGGCTGAACAAGGATCGCGCGCGCAAATTGTTGATCCTCTTCGATGAATGCGACGAATTCTTCGACGGGGATGCCCGTGAGGGGTTCGTCCACACCACCGCCCTCCGAAACCTCATGAGTTCCAGCAGCCGGCGCTTCAAGCCGGTCTTCGCGGGGCTCCACCAAGTGCAGCGGTTCGCGGCACTCCCCAATCAGCCTCTCGCAGGAGCCCACTTCGGCGAGCCGCTCGTGATCGGCCCGCTGAGCCCGAATGCCGCCTATCGCCTGCTGCACGACCCCATGCAGGCCCTGGGTATCCGATTCCAGAACGACACTCTCATCCACCGGGCGCTGGCCTATGCCAACTACCACCCGAAGATCATCCAGCACATCGGAACTGCGCTCGTCCATGAGACCCACAACTGTCGCACTCCGGACGGCGATCCGCCGTGGACCATCGACGAGGACATGCTGGAGCGGGTTATCGGCTCGGCGACCCTCACCAAAAGCATCCGGGACACCGTTCGACTGACCCTCCACCTCGATCCTCGCTACAAACTGATCGCCCTCGTCCTGGCGCTCTACGCCTATCGGCACGGAGTGGACCAGCCGGTGGCCGGCCGTGAACTCCGGGCCGAATGCGCCGAATGGTGGCCGAACGCCCTTTCTGCCACCACCCCGGACGAGTACCGCGCCCTCCTGGAGGAAATGGTGGGCCTCGGGGTCCTGGCGGCCGACGAGACGGGTTGGCGGCTGCGATCCTCCAACGTCCTGCGCCTCTTGGGAACGCCTGCCGGGATCGAGGAGGAGCTCTCCTCCCAGGAGGGCGGTACGGTCACGGCCCTGTCCGCCACTCATGCGCGGCGGCCTCTACCCGGGATCCGCATCAGCCCACTGACCGAGGCCCAGATCGCCGATCTCACCACCCGACGCAACGGGCTGAGGATTGTGATCGGATCTTCTGCAGCGGGCCTGGACGACGTGCTCCCCGCCCTTACGAGCCAACGGGATCGGGTCCCCGGGCGGATCGCGCCACTGATCACCCCGACGTCCCCAGGCGACTACAAGAAGCAGCTGCAAGCCGGTACCCCCGGACGCAGTCACCGCGTGATCGTCAGCGACATGCGGAAGTTCGGTTCGTTGAGGCTGGCCTTGGAACAAGCGGTCACATTGCAGCCGCCGGAGGGCGTCAGCCGCTGCGTCGTCGCCCTGGTCGACCCGTCCAATGTGGACCACCTCCGTGAACTCACCGCTGCGGACGAGGAGAACATGGTCTTCTTGCGACTGGCCACCGCGGACGGGTTGCGCAGTTGGACCTCGGAACAGGACCCGATGGCGCCGTTCTGGGACCCCGCCCAACAGAGTGCGCTCCTGAAGGCCACCGGCGGATGGCCGAGTCTCTTGAACCACGTTCTCCGCCTCGCCATTCGCGGCCATTCCCCGCAGAGGGCCCTCACCAGGCTCGCGGTGGATCTCCAGAATGCCGACGGTGCCCGGCTCCTTGAGGCCACGGGCCTGACCGGCGCCGTGTCACTTCACCCGCTCGTCCAACAGCTTGTCGAGTTCGACGAGCCGTTGCCTTTGGAGGACTTGATCGAACTGCTGCAGCCTGACCACCCGGACATCCAGCTCCTTCTGGGCGCCCTGCGCCGCATGAACGTGCTCGTGGACATCGCCCCACAGGGGCTGGCCGTGGAGCCCGTCCTGGCCTCTACCTGGAGCAAGCACGTACCAAACTGACCCGCGAAAGGTCTTCTGAGGGGCGGCCGGATCCCTCGGTTCCCCACCGCAACGACGCCACTCTGCGCAACGACCGTCGACAGTCCTCCCGGATCAGCCTCGCTGCGAGCGAGGCTGATCCGGCTACGGCGCATCGTCACCCTGGGTGCCGCCCCCGTGATCGGCCGTAGGTACGCTCATGTACTCGTTCCTGCGGAGCGGCGGCAGACTGGACGGACGTGCCTGCCGCGTCACCCCACTGTGGACGGCGATCCCCTCCTGCGCGAGCACCGACCGGACATCGCGTACGTGTCTGCCGATGTCCCGGCGATCGGCGCACACCGCACGCAGCGCCGACACCGGGAGCGGACGCAGCATCACGCGCCTGAAGAGCTCCGCCAGGCGATCCTGGGCGCGGACGGACGTCAGGATCGCGGACCGCGTCTCGGGATCAAGGTGGAGTAGCAAGTTCTCCGGCAGCGCCTGGCGATGCAGCCAGTGGACGCGATCGCGGACAGCAGCCCTCAGAGTCCGCTTGCCGTCTCTGTTGTGGCCCTGGTTCAGCAACTCCGCGCTTACCCGCAGAAGGCCGGCCGACCACGTCGATTCCAGGTCGTCGGCGGAGACGACCAGGCAGAGCCGGAGCATCGTCTCGGGCGGGAACGTCCACGCGTACGCACGGAGCGAGAAGCGGAGGTCGAACTCGGTCTCACCGAGCCGCAGATCCAGCTCGGATCCGAAGTCCAGGCCGAACTCCCTCCTGACAGCCTCCTCCACCCGCAAGCCGATGAGCGCCCTTTCCCTTCGCTGCAGTTGGCCGAGGTCGAAGCGCCCGGTCAAAGGGTCGAGCACTGCGTCGAAACAGTCCCTGAGCAAAGCTCCCATGCGCGTGCCATCGGGGTCCCGGGCCAGCAGTTCCGTGTGCAAGGAGCGCAGTTCGTCGTCGTCCGGCCCCTCCATGGGTCGCGGCGGCGCGAGGGCCTGCGCCGTCTGGAGCTGCGGGGCCGCGAACCAGGGCGATTTCGGAAGCGGCCGGTCGGGGGTCTGGAACCAGGCGGTCAGCTCTCCTTCCCCGTCCGTGATCCGATGACGCCGGAAGTGCGAGGCCAGGGCGCCACTGCCGCGGTGCTCCTCCAGTACGGCGAAGACCGCTGCGGACACGGAGATCGTACGGGCACTGCCCGAAAGGTCGGAGAGCAGCCGGAAGTCGGAGGATTCGAGCAGCCGGTACGCCTCGCGCACGGTGAGATCGGGCCGGTCGCCCGGTCCCTGGCCGCGGGAGCGGTCCACCGGGCCCATGTGGACGGCTAGCCGGGCTTTGACCCTCGGGGTGGACAACCGCCCGTTCAGAGCATCGAGTTCTACCGGGAGCAGTTCCAGCAGGCCGGACATGATCCCGGCCACCGGTACGGATTCGTCCACCAGCAGCAGGTGACCCTCCGGAATCTCCCGCAGTTCGGCGCTTTCCAGCGGCGCCCCACAGGCGGCGAGCAGCTTCCAGTACGCCTCGGCCAAGGCCTTGCGCTGGGCGGACTGCAGCGACCGCGGCCCTGCGTCGATACCCTCGACGGCGAGGGCTACAACCGTGCACGGTGCGGTTGCAGTTCGCGCCGCGGACGGCTCCAGGAGGCGTCGCAGCCGAAGCGCCGGCTCGGCCTCCATAGGGCCCAGCCGGTCGAGAGCGCTCTGCCAGGCTGCACGTGCGGGAGCGTGGTCGCCCTGCAGCCGCAGGGTGTGGCCGAGGAGGTAGCCGGCGTCGGCCAGAACTCTCGCGTCTCCTTCGTCTCCTTTGCCGCCTTCGAGCAGCCGGATCGCCTGTTCGGTGGATTCCTGGCCCTCCGCCAGCAGGCCGAGAGCCAGTAGGGTCCGCGCGCGGCGGGTGAAGACCCTGGCTTCTTCGCGGGTCATCCGCTGGGACGCATAGAGCCGTGCCGCCCGCACCTGTACCTTCAGCACCTCCTCGAAGCGTCCCGCGAGAGTCAGCCCCTCCTCCCAAACCTTCAGGGCCTCGGCGACGCACTGCGGCGCACCCAGCTCTCGGAAGTTCGCCTCTGCACGCTCAGCCGCCCGCACCGCGAGCTTCGCT
Source organism: Streptomyces sp. CA189 (assembly GCF_056428985.1). Taxonomy (NCBI): domain Bacteria; kingdom Bacillati; phylum Actinomycetota; class Actinomycetes; order Kitasatosporales; family Streptomycetaceae; genus Streptomyces; species Streptomyces sp. CA189. The sequence continues at coordinate 221,808 of NZ_JBWJVM010000002.1, read as the reverse complement.
TCCTTCGCCTCCAAGTGGATCTCGGCAAGGCTGAGGTGGATCGCAGCGCTCTCGTAGCGCTCCCCTGCCCGCTCGTACTCCGCAAGTGCCCGCGAGAACCATGCCTTCGAGCGCTCGTGGTCTCCACGCTGCCGGGCCGCACGGCCGTTCGCCGCGAACAGCAGCCCCGTGGGGGCTTGTTCCGGATCGACATCGTCCAGGGCCTGCTGTGCCGCCTCGGTGTTCCCCGCCTTCAGCTCGGTGCACGCCCGGGCCAGCTGGGCAACGGTGCGGCTCTTGGCGTCCCCGGCCCGGTCCGAGTCGGCGAGCACTGCCCGTACGGCCTGCGCATACAGGACGGTCTGCCGCTGCGCGGCGGCACGCTCGGAGAGGAGCATGAGCATTGCGGCCCGTGGCCAGAGCAGCGAAGGCGGGGTCTCTACAGCCACGAGGGCCAGCAAGTCTGACAGTTCCGGTTGGGAGCCCTGTTCCCGGCTCCCGGAGTCAGAGTGCGGCAACAGGCCGAGGTTCTCGGCCAGGCGGCTTCCCGGGTGTTCCGTCCCGTGGTGGTGCGCGGTGTCGGCCGCATGCAGAGCGACGAGCCGCGAAAGAGCCTGCCCGGCTACGGCGGAAGGAAGGTCCGCGTCACTCTTCCTCCGGAGGAAGGCGAGGACCGTGGGGTGGAACTGGCGGATGCCGTCGAGTCCATCTTCCAGCAAGCCTTGGCCGACCAGTCCGTCAAGGACACGTGCCGTACTGTGCTCGTCCCTGCCGCACAGGGCGGCGGCGTCCCCTACCCTCAGCCTCCCCGTGGGCGTCAGGGACATCAGCAGCAGGGTCTGGGCCTCGTCGGGCCCGAGCAGGCTCAGCCGCAGCGTCAGCACGCCGTCGATCGCGGATCTGCCCCGGTGGGTTGCTCCCGCCTCTTCCCGCAAGCGAGAGGCGAGTTCGGATAGGCCGGGTGCCTGCCCCGAGGCGATCCACTTGCCTAGCAGCCGGAGTCCCAGTGGCATCCCGCCGCTCGCCTTCGCCACGGCAACCGCGCCCTCCGGGTCCGTTTCGAGCACCCGACGGCCGGCGAACCTGCCCAGGAGCTCAAGGCGGTCTTCCTGGGCCAGCACACCCAGCCACACCGCGTGGCTCCCCGCCGCCATGCTCATGGGACGTCGGGTGGTAGCGAGCACGGCGTAATCAGGGGCGTCCGGGAGCAGGTCGCGCACCTCTGCCTCGCTCGCGGCGTCCTCCAGCACCAGCAGGACCCTTCTGCCTTCCAGGCTCTGCCGGAACTTTGAGAATTCCGCCACCGTACCGACGTACAGGGACTGCCCCGCACCCCCCGATTCCGAGGCGAGGTGGGTGACGAAGACGCGGTCGCCGCGGAAACCCCTGTCGCCCCGCGTGAAGGCCCGCAGCTGCACCAGGTACAACCCGTCGGGGAAGTGGTCGCGAGCCCGGTGCGCCACGTACCGGACGAGCGTCCGCTTGCCCGATCCGCCCTGCCCGGAGACGGAAAGGACCGGGGAGCCGCCACGGGTGAGCCGCCGGACCAGTTCCCGGGCCTCCGAGGCACGGCCGACGGGCTCGCCCCCCTCCGCCTCCGGCGTCGTGACGGTGGCTGCCGCCGAATCCGGTTCCTGCTGTTCCCCACCCACCAGCCCGAGCAGCTCCAGCGTGCGCCGCGATGCCTCGGCGAAGGGCCGCAGGCCCGCGGGAAGTTCCGTCGCGGCGAACGGGTCGCCCGCGACCGCCGACAGCTGCGCCCCGCTCGCCCCGCCGACGGCAACATGGCGGCCGAGCGCATGGTGGATCCGCCAGACCTCGGGAGCTGCCAGTTCCTCCTGCAGCACGTCCCGTACCTCTGGACCCAGGCTCAGCTCGACCGCGCCGTCCTCCTCGGTCCATACCTCGAAGAGACCGCTCGTCAGCACCTCGGCCATCTCGGCCGCCGTGGTCTCCGGTACCAGTTCCTGCCGGACCAGGTAGAGCATCCGCAGGTTCAGCCGGGGCGCGAGCGCCGAGCACAGCACGGCGAGCCGGGCGGCGCGGGGCGCCGCCGTCCTAAGGAACCCGCGCGCACGGTGGGCGGGCGACAGCAGTACGGGGTGTGGACGTGCGGGGCTGCCGGTGCCGCCCGGCGGCGGTACGAGTACGGCATTGCATCCCGCCGGGTCGCTGCGCATCACGGCGCGCGACCAGCGGCCCAGGGAATGCGGGGACAGCGTCACCACGGGGACCGGCAGCCAGGTCCCGCCAGCCGCCCCCACGTCGTGAGGGCCCGGTCCGGGACGAGGGGTGCTGCACACGCCCGGGGTGGTGGGCGAGAACCGGACCACGGGAAGGTTCAGGCCCGTGCGCCGCCAAGCCTTCGCCGGCAGCGGGTTGAGCAGTGCCGTGGGCGTCGCCGCGGCCCACTGCCGCAGCAGCTGCCAGACATCCGGCTGACGCCAGGGCGCAGCCGTGCAGTCGGACACCACCAGGACCAGGCTGCGGCCGTCGGCGGAGGGCAGTCGGCCTGCCAAGGTGGGCCCGCCTTGTTCGTCGAAGGCCAGGTCCCTGATCTGAAGGGTGCGGAAGGCCCCCAGGCCCTTCAGGATGCCCGTGAACTCGGCGAGCGTGTCCTGCCAGACAGCCATCGTGGGAGTGCGATCCAGGACCAGCACCAGGTCGAACCAGCGCTCCGGCGCAGCCGCGAACACCGGGTTGAGTTCCCCGCTCCGCGCGTACGCCTCCACGGTCTTCCCGATGTCCAATTGCGCCTGCCGACCTTGCGGCCATGGCCGCTTCCAGGGGCGCAATGCGCGGGTGATCTCCAGGGCATGGGGCAATGCGGTCGCATCGGGCATCGACAGGGCATCACCGCGTACCCACCCGGCCTCGCCCGAGAGACGGTCGTACAGGGGCCGGCCGCGGGACAGGTCCGGGGCTCCGGGCCGCCGGGCATCCTGGTCCGGGCCGGGGAAAGGACCAGGGGCAGGCGGCTCTTCGGGGCCGGGTGCGGGGTCGGGCAGGCCAGCTGCGGACACCCCGGAGTCCGTGTCCGCCTGCGTGTCCCCGCGCGCGTGCACGGGCGCGCCGGGGGTCGTCGCTGCAAGGCCGGCCGCCAGCCACACGGCCTCGGCGAGCGCCGTACCGTCCAGGTCTGGCCTGGCGGACCGCAGCGCGGAGAGGATTCCGGCGAGCATGTCAGGCACGGGACAGCTCGCGCAGCAGAAGGTCCTTGAGGGTCCGGCGCGCTTCGCCCTCCGGTGCGCCCTCTCCGGTGAGCAGGTGTACGGCGTTGAGGAGCTGGTCGATGGCCAGGCTCTCGCCCGCGGCCAGCTTGAGAACGAACTCCCCGATCAGCTCCTGCGCCCCGTCGGTACGGGCCGTGTCGGTGCCCAGGTGAGCGGCGACGATCTCCCCGAGGGTCTCCGGGTCCGGGACGGGCATGGTGAATCGGACGCACCGCCGGAGGAATGCCGCCGGGAAGTCGCGCTCGCCGTTGCTGGTCATGACGATGAAGGGGAACTGCGCGCACTGCACCCGCCCCCGGCGGATCTCGCGCTTCGCCTCACCGGCCCACTCCCGGACCGCGACCGATTCGGTTCCGAACCGGGTCAGTTCTGGGATCTCGAACTCGCCCCGCTCCAGCACGTCGAGCAAATCGCTGGGCAGGTCGAGGTCACTCTTGTCGATTTCATCGATGAGCAGCGCCCTCGGCAGCTCGCTGGCCTCATGTCCGCCCTCGGACCCAGCGATCAGCGCCGTGCCCAGCGGGCCCAGTTGCAGGAAGGGAGCGATGTCGTCCGCGCCGCCGCCCGAGGCATCCGCCAGGCGCTGGGCGTGGATGCGGCCCAGCGCGTCGTAACGGTACAGAGCGTCTGTCAGGGCACTGCGCGAGGTGATGTGCCAGCGCAACACGGTGCCGAGGCGGAGCTCGGCCGCCACCTGCTCGATCACCGAGGACTTGCCCGATCCGGCGGGGCCGGTGACCAGCAGGGGGCGGCGCAGCGCGAGGGCCGCGTTGACCGCTTGGACCAGTCCGTGCGGGGGCTTGAACTTCCTGTGCACGTCCTGGCGGGGAAAGTCGCGCCACGGTGGCGGCGGACCCAGCCGGACGTCGCGAGGTGTGCCGTCTCCGACGTAGACAGGATGCCGACTCATGCGGGATCTTCCCTTTCGGTCGTGTACTGCTCGTACCAGTGGCAGAAGTCCAGCCACTCCAGGTCGTTCCAGACGGCCCGGAGCGTGGCGAGATGCCCGCTGTCGCCCACAGCCGGTGCCGTATCGCGCCAGCTGTCGCGGTATGCCTCGCAGAACTCCCCGGGGAGCCGGTCCCAGTGCGTTTCCAGGGAACCGCGCACCTGCGCCGAAACCTCCCCGTCCGCCGCGGGCCACAGCACGATGGGCACGTGCGTGAGCAGCGTCTCCAGCACGTCCTTCAGCTCCGAGGGCCGGTGGCCCAGCGCGAGGGCCCTGCCGTACTGCCCCTTGGCCAGGCGCTCCTGCAGCTCCTCGACCTGGTGGAGCTCGTGCTCGCCCAGCCAGTCCACGGGCGCGCCGTCCGGGGAATCAGCCATCAGTTCGAGGCAGCTGCGTGCCTGGTCGTTGATCCACCAGCGGGCTTCCGAGGGCTGAATGTGCTCGCTCCAGCGCAGGACGACATCGTGGTGGACGCCAAGTCGCCTCCCCACGTGCGTTTCTTCCGGGCGCCACTGCAGCAATAGCGGTACGGGTGCAGCGATCTCCACCCGGCGCAGGCGTACGCCCATCTTCCTGGCCCGGAATGAGGCGCTGCGTAGCGCTTCGGTGAGCTTTTGCTCCACCCCCGCGCGGTGGGGTTCGCAGTCCAGCAGAGAGTGTTCGAGGACCTCGAGACCGTCAAGCAGCCAGACATCGAGAGATTCGGGCCAGTCGTCGCCGACCGCGGCGTGCAGACTGACGATCAGCCGCAACCGCAATGCCTCGGTCTTCTTGTCCTGCCTCAGGAAGGCGTCGGCGAGGGCGATGCCAACGTCGAGGGAGGAGGACCAGTCGGCGAGTGCGGGGGTGTCGAGCGGGACCCCGGTGTTCCGGGCCAGGGCCGCGACGAACTCCGTCAGAGGTCCGGTCTGACAGCGCGCGGTGCCGGGAGCGCGCAGCAGGAGGAACTCCACCACCTCACGCATCAATTCGTTTCCGGATGCGGTCAGGCAGGCGTTTGCCGCGCCGCCGGAGGACGTCGGTACGGCGGTCAGGGCGCGGCGCAGCTGTTCCGTGGTCAGCGTGCCGCCCGGCCAGGAGCGCAGTAGGGCGACCGTGTCCAGAGTGCCGCGCACTCCGTCGAGCATTCGACGGGCCCACAGGCGGCCGGCCGACGGGAGTTCCGGCAACCGCTCGTACAGTGAGCCGAGTTCGAGAGCAGTTACGGACTCCGCTGGGGTCTGGAGTCCGAACAGCTCGCAAAGTTGCCTGAGTTCCGCACTTACCGTGCCTCCGGACAGGACGGCGGCCGGAAGGCCGTCACGGTACTGCGGGTTGCGGGCCAGCCACAGCGGTCGGGCTGTGAGGTGAGCGCCGTCGAACTCCACGGAGACCGTGGACTGCTGCAGGAGCTCTGCGTCGAGCCGGGCGGCGTTGAGGACGGCCGCAGGCAGCAGGTACTCCCCCGCGCCGGGGATGCCTCTGTGCAGCACCGCGAGGAGGCTGCGCGTGAAGCCGAGGCCGAAGGCCTGGTCGTGGGTGCCGCAGGCCATCGTCAGGGAGAGCCGAGTCCCGCCATCTCTAATGCCCGTGCTCAGGGATTTCAGGTCGGGTACTGCCCCGGCGGCGTGGCACGTGTCGACGAGGGCGACGACCCCGGCGAGCCCTACCGTATCGAGGGCCTGCGAGAGCAGCGAGCCGATGTCGACGCCCGTGGTGGGTTCTTCTGCCCGCGAGCTGCCGGTCATGAAGTAGAGCGTCGTGCCCGAGGACATGCCGTGTCCGAGGAAGGCAAGCACGAGGACGGCGCCCGCCTCCGCAGCCCGGCGGGCCGCGCTGCGGACGGCCTCCTCGATCTCCGCCTGGCCGAGGCTGGGCCCGCACAGGAGGGTGGGCCGGGCGGTCACCCCGGGCGTGCAGCCTCCCGACCACGGTTCGGTGATCGTGCGGTGCAGGGTTGCGGCGATCTCCTCCAGGCCGTTGAGCAGGCCGAGTTCGCGGCACTGCGGGGCGACAACGAGAACGTGGCGCGGCTCGTTCATGCGTGGGCGGCGGCGTCCAGTACCTCGGTGAGGGGGCCGGCCACGGCTGGCTGGGCCAGGTAGAGGTTGGCAGGGTGCACCCACCCCCCGTCGGAGTCCACGCGCGTGCTCTCGGGTCGTACGCCCGCCTTGTTGGGGTGGAAGAAGTCCTCCAACGAGGGCCGGGCTGCGACCACGTCGTCGCGGTCCCAGAAGTTGAGCCAGCGCTCTACCCCGTCCGGGACCTGCAGCGGCTGGGGCCGCACCCGCGGCATAACGGCCGTACGGACGCCCAGGGGCGAGCCAAGCGTGACGAAGAGCGGAACAGGCCCGCGGTGGGTGTGCAGGGCCTCGGTGGCGACGACGGTGCCGAGAGAGTGGGCGACGACGACGGTCGGCCCGTCGTCGTCGAGGCAGGCGCTCACGCGCGCCCGGATGCGGCGGTCGAGGCACACGCCCGCGGCATCCGGCTCGCCACGGTTCAGGTAGCGGGCGACCTGCCCGAGGATGGTAAGGGTGGCGCGGGCGCTGACCCAGCCGCCGAACCTGCGCAGTCCGGGAACGTGCAGGATCGACGTGAGCGCGTTGGTCAGGTGGCGGCCCACGCCGACCACCCCCTGTGCTTCCCCGGCGGGCGGCGAGAGCCTCGCTCGGGCTTGCTGCAGGGCCCGGATCTCGGCCGGCGGCAGGTCCGGGTCGGCGAGCCGAGTGTCCACGGCCTCCAACAACAGCTCCGCGACAAGGAGTTCGTCGCGGCACTCACTCCCTGTGCGAGCATCGTGCGCCGCCCGAGCATCGCGCGACACCCCGGCCGGGTCCCCCGCGCCCTGGGCTCCCGCGGTCGTGAACAGGTCCCCGTACGAGGCGAACCGGGCGTCCACGCCCCCACCTTCGAAGAGCTCGGTGGCCCGCCGGGAGTGCCCGGCAGCACGGGCCCCCGCGGCAAGCGCGCGCAGCCACTCCTCCCGGACTGTGTCGGCGTCCTTGGGCGCACCGATGCCGTGCACGAACACCAGACGCGGCTTCATCCGTCCCCCTGCGCTTCTCTGACCGGCACTCAGGGTAAGCGATGGGCTGGGGGCGGCAAGACGGGTTCCGCTCTGCCGGGCGGGGCAGAAGTCACCGATGAGGACCATCGCCGCTCCGTGGCGCAGCGCGGTGCCGTTCGACATGCAGCAACGCCTCGCGCCCTGCGGTGGCCCCGGAGTCCGGGGCCACGATCACCCCGGCCGCCTCCCCCGCCGACCCGGCATCCGGGTCGGCCTCGGTGCTACAACGATTCGCGTCCGGTCGGCTGTCCCTACCCGAAGCGGCCGACGAACCGCCGCTGCCAGGGGGTCTCGACGGCCCGGTGGGCGTAGTTCCGTCGCACGAAGCCGACCGCTCCCTCCGCGGGGAGCCCGTCGAGCACGGCGAGACACGCCATCGCCGTCCCGGTGCGACCGTACCCACCCCCGCAAGCGATCTCGACACGCTGGCTCCCCGCCCGCTCCAGCGCTTCCCGCAGCGCGGCGGCGAACCCGACCCGGTCGCTGGGCAGCCAGAAGTCCGGCCAGCGCAGCCACCGGCTCTCCCACGCCACGGCCTCCGGCCGCCGACCCCGCAGGTACAGCCCGAACTCGGGCGCCGGGCCGGGCGGAACCGGCCGCCTCAGCCCCCGCCCCCGTACCAGCCGCCCCGACGGCAGCCGCAGCACCCCCGGCACGGCGGGCTCCCACGCATGACTCATGCCCCGAGCCTAGTGGGGTCAGTCGACGCCCAGCAGGCGCCGCAGGTCTTCGGGACGGGACGCGCATTCCGCGGCGTCCGCCTGGTGGACGATGACTCCCTTCTGCATGACCGCCACGCTCCGGGCGACGGAGAGGGCGAGGGTCAGGTTCTGTTCGACGAGGACGACCGACATGCCCTGCGCGCTCACCTCGCGGATCACCTCGCCCACTTGGGCGACGATCACCGGAGCCAGGCCGTCGGACGGCTCGTCGAGGAGCAGCAGGCGTGGATTGCCCAGCAGGGCCCGGGCGATCGCGAGCATCTGCTGTTCCCCTCCGGAGAGCTGGTCACCGCGGTGCCCGAGCCGCTCCCCCAGCCGCGGCAGCAGGTCGAGGACGCGGGCCCTGGTCCAGGGTCCGAGCGCCGTGCGCCGGGAGGCGATCGTCAGGTGTTCGTCCACGGTCAGCGGGGCGAACACCCTGCGGCCCTGGGGGACGACGCCGACCCCTGCCCGGGCGATCACGTCGACGCGGGCTCCGGCGAGCTCCCGGCCGTCGAGGCCGACGCTGCCCTCGTAGGGGCGGACGAGCCCCATGACGGTCGAGATGAGGGTGGTCTTCCCGACACCGTTGCGGCCGAGGAGGGCGACGGTCCCGCCCGCGTCGAGGTCCAGGTCCACACCGCCGAGGACGACGCCCCCGGCGTAGCCGGAGCGCAGCCCGCGGATGCGCAGGAGCGGGTTCACGAGGTGACCTCCATGGTGCCCAGGTAGGCGGTCTGGACTTCGGCGGAGGCGCGCACCTCGTCCGGGGAGCCCGTCTTCAGGTGTCTGCCGAGGTGCATGACCGTCACCGTGTCCGCGAGTTGGAAGACCATGTCGAGGTCGTGCTCGATGAGCAGTACGGTCACCTCCCCCGGCAGGGCGGCGATCAGTTCGGTGAGCCGCGCCGTCTCCGCCGGCGACATGCCGGCGGCCGGTTCGTCCAGGAGCAGCAGGCGGGGTTCGGTCCCCAGCGCCACGGCGACCTCCAACTGGCGCCGCTCGCCGTGCGAGAGCTCGGCGGCCGGGAGGTCGTGCCGGCTGGGCAGGCCGACCCGGTCGAGCAGTTCGCGCGCCTGCGCGATCGCCGCGCGCCGGGAAGCCGCCCGGCGTACCACGGCGAGCAGCACGTTCTCCAGCACGGTCTCGCGCATGAAGAGACTGGAGTGCTGGAACGTCGCCGCGACGCCGAGCCCGACCCGGCGGTGTACGGGCAGCCGGGTCACGTCCTGGCCGTCGAGGAGGATGGTTCCGGCGGTGGCCGGCAAGGTGCCCGAGATCAGGCCGAACAGTGTGGACTTGCCCGCACCGTTCGGGCCGATGATCGCGTGCCGGGCGCCCGGCCGCACCCTCAGGTCGACCTCGTCCAGGGCGCGGAAGGAGCCGAAGTGCCGTGACACCCGGCGCAGTTCCAGTAGATCGTGATCTGTCACGCCGTCCTCTTCCGGGTGAGCCTGTGCGGGATCCGTACGCCGGCCAGTCCTCGGGGCAGCGTGTAGACGGCGATGACGAAGAGCAGTCCGAGCAGCAGGGGCCCGCGGCCGGCGACGGCTTCGAGGTTCCCGAGGTAGTCGCGGGTGAGCCAGACGAGCGCGGCTCCGGCGCACGCCCCCCGCATCGAGCCGGAGCCTCCGATGACGACGGCCAGCAGGGCCAGCGCGGCGATCTCGAAGCCGGCGTCGCCGGGCGAGACGAACCGCTGTACCGAGACCCACAGGGCCCCGGCGGCGCCGGCCAGCGCCCCGGCGCCGCAGTAGACGGTCAGGGCGTACCGCTGGGTGGGGTAGCCGATCGCCCGCATGCGGGGCTCGTTGTCGCGGATGCCGCGCAGGGCGAGGGCGAACGAGGTCGTGCCCAGGCGGGAGACCGCCGCGAAGAGCAGCAGGAAGACGGCCAGGACGTAGAAGTAGACCAGCCCGTCGAGCTCCAGGGCGGGCATGCCGGGCAGCGGTACGACGGGCGGGATGCCCGACATCCCGTCGGTGCCGTTGGTCAGCGACTTCCAGTTGACGGCGGCGCTGTAGACGATCTCGCCGATGGCCAGCGTGAGCATCAGGAACACCACGCCCCGGGCCCTCACGGCGAGCCATCCGGTCGGTACCGCCACGAGTGCGGAGACGCCTGCGGCGATGAGGAGTTGGAGGATCCCGATGTCGGTGATCCGCGTCGCCACGATCGCCGCCGTATAGGCGCCGACGCCGAAGTAGGCCGACTGGCCGAGGGTCGGCAGCCCGGTCAGGCCGGTGAGCAGGTTGACGCTCAGCACGAGGAGGGCGAACACCAGGATGCGCGACAGCGTGCCGACCGCGTACGGGCCGAGCACGAAGGGGGCCAGGCCGAGGGCGCCGGCCACGGCGGTTGCCGACAGTCGCCGACGTGTCGCGGAGCCGGCGGTTGCGAACGGGCTCATGCGCGCACCGCCGACGGGAGGAGTCCGTGCGGGCGGACCACGAGGACGAGCAGCATGGTGCCGAAGAGGAGGAAGGGGGCGTACTCCGGGAGCAGCGCCACCCCGAGCGTCTGCACCTGGCCGATCAGGAGCGCTCCGGCGAGTGCGCCGCGCACCGATCCGAGGCCGCCCACGACCACGACCACGAGCGAGAGGACGAGCACGGTCTCGTCGACGCCCGGCCCGGGGCCGAGGATCGGCGCCCCGAGGACCCCGCCGACCGCCGCCAGGGCGGCGCCGGACGCGAAGACTCCGTAGAGCACCTTGCGGATGTCGACGCCGAGTGCGCGGACCATGTCCCGGTCCGCGACGGTGGCCCGTACGAGGGCTCCGAGCGAGCTGCGCTCGAAGACGAGGTAGACGAGGAGCGCGAGGCCGGCCGCGACGGCGATGAACACCAGCCGGTAGACGGGATAGGCGTGGCCGAGGAGGCCGACCGTCCCGCGCAGGGCCGTGGGCGGGTCCGTGGGCAGGACGTCTCCGCCGAAGGCCGCGGCGAGGAGGTCGGCCACGATGAAGGTGATGCCGAGCGTCAGCACGGCTTGGTCCAGGTGCCCGCGGCGGGCCAGGGGCTGGGTGAGGAAGGTGAGGGCCGCCCCGCCCATGGTGCCCACCAGGGCGCCCGCCAGCAGCGCGAGGAGGAGACCCGACAGGCTCCCGTCGGACAGCGCGTAGGCGACGTAGGCCCCGGCCAGGTAGAGCGTGCCGTGCGCGAGGTTGAGCACGTCCATCATGCCGAAGACCAGGGAGAGTCCGACCGCGATCGTGAACAGCAGCAGACCGAAGGCGACCCCGTCGACGACGCTGACGAAGTTGCCGTCCAACCATCCGGACATGTCAGCCGCCCAGTCTGCCGAGCTCGGAACTGACGGTGTTGGCGCCCTGCTTGACCTCACGCAGGTACCAGGGCTGGACGGGCGTCCCGCCGCCGTTGAACCGCCAGGTGCCGCGCGGGCTGTCGATGTCCCCCACCCGGGCGATGGCCGCGTTGACCGTTTCGGAGATCACCGTGGGACCGGCCGCCTCGATGGCCTTGTCGAGGACCTGCGCCGCGTCCCATGAGGCCATCGCGTACGTGGTCGGGGCCGAACCGTAGGCGGCCGTGTAGGCCGGTGCGAACTGCTTGTTGGCGGCGTTGTCCAGGTCCGCGCTGTAGTTGAGTGCCGTGAGGATGCCGTCGGCCGCGTCTCCCTGCCCCTTGAGCACGCCGCCTTCGGTGAGGAAGCCGGGCGCGTAGAGCGGGATCTTGCCGGCCAGTCCGAAGTCCCGGTACTGCTTGACGAAGTCGACGGCCGCACCGCCGGCGTAGAAGCAGAAGACGGCCTTCGCGCCGGACTTCTCGATCTGCGCGAGGTACGGCTGGAAGTTCTTGGTTCCCGGGAACGGCGTGTAGACCTCCTCCCCCGCCATCTTTCCGCCCGCCGGGAGGAAGGTGGACTTGAAGCCCTCCACCTCGTCCTTGCCCGCCTGGTATCCCGCGGCGATCAGGAAGACGGGGCCGCCGGCCCGCTCGGCCACGTGCTTGCCGAGCGCCTTGCCCGGTTCGTCGTTGACGTACGAGGTGCGCCAGATGTACGTGGTCCCGGTCAGGGTCGTGGGCGAGGCGTTCGAGCCGACGAGCGGGACCTTGCCGGTCTCGAACAGGTCCTTGACCCCGTTGATGGTGGCCGAGCTGACCACCCCGCTCACCGCGAGCACCCGGTCCTGCTTCACCAGCTTCTCGGCCGCCGCCTTGCCCGAGTCGGCCGTCTCCCCCTCGTCCGCGACCACGATCTCCACCTCGCGGCCGCCGAGCTTGCCGCCGTGCTGCGCGACGTAGAGCTCGAAGCCCTGCTTCATGTCGTCGCCCAGCGCCTTGTAGGTCCCCGACTGCGGGACGAGGAGCCCGATCTTCACGGGCCCGCTCTGCTTGTCCTCGCCGGCCCCGAGGCTCGCGCCACCACATGCCGTGGTCAGCAAGAGCGCCGTCGATGCGGCGGCCAGACCAACGGGACGAAACCGACCTGCCATGGGAACTCCGTACGTAGTCAACCGGCCCTGGAGGGCGGGATGTTGCTGATGGATCCGCCGTGGGGAGTCCCAGGCGTGGAAGGTCCGGCTCTCAGGGATGGCCTGGCCGCCGGCCGTAGTGACACGTGTCTATCGCGCTTTTCCGACGCTCGTCAAGACTTCGCAAGGTTTACACCCACACCCGCCCCGCACCCCTTGACCCGCGCCCTGCGCATGGCGGGATACTGACCCTCGTCAAATTCGCGCTATATAAATTCCGGCGACGGGCCCACGATCAGCCAGGGAGTGAAGCACCATGACCGACGATCCATCACGGCGCAAAGTCCTCAAGAACAGCGGGGTGTTGGCGGGCGGCGCACTGCTCTCCGGGGTGGCGGGCGGGCGCGCGGCACAGGCCGCCCCGCGCACGGCCGGGTCCTCACCCGTCGTGGAACTGCCCTCGGGCCGGCTGCGCGGGGGCACCGAAGGGGGGCTCTCGGTGTTCAAGGGCGTGCCCTACGCGGCACCGCCGGTCGGCGCCCTCCGATGGCGGCCGGCCCAGCCCCACCCCGGGTGGCAGGGCACGCGCGACGCGACCGCCTTCGGCCCGAGCGCCCCGCAGCCCTACCGGGAGGGAGGCGACCAGGTGCTCGGCACCCACGGCTCGCCCCCCTTCGACGAGGACTGCCTGACGCTCAACGTCTGGACGCCCGGAACCGACGACGCCAAGCGGCCGGTCATGGTGTGGATCCACGGCGGCGGATTCATCTCCGGATCCGGCTCGATGCCCGGCTACTCCGGCGAGACCTTCGCGCGCGACGGCGACCTCGTCGTCGTGACCGTCAACTACCGTCTCGGCCCTCTGGGTTACCTCTACTTCGGCGAGGACGGCGCCGGGGGGAACTTCTGGCTCACCGACCAGCTCGCCGCGCTGCGCTGGGTACGGGACAACATCGCCGCGTTCGGCGGCGACCCCGACGACATCACCCTCGCCGGCCAGTCGGGCGGCGCGCTGTCGGTGGCGGCGCTGGCCGGGGCCCGAACCGCTCGGCGACCGGGCCGCCCGCTGTTCCGGCGCGCCATCCTGCAGAGCCCGCCGCTCGGGCTGAAGATCCCCACACGTGCCGAATCCCTGGAGCGCACCGCCGCCTACCTGGACATCCTGGGGGCCGGGAACGTGAGCGAACTGCGGGCCGTGCCCTGGCCGCGCCTGATCGCCGCCACCTTCGAGATGTTCGGGCGCACCGGACGGTGGGGCTACTGGTCGACCCCGTTCCTGCCGGTGCTCGACGGGGTCACGCTGGACCGCGACCCCGCCGACCTGCTCCTCGACGGAGCCGGGGCGGACATCGACGTCCTGATCGGCTGGACCAGGGAGGAGGCCAACTTCGCCTTCGCGCTGAGCGAGCCGTACGCCGCCGCGACCAGGGAGCAGGTGGTCGCCAGGGCGCGGGACACCTTCGGGAACCGGGCGGAGCAGGCGTACACCGCGTACGAAGAGGCCCGGCCGGGCGCCCGCCCCGTGGACGTCCTCATGGACCTGATCACCGACGACCTGTTCCGCATGCCCGCCGTGGCGCTGGCCGAACGGCGCGCGGCCCGCGGACGTCCGGTCTGGGCGTACCAGTTCAACCTTCCGACGCCCGCGCACGGCGGCCGGCTCGGGGCCGCGCACTGCCTGGAGCTGCCGTTCGTGTTCGACAACTTCGACAAGTGGTCGCAGGCGCCCTTCCTGGCGGGGCTGGACCCCCGGGTCCGTGACGGTCTCGCCTCGACGATGCACACGGCCTGGATCTCCTTCATCCGCACCGGCGACCCCGGCCACCACCCCATGCCGCAATGGGGTCGCTACGACCAGGACACCCGCACGACGATGGCCCTCGACTCGGTCACCGCCGCCGTCGGCGACCTCGCGGGTTACTGGCGTCGGCTGCACCATCCGGCGGGGCGGTGACCGCTCGCGACGGCGTCCGGGCCGTGGCCGTCAGCCCTCGGGGGTCGCCTCCGCGAGGCCGGTGACCTCTTGTACGTGCCGCAGGCTCGGGGCGGCGAGCACCTCGTCGAGCTGCTGGAAGGTCTGACGCGCGGCGACCGCGTTCCAGTCCGCGGGGAGCAGCTCGGCGGGGAGGCCCGGGTCCAGGTAGGGCAGGCGGCGCCACTGGGTGAGCATCGGGACGTAGTGGCGGAACGCCTCGGCGCCGTCGATGTCGCCCTGCCGGGCGAGATCGGCGGCGACGGGGCCGTGCGCCCGGGTGAAGCCGGCGTACTGCTCCTGGATCGCCGGGAAGTCCCACCACGAGCTGACCGTCCCGGGCAGGTCGCTGAAGGCCGCGTAGTCGGCGGCGAACAGGTGGACGTAGTCGCTGAGCCCGCGCCGGACGAGCATGTCGCGGGCGTCGTCGAGGAGGCGGCCGGGGGCCAGCCACACGCCCGGGGCGATGTTCCCGAAGCCGAGCCAGGTCAGCCGGGTGCGCAGCTGGTAGCGGTAGGACCGTTCGGACTCCGGGACGGAGAAGACGGCCATCGCCCAGCCGTCGCTCAGCTTCGCCGGTTCCAGACTGCCGAAGATGCGCCGGTCGCCCTCGTCGAAGACGGGTCGCGCGGCCGGACTGAGCCGGTAGCCCGTGGCGCCACGGCGCTCCGGTTCGAGGACGCCCTTCTTCTTGAGCCGGGAGATCGCCGAGCGCGCGGCCGGGCCGTCGACGTCCAGTTCGGACATCAGGGTGATCAGGCCGGCGACGGAGATCCAGCCGCCGAGGCCTCGCAGGAACGCGCCGTAGACCGTGTTGATCAGCGAGCTGGGCCGAATCGGACTGTCCGCCATGATCGCCTTCCGTCGTATACGGTCGCGATCTTACCGCCACCTCGATCATCGGACCGGCTCCGAGACGGAGGGGCGCATCGTTCCCGGAAGGTCTGCTCCCCGCCCGCGTTCCGCAGGTCAGGGGCGTTGCGACACCCCACGGCCCGTCGCGATTCCGGTCGGCCGTTTCCCGGCCGTCTCCCCGGCACCCGCCCGACGCCTCCCGGCCGGTTTCCGGGGACCTGCTCGTAGCCTCGGGCAACTTGGGTGTCCAGCAGGTGAGTTACCTGCCGGAAGGCATAGGACGGCGCACACCGTTCCGGTACCTTTCCGTCACGTCGCCGCCACACCCGGGGCACAGGGCCCCACGGGACTTGCGGCGCGAAGGACCCGACACCTGTTGACGACAGCGACCGAAGTCTTCACAGTCCGGCCGTACACCCCGCACTGCCAGGTGATCCACACCGAAGGCGACCACGCCGTGATCGGCATCTCGCCCGGAAACAGCTACTTCTCCGCCCAGCGCGTCATCGACCTCGCCCACTGGGGCATGCGCAACTTCGCACAGGTCGACCTCATCTACACCGACCTGCACGTGGCCGAGATGTACGAGGCCCTCGGCTACGAC
Organism: Streptomyces sp. CA189; assembly: GCF_056428985.1. NCBI lineage: Bacteria > Bacillati > Actinomycetota > Actinomycetes > Kitasatosporales > Streptomycetaceae > Streptomyces > Streptomyces sp. CA189. Next base: position 206,028 of record NZ_JBWJVM010000002.1, on the reverse strand, counting down.
CCCGACGAAGCCCGGCGCAAGGCGGTCAAGAACCTGCGGGGCGTCCGCGCCAAGGTCAACAACGCCGCGGCCGAGGCCGACCCCACCGGCGCCCGTTTACGCGCACGCCCCATGTCCGCCCTCACCGACATCCCCGCGTACCGCAGGCTCCACAGCCACCTGTACAACCTGCTCGACACCGACCCGGAATTCCGCAGCACCTGCAATTCCCTGGTCGACGCGTTCCTCTCCTCCAAGGTGCTGGGCGGGAAGACCGCCACCACCCGGCAGCGCGACGTCTGCCTGCAGTACGTCTGCGCCGAAGCGCCGCTCTTCCTCGACACCCCCGCCATCCTCGGGGTGCCGTCCTCCCTCAACTGCTACCACCAGCTCCTGCCGATGGCGGAACTGCTCTATTCGCGCGGCTCCGGCCTGCGCGCCTCTCGCAACCAGGGCCACGCCGTCATCACCCCCGCCGAAGGAGCACCCGATGTCCACTGAGACCCTCCTCGACTTCCCCTTCTCCGCGCGCGGCGACCAGCTCCCCCACCAGGTCGAGGAACTCCGCGACGAGCCGGTCAAGCGGGTCCGCACCATCGCCGGGGACGAAGCCTGGCTCGTCTCCTCCTACGAGCTGTGCAAGCAGGTCCTCGAAGATCCCAGATTCAGCCTGAAGGACACCTCCGCCCCCGGGGTGCCCCGCCAGTACGCGCTGACGATCCCGCCCGAGGTCGTCAACAACATGGGCAACATCACCGGCGCCGGACTGCGCAAGGCCGTCCTGAAGGCGATCAACCCCAAGACCGACGGCCTCACCGACTGGATGCGCTCCCACGCCTCCACCCTCGTCGACGGCCTCCTCACCCACGGGGCGCCGGTCGACCTGCGCGGCCAGTTCACCAACCCGTACGCCGAGCACCTGCACTGCCGCATCCTCGGCATCCCGCAGGCCGACGCCCCCCGCCTGGCGTCCAGCCTCGACATCGCGTTCATGAACTCGGCCTGCCCCGTCACCGGTGCCAAGCTCAACTGGGACCGGGACATCGCCTACATGGTCGAGCGCCTCGACGACCCCGCCACCACCGGGCTCGTCGCCGAGCTCGCGGCCCTGCGTCCGGACCCCCAGTACGCGCACCTCACCGACGAGATGCTCGCCACGGTCGGAGTCACCCTGTTCGGCGCCGGGGTCATCTCCACCATGGGCTTCCTGACGATGGCGGTCTTCTCCCTCCTCCAGAACCCGGACGTGTGGGAGCAGTTGCGGAAGGCTCCGGAGAAGATCCCCGCAGCCGTGGACGAACTCCTGCGGGTCAACCTCTCGATCGGCGACGGCCTGCCCCGCCTCGCCCTCGAAGACCTCACCCTCGGGGACGTCGAGGTGAAGAAGGGGGAACTCCTCCTCGTCCTGGTCGAGGCCGCCAACACCGACCCGTCCGTGTTCAGCGATCCCCACGTCGTCGACATCGACCGGCAGAACGCGGCCACCCACCTCTCCTTCGGCGGCGGACAGCACTACTGCCCCGCCACCGCCCTCGGCAAGCGGCACACCGAGATCGCCCTCGAGGTGCTCCTGGAGAAGATGCCCCGCCTCCAGCTCGCCGTTCCGGTCGACCAGCTCGTCTGGCGCACCCGGTTCATGAAGCGCCTTCCCGAGCGGCTCCCCGTCCTCTGGTAGCAGGGCGGCGGGACGGCTGCCCCGGCCGACTGCCAGTGGCCGGGGCACCCTGCGTGGCCGGCCCGCCGCGTCACGTGGTGAAGGGGGCGCCGTCCAGGGTCCAGTGGGGATCCACGGCGACGCCCAGCGCCGCGTACACATGGGCGGCGACATCGGTGTGCCCGACCGCCCGCGGGGTCCCGCCCGCGGGCAGGCCGGGACCGCTCGCCGCCACCCAGGCGGTGCGTTCCAGCTCGCTGCGCCCGCCGTGGCCCCCCTCGTCGCGGTGGCCGTGATCGGTCACCACGATGACCGTCCACTGCTCCCCGTGGTGGCCCGGACGGTCGCGGACCGCCTTGAGCAACCGGCCCAGTCGCTGGTCCGCCGTCTCGATCGCCCGGCGGTACTCCGGGCCGCAACCGAGGAAGTGGGCGGTCTCGTCGACGGCGCCGAGGTAGACGAAGGAGGCGTCGAGGTCTTCTCCGGAGCCCAGGACGCGCGCCGCTTCGGCCGTCACGGCCTCGTCGGCCTCCTCCCAGCCCTCCGGTGTGTCCGCGCGGGGAGCGATGAAGCTCAGCCGGCTGGGGGCGGTGAAGAGCGGGCCGCCCTGCTGGGCGAGGAACAGCGGGGCCCAGCCACCGGCGACGAAGGTCCGTCGGCCGCATTCGAGTGCCAGGCGGGTGGTGAAGTCGGGGAACACGTCGAGCCGGTTTCCGTCGAGGCGGTTGCCCCAGACCCCGTGCTTGGCCACCGTGACCCCGGTGGCGATGGTGGACCAACAGGGCCCGGACATCGTCGGCGTGGCCTCGTCGATCTCGACGGGGGCCAGGAAGCCCGCGTCCGCTATCCCGTCGAGGTGCGGGGTGTCCAGCTCGGCCAGCAGGTCGAGCCGTACGCCGTCGATGCCGACGACCAGAACGTGTTGAGCGTGCATGAAGGGTCCAGGGTGTCCGGGGGTGGATGGATGCGCTATCGGGGCTCCGCCGGCAGGCGGTGCGCGCCCGCCGCCGGGGTGACGGTGAGCAGCCGCGGGAGCCGGTGGCCGGCCGCTCCGAAGGCCGCGATGACGGAGCTGCCCACCGCGTCCTCGCGCCCCGCCTCCACCAGCGCGATGACGGAGCCGCCGAAGCCGCCTCCCGTCATCCGGGCACCGAGGGCCCCGGCGCCCAGTGCGGCGGCCACGGCGAGGTCGGTCTCCGGGCAGGAGACCCGGTAGTCGTCGCGGAGCGACGCGTGACCCGCCGTGAGGATCGGGCCGAGGGCGGCCGCGTCGTCCGCCCGGAGCCGGGCGACGGCCTCGGCGACCCGGCCGTTCTCGGTCACCACGTGGCGGACCAGCGGTACGAGTTCCACCGGGAGGTCCTCCAGGGCCCCCGTGAGGTCCGCGGCGGACAGGTCCCGCAGGGCGCGCAGGCCGAGCAGCCCGGCCGCCCGTTCACAGCCCGCGCGCAGGGCCGCGTACGCCCCGTCGCCCAGGTCGTGGGAGACCCGGGTGTCGATGACCAGGAGGCCGAGCCCCTGTCCGGGGAGGTCGAGGGGAACCTGCCGGTGGTGCTCCGGGGTGCGGGCGTCGAGGTGGAGGGCGGCCCCGGTGGTGCAGCACACGGAGGCCATCTGGTCCATGATCCCGCAGGGGACGCCGGCGAAGGCGTTCTCCGCCCGCTGGGCGATCCGGGCCAGTTCGGGCCCGGGCAGCCCCAGTCCGTACAGGTCGTCGTAGGCGACGGCGACCGCGCACTCCAGCGCGGCGGAGGAGGACAGGCCGGCGCCGGTGGGCACCGTGCTGTCGAAGTGGAGGTCCGCGCCGCCGACCGGGTGGCCCGCCTCGGCGAGGGCCCAGACCACTCCGGCCGGGTACGCGGCCCAGCCCGGCACGGCCCCGGCGGGGGCCAGGTCTTCCACGGCGAGTTCGGTGATCCGGCCGTCGCCGTGCGCGCTGTGCAGGAGCAGCCGTCCGTCCGTACGGGCGCGGGCGGCGAGCAGGGTGGTCTGCGGGAGGGCGATGGGGAGGGCGAACCCGTCGTTGTAGTCGGTGTGTTCACCGATCAGGTTGACCCGGCCGGGCGCCGCCCAGACCCCGTCGGGGGAGCCGCCGAAAAACTTCCCGAAGGCATCCGAGACCTGCCCGGCCCGCACCCCGTCGTCCCTGCCGTACCCGTCGTACTCGCCGTCCCCGTCGTCATCCCATCCAGCCGTCCGGTTCACGCCAGGGCCTCCCGCAGTCGTCGCGCGGCCGTCTCGGGGGCCACGTCGTTGATGAAGGCCTCCGTCCCGGACTCCGTACCGGCGAGGAACTTGAGCTTGTCGGCAGTCCTCCTGACGGTGAACAGCTCCAGGTGCAGGGCCAGTTCCTCCCCCCGGGTACGGGGTGCCTGGTGCCACGCGGAGATGTACGGGGTGGGAGCCGGCCCTTGCCGCACGTGCGACCGCTCCGGCTCCGGCTCCGGCTCCGGTACGGGGAACAGCCGGTCGAAGCGGCGCAGCAAGTCGAGGTAGGCGTCCGGGAACTCGGCCCGCTCGGCTTCGGTGAGGCAGGTCAGGTCGGGGACCCGGCGGTGCGGGTAGAGGTGGACCTCGTACGGCCAGCGGGCGGCGTAGGGCACGAAGGCGGTCCAGTGCTCCCCGGCCGTCACCACCCGTTCGGTGGCGGCGCGGGCCCCCGCCAGCAGATCCTCGAAGAGGTTGCGGCCGGTGGCGGCGCGGTGCGCCTCCGCGGCGGCCGTCATCTTGGCGGTGCGCGGCGTCACGAAGGGGAAGGCGTAGATCTGGCCGTGCGGATGGGCGAGGGTCACCCCGATCTCCGCCCCCCGGTTCTCGAAGCAGTACACCTGCTCTACGCCGGGGAGGGCGGAGAGTTCCGCGGTGCGGTCGGTCCACGCGTCCAGGACCAGCCGGGCGGCGGCCGGATCGAGGTCGGCGAAACCGGCGTCGTGGTCGGGGGTGAAGCAGACGACTTCGCAGCGTCCGGCCTCTCCCGCGAGGGAGGGGAAGCGGTTCTCGAAGACGGCCACCTCGTAGTCGGCGGCGGGGATCTCGCTGAGCCGGCCGTCCCGGGAGGGGCAGAGCGGGCATTCGCCGGCGGGCGGGTGGTAGATCCGGTTCTGGCGGTGCGACGCGATGGTGATCCAGTCGCCGGTGGCCTCGTCCCGCCGCAGTTCCGGCCGGCTGTCCACCGGCTCCAGCGGGCGCAGGTCGGGCGCGTCGCGCACGGCACCTTCGTCGGCGTCGAAGTAGATCAGTTCGCGGCCGTCCGCGAGTTTCGCGAGGGTCTTCTTCACCCGCCGAGAATAAACAGTCTCGAACATTTTCCACCACCCCACACTGAACTTTCCGCCACACTCCAACAACATGGCCGTGTTATCTTGCTGCCTTCTGACCGGATTCGCCGATTCCCGGGAGCGACCCGTGGCCGAGCAGGCTGCCCAACTGGCCCACCAGCGACGCGCTCTCATCCTGGACGCGGTCCGGCGCGAGGGCGCGGTACGGGTGGCGGACCTGGTCGGGCAGTTCGGCGTCTCGGACATGACCGTCCGCCGGGATCTGGACGCCCTCGCCCGGCGCGGCGTCGTGGAGAAGGTCCACGGCGGAGCCGTCGCCCCGGCCGGTGCCAGCGGGCACGAGCCCGGGTTCGACGCCAAGTCGGATCTGGAGGGCGACGCCAAGGCCGCCATCGCGGACACGGCCGCGACCCTGGTGGAATCGGGCAGCGTGGTCGCGGTCTCGGGCGGCACCACCGCGCACGCCGTCGCCGCCCGGCTGCTCGGGATCCCGCGGCTCACCATCGTCACCAACTCCCTCCCGGTGGCGGAGCTGGTGCGGGCCGACGGCCGGGACCGAGGGGCCGACGCCCCCACCCTGCTGCTCACCGGCGGCTCCCCCACCCCCTCGGCCGCGCTGGTCGGACCGCTCGCGGACCTGGCGATCGGCTCCCTCCACGTGGACCTGCTCTTCCTCGGCGCGCACGGGGTGGCGCAGGGCGCCGGTCTGACCACCCCCAACCTCATGGAGGCCCAGACCAACCGGGCCCTGGTCGCCTCGGCACGCCGGGTCGCGGTCGTCGCCGACCACACCAAATGGGGCGTGGTGGGCCTCAGCGGCTTCGCCGCACTCCACCAGGCCGACTGGTTCGTCACCGACGCGGGCCTCCCCGCCCCCGCCCGCGCCGCGCTGGCGGAGGAGGTGGGCGAACTCCTCATCGCGGGCGAGCCCCAGGACTGACCCGCTCCGCGCTTCCGCCCGGACGGTCCCGGCCCTGTCGCCCGAAGGGTGGCGGCTCTACTTTGAGGAGAAGGGCAAGGGCGGGCCGCCCCTGCCGGGTGCCGCGGGGGCGGGCGGGCATGGATACGTTCTTCGAGTACGTGGTGCCGGCGCTGGTGTACGGGGTCGCGTTGGTCGGGGTGTTCGCGGTGCGGGAAGCAAGGGCGGAGCGCAGCGCCCTGCGGGCCCGCGCCGTGGCGGCGGGGGCGCGCACCGCGATTCCCTGCCGGCTCGTCTGGCGGCAGGGACTGGGGCATCGGTACCCCTCGTACGGGAGGCTCACGCCGACCGGTGACCCGGACGCGGCCCGGGGTCGGGCGGGGATCCAGGCCGGCGCCGTGTTCACGCAGCTCGGGGGCGTTGCGGTCGAGCTGCCGGTGGGCGGCCGGGTGGAGCGGCGGCCCACCTTCTGGGTCCACGCGCGCTACGTACTCCAGTACCGCGGACCCGGCGGTGAGGAGATCCTCCTCAAGGTCCACCGCGAGGAGGCCGAGGTGGTCGCCCGGATGCTGGGCGCCCGGGGGCCGGACGGTTCTGGTTGAGCCGAGCGGCCCCGGCCGGACGGCCCGGCCCCGAGGTGCACCGCGCCTTGGGTCCGGTGCGCCTCGGGGGCTTCGTGTCGCCGTCGGTCAGTTCTGGCTCAGTTCTGGCGCAGGGGTGGCATCGGCAGCGGGATGGAGTAGGCGGTGGCTCCGGCGCCCACCCCGCCTTCGCAGGTGTTCGGCGGCAGGGTGCCCGTCCCTCGTGTCGAGGGCCTCTCGGCCGCCCAGAACATGTAGCCGAGCAGGCCCGCCGTGGTTCCCGCGCCGCGGGGAGCCGCGGTCTGGGTGAAGGAACCGGTCGACTTCTGCAGGGAGTTGGCGAAGTTGGTGCACTCGGGCAGCGACTTCGTCTGGTCGCTGATGTAGAGCCCCGCGGTGAACTTGGCGGGCGCCAGCGGCAGGACGGGCGGTGAGTAGGTGGGCTTGCCGTCGAGGTGTTCCTGCCAGTTGGCGATCGCGCTGCTGGTGGAGGGCTGACGGGCGGGCACCATGGCGTTGGCGTAGTCGAGCACCGGGGCATCCGTGCGCAGCCAGTCGGCGGTCGCCTTGCGGTTGATGCCGATCAGCCAGCGGTCGCCGGCGGCGGTGTCGATCGTGAGTCGCGCACGCTGGTCGGCGCCGGAGGCGTCGTACGGGTGGCGGGACCGATAGGTGTCGATGAAGGTCTGCAGGCCGGCCAGGTTCGGGTTGGTGTTCTGCTCGTAGTCGATCTCGATGCCCACACCGAGCCGGGTCGCGGCCTCGGCCGCGTTCAGCCCGAGCTGCGAGGCGTTCTCGGCCAGCGCCGCGTTCCACTCGTCGGTGTAGGTGATGCCACCGATCGAGAGCATCACGCGGATGCCGCGCGAGGTGAAGTACTGGACGATCTCGGGGGTCATCCCGCGCGGGAGCCCGTCGACGGTGGTGGCGTCGTTCGTGCGGTGCAGCAGCTTGAGCGGTTCGACGAAGCTCAGGACGACCAGGTTGACGGAGGGGCGGCCGTCGCCGCGGTCGATGAGCCAGTGGTTCAGCGAGTCGAACTCCGCGACGGTGCGGACCGTGCCCCACGTGCACGCGTCGTTGCTGCAGTGCCAGGCACCGTAGATCTGCGGGCTGGTCGCCACGGCGGCGGTCGCCGCAGCGCCGGTCGCCGTCGCGGCGGGGACGGGGAGGAGGAGTCCGACGAGCAGGACGAGTACACCGAGCAGTCTGTGACGCATCAATGCCTCCGAGGAGGGAGTGGCCCGCGTGGGGGGGTGGCGGCCGCCGCCAGGGTGGCAGGTACAGACCAAGTCGACAAGGGTCGGCGCCCCACCGTTCGGGAGGGACGCCACCGAAGCTCGATTGAACCGCCTCCCCCAGGGAAAACCGACTGACGTCGGATGGAACTCTGGCGGGGGGGGCGGGGGCACAGCCGTGGACGCTGTCGCGTGGGTGGGGCTTTTCGGGGTCGGCTTCTTCCTGTTCGTGCTGGGCGGGATCATCTTCGGATCGGGTCGCGGTGCCGGTCTCGGGCCGGGATGCGCCTGCGGACACAGCCTGGAGGCGCACCGCCGCTACGGCTCGTGCACGGGTATCGACGGTACGAAGGACAAGTACGACGGCGGCGGCAACTGGATCGGCTACTGGGACGAGAAGTCCTGCACCTGCCGGGGCTTCGAGCCCCCCTCGCGAACCGCACCCGCAGCGCCCGCACCTCCCGGACCGCTGCCGGGGCCCCCGCCGGGACCGCCGCCGGGACCGCCCGGCCAGGCGCGTCCGAAGGGCCTGCCGGACGGATTCATGACCTTCGACGAGTACTTCTTCGGGCAGGGTCCCGACCCCCGGCGGCGCCGTGACGGTGACGAGACGCGGCGCTGAATCGCAACTTCTCCTCTGCGGGCTCTCTGGCCTTCGCTCGGATCCGGAAACGCGGACGCGTTCGCTGAACGGTTGGGGCCACCGTTCAGCGAACGCCCTGCGGTGGCCGAGGGGCCGGATGGTCAACAGGTCGTGGCATCCGTCCCCGTCAGGGGGGCAGCAGCAGGTGGTCGGTGGTACGTGGCACGTACGCGCGGCCGGTCCGGGGAGACCGTGTCAGGCGCGGGTTACCACCACACGCCGGAGCGCAGCTTGCTCCAGGTATTGGTGCCGACCTGGCCGTCGACCGAGATGCCGGCGTGGCTCTGCACGCTGCGCACGGCGTTGTACGTGGCCGAACCGAACTGGCCGTCTTCCGCCAGCCACGTCGGGTAGCTCGTGTTCTGGTTGATCAGGCACTGCACCTGCTTGATGCGCTTCACCGCCTCCGCGCCGGTCTGGCCCGTCTTGGTGAGGGTGGTGCCGCTGTAGTAGTTGCAGGTGTGGGCGACGCGCTGCTCCGAGGGGGCCGAGGCGGCGTTGGCGGCGCCGCCGAAGGCGAGTCCGCTGCCGAGGACGGCCGTGGCCACGGTCACCATGATCTGCTTGCGAAGGTTCATCTGCTGTGCCTCCGTTGTCGACGACCGGGCATCCGGCCCGGTGCTGGCAGCGACTCTCCTGCGCCAACATCAGCGGTGTCCAGCAAGCCCGGAGACGGGGGTCAGTATGGGACGTCCCACGCTCTGACCTGCTGGGACGTCCTGCGCCGGGATACTTTCGTGGGACGCCGAGACGAGAGGGGATCCCGCCAAAGCATGCGGGGCCCTGGCTAACCCGCGGGTGGCGGCCCGATGCTGTGCCCTGAATCGAGGGGGAAGCCAGAGTGGCGCGTTGGAAAGAACTGTCTGCCGGGCTCGACAGCCGGGAGCGCCGGCTCGTGGCCGAGTTACGGCGCCTGAAGGACCACAGCGGCCTGAGCCTGGCCGCCCTCGCCGCGAAGACCGGCTACAGCCGCTCTTCGTGGGAGCGGTATCTCAACGGGAAACAGTCCGTGCCCCGCGAGGCCGTCGAGGAACTGGCCCAGCTCTGCGGGGCGGACCCGATGCGGCTGGTGGTGCTGCACGATGTCGCCGTACAGGCGCGGCAGCAGGCCCCGGCTCCGACCGCGGCGGCGGGCCGTACGGTGCCACCCCCGGAGCCCGTGGCCGGGCCGGGACCGCGCACCGTCCCGTTCCGCGCCTTCCTCGCGGGGATCGCGGCAGCCGTGGTCGTGGCCTTCGGGGCGGGGATGTTGACCGGCGGCGCCTGGGCCGATGACGGGGCGGGCGGCGGGGGTGCCGATACGTCCGGCTACCGGCGCGGAGTCGCGTACGACTGCGAGATCCGCCGGGAACAGGGCGCGTTGCACGCCGGGCACAGCACCAGCCGCGAGATCCTGCTCGACACCAACAGCACGGGCTTCGACGTCGTCGAGGTCCAGTGCCTCCTGCGTGAGCACGGCTTCGACCCGAAGACGACCGACGGGCTGTACGGGCAGGACACCAAGGCCGCCGCTACCCGGTTCCAGACCGCGCGCGGCCTGGTCGCTGACGGGATCGTCGGCCCGAAGACCTGGGCGGAGCTGCGCGAGTGACCCTGCCCGCGGAGTGCGGACACCTGGCCGCCGAGCTCAGGCGGCTTCGCCACCGGACCGGCCTGAGCCTCGCGGACCTCGGCCGGCGCACCCCGTTCAGCAAGTCCTCCTGGGAGCGCTATCTCAACGGCAAGCAGCCGCCGCCCCGGCAGGCGGTCGAGGTGCTGTGCGCCGTCGCGCGCGAGCATCCCGGCGAGTTGCTCGCGCTCTGGGAACTCGCGGACACCGCCTGGAGCGGCCGAGCCGTCCCCGCGTCCCCGAACGGGCCGATCGGGGAGACCGAGGAGACCGCGGAGACCGGGGGCACCGGACCGGCCGTCGCCTCTCCGACCGGACCCGCCGCCGAGGCCCACCCCGGACCCGACCCCGGACCCGCCCCCGGACCGGGAGGCAGGCGCCGGCAGCTGGTCCTGGCGGCCTCCGTGCTCGGCGGGGTCGCCCTCGTCGTGACCGCGAGCCTCCTCCTGCTCCGAGGGGCCGGACCGCGGCACTCTGACGACTCCGCGACGACGGAGCAGCCGATACGCAATCCCGGCTGCTCGGCGGCCGGTTGCGCCGGCAAGGACCCGGTGCGCATGGGGTGCGGGGGTGCCGGCATGGTCACCAGCCTGCGCACGGACACGGGACCCGGCACCCGTCAACTGGAGCTGCGGTACGGGGCCTTGTGCCAGGCCGTGTGGGTGCGGGCCTCGGGGCTCCAACCCGGGGACCACGTCGAGCTGTTCGTCCCCGGTGTCCCGGAGCCGCAGGAACTGCGGGTGAGCGAGGCCGATCTCGGCCAGTACGCGGCGACCCCGATGGCCCCGGTGCCCCAGGGAACCGCCGGCACCCACGCGTGCGTGACGCCGGGCGACCCGGCCGACGGAGCCCGGGTCTGCTTCGGCTGAACCGGGGCTGCGGCCCCGGGCCGGAACCGCCAACGGCCGCACCCGGCACCGGAACAGGGGTCGCGGGCCCTCACCCGCGGCGGCCCGGTCGCAGCCGGCGCCGGACGGCGGCGGCCGCGTTGGCCGCAGTGGCCCCGGGGTCCCCGGCCGCCCCGGAATCCGGCGGAGCCCCGCCCGAGCCCGCCGCCGGTTTGCGCGGCGGGTTCGGCCCGGCGGAGCGGAGCGGGGTCAGGAGGCCCGCGGCGGCGATGAGCAGGCAGAGGGCGCCCGCGGCCAGGCTCGTCGACGGGACCCCGTGCCGGGCAGCCACGGCGGTCAGCGCCGCCGCTCCCACCGGGCCCGAGGCGTTGTGGACCGTCCAGAACGCGGAGGTGACCCGCCCGAGCAGGTGGTCCGGCGTGACTTCCTGGCGCAGGGTCATGGAGCAGACGCCGCCCACCGTCAGCCCGAACATGAAGAGGGCGGCCATCGCCGCGATCACGGGCACGCTGCGGCTGACCCCGATGGCCGCCACCGCCACGCCGATCAGTGCGGTCGAGCCGAGCCAGCACGGGCCGAAGCCGAGGGCCCGGCGCAGGGGCCCGGCGACGAAGGAGGCGCACACGACGCCGATGCCGCTCACGGCGATCACGTAGCCGACGGTCGCCGCGCCGCGGCCGAGGTCGCCCTGGAGGCGGAAGATCAACAGGTCGGTGGCGCCGATGGTGACGAAGGTGAGGAGGGTGAGCAGGACCGTCAGCGGGCGCAGCAGGGCGTGCGCCCACAGGAAGCGGAAGCCGGCCACGAACACCTCGCGCAGGGAGGTGCCCGCCTCCGGCCGGGGCGGCGCCGCGTTCCCCCGGACGCCGAAGCGGACCCAGCGCAGGCTGACCGCCGAAACGAGGAAGGTCGCCCCGTCCAGGGCCAGCGCCCAGGTCCCGCCGACCCCGGCGACGAGCAGGCCCGCCACGACCGGGCCGAGGAGCGTGCCGAGGGCGAAGGTGCCCATCAGCCGTCCGTTGGCGGCGACCAGGTCGGCCGGTTCCACCAGGGAGGGCACGGCGCTCACGTAGGCCACGTCGAAGAGCGTCTTCAGTACGGTGACCAGCGCGGTCAGCACGTACAGCAGCCAGATCCGCGGGCCGCCGAAGGACCACATCAGCGGTACGGAGCCCAGCAGCACCGCCCGCGCGAGGTCGCAGCCGATCATCAGGCGGCGGCGGTCGACCCGGTCCACCACATGGCCCGCGAAGGTTCCCGTGGCGATGGCGAAGACCCCGGAGAGGGCGGTGATCAGGCCCATCCCGACCAGGGACCCGGTGACTTCGAGGACGAGCAGCGGCAGCGCGAGCAGCGACACGGAGCCGCCGAGCACCGACAGTGCCTGGCCCAGCCAGAAGACGGTGAAGGGGCGGTTGTACCGCAGCCCGCTCCGCGGGCCCGTCACCCCAGCAGGGCGTAGACGGTGGAGGCCTTGGCGGCCGGTTCGTCGGCGCCTTCGGGCGTCATGGTGATGTCGGCGAAGGCCATCCGCTTGCCGAGTTTGGTGATCCGTACGTCGATCAGCACGTCGGTGCCGACCACCGGCCGCTGGAAGCTGGTGGACTGCTGGACGGTGGTCATCGGACCGTAGGCCCCGCGCGCGGCGGAGACCGCGATGACGGTGGCGGTGTCCGCGGCGGCCATCAGGGCCTGGCCGCTGAGGCCCCCGCCGTCCCGGGCGAGGGTGTCGGACCAGGGCAGCCGCAGTACGGCGTGCCGTTCGCCCGTCTCCTGGACGGTGAGTCCGAGGGCGAGCACCCAGGGGGCGAAGTTGTCGTGGAGGATCTTGTCCGCGTCTGCCGGTGTCAGCGTCGTCACCGGGTGATTGTGGCGGCCCGGCCGCGGCCGCCACAACTCCCTTTGCGTCAGCCGCGCCTCAGAGGGTGGCGGCCAGTTCCGTGCCCTGGCGGATGGCCCGCTTGGCGTCCAGTTCGGCGGCCACGTCGGCGCCGCCGATCAGGTGGGCCTCGATGCCGGCCGCGCGCAGGGCCTCGTACAGGTCGCGGCGCGGTTCCTGGCCCGTGCACAGGACCACGGTGTCGGCGGGTACGAGACGCTGCTCGCCGTCCACGGTGATGTGCAGGCCCTCGCCGTCGATCCGGTCGTACGCGGCCCCCGCGACGGAGACGACGCCGCGGTGCTTGAGCTCCGCCCGGTGGATCCAGCCGGTGGTGGTGCCGAGCCCGGCGCCGACCTTGGTGGTCTTGCGCTGGAGCAGGTGGACCTGGCGCGGCGGGGCGGGCCGCTCGGGGGCGGTGAGGCCGCCGGGGCCGGTGTAGGCAGTGTCCACGCCCCAGTGGCGGAAGTAGACCTCGGGGTCCTGGGAGGCGCCTTCGCCGCTGTCGGTGAGGAACTCGGCGACGTCGAAGCCGATTCCGCCGGCGCCGAGGACGGCGACGCGCTGCCCGACGGGGGCGCCGTCGCGCAGGACGTCGAGGTAGCTGACGACGTTGGGGCCGTCGACGCCCTCGATGTCGGGGGTACGGGGGCTGACGCCGGTGGCGACGACGACCTCGTCGTAGCCGCGCAGGGTCTCGACATCGGCGCGGGTGTTCAGCTTGACCTCGACCGCGTGCTCGGCAAGCTGGGTGCCGTAGTAGCGGATGGTCTCCTCGAACTCCTCCTTGCCGGGGATGCGGCGGGCGATGTCGAGCTGGCCGCCGATGTGGCCGGAGGCCTCGTAGAGGGTGACGGCGTGGCCGCGTCCGGCGGCGGACACGGCGCAGGCGAGGCCGGCCGGGCCGGCCCCGACGATGGCGACCCGCTTCTTCAACTGCGTCGGAGACAGGATGAGTTCGGTCTCGTGGCAGGCGCGCGGGTTGACCAGGCAGCTGGTGATCTTGCCGCTGAAGGTGTGGTCCAGGCAGGCCTGGTTGCAGCCGATGCAGGTGTTGATGGTCTCGGAGCGGCCGGCGGCGGCCTTGGCGACGAAATCGGCGTCGGCGAGGAAGGGGCGGGCGAGCGAGACCAGGTCGGCGCGGCCGTCGGCGAGCAACTCCTCGGCGATCTCGGGGGTGTTGATGCGGTTGCTGGTGACGAGGGGAACGGAGACCGCGCCCATCAGCCGCTTGGTGACCCAGGTGTAGGCGCCGCGCGGGACGGAGGTGGCGATGGTGGGGATGCGGGCCTCGTGCCAGCCGATGCCGGTGTTGATGATGGTGGCGCCGGCGGCCTCGATCTCCTTGGCGAGGTGGACGACCTCGTCGAGGGTGGAGCCGCCGGGGATGAGGTCGAGCATCGAGAGGCGGTAGACGAGGATGAACTCCTCGCCGACGGCCGCGCGGGTGCGCCGGACGATCTCCAGCGGGAAGCGCACGCGGTTCTCGTAGGCGCCGCCCCAGCGGTCGGTGCGCTTGTTGGTGGCGGCGGCGATGAACTCGTTGACCAGGTAGCCCTCGGAGCCCATGATCTCCACGCCGTCGTAGCCGGCCAGCTTGGCGAGGCGGGCGGCTCGGACGAAGTCCTCGACGGTGCGCTCGACTTCGGCATCGGTGAGCGCGTTCGGGACGAAGGGGCTGATGGGGGCCTGGAGGGCGCTGGGGGCGACCAGGTCCTTGTGGTAGGCGTAGCGGCCGAAGTGGAGGATCTGCATCGCGATCTTCCCGCCCTCGGCGTGCACCGCGTCGGTGATCACCCGGTGCTCGGCGGCCTCCTCCTCGGTGGTGAGGCGGGAGCCTCCCTCGAAGGGGCGGCCGGCGTCGTTCGGGGCTATGCCGCCGGTGACGATGAGGCCGGCGCCGCCGCGGGCGCGCTCGGCGTAGAAGGCGGCGAGGCGCTCGAAGCCGCCCTCGTGCTCTTCGAGGCCGGTGTGCATGGAGCCCATGACCACCCGGTTCGGCAGGGTGGTGAAGCCGAGGTCCAGGGGGCTCAGCAGGTGCGGGTACCGGCTCTGGGAACTCATGAGGGCGCCTCCTCGCGCGGGGGTGATGGATCTGTTCTAGCTGAGCAAGCGCTTATTGTGCAACTAGGTGCATAACCGAGCGCCGGGTCCCGCATCCTCGCGATCCGGGGATTCCGGTGGCCACAGGGCATTCCCCGCCGACGCCTGTGGCGCAGTTCACGGCCCGGGTGATCGCCAAGGACGGGGCGATGCCCGCGTGCCCCGCGCTCCGGGCTCGCCTCCGGCGGATGCGGCCCGCCGGTACCCTCTGGCGGATGACGCGGAAGCCCACGAACACCCGGATTCCCGAGCACCGCACCGTGACGGTGAACGGCGGAGTACGCCTCGCCTACGAGGTCACGGGCCCGCCGGACGGACCGCCGGTGCTCCTGCTCCCCGCGCTGGGCGAGACCGCCGCCGACTGGGCGCCCGTACGGGACGAACTCGCCCGGGAGCGCCGGGTGTTCGCGCTGGACCTGCGCGGCCACGGAGCCAGCGCGCGGCCGTCCGCGTACTCGCTCCCGCTCATGCGGGACGATGTGCTGGGCTTCCTCGACGCCCTCGGGCTCGACCGGGTGGACCTGGTGGGCCACTCGATGGGCGGTGTCGTCGCGTACCTGGCCGCCGCCGCGCAGCCGCACCGCATCGGCCGCCTCGTCCTGGAGGAGGCGCCCGCGCCGCTCCCCCGCGAGGCCGTGGCCCCCGTACGCCCCGAGGGCGAGCTCGCCTTCGACTGGGCGATGGTCCTCGCGGTCCGCCCCCAGCTCGACCGTCCGGACCCGTCCTGGCTGGCGGACCTGTCCCGCATCACGGCCCCCACCCTGGTCGTGTACGGGGGCCCCGCCGGCCACCTGCCGCCCGCCTCCTTCGACGAGGTGGTCCGCCGCATCCCGGACGCCCGCCTGATCACGCTCCCGTACGGCCACCTGATCCACGCGGCGGCGCCGGGTGAGTTCACGGCGGCCGTGTCGGCGTTCCTCGCGCGGTGACCCCGGCCCGTACCACGGGCCCGTACCACCGGCCGGGGCGGCGCTCAGGCGGCCGACTGCAGGGCCGACAGGCGGCGTACGAAGAGGACGGCAGCCACCGCCGCCACGGCGTAGATCAGGTCCGAGGCCGCGCCGAGCAGGATGGCGTCGCGCACGGCGTCGTCACTCAGGGCCCTGGCTGCCGACCGGTTGGCGGCACCGGACGCCACTATCGCCGCTCCGAACGCTCCGGCCCAGGCGAACACGGGGGCGGGGGAGGTCAGCGCGGCCTTGCCGGGCAGCCTCGACGCACTGGTCGCCCACACCTTCATCGCGATCAGGCAGGGCAGGACGGTCCAGCCCACGACCGGGATGAACCAGACCCCGATCGCCCAGCCGGCACCGCCCCGGAAGGCCCCCCGCGCGTACACGCCGGCATTCACCCGGACCCGGTGGAACCAGACGATGAAGACCACCGCCGTGGGGATCATGGCCATCATGACCAGGCTCATCGAGATCGTGAACAGCGTCCCGGGATGTCCCAGCCCCGTATCCTCCCCGAAGCTGTCCAGCGTCCTATACCGGTTGACCCCGGCGGCCACGGCGAACAGCCGGGTCAGGGCGCACAGGCCGAGCAGCAGGGTCAGCGCCGTGGCCAGCCCCTTCGGCGAGCGGAGCAGCGAGCGCGCCGGAGGCGCGCCGAGCGGAGACAGTCGTGCGGAACCAGGACCGGCGGACATGACGAGGGACCCCCCACGGGTGCGTTGACATGCAGAAAACCCGCCTCCTGGGGCGGGCAGGCAGAACATACGGCACAGGTGGGCCCGCGCCGCAGGGCGCCCCGGCGATTCGGGGCACCCCGCGGACGGGATCGTGGGACAGGATCAGGCCCGGTGGAGGCGGACCGTGACGATCTGGAACGGGCGCAGGGTGAGGGGGATCGTGCCGTCCGGGGCGGGGGCGGAGACGGCCGCGCCCTCCAGGGGGCGTTCCAGGAGGTCGCTCTCGACCGCCGCCGACAGCGGGAAGCCCGCCGCCAGGGTGGCGTGCGCGCGGCCGCCCCGGGATTCGTAGAGGCGGACGACCACGTCGCCGCTGCGGTCCTCGGCGAGTTTCACCGACTCGACCACCACCGCGTCCGTGTCGACCGCGACGAGCGGGGCGACCGGGCCCGCACCGCGGAGCACGCGCTCCGGCAGGTTCAGCGCGTGGCCCTCGCGGACCGCGTCACCGACGGCCGCGCCGGGGGCCAGCGAGAAGCGCAGGGTGTGCGCGCCCTGGTCGGTCTCCGGGTCGGGGTAGCGCGGGGCCCGCAGGAGGGAGAGGCGGACGGTGGTGGTCTGTCCGCCGTCGGGGCGCATGTCGCGGGTCACGTCATGCCCGTACGTGGAGTCGTTGAGGACCGCGACCCCCCAGCCCGGCTCCTCCGTGTGGATCCAGCGGTGCGCGCAGATCTCGAACTTCGCCGCCTCCCACGAGGTGTTGGTGTGGGTGGCCCGGTAGACGTGCCCGAACTGCGTTTCCGAGGCGGAGCGTTCGGCCTTGACGTCCAGCGGGAAGGCCGCCTTGAGGAACTTCTCCGTCTCGTGCCAGTCCACGTCCGTGACAATGTCCACCGTCTTGGCTCCGGCCCGGAGGGTGACCGTCTGGACGACCGAGGACAGGCCGAACGAACGGGTGACCCGTACGGTGCCCGCTGCCGGACCGGCCTCGGCGACCTCCAGCGCGTCCACGTCCACCAGGTCGGTGACCTTGTTGCGGTAGAACTCGTCGATGTCCCACGCGTCCCACATGTTCGGGAAGTCGGGGTGGATCTGGAGCAGGTTCGCGGCGGTGCCCGGTGCGACCGATTCCCGCCCGGCCTCCAGGTCGTACGCGGACACGATCAGCCCGCGGCCGTCGATCTCCACGAGGAGCCGCCCGTTGGCCAGGACGTGGCCGCCGCCGTGGCGCTCCTCCACCGTGACGGGCTGCTCGGCCGCCGCCGGCAGCCCCGCCCCGCCGGCCGGGACCCCGCGCCGGGCGTGCGGGGCGCAGTTGAAGACGAGCTCCTCCTCGCCTTCCCCCGCGAGGGCGGTCTGCGCGGCCACGCTGATCGCCGTCAGCTCCTCCCGCACCTTGGCGTACGTCTCGCGGGCCTCGCGGTGCACCCAGGCGATGGAGGAGCCCGGGAGGATGTCGTGGAACTGGTGGAGCAGCACGGTCTTCCAGATCCGCTCCAGGTCCTCGTACGGGTACGTGTACCCCGGGACCTTCACCGCGGCCGTGGACGCCCACAACTCGGCCTCGCGCAGCAGTGATTCGCTGTGCCGGTTGCCCTGCTTGGTCTTGGCCTGGGAGGTGTAGGTGCCGCGGTGCAGCTCCAGGTAGAGCTCCCCGGCCCAGACGGGCGCGTCCTCGTACTCGGCGTGCGCCTTCTCGAAGAACGCGTCGGGGCGCTCGATCTCCACGCGCGGGGAGCCTTCGAGGTCCCGCTGCCGCTTGGCACGGCCGAGCTGCTCGCGGGTCGGGCCGCCGCCGCCGTCTCCCCAGCCGAAGGGGGCCAGCGAGCGCGAACCCCGCCCCTTCTCCTGGTAGTTGCGGGCGGCATGCGCCAGCTGGGCACCGCCGAGGTCGGAGTTGTAGGTGTCGACGGGCGGGAAGTGCGTGAAGACGCGGGTGCCGTCGATGCCCTCCCACCAGAAGGTGTGGTGGGGGAACTTGTTGACCTGGGACCAGGAGATCTTCTGCGTCAGGAACCACTGGGAGCCGGAGAGCTTGACGATCTGCGGCATCGCGGCGGTGTAGCCGAAGGAGTCGGGCAGCCAGACGTTGTTCGTCTCGATGCCGAACTCGTCCATGAAGAACTTCTTGCCGTACAGGAACTGGCGGGCCATGGCCTCGCCGCCGACCATGTTGGTGTCGGACTCGACCCACATGCCGCCGACCGGCACGAACTGCCCGTCGGCGATCTTCTTCTTGACCCGCTCGAAGAGCTCGGGCCGGTAGGTCTTGATCCAGTCGAGCTGCTGCGCCTGGGACATGGCGAAGACGAACTCGGGGTGCTCCTCCATCAGGCCCAGCATGTTGGACGTGGTCCGCGAGACCTTGCGCACGGTCTCGCGCAGCGGCCACAGCCACGCGGAGTCGATGTGGGCGTGGCCGATCGCGCTGATCCGGTGCGCGGAGGCGTTGGCGGGGGCGGCCAGCACGACGACGAGCCGCGCGCGGGCATCGGCCGCGGTGCCGGGGACGTCGCAGAGGTCCACCGCGTCGAGGGCGGAGTCGATGGCGCGCAGGATCTCGTAGCGCCGGGCATCGCCCTCGTCGAGCTGCGTCATCAGGTCGTAGAGGACTTCGAGGTCCTGTACGAGTTCCCAGACCTCGGTCTCGAAGACGGCGAGGTCCATCCGGGCGAGCCGGTAGAGGGGCTGGTCGCCGCTGGTCTGCTTGTCGCCCTCGTAGGTGACCGAGTGGTCGACGAGGATCGGGTTGGAGGCACCCTCGACGTACCACTCGATGCGCTCGCCGCCGGCCGCGCGGTCGGCGACGCGCACCCAGTCGTTGTACGGGTTGAGCGCCTTGACCTCCCCGCCGTCGGCGCGGTGGACCAGGCCCTCGCACTGGAAGCCGGGCATCATCCGGTCGAAGCCGAGGTCGAGTACGGCTTCGACCGTGCGGCCGGCCCAGTCCGCGGGGACGGTGCCGGTGACCTTGAACCAGGTGGTGCCCCAGGCCGGGCCCCACATCTCGCCGACGGCGCAGGGTTCGTAGGAGGCCGCCAGGCCCTCGGCCACGGGGACGGGCTCGCCGGGGGCCTCCCAGCGCTCGACGGTCAGCGGGACCGAGCGGGAGTGGACGGCGGGCTTGATGCGCTCCTTGAGGACACGGCGGAGGCGGTGTTCGGTGATGCTGCGGTCGTCGTGCATGACGGCTGCTCCAGAGTGGGGGTGGACTGCGATCGCGCGTACGGTCGGTCGGGGAGGGGCGGGCCCGGTCAGGTCTTGATGGCTCCCTCGCCGACGCCCTTGAAGAAGAAGCGCTGGAGGGCGAAGAAGAGCAGCATCATCGGGATCAGCGCGGCCATCGCACCGGCGGCGATGATCCGCTGGTCGCTGACGGTGGTGGCGCCGGCCAGGGTCTTCAGGCCGAGCTGGAGGGTGTAGTTGTCGCTGTTGGTCAGCACCAGCAGGGGCCAGAGGAAGTCGTCCCAGGCGCCCATGAAGCTGGTGATGCAGACGACGGCCAGGGCGCCCTTGGCGGCGGGGAGGAAGACCCGGGTGAAGCGGGTCCACTCGTTCGCGCCGTCCAGGACCGCAGCTTCCTCGACCTCCTTGGGGACGGAGAGGAAGGCCGACCGCATGATCATGATGTTGAGGACGGAGACCGCGCCGGGCAGCCAGACACCGATGAGGGTGTCGACCAGGCCCATCTCGCGGACCGTGAGGAACATCGAGATCATCACGGACTCGAAGGGGAACATCAGCGTCGCCACCAGCACGGTGAAGACGATCTTGCGGCCCTTCCAGGCGGCCCGGGAGAGGGCGTAGCCGCCCATGGCCGCGAAGAGCATGTTCGAGGTGATGGCGAGCAGCGCCACCGTCAGGGTGTTGCCGACGTACTGGAACAGCGGGAACGACTCGGCGACCCGGAAGTAGTTGTCGAGGGTGGGCTGCGAGGGCAGCACCCCGTCGTACACGTTCTCGGTGCGGCCGCGGATCGAGGTCAGGAACTGCCAGACGATCGGTCCGAGCATGATCACGAGCATCAGGGTGAGCGTGGCGTACCGGCCGGCGAGGCCGATCCAGTACCGCCGCGCGTCGGCTCCGACGCGCTTGCCCGCCTTGTTCCCGAGGGAAGCGAGGGTACTCAATTTTCGTCTCCCTTCGAGAGACGGCGGCCCAGCAGGCTGAAGACCAGTGTCAGGAGGAACAACAGGATGGAGATGGCGGCCGCGTAACCGGTCTCGCCGGAGAAGCCGAGGCCGACCTGCCGGATGAGGAAGGGCAGCGTACGGGCGCCGCCGCCGGGACCGCCGCTCTCGCCGCCGAGGATGTAGATCTCGGTGAAGACGCGGAGCGCGGAGATCGCGGAGAGGGTGCCGACCAGCAGCATCATCGGCTTCACCTGGGGGACGGTGATGCTGAAGAAGCGGCGCACGGGGCCCGCGCCGTCGAGCGCGGCGGCTTCGTAGAGCGAGGTGGAGACGTTTCCGAGGGCCGCGAGGTAGAAGACCATGTAGTAGCCGAGGCCCTTCCACACGGTCACGATCATCGCGGAGACCAGCAGCATGGTGCTGTCGGTCAGGAACGGGATCGGCTCGGAGATGATGCTCAGCTTCTGGAACAGCGTGTTGACCAGGCCGTCGCTGCGCAGCACCCACTGCCAGATGAGGCCCACGACCACGGCCGAGGCGATCACCGGGGTGTAGAACGCCGAGCGGAAGAAGCCGATGCCGGGGACCTTCGTCTGCACCAGGACCGCGAGGGCCAGCGGCAGGAAGACGAGGCACGGGACGACGACCACGAGGTACAGCACGCTGTTGCCGGTGGCGACCCAGAAGTCGGAGTCGGCGAAGGCGCGGGTGTAGTTGTCGAAGCCGACGAACCCGCCGCCGCGCAGGATCTGCGCGTCGGTGAAGGAGAGGATCACGGTGTTGACGAACGGCCAGAGGCTGAACATCGTCACCATGATCAGGCCCGGGGCGAGGAAGAGGTACGGGGTCCACCACTTGCGGTGGCGCAGCCCGGTCTCGGCCTCCATGGCCTTCTTGGCCTGCTTCGCCTGCTTCGCCTTCTTGGCCTTGGACCTGCTCCGTGGGGCCTGGCCGCCGGGTCGGTCCGCCGCCGCCGGCCCTCCGGTCTGCGACCAGGCCTGCACCTTGTCGAGGGTGGGTGCGGGGTCGGGCGCGTCCCGCGACGGGCCGGCCTTCTCCCGCAGTTCAGGCCCTGAGGACGGACTCATGGGACTCCTCGGACTCATGGCGTCTGCCTCTCCTTTCTCCGCTGCCGCCGTCACTGCTGGGCCGTCTTGGCGAGCAGCTTGTTCGCCTCCTCCTGGGCCTTCTTCACCGCCGTCTTGGCGTCCTGCTCGCCCTTGATGGCCTTCTGCATCTCGCGCACGACCACGTCGCCGACCTGGTTGGTCCACTGGACGGGGGTGTTGGCGTCGAGTCCGGCGGTCTTCAGCTGCTCGGCGCCGACGGCGCGGGCCAGCGTCTCCGCGTCCTTGCCGTCGCCCTTGTCGGCGAAGAAGGGGTCGGCGAGGCCGATGGCGTTGGACGGGTAGATGGTGGCGTGCTTGGAGAACTCCACCTGGTTGGGGCCGTTGGTGAGCCACTTGGCGAACTCGGTCGCCGCGTCCATGTGCTGGGTGTCCTTCTTGATGCCGAGCGACTGGGCGTAGATGCCGATGTGGCCGAGCTGCCCGGTGACGGCGTTCGCGACCTGCGTGTTCGCGTAGATCTGCGGGGCGTTCTGCTTGATGTCCTTGACGAAGCCCGGGGATCCGGGACCGAAGACGATCTTTCCGCCGCCGTAGAGCTGGTTGATGTCGTCCTGCTTGAGCAGGGACTCCTTGGGCATCGCGCCCTTGGCGTACAGGTCCTTCATCCGCTCGACCCACGCGACGGCCTTGTCGGTGTCGAAGGTGAACTGGTCCTGCTTCTCGTTCAGGATCGGGACGCCCATCTTCTGCCAGTCGCCGGGCAGCCGGCCCTTGGGGTCGGCCATGAAGGCGGAGTACTTGCCCTCGGACTTGGCGGCGATCTGCTCGGCGTAGTCGAAGAACTGCTCGACGCTGGTCGGCGGCTTGGCCGGGTCGAGACCGGCCTTCTCGAAGAGCTCCTTGTTGTACGTGAGGATCTCCGGGGTCACGTACCAGGGGTAGGCGAACACGCTGTCGCCCTTGCCGGGCAGCTTGAACTGCTCCCAGGCGCCGGGGACGTAGTCCTTGGCCACCTCGGGGTCGAGCTTCGCCACGTCGGCCAGCATGCCGCGGTCGCCGAGGAGCTGGAATGAGTCGGTGGAGAGGTTGACCACGTCGGGGAGGGCGCCGGCCTGGGCGTCGGCGACGATCTTCTCGTTGTAGCCGTCGCCCGGCACGTCCTCCCATTTGACCTTCGCGTCCGGGTACTGCTTCTCGAACGCGTCGATGACCCCCTGGACGTACGACGTGAACATGGGCTTCAGCTGGAGCGTGCGGAACGTGATCTGGCCGGCCACCTTGCCGGTCTTCTCCCCCTCCTTCACGTCTCCGGCGCCACCGCTCATGCCACACGCGGAGGTCGCGAAGAAAGTGCCGGCCACGAGCGTGGTGATGGCTATACGGGTCACGTTCTTACGGGTCATCGTCGCCGCCTTCAGGGGGAGTTCCGGCCTCGTCGCCGGATCACTGGGCCCAAACTCACCCGAAATCAAGATTCCGTCAATATGACCAAAGTCCCTAGAGACAGGTACCCGTACGTCCCGAATTACGACAGCGGGGGTACGAACAGTCCGAAAGTCACTCCCCAAGCACCACTCTGACCTGCACTGATGCGCTTTAGTCCTGACACCCATTGGCGCGATATCGATTCGATAACGAAGGCGATCAACCCGGGAAGGTTGACTTCTTATCACCGGTTAACCAAAACTGGCACTAATGCGGTTTACCCCGCGTACCGCAATACAGCTCTGCCACTCCTGCCGACCCCACCCACACGGATCGTCCGGCACGTACCGCCGGTGAAAGAGGGATTGACAGCCATGGCTGAGATCACGTTCCATCAGACGAGCCTCACCTACCCCGGAGCCGACCGCCCCACGGTCGAATCGCTGGACCTCGACATCGCCGACGGCGAGTTCCTCGTCCTCGTCGGCCCCTCGGGCTGCGGCAAGTCCACCACCCTGCGGATGCTGGCCGGCCTCGAAGAGGTCACGTCCGGCTCGATCTCCATCGGCGGCCGCGACGTCACGCACCTGCCGCCCAAGGACCGGGACATCTCGATGGTGTTCCAGAACTACGCGCTCTACCCCCACATGACGGTCGCCCAGAACATGGGCTTCGCCCTGAAGATCGCCAAGGTGGACAAGGAGACCATCCGCAAGAAGGTCGAGGAGGCGGCGAAGATCCTCGACCTCACCGAGTACCTCGACCGCAAGCCCAAGGCCCTCTCCGGCGGCCAGCGCCAGCGCGTGGCCATGGGCCGGGCGATCGTCCGCGAACCGCAGGCCTTCCTGATGGACGAGCCGCTCTCCAACCTGGACGCCAAACTCCGCGTCCAGACCCGCGCCGAGATCGCGAACCTCCAGCGCCGCCTGGGCACCACCACCGTCTACGTCACCCACGACCAGGTCGAGGCCATGACGATGGGCGACCGCGTCGCGGTCCTCGCGGACGGCCTGCTCCAGCAGTGCGACTCCCCGCGCACCATGTACGACCGCCCGGCGAACAAGTTCGTGGCCGGGTTCATCGGCTCCCCCGCCATGAACCTGCTGGACCTGCCGCTGGACGGGGACGGCATCCGCTTCGGCGGCTCCACGGTGAAGATCAGCCGCGCGTCCCGCGAGGCGGCCGGCGGCGACACCGTCACCCTGGGCATCCGCCCGGAGCACCTGGACTTCCACGCCGCGCACAGCGACAAGGGCCTGCCCGTCACCTTCTACTCGGTGGAGGAGCTCGGCTCGGACGGCTTCGCGTACGGCAACCTCGACCTGGGCAACGGCAAGACCCAGCCGCTGACCGTACGGACGTACGGCCGCGAGGAGGGCCTGCGCGGCAAGACCATCCGGGTCATCCCCCGCCAGGAGGCCCTGCACCTGTTCCACCCGACCACGGGCGAACGCCTCCCCGACTGACCGCTCCGGCCCCCAAGACCCCCAAACCCTGAAGGCCCCGGACCGGGCGACGACCGGTCCGGGGCTCGCCCGTTCGGGGGCGGGGCGGGGTGGGGTGGGGTGGCGTGGGCCCCGCCCCGCCCTAGCCGCGTACGGGAACCACCGCCACCGGGCACAGCGCGTGCAGCAGTACCGCGTTCGACACCGAGCCCATCAGCAGGGAGTTGGCCCGCAGGCGGCGGCGGTGGCGGCCCACCACGACGAGGTCGGCTCGCTGGGAGGCGGTGACCAGGCGGCCGGCCGGGTCGCCGGGGGCCACCACGGCTTCGACGGTGACGTCGGGGTAGCGCCTGGTCAGGTACGGCTGGAGCCTCGTGCGCTGGTTCTCGGCGAGTTCCCGGGCCACTTCGGCGGCCTCGCCGCCGGCCGTGCCCGGCGGGTAGCCGCCGCCGCGCTCCGCGACGAGGGAGCCGACCAGGGTGAGCGAGGACAGCGGGACCAGGTGCGTGGAGACGACCTGGAGCACCGCGCCCCGGCGGCGGGCCTCCGCGAAGGCGAAGTCGACGACGTCCTCGGTGGTTTCGTCGGGCGCCAGGCCCAGGACGATCCTGTGTTCGCCGCCCGGGACCTCCGCTCCGGCCCCCTCCGTGACCAGCCGCGCGGTGTGCGGGACGACCACGACGGGGCAGGGCGACTGGGCCGCGCACACCCGGCTGTTGGAGCCGAGCAGCAGGCTGGCGAAGCCGCCGAGTCCGCGCGAGCCCATGACCAGGAGCTGCGCTCCCGCCGCGAGTTCGGTCAGGGTCGCGGCGGGGTTTCCGTCGCGGGAGACGTAGGTGACGGGCGGCAGGTCCTGCCGTCCCGCCAGTCTCGCCCGTACCGCTTCCAGCACCGGATCGGTGTCCCGGTCGGGCGGCGGCACGAGGGCCTCTCCCGGGGCGTGGACGCGCAGGGCCTCCGGCCGTACGTGTGCCACGTGGAGGGCGGCCCCGCGCGTGCGGGCGGTTTCGAGGGCCCAGTCCAGGGTCCTCAGGCTGTGTTCCGAGCCGTCCACCGCCGCCAGGGCGGGCCTGGCAGGGGTGGAACCGGCCGAGTTGGTCTGCATGCCTCCACCCTCCGGCGGGGCGGGCCCGGCGGGCAGGGGCCGAAGGCCCTACTTGGAGCGGTAGTCGACCTTCTCCGCGAGCTTGCCGTCCTTGTAGCAGAAGCGCAGCACCGTGTCGCCGCTGCCGGCGTTCGACACGTACCAGGAGCACTGGCTGCCGACGGGCTCGGCGGGACCGCCCTCCTTGAGGGCCGAGGTGACGAAGCTTTCGCCGGACGGCAGCTTGGCGCGGACCTCGGCCTCGGAGTCACCGACCTTGACGGCCTCGTACACCTTCGGGTCGACGAGCGTCTTGTCGGCGACGTCCATGATCTTGCCGACGCCGAAGAGCAGGGCCACGAGCAGCCCGATCCCCAGCACCCCGGCCACCGCACAGCCGATCAGACATCCCTTGCGTGCCGCCACGTCGAGCTCCTCGTCCCTCTGTCGTCCACCGGACGTCTCCCGTCCGTGCCACGACTCTCGCAAGCGGGGGCGGCCCGCACTGTTCTCCAAAGTCTCTGGTCCCCGCAACGATCGTCGTTCGAGGTCGGACCGGGGGCGGCGTGTATACAGGGATGAGAACGATCATTCGGACGAACCGTGAGGAACCATCGTGAGCCAGAACACCGAGCCTCTGATCGTCGTCGGCGTGGACGGTTCGAACCACTCGAAGCAGGCCCTGCGCTGGGCCGTGGCCCAGGCGAAGGCCATCGGCGGCCGGGTGCACGCCGTCATGAGCTGGGAGTGGAACACCAACCCCTTCGGCGTCAGCCCGGCCGAGCAGACCGAGCTGATCCACGCCGAGGAAGCGGCCCGGCAGAAGCTCGCCGACACCGTGGCGGAGGCGGTCGGCACCTCGCCGGGCGTTCCGGTCTTCCGCCGGGTGGAGCAGGGCCCGCCCGCACAGGTGCTGGTGGAGGCCTCGGAGGAAGCGGCGCTGATGGTCGTCGGCACCCGCGGCTACGGCGGCATCAAGGGCGCGCTGCTGGGCTCGGTGAGCCAGCAGGTGGTGCAGTACGCGGCCAGTACGGTCGTCGTGGTCCGCGAGGACGGCTCCGCCTGAGGGACTGAGGGACTGAGCCGCTGAGGTGCTGAGGTGCTGACGGATGGCGGCCGGCGGCCGGGGCCCGGGGCCCGGCCGCTCAGGACGGCGCGGCGCCCAGGTCCGCCGGGTCGGTGTTGGCCCCGCAGAGCACCACGGCGACCCGCTCGCCGAGCGGCCCGGGCGCGGTGCGTACGGCCGCCAGGGCGGTGGCCGCGCCCGCTTCGACCACGATGCGGTGCTCGTCCCAGAGGGCGCGCCGGGCGGCGGTGATCGCCGCGTCCGGGACCAGGACCGAGGAGGCGTTCGGGGCCCGCACCGCGGCCAGCGCGTCCGCGGAGACCCGCGTGGCCCCGAGCGAGTCGGAGGCGACCGAGTCCACCGGGACGTCCACCAGTCGGCCGGCTTCGAGGGCCGCGTTCAGGGCCCGGCAGTTCTCCGGTTCGGCCGCGACGACCCGTACGCCGTGTTCCCGCGCGGCGGTCGCGATGCCGGCGAAGAGCCCGCCGCCGCCGACCGCGACGACGACCGTGTCCAGGCCGGGCAGGGCGGTGCGGATCTCGTCGAGCAGCGTTCCGGCGCCCGCCGCGATGAGCGGGTGGTCGTAGGCGTGGCTGCTCAGCGCCCCGCTCCCGGCGGCGAACTCCCGGCAGGCCGCGAGCGCTTCGGCGTACCGGTCGCCGACGAGCCGTACGTCGGCCCCGTAGCCCCGCAGCCGCTCCACCTTCACGCGCGGGGCGGTGGCCGGCAGGAACACGGTGGCGGGTACGCCCTCGGCGCGGGCCGCCCAGGCGCAGGCGAGGCCCGCGTTGCCGCCGGAGGCGATGGTGACCCCGGCGTCGGAGAGGGTGCCGGCGGCACGGTGGGCGGCGAGGAAGTTGCGGGCGCCGCGCGCCTTGAAGGAGCCGGTGTGCTGGAGGTACTCCAGGGCGTACGAGATCCCTCCGCCCGCCGGTATCACCGCGACGGGCCGCACGGCCCCGGCGATCCGGCCGGCGGCGGCGCGCACGGCGGCGTAGTCGAGAGGCACCGCGTCGAGAGGTACCGCATCGAGGGGCACCGCGTCGAGCTGCTGTTCCATGAACCCGCACTCCTGTCGTTCGAAACTCAGGCGCCGGCGGAGGGCCGGTTCGCCTCGATCAGCTGGCGCAGGGCGCCGTAGTACACCTCGTGGTCGGTCAGGGCGGGCAGTACGTCGGCCAGCCCGGCCGAGAGCACGGGGAATTCGGCGGGGTCCAGGGCGGCGAGCGCCCCGCGCGAGGCGGCGGTGGCGGCGGCCGGGTCCCGGTGGTCGACGAAGGCCGCGCTGCCCAGGGTCAGCAGGTACATCCGCCGGTACGCGGTCATCGCCTCGGCGGGGGTCATCCCGGCGGCCACGCTGTCGGCGAGCGCCGGTTCCACGAGCCGGGCGAGCAGCTGCCGGCCGAGCCACGGGCGGCCGCCGCGCAGGATCATCAGCCCGGGGTGGGCCGCGAGGAGCCGGTAGAGGGCGGTGAACCGCTGCTCGGTGGCCTCGGCCCAGCCCGCCCCGGCCGGGATCTCGGGCAGCTGGGCGGCGAGGTGTTCGGTGCAGAGGTCGAGCAGGCCGGCGAGGTCGGCGCAGCGCCGCTGGACGGTGGCGTGCGAGACGTCGAGCCGCTCGGCGAGCGCGCGGAAGCTGAGCGCGGCGGGCCCCTGTTCGTCGAGGATCCGCAGGGCGGCGGCGGCGATCGCCTCGGGTGTGGCGCGATCCAGGGCGGCTGATCTTCTCGGCATGAAATACAGCGTATCAGCCAGTGTCACATCCACCGTATGGAACGGCGTACGGGACGCCGTATCTACCCCTTCGTGTGCGCTCGACTACACCCATATTGCTGGTCATTGATCAATAACCCCCGACTTATGTTGACAGCGGGTAGTCACACCGCTGCACTGAGCCCTCGACAGCCCCCACGTCAAGGAGACTCCGTGCCGCCTCGCCTGCGTGCGTCGCTCCCCTGTCTGACCGCGGCCGCCCTGCTCGCCCTCGCGCTCTGCCCCGCCCCGGCGACGGCCGATCCGACGGCGACTTCGGACACCCCGCTCGCGCTCACCCCGCCCATGGGCTGGAACAACTGGGCGCACTACATGTGCGATATCGACGAGGCCAAGGTCGTGGCGAACGCGGACGCCCTCGTGGCCACCGGCCTGGCCGCCAAGGGCTACGACACCGTCACCATCGACGACTGCTGGATGACCAAGAGCCGCGACGCGGACGGCAATCTGGTCGTCGACACGGAGAAGTTCCCGCACGGCATGGCCTGGCTCGGCGCGTACCTGCACGCCAGGAAGCTGAAGTTCGGCATCTACCAGGACGCCGGCTCCCTCACCTGCGAGCGCTACCCCGGCAGCGGCTCCCCCGAGGGCGGCGGCCCCGACCACTACGCCCGCGACGCCCGCCAGTTCGCCTCCTGGGAGGTGGACTACGTCAAGATGGACGGCTGCAACCTCTGGGTGCCCGAGGGCAAGACCAAGGAACAGGCCTACCGGGACGCCTACAACTCCGTCGCCAAGGCGCTGCGCGACAGCGGCCGGGACATGGTGCTGTCCGCCTCGGCGCCCGCCTACTTCCAGCAGGGCGAGTGGGGCGGCTCCGACTGGCACAAGGTGATCGACTGGGTCGGCGAGACCGGCCAGCTGTGGCGCGAGGGCCGGGACATCAAGGTCTACAAGCCGACCGCGCCCGCCACCTCGCGCTGGAGCTCGGTCATGGGCAACTACGGCTACAACCGCTGGCTCGGCCGGTACGCCGGCCCCGGCAACTGGAACGACCCCGACTTCCTGATCGCGGGCGCCCCCGGGCTCACCGCGGCGGAGAGCCGCAGCCAGGTCGGCCTGTGGGCCATGATGGCCGCACCGTTCATCCTGTCCTCGCAGGTCTCCGAGCTCTCCCCGGACGGGCTCGCCGCCCTCGGCAACACCGATCTGATCGCGCTGGACCAGGACCCGATGGGCGTCCAGGGAGCGGTGGTCTCCTCGAACGCCACCTTCGACATCCTGGTGCGGCCGCTGGCGAACGGGGACCGCGCGGTCGCCGTGCTCAACCGGTCCGCCGCCGCCCGCGACATCCGCGTACCGCTCGACGAGCTGGGGCTCGGGCTCGGCTCCTGCACCGTCGACGCGAAGAACCTGTGGAACGGTGAAACCCGCGAGCTGTCGGACACCTTGACCGGAACGCTGGCCGCGCACGACACCGGCGTCTGGCGGCTCACCCCGCGCACCGGCTGCGCCGAGGCCGTGCCCACCGGGCAGATCGCCGGCCGGGGCGCCGGCACGAGCGCCGCCTGCGCCGACGGGGCGAACACCACCGGCGTCGGCGCCGTCGTGATGGCCGCCTGTACGGGCGCACCCGACCAGCGCTGGACCCTGGGCCGGGACGGCAGCCTGCGCTTGGCCGGAGCCTGCCTGTCGGCGGGCGAGGAGGGCCTCGTGGAGCTGGCCGACTGCTCGGGCGGTCAGCGGCGCCGCGAGCCGGGTCAGAGCTGGACCCCGCGCCGCGACGGGGCGCTGGTCGAGGACGCGAGCGGACTCTGCCTGACAGCCCCGGCCCCCGCGGCGGTCCCCGTCGAACCGGGCACCCCCGCCGAGCGGCTGCGGCTGACGCCCTGCGGCGACCACCAGGTCGACCAGGCGTGGGCCCTGCCGGTCTGACGGCCCGGGCCCATGGGGAAGCAGACGAGGCACCAGACGAGGAAGCACCCACCCACCGAGCCCATCGAGCCGAGCGAGCCGAGCGAGCCCATCGAGCCGAGCGAGCCGGCCGCAACGCCGGAGCCGGCCGAGACGAGGACGACGCGCATGCCGGTCCCCCTCCCACAACGCGGCCGGGCCGCCCGGCGGGTGCGCCGCCGGGTCACCCTGGCCGCACTGCCCGCGGCCCTGCTCACCCTGGCGGTCGCCGGGGCGGCCCCCGGAGCGACGGGTCCCGCCCCGGGGGCGACGGCTCCTGCCGCCCAGGCCCCCGCCCAATCCCCGGCCCAGCCCCCCGCCCGGACGGGCGCGGGACACGCCGCGACGGCGCACGCGCCCCGGCCGCGGGTCTTCGACGCCACCCCCGCGCTGGCCTCCCTGCAGCGGCTGCTGCCGCGGCACGCCGGCCAGTTCACGCTGGTGCCCGACGCCGGAGCCGGGCCCGACACCTTCACCGTGTCCGGCACGGCCGGCGCGATCACCGTCCGGGGTTCCACCGGCGCCACCCTGCTCACCGGGGTCGGCTGGTACCTCCAGCACGTCGCCGGAGCCGACATCGGCTGGCCCGGCGACAGCATCGGACTGCTGCCCGCCGAGCTGCCGGCGGTGCCCTCCCCGGTCACCCGCAGCGCGCAGGTGGCGCACCGGTACGCGCTGAACGACACGGACGACGGGTACAGCGGCCCGTACCGCACCTTCGAGGAGCACCAGCGGCAGATCGACCTGCTCGCGCTGCACGGCATCAACGAGGTGTTCGTACAGGTCGGCGCCGAGTACCCGTACTACCGGGCGCTCCAGCGGTTCGGCTACAGCGCCGAGGAGCTGCGGGAGTGGATCCCGGGTCCCGGCCACCAGAGCTGGTGGCTGCTGCAGAACCTGAGCGGCTTCGGCGGCCCGGTGTCCGAAGAACTGATGAGCGGGCGAGCCGAGTTGGGCGGCAAGATCGCCGAACAACTGCGCGGCCTCGGCATGACCCCGGTGCTGCCGGGCTACTTCGGGACGGTCCCGCCGGCCTTCGCCGGGCGGAACCCGGGCGCGGTGACGGTTCCGCAGGGCGACTGGGCGGGCTTCGACCGGCCCGACTGGCTGGACCCGGTCTCGCCGCCCTTCGCCCGACTGGCCGCCGCGTACTACGCCGAGCAGCGGGCGGTGTTCGGGGACAGCACGATGTACCGGATGAGCCCGCTGCACGAGGGCGGCAAGACCGGTTCGGTGGACGTGAAGACCGCCGCCGGCGCGGTGCAGCAGGCCCTGTGGGCGGCGCATCCGGGCGCGCTGTGGGCGGTGCTGGGCTGGCAGGACGATCCGACCAAGGAACTCCTGGCCGGAGTGGACACCTCGAAGCTGCTGATCCTGGACGGGCTCTCCGACCGGTACAACCGGCTGGACCGCGAGACCCGTTGGGGCGGAGCCTCGTACGCCATCGGCTCGATCTACAACTTCGGCGGGCACACGACGATCGGCGCCAACACCTCGGTGTGGATCGACCGGTTCCAGTCCTGGCGCGCGAAACCCGACAGCGCGCTGACCGGCATCGCCTACCTGCCCGAGGCAACCGGGACCAACCCGGCGGCCTTCGACCTGTTCACCGACCTGGCGTGGGAGCCCGGCCCGATCGACCAGCGGAAGTGGTTCGCGGACTTCGCCGGCCGGCGGTACGGAGCCCCGGACGCCGCGGCCGCCGCGGCCTGGGAAGAGCTGCGGAAGGGCCCGTACAGCACCTCGTCGGGGCTGTGGTCGGAGTCCCAGGACAGCCTGTTCACGGCCCGGCCGAGCCTGACGGCGGCGGGATCGGCCTACTGGAGCCCCAAGGCGATGCGGTATCCGGCGGGTTCGGTGCGCCGGGCCCTGGACCACCTGCTCAAGGTGGATCCCCGGCTGCGCGGCTCCAGCGCCTACCGCTTCGACCTGGTGGACACCACCCGGCAGGCCCTCGCCAACCACTCGCGGGTGCTGCTGCCCAAGATCAAGGCGGCCTACGAGGCCCGGGACCTGGCCCTGTTCCGCGAACTGACCGCCGACTGGGCCTACCGGGAGCAGCAGTTGGACGCGCTCGTCGGCTCCGATCCGAACTTCCTGCTCGGCTCCTGGCTGTCGGCGGCCCGCTCGCACGGTGCGAACGGGGCCGAGCAGGACCGGTACGAGTACGACGCCCGCTCGATCCTCAGCGTGTGGGGGCGGCAGAGCACCAGCGAGGGCGGCTTCCTGCACGACTACGCGAACCGTGAATGGAGCGGCCTGATCAGCGAGTTGTACGCCCGGCGCTGGTCCTCCTACTTCGCCTCGCTGGAGGAGGCGCTGGTGCGGCGCGCCGCACCGAGGGCGATCGACTGGCACGCCTTCGAGGACGACTGGGCGCGGCTCACCACCCGCCATCCGGCGCGGCCGAGTGGCGACCCGTACGTCTTGGCGACCGGCATCGCCGCCACCCTCCCCGAGGTCAACTGACCTACACCACGGGGGTGGTGGGAATCCGGGACGGCCACGCCCGGCACCCTCCGGTGGGAAGCTTCCCACCCGCCCGGGGGACAACCGGGCCGACTGCCCGCCGCTCTAGGGCGGCACCGGGTTCACTGAAGGACACTGCCGGAAACGGATCAAGGGCGGCCGCCGGAACCATCCTCCGGCGGCCGCCCCTTCCGACGCCGCCATCGCCGGAAGGACGCCCGCCTTGTCCGAGACCCACCCGCACCGCACCTCCGCGACGCTGGAGCCGCCGGCGCTCCTCGCCGGCGCGGCCACCGCGCCGGCCACCACGCCCGCCGGTCCGGCCGCCACCGACCTGCCCGCCACGGGCCTGCCCGCCGCCGGCCGGTTACGGCCGTCCGCGGACCGGGAGCAGTCGCCGCGGCACCGCTCCGATCCGTGGGAACGGCTCACCGACGGGATCGTGGAACTGCGCAAGCGCCGGCAGATCGCCACCCACCGCGCGGCGGGCCCGGCGGATCCGGAGAGCCGTCTCGCGGCCATGGCCCGGCGGGCCGCGGAGCGGGCCGGGCACCCGCTCGCCTGAGGCCCGGCCACCCGCCCGTTCCCGCACCCGCCCGCCCCAGCCCGCCGCGCGGACCCCCGCTTCCGAGGCACCCTGGTATCCGGGGGGATCCATCCCACCGAGCGGGGCGGACGGTGACTCCGCATGATCCGTACGAAAGCGGGGCGGGACGGCCCCGGAAGGCGGCCGGGCCGGTACGCGCTCGGCGCGGTCGGCGGACTGCTCGCCGCCTTCGCCGGGCTCGCCCTGGCCGAGCTGGCCGCGGCGGCCGTCCGGCCCGAGGCCGCCCCGGTCACCGCCGTCGGCGGGGCCGTGGTCGACCGCACCCCGGCCGCCGTCGAGGAGTGGGCGGTCCGCCAGTTCGGTACGGACGACAAGCTGGTCCTGACCCTGGG
The DNA here is from genome assembly GCF_056428985.1 of Streptomyces sp. CA189. NCBI lineage: Bacteria > Bacillati > Actinomycetota > Actinomycetes > Kitasatosporales > Streptomycetaceae > Streptomyces > Streptomyces sp. CA189. Next base: position 172,370 of record NZ_JBWJVM010000002.1, on the reverse strand, counting down.
GATCGGCGCCGTGCTGGCCGCCGTGGCGATCGCCGCCGGGCTGCTCGCCGTACGCCGTCCGGCCGCGGGCACGGCGCTCGCGGCCGCCTTCGGCGCGCTCGGCGCGGCGGCCGCGCTCAGTCGGCCGGAGGCCGCCCCGCAGGACGCGCTGCCCTCGCTGGTGGCCGGCTTCGCGGCAGCCGGAGTGCTGTACCTGCTGGTCAGGGCCATCCCGCGGCCCCCACCGCGGTCGCGCGGAGCCGGCCCGCGCGGCGCCATGGACCGGCGCGGTTTCGGCCGCCTCGCCGTGGCCACCCTGGCCCTCTCGGCCGGGGCCGGGTACGCCGGGCGGCGGCTCGGCGCCTTCGGGGACGCGGGAGCCACGGCCTCGCGGGCCGGGCTCGTCCTGCCGCCGCCCGCCGTGCCGGCCCCGCCCGTACCGGCCGGGTCGGACCTGCGGATCCCCGGGACCACCCGCTTCATCACCCCCAACCGGGACTTCTACCGGGTGGACACCGCGCTGGTCGTCCCGCGCGTGGACGCGGACACCTGGCGGCTGCGCGTGCACGGGGACGGGGTCTCCAAGCCCCTCGACCTCGGCTTGCGGGAGCTGCTCGCCCGGCCCCTGGTCGAGCACGACGCCACCCTCACCTGCGTGTCGAACGAGGTCGGCGGCCCGTACGCGGGCAATGCCCGCTGGCTGGGCGTGCGCCTCGCCGACCTGCTCCGCGAGGCGGGGGTGCGACCGCCGTCGCAGGGCGGCCCCGCCGACCAGCTCGTGGCGCGCTCGGTGGACGGGATGACCCTCGGCACCCCCGTCGAGACCGTGATGGACGGCCGGGAGGCGCTGCTGGCCGTGGGGATGAACGGCGAGCCGCTCCCCTTCCGGCACGGTTTCCCCGTCCGGATGATCGTGCCGGGCCTGTACGGGTACGTCTCCGCGTGCAAGTGGCTGCGCGAGCTGCGGCTGACCACCTTCGCCGCGTACGACGCGTACTGGGTGCGCCGGTCCTGGGCGCAGCGGGCCCCGGTCAAGACCCAGTCGCGCATCGACACCCCGCGCCCCTTCGCCGAGGTCGGGGCGGGCCGGGTGGCCGTCGCCGGAGTGGCGTGGGCGCAGCACCGGGGCATCGCGCGGGTCGAGGTACGGGTGGACGCGGGCCCGTGGCGGGAGGCCCGGCTCGGCTCGGCGGACGGGGACGACACCTGGCGCCAGTGGGTGTGGCTCTGGGAGGCGGCTCCGGGCGGGCACACCCTGGAGGTCCGCGCCACGGACGGCACCGGCGCCGTGCAGACGGGGGAACGCGCCGGAACCGTCCCGGACGGGGCCACTGGATGGCATGCGGTGACGGTCCGGGTCCGGGACTAGGGCATGACGGATCAGGCCGGGTCAGCAGGCGACGGCCGGGCCCTCGGTGTGCGGGCCCTCGGCCGGGCAGACCATGGCGGCCGGGCCGGCCAGGGCGCGGGCCTCGTGGAGGAGGCCGGGCGGGGTGGCGGCGCTGAGGGTCCAGACGACGGCGCCGCCCCCGGGCTGCTCGGGGACGGCCGCGAACCGGTCCCTCAGGTCGGCCTCGGCGGTCTCCGGGTACGGGAGGTGCAGCGTCTCGTAGCGCACCGGGGCGGTGTCCACCGGGAGGATCCCGATCCGGCGGGGGCCGCCACCGGGGCCCGGGTCCGCGGCGGGGCCTTCGATCAGCAGCTCGGTGAAACCGCGGCCGCCCGCCTCGCCGGGGCCGCGGGCGTGCGTGTTGCCCGGGTAGACGGCGAAGGCGCCGGCGCCGGGGACCAGCCGGTGGTGGACGTGACCCAGCGCCCAGTAGTCGTAACCGGCGCGGGCCAGCGTCCGCGGGTCGGCCGGTGCGCAGATCCGGCGGCTCCAGGCACCGTGCAGGCTGGTGTGCAGGAGTCCTATGTTGATCGCGCCGGGGATCGCGCTGGGGAATCCGGCCGCGAGGTCGCGGCGCTCGTCGGGCTCCGCCACCGACTGGCCGTGGACGGTGATGCCCAGGTCGGGCCAGGTCACCGACTCGGGGGCGTCCGCGCCGAGCCACAGCACCGACGGCGGGAGGTTCAGCTTGTGCGGCAGCGGGGTCTCGGCGTCGTGGTTGCCCGAGACCACCACCGTGCGCAGGCCCGCCTCGTGGAAGGCGCCGAGCGCGTCCTGGCAGGCGGCCAGCGCCCGGGCGTCGGCGTGGCGGCGGTCGAAGACGTCCCCGGCGATGAGCACCGCGTCGTAGCCGCCCCCGACGATGCGGCGCACGGCCGCGCGCAGGGCCTCGTACGGGGCTTCGCCCCGGTCTATCGCGGGCGCCCCGGGGTACTCCGCCAGGCCGCGCAGGGCGGACCCTATGTGCAGGTCGGCCAAGTGGGCCACGCGTATCGGCGCGGCCGCGGAGGTGTTCACCGGCCGAGGATGAGGTCGGTCTTGAAGGCGTCCCGCTCCAGCAGCCAGCCCTCGGCGCGGAGCTTGCCCATCAGGTCGGCGCGCAGCTCGACCGCGTCCCGCAGGGTGCGCCCCTTGGCGGTGATCTCGGCGAACCAGGTCAGCTCGCCGGAGGCGGTCCGCAGCCTGCTGACTTGCGTCTCCATCGCGTGATCGAGCATCCGGCCAGGGTAGTTGGCCTGTCTTACGGGACCGTGGAGCCGAGATGAAGCGGTGACCGACTCAGCCCAACCGGCAGGTTTCGCACCCCACTTGGAGAGCTTGCCGGGGAGACGGTCCAGTACGAGGGCGCGGGAGGCGTCCAGCCCGGGGAGTTCGCCGGGGGCCAGGCCCGGGACCGGCCGGCACTTCTTGTTGGTGAAGTCGAGGGTGGCGCGGGTGTGGCTGAGGTTGACCTGGACGGTGTAATTGCCGTCGCCCGCGCAGAAGTTGTGTCCGGAGGCCCGGTCCATCACGCGCCGCACCGCGGCCGGGTCCGCACCGTCGCCCTCGATGTCGAAGCGGGCCTTGTAGGCGAGTCGGATCCGGTTCTCGTCGTCGTGGCGCCGGATGCGGACGATCCAGCCCTGCCCGTTCAGGCTGCGCCCGGCGTCGTCCATGTACTGGGCGACCTCCAGGCGGCCGGGCGCGCCGAGCGACAGTGCGGCGGCCGCGGCGGCCGTGGGCAGGCCGTCGGCGTCGAGCACCCGGTCCGGATCGACCAGCAGCTTGACCTGGTAGCCCGCGCGCGACGGCGCCACCGGCGACATCCCGGCCCGCACTCCGGAGCGAATCCGGCGACTCGTCGCTTTCTGCGTTTTCTGCAGTTTTCGCATATCCCCGTCGATCATGCCTCATACGACACCAGCCCGCCCGAAAGCCCCGGAACCGCGCAGGTGAACAGGCGGTGAATCTACCCCAGGACCAAGGTCCTGACCTGCGAGGTCTCTCGGCCCCTCAGTTCGGGATCTTCGCCGTTCGTTCGCGCCGAATAAAGATCATAGATTGTGAATGCATTCACAAGACCCCGGCAACGGACAAAGGTGCACGTCATGGCCACTCTGCTCACCCCTTCCCACGAGATCACCACCCCCGGCGGGGCCGCCGGCACGACCGGAGGCGAGAGCGGGGGTGAGAGCGGCCCCACACTCGCCCTGCCGGCCCGCATCGCCCTCGCCGCCCTCCGCGTCCTGGTCGCCTGGACCTTCATCTGGCCCTTCCTGGACAAGCTGTTCGGACTCGGATTCAGCACCCCGTCGGCCAAGTCGGTCGTCAACGGCGGCTCGCCGACCGAGGGGTTCCTGCTGCACGGGACGAAGGGCCCCTTCGCTCACACCTTCGACTCGGTAGCCGGCGCCGGCTGGCTTGACCTGATCTTCATGACCGGACTGCTCGGCATCGGCCTGGCGTTCCTGCTCGGCATCGGCACCCGGATCGCCGCCGCCTCCTGCGCGATGATGATGGGCTTCATGTGGCTCGTCACGATGCTGCCCGCGACCAACCCCCTCACCGACGACCACTGGATCCTCGCGGTGGCCGGCGCGGTCGTGGCCACGACCGCCGCGGGCGACCACTTCGGGCTCGGACGGGCCTGGCGTCGGACCGCGCTGGTCCGCCGCTACCGCTTCCTGATCTGAGACCGGCTCCTCGCCCGGCACCGCCCCTGCCCGCCCCACCCCGCCCCGCCCCGCCCCGGGTCCGACACGATGCGCGCCGCCCCCTCCCCGGAGCGGTGTGCATCGTAGATTTGGCGTAATGTCCGGAATTCTCCATCATTCCGTCGCAATTCCGTCGCACGTCAGGAGCCGGCGCAGTGGAGCTGACCAGTACGTCGTTCCTCGTCACGCTGATCGTCGTCACCGGGCTCGCGATGCTCGCCGCGCTGCTCCTGTGGAACCGGATCCCCGGACCGGGCTGGTTGCGCTGGCCGGCCCGGGTGCTGATGATCGGCTTGTGCCAGCTCACCGCCATCTGCGTGGTGGCCACCTGGATCAACGGGAGCTACGGCCTCTACTCCTCGTGGGACGACCTGCTGGGCACCGACACCGGGCAGAACGACGCCGCCATGACCGGGCCGCCGCTGGGGCGGGCCAAGTTCACCCTCGGCGGCGACGGCACCCGCACCACGTACTTCCGCGGCTCCCACTCGAAGCTCGCCGGCCAGGTGATCGTGTGGACTCCCCCGGAGTACGACGCACCGGGCGCGGACAAGACCCGCTTCCCCGTGCTGATGCTGCTGCACGGCTACCCGGGCTCGCCCCGCTCCTGGCTCGACGTCGGCGACATGCCCGGAGCGCTGGAGCAGCTCGTCCAGCTCGGTGCGGCGCACCCCTTCATCCTGGTGATCCCGGACCTGTACCCGGGCGGGGTGAACACCGACTGCACGGACACCCCGCAGCGGAAGGTGGCGAGCTGGCTCGCGGAGGACGTGCCGGATCTGGTCGCCAAGAACTTCCGCACGCTCCCCGAGCCCCGGGGCTGGGGGCTGATGGGCATTTCCACCGGGGCCTTCTGCGCGGCCAAGCTGCCGCTCCAGTACCCGAAGGCGTTCCGGGCGGGCGCCGCCCTGGACCCGGATCCGCTGACCGGGGACCCGGAGGTGCTGTCCGATCCCGTGCTGCGCGAACGCAACAGCCCGATGTGGCTGGTCCAGCAGGCGAAGCACGACAAGAACACGGACGTCGGGCTGTTCCTGGCCACGTCCGCGCAGGACAAGGACAGCCCGCCGCAGCAGCTCGCCGACTTCACCAAGGCGGCCCAGAACTCCGGGGTACGGATCAAGACCCTGGTCCGCCCGCAGGGCGGACACAACTTCCAGACCTGGATCGCGATGTACCCCGACGCACTGGGGTGGCTGAGCACGGAGATCTCACCGCCGGGCGAAGCCCCGTAGGCGGACCGGCAGCGACTCCACGCTGTTGCCGATGAAGCTGCACTGGTGCGGGAGTTCGGCCTCGGGGACGGCCAGGTCCAGGTCCGGGTATCGGGTGAAGAGGGCTTCCAGGGCGATGGTGGCTTCCAGCCGGGCGAGCGGGGCTCCGACGCAGTAGTGGGCTCCGTGTCCGAAGGAGAGGTGGCGGGCGGCGGTGGGGCGGGTCAGGTCGAAGCGGTCGGCGTCGGGGCCGTGGAAGGCCTCGTCGCGGCCGGCGGCCGTGTATCCGGCGAGGACCGGGGTGCCCTGCGGGATCAGGGTCCCGTCGATGGTCAGATCGCGGGTCGGGTAGCGGAACGGGAACCAGCTGATCGGGCCGTCGAAGCGCAGGGTCTCGTCGACCACGTCCGACCAGGTGGCCTTGGAGTCCAGGACCAGCGCGAGCTGGTCGCGGTGGGTGCACAGGGCGCGTACGGCGTTGCTGATCAGATTGAGCGTGGTCTCGTGGCCCGCGACCAGCATCAGCCGCATGGTGCCGGTGAGTTCGGCCTCGCTGAGCCGGTCTCCGTCGCCGTCGCGGGCGGCTATCAGCGCGCTCGTCAGGTCCTCGCCCGGATCGGCCCGGCGGGTGGCGGCGATGGTGCCGATCAGCTCGCCGAGCTCGCGCACGGCCGCCATGACCTCGGCCGGGGTGGTGTCGGTCGCGACGATGACCGTGTTGGACAGCTCGTGCAGCCGGCCCCGGTGTTCGGGGTCCACGCCGAGGAGCTCGCAGATCACGCTCATCGGGAGCGGGAGCGCGACGTGCGTGCGCAGGTCCGCCACCCCGTCGGGGGACGCCGTCGCGGCCCGGTCCAGGTCGGCCAGCAGCTCCGCCGTCAGTTCCTCGATCCGGGGGCGCAGCCGCTCCACCTGGCGGACCGTGAAGGCGTTGCCCACCAGGGAGCGCAGCCGGCGGTGGTCGGCATCGTCGGCGGTGTGCATGCCCTCGGCGTTGGTGAAGACGCGCAGCGGCCAGTCCCGGGCGATGGTGCCGTCGTGCAGGGCGGGGAAGTGCCGGGCGCCCTTGGCCGCATCGGGGTGGGCCAGGAACTCCTTCAGCGCCTCGTGACCGAGGACGACCGCGCCGGGCACCCCGCCGGGGAGCACCACGTCGGCCACGGCGCCCCGGGCGCGCAGCCGGGCGTTGAGGGCGTGCGGGCAGCCGCCGGCGGGGTCGATGACGTGCGGGGGCGGCGACGGGGGCGTCGGCTCGGATGCCTGCGCGGTGGGATCGGTGGACAAGCCTGTCTCCTGACCATACGAACAGATCTCGGCCAACAGTGCGGTCTGGAGGGCCGGTTGTTCAAGACCGCCCCCGTCCCGTCTCGGGAAACCGCAGGCGCGCCGCACCTCCCCCGCCGCGCGGGGCGTCGTAGGGTCGCGGTCATGGCGCAGGCACAGCGGACTCTCGAAGGCAAGGTCGCCCTGGTGGCCGGGGCGACCCGGGGCGCGGGCCGGGGCATCGCGGTCGAGTTGGGGGCACGGGGCGCGACCGTGTACGTGAGCGGGCGCAGTACGCGGGGCAGGCGTTCGGAGTACGACCGGCCCGAGACGATCGAGGAGACGGCCGAGCTGGTCACGACTGCGGGCGGACAGGGGATCGCGGTGGTCGCGGACCACCTGATCCCCGATCAGGTCGCCTCCCTGGTCGGGCGGATCGACGCCGAGCAGGGCCGTCTCGACGTGCTGGTGAACGACATCTGGGGCGGCGAGCGGCTCTTCGAGTGGGAGAGCACGGTCTGGGAACACGACCTGGACAAGGGGCTGCGGCTGTTGCGCCTGGCCGTGGAGACGCACGCGGTGACCAGCCACTACGCGCTCCCGCTGCTGCTGCGCGAGCCGGGCGGGCTGGTGGTGGAGATGACGGACGGCACGGCGGAGTACAACGCGAGCCGCTACCGGGTCTCCTTCTTCTACGACATCGCCAAGTCGGCGGTGCTGCGCATGGCGTTCGCGCTCGGACACGAGGTGGGACCGCGCGGGGCGACGGCGGTGGCGCTGACCCCGGGCTGGCTCCGGTCGGAGATGATGCTCGACAACTTCGGTGTCACCGAAGCGAATTGGCGGGACGCACTGACGACGGTCCCGCACTTCGGCATCTCGGAGACCCCCTTCTACGTCGGCCGCGCGGTCGCGGCCCTGGCCGCCGACCCGGAACTGTCCCGCTGGAACGGACAGTCGCTCTCCAGCGGGCAGCTCGCCCGGGTCTACGGCTTCACGGACGTGGACGGCAGCCGGCCGGACGCCTGGCGGTACATGGTCGAGGTACAGGACCCGGACCTCCCGGCGGACCCCACCGGCTACCGGTAGGGAGCACCTTCGGGCCAGGCCGCTTCAGCCCCGCTCCAGCAGTCGGGCGATCCCGTCGAGGACGCAGCGCAGGCCGAAGTCCCACACGGTCTCGGGGTTGTACCCGCCGACCGCGCTGCCGACCCGCCCCGCGAGGGGGTACCGCTCCGGGTCCATGGCCCGCGCCAGCAGCGGGGCGCTGAGCTCCCACCACTCCTGATCGCTCTGGCGGGCGTTGTGCGCGGCGGTGTCGGCGGCGGCCAGGGCCTGCGCGTGGACGAAGCCGAGGAGGTGGGTCAGGGCGGCGTCCATCTCCACGTCGGTGAGGCCGATGCCGTCGAAGGCCGCGAGCTCGTGCTCGTACTTGCCGATCACGCCGGGGCCCAGCGGGGGGCGGGTGACGGACAGCTCGCCGATCCACGGATGCCGCAGGAACAGCGCGCGGTTCTCTTCGGCGACGCGGGCGACCCTCTCCCGCCAGGACCCGTCCGGGCCCGGCTCGCCGCGGTCCATGTCCAGGTACGCGGCGTCCAGCATCAGGTCGAGCAGCTCGGCCTTGCCGGGGACGTAGGTGTAGAGGGTCATGGGGGTGACCCCCAGCCGCTGGGCCAGTGCCCGCATCGTCAGCGCGTCCAGCCCCGACCGCCCCTCGCTCGCCGCCTCGCCGGCGAGCGCGATCGCGCCGTCGACGACGGCGTCGACGGTCAGTCCCTGCCGGGGTCCGCGCCGCCCGCTGGGCGCCCCCTGCCCCGGCTCGCGCCACAGCAGCTCCAACGTGCGGACGGGGTCTCCCGCGCCGCTCCGGTCCGTGCTCCGGTCCGCGCTCACTCCAGACCCCTTCCGCTGCCTTCCGGCAGCCCGCTCATTTATCTTGTACGCCGTACAGAATACTGTGTATAGTGAAACTCCGAGCCACGATACCAGGAGGACCCCATGCGGATCACCGACACCGCCATCTGCCTCACCGTCGAGGACACCAGCACCTCTTCCGCCTTCCTGACCAGGCATTTCGGATTCAAGGAAACGATGGCCGCGGACGGCTTCGCCTCCCTCTCCCACCCCGACGGCCCGAACGTGATCTTCGTGCGGCGCGGCCTGGAGGTGCTCCCCGAGGAGCTCCGCGAGCAGCGCGCCGCCGGAGTGCTCCTCGCGTTCACCGTGGCCGACCTGCCCGCCGAGTACGAACGGCTGCGCTCCGAGGGCGTCCCGATCGTCATGGAGCCCCGGGTCGAGCCCTGGGGCGAGCGGGTGTTCCTGGTATCCGACCCCAACGGTGTGATCATCGAACTGGTTGACTGGGTGGAGACCGCCACCGAGCCGGCCGCCGAGGCCACCTCCGACGAAACCGCCGCCACCGCCTAGGACAGGAGCACGCCCGCGTGACCCCGCCCCGCCTGGTCCCCCTGCTGGCCCAGTTCGACTTCGCCCGCACCCGCCTCTCCGGCCGTATGGCCGGGCCCGTGATGGACAGTGGCGACGGGTCGGACACCGAGGTCGGCCCCATGACGGACGAGGAGTACTTCTGGGAGCCGGTCCCGGACTGCTGGTCGGTGCGGCGCCGCGCGGACGGGCCCGGGGCGCGGGCGACCGCACTGGCCGGGGCGGGCGACTGGGGGCGGGACGCCGCGGCCTATCCGCACCCCTGGCCGCCGCCGTTCACCACGATCGCGTGGCGCCTGAGCCACCTCACCGAGATGCTCACCCTGCGCGCCGACCACACCGCCGGGAGCCGCCGGCAGACCCGGGCCGACCACCGCGTCGAGGGCGGGGCCGCGGGAGCGGTCGCGGGCTTCGACTCCGCCGCGGCGGCCTGGCGCACCGCGCTGCTGAGCGTCGACGAGGCAGCCCTGGACACCGTGGGGTACTGCACCTACCCGCACGGCAGCGACGCGGAGGAGCCGTTCGTCGACATCGCCTGGTGGGTCAACCAGGAACTGCTGCACCACGGGGCCGAGATCGCCCTGATCCGCGATCTGTACCGGGCGCGGGGGCTCTGACGCGAAGCCCCCGCCCCGCGGGCGGCTTCATCCCGCGGCGGTCCCGGGACCGTCCCCGGCGAGCGGGGCGAAGAAGCGGGCCACGTCCTGCTCGGTGACCTCGTCGAGGGAGGCCGGGGACCAGCGCGGGTCGCGGTCCTTGTCGACGACCTGCGCCCGGATGCCCTCCACCAGGTCCGGCGAGGTCAGCGCATTGCAGGAGACGCGGAACTCCTGTTCCAGCACCGGCTCCAGCCCGCCGAGGGCGGCGGCCCGGCGCACGGCCTCCAGGGTCACCTTCAGGGCGGTCGGGGATTTGGCGAGGATCGTCTCGGCGGCCTCCTTGGCGGCCGGCTCCCCGTACGCGAGCAGCCGGTCCACGATCTCCTCGACCGTGGCGGCCGCGTAGCAGTGGTCGATCCAGTCCCGCCAGTCGGCCAGTACCCCCGGCCCGGGCGCGGCGGCGTACCGCGTCAGCACCTCCGCGGCCGGGGCCCCGGCGAGCTCGGCGGTCAGCGCGGGCAGCCGCTCGGCGGGTACGAAGTGGTCGGCGAGCCCGCACAGCAGCGCGTCGGCGGCGCCCACGGCGGAGCCGGTGAGGGCCAGATGGGTGCCGAGCAGGCCCGGGGCGCGGGCCAGCAGGTGGGTGCCGCCGACGTCCGGGACGAAGCCGATGCCGGTTTCGGGCATGGCGACGCGGGAGCGTTCGGTGACCACGCGGACGCTGCCGTGGGCGGACACGCCGACTCCGCCGCCCATCACGATGCCGTCCATGAGGGCCACGTAGGGCTTGGGATAGCGGGCGATGTACGCGTTGAGCCGGTACTCGTCGCGCCAGAAGGCGGCCGAGGCACCCGTCCCGGCCTTGGCGTCGTCGTGGATGGCCCGGATGTCCCCGCCGGCGCACAGGCCTCGCTCGCCCGCGCCGCGGATGAGCACCTGCTCCACGCCCGGATCCCGCTCCCAGCCGGTCAGGGCCTCGGTGATGCGCAGCACCATGGGGTGGGTGAGGGCGTTGAGGGCCCTGGGCCGGTTGAGGGTGATCACCCCGGTACGGCCTTCGACGGCGCACAGGACGGTGTCGGAGGTGTCGGCCATGTCTACGGTGTCGGCTTCGGTCTTCACGCCGTCCAGTGTGACTCCTCCCCCTCCTAACGGTAGGGGGCTTCTCGCTATGCCTGGTTGGCGTCGCGACGGACCAGCCCGGCCCGTAGAACGTTGAGTGCCTACTGTGTCCGCGTGCGCGGTGTGGCTGCACGAGACACAGTGGAACTTCTCCTGTGTGGGCCGGTTCTCCGCCGAGACGTGCCCGCATTCGGGGCAGGTCCGGGAGGTGTTGCGGGGGTCCACGGCGATCACTTCCCGTCCGGCGCTTTCAGCCTTGGCGTGCAGGATCGTCAGGAACACCCCCCATCCGGCATCGTTGATCGAGTGGTTGAGTCCGGCCTTCGCGGCTGCCCCGTTGGGCAGAAACGCGCCCGGCTGGCCGGGATCGGGCTTCGGCGCGGGAGCCTTGACCATGTTGCGGATCTTGAGGTCTTCATACGCGATGAAATCATGCTGACGCACGAGGTCAAGGGCGGTCTTGCGCGCGTGGTCCAAGCGCTGACGTCGGACCTTGCGGTGCAGGTCGGCCACCTTCTGGACCGCCCGGCGGTGGTTGCCGGTGCGCTTGTCACGGCGCGCACGCGGGAACCGGGCGAGAGCGTGCTGTGCGGCTGCGAGTTTCGCGGCGGCTTTCCGGCCGTGACGCGGGTTGGCGACGTGCTCACCGTTGGAGGTGGTGAGGAACGAGGCTATACCCATGTCGATGCCGACCAGACTGCCCGTCTGGGGCAGCGGCTCGGGGGCCGTCTGCTCGGCCGTGAGGACGACGTACCAGCGTCGACCTTCGCGCTTGACTGACACGGTCTTGACCTTCCCGACCACGGGACGGTGCTGGTTGACCTTGATGTGCCCCACGCCTTGGAAGCGGACGCGGGTGACCGGGGCGTGCGGAGCGGCATCCCAACGGCAGCCGTCGCCGTCCCTGGGGAAGTCCACCGTGTCGAACCAGTTCACCCCGCGAAAACGCGGGTAACCAGGCGTCTCACCGGACTTGATACGGCGGAAGAACGCGATGAACGCCTTGTCCAATCGGCGAAGCGTCGCCTGCTGCGAGCTGAACGACCAACGGCCCTGACGCTCCGGATCGAACGCCCGGATCTCCTTGAGCTGCACGGACTGCTGCCCGTACTTCACGGACGTCCGCGACACGTGCCGGTAAGCCTCACGGCGTTCCTGCAACGCACCGTTGTACAGGGAGCAGTGATCGCGCAGCATCTCGCCCAGCGCGATCGCCTGACCCACGGTGGGCCGCATGAGGAACTTATACGCACGGATCACCCGGCCCACCCCCCTCTTGACTCTGCGGTCAACCTACCGGCCGTCCGGTGCTGTCATCCGATCAACGACGCCCCTCGCGAAAGGTCACCCATTCGATCCACGAACCCGTATCCGGCACCCGGCACCCGGCACCCGGCACCCGGCACGACGACACGCTCAATCGCTACGGACACCTGAAACCGTGCAAGCCTGGTCCGATATGCGCAAGATTATCCTGATGTCGCAGGTGTCCCTCGACGGTTACTACGAGGGGCCGGAGCGGCAGATCGACTGGCACCGCGTCGACGAAGAGCTGCACCAGCACATGAACGACGAACTGCGGTCGGCCGGCGGCATGCTGATGGGCCGGGTCTCCTACGAGCTGATGGACTCCTACTGGCCCACCGCCGACGCCGATCCCGCCGCGACACCGGCCGTGACGGACTTCGCGGGCATCTGGCGCTCCGCGCGGAAGTACGTCTACTCGCGCACCCTGGACGCCCGGCAAGCGGACCCGAACGCCACCGTGCTCCGGGAGGTCGTACCGGCGGAGGTCGCCGCCCTCAAGGCCGCCCCGGGCGGCGACCTGGTGCTGGGCGGGGCCGACCTCGCCGCCTCGTTCCTGCGCCACGGCCTGGTGGACGAGTACCGGATCTACGTGCAGCCCGTACGCATCGGCCGCGGCCACCCCCTCTTCCCGCCCTCCGACGGCCTGGTCCCGCTGCGGCTGGAGGGGACCCGTACGTTCTCCAACGGGGTGGTGCTGCTGCGGTACACCCGCGCCTAGGGGGTGTCCGCGCCGGAGAGCGCGGCGAGGTAGCCGGACAGGGCCGTCGCCGTGGCGGACAGCGGGAAGCGGGCGCCGAGGTAGCCGTCCGGGCGTACGAGGAATCCGGTCGGGCCGTCGGCGCCGTACAGGCGGGCGAACTCCCCTGCGGCGTCCCGGTATCCGGGGACGGGCAGGCCGACGGACGCGTCGGCCGCGGCCTCGCGGGCGAGGACGGCCACGGTTCGCGGGCCGGCGGCGTCGCCGTCCGCACCGCCCGCACCGTCCGCGCCGCCCGCGCCGCCCTCCGCCAGGACCGGGCCCGCGGCCCGGGCCTGGTCGGCGGCCTCCGCCAGGGCCGCGCCGTCGGCCCCGTACAGGAGCACCACGTGGCCGGCCCGACCGCGCAGGACGTCGAGCAGCCGTGCCGGGTAGGCGGCGATCGGAAGGGGCAACCCGGCGCAGTCCGGAGCCCGTTCGCCGGGCTGTGGTGTGTCGGCCGGGCCGAACGGGCGGCCGGCGAGCGGTCCATCGCGGTAGCCGACGAGCAGTTGGGCCTCGCGGAGCATCACGGTCCGCGGATCGTCCTTGTCGCTCTCCATGCCTTGGGTCGCGTGCCGTACGGTCCGGCCGACGACCTCCTCGCCGACGGGCCGGCGCTCGGCGTCGTAGCTGGCGAGCAGGGCGGACCCGGCCGACGCCCGGAGGGTGAGGGCGAGCTTCCAGGCCAGGTTGCAGGCGTCCTGGATCCCGGTGTTCATGCCCTGGGCCCCGGTGGGCGGGTGGATGTGGGCGGCGTCGCCCGCGACGAAGACGCGCCCGTCGCCGTACCGGTCGACGATGCGGTGGCTGATGCGGAACACGGAGGACCAGCGCATGCCGGAGACCGTGGCGGGGGCGGGGGCGAGGCGGTCGACGACGGCCTGGATGTGGGACAGCTCGGGGACCCGGCCCCCCTCCAGCCCGTGCAGCACGCCGTCGCCCGCTCCGGGTCCCCCTGTCGATCCCCTTGCCGCGCCCTCGGCCGGCTGCGCGGAGAGTTCGGGCGGGACCCGCATGGACATCCGGTAGCGGCCCCGGCCGGGCAGCGGGATGCACACCAGCACGTCGTCGGTGGAGCCGTCGGCGCCCTGGTACATGGACCGCAGGCCGTACCCGTCGGGCAGGTCCCAGTCGCTCACGACGTCGGCCAGCATGTACTCCTCGGCGAAGGCCCCGCCCTCGTAGGAGAGGCCGAGACTCTTGCGCACGGTGCTGTGCGCTCCGTCGCAGCCGATGAGGTAGCCGGTGCGCAGCTCCTCCTCGCCGCCGGAGGCGGTGCGCAGGAGGCTGGTGACGCCGCCCGCGGTCCCGTCCCCGTCCTGGGTGAACGACAGCAGTTCGGTGCCGCGTTCGATGACGGTGCCCAGCGCCGCCAGGTGCTCTTCGAGGATGCGCTCGGTCTCGTACTGCGGCAGCGCGGCGAACCGGTACGGCACTTCGGGGGCAGCATGAGCTCGATCCGGGCGCGCTCGGTGCCGTTGACGTAGATCAGTTGGCCGCGCAGGGGCGCGGCGGCCTCCATGACGGTGCGGGCCAGGCCCATCCGGTCCCAGATCTCCAGGGTGCGCGGCTGGATGCCGACCGCCTTCGCGTACGGGAGGCGGGCCGGCAGCCGGTCGACGAGGCGGCAGCTCACTCCGTGTCGGCGCAGTTCCACGGCCGCGCTGAGGCCGACCGGACCGGCGCCCGCGATGAGTACGTCGGTCGTCGGGGTGTGCGCCATGGGTTCCTCCCAACCGCCTGGCCCCGAACCGGTTCCCTCCCACCATGCTGACCCGGCGGGACGCGTACGGCCAGACGAAGGGGTCAGCCCACCTTGCCGTGCGTACCCGGGGTGTGGCCGAAGGCCCGGCGGAACACGTCGATGAACGCGCTCGCCGAGGACCAGCCACAGCGGTGCGCGACCGCCGTCACGGGGGTGTCGACCGCCAGCAGCCGCAGCGCGTGGTGCAGGCGCAGTTGGGTCCGCCACTGCGGAAAGGTCATGCCCAGCTCGGCGCGGAACAGTCGGCTCAGGGTCCGCTCCCCCGCCCCGGCCCCGGCCCCCGCGGAGAGTTCCGCCAGCCCGCGCGGATCCGCCGGGTCGGCGTGCAGCAGCGCGCACACCGCGGCCAGCCGGGAATCGGCGGGAGCGGGCAGGTGCAGTGGCTGGAGCGGCGAGGCCCGCAGCTGGTCGAGCAGCACCGCGAGCATCCTTCGCCTCTCGGCGGTGTCGTCCTGCGGGGCCCGGGTGTAGGCGAGGATCAGCTCGCGCAGCAGGGGGCCGACGGCGAGCACGGCGGGGGCGGAGAGGGAGAGCGGGTTGAGATGGGTGGGCAGGCCCACGCAGTGCAGGTGGACGCGGCCGAAGGCCCGGTGCTCGTGCACGGTCCCGGCGGGGATCCACAGGGCCCGGGTGGTCGGGGCCACCCAGGTGCCGGCGTCGGTGGTGACGGACAGCACGCCGGAGCCCGCGTAGCAGATCTGGTGGTCGTCGTGGCGGTGCGGATCGATGCCGTGGTGGGTGTCGAGCTCTCGGATGCTCGTCGCGGCGCGCGGGGTGTGGCGGATTTTCTGCATCACTCGGCAATTTATCGGAAGCGGGCCACCCCTGGCGAGAGCGATTCTCGACCGGTGACCTCCATGAGACCGACCCCGACCCCGGCCCCGATACCGATACCGGCGCCCCAGCCGGCACCCACGCCCACCCCGACCTCGGCCCGGCCGCGTACGGCCGCCTTCGCCGCGGGCCACTCCTGCGTGGACGTCTACCAGGGCGCCGTCGCCGCTCTCGTTCCGTTCCTCGTCTCCGAGCGCTCGTACGGGTACGCCGCCGCGTCCGGCATCGTGCTGGCCGCCTCGCTGCTCTCCTCCGTGGTCCAGCCGCTGTTCGGGGCGCTCACCGACCGGTGGCCGATGCCCTGGCTGATCCCGCTGGCCACCGCCGCCGCGGGGCTGGGCGTGGCGCTCGTCGGACTCGACGCCGGGTACGCGGCCACCCTCGCCGCCGTCGCCCTGTCCGGGCTGGGCGTCGCCGCCTACCACCCGGCGGCCGCCAGGCTGGTCCGTACGGTGGGCGGACCCGGGCACGGGGCGATGAGCTGGTTCGCGCTCGGCGGCAACGTCGGCTTCGCGTGCGCCCCGCTGCTGGTCGTCGGCGCGCTGGCACTGCCGGGCCCGGCGGGGTGGTGGCTGCTGGCCGCCCCGGCGGCGCTGGGCGTGTTCCTCAACCGGCCGCCGTCCGCGAAGCGTTCGGCCGCGCACCGGGCGGCGGCCACCCCACCCCTGGCCCCGACACCGACACCGACACCGGCCCCGGCCCCGGCCCGGCACCCGCGCAACCTCCGGCGGGCCTTCCTGCGGCTCTCCCTGGTGGTCGTCGTGCGCTCGGTGGTCTTCACCGGCCTGAGCACCTTCATCGCGCTGTACGTCCGTGAGCGCGGCGGCGGCGAGACCGCCGGCGCCGCAGCCCTGTTCGCACTCTTCGCCGGGAGCGCCGGCGGCACCCTCCTCGGCGGTCGGCTGGCCGCCCGCTGGGGCCGTGTCACCACCGTCCACCGTGCTTACGCGGCGGTGGTGCCGGCCGTCGCGGGCATCCTCTTCCTGCCGCTGCCGCTGGTGTACGTCTGCGCGGCACTGGCCGCCACCGCGCTGTACGTGCCGTTCTCCCTCCAGGTCACCCTGGGCCAGGACTACTTGCCGACGCGCATGGGCACGGCGAGCGGGGTCACCCTGGGGCTGACCGTCAGCGTGGGCGGCCTCGCGAGCCCCCTCATCGGCGCGGCGGCCGACGCCGCCTCGCTGCGCACGGCCCTGCTCCCGCTGGCCGCGCTCCCCCTGCTGGCCTGGGCCCTGGCCCGGCGCCTGCCGGAGCCCGCGGAGCCGGAGCTCACTACGGCCCGCGGGTGACGGCGGCCTCCCGGGGGCTGGAGCGGTGGGCCCGCCAGGCGGCCAGGGCCTGCGGGCGGGTGCCATCGGGGTGGCGGGCGTGCCAGTCCCTGAGGAACCGGTTCAGCTCGAACTGGGCCCCGATCTCCTGGGGTTGCGCCGCCTCCGCCCGGGTGGCGTGCCAGTGCGCGACCGCTTCGGCGAGGGTGCGTCCCGCGCCCTGGGCGACGTAATCCCGCATGAAGGCGTCGAAGTGGAAGCCGGGCCCGATCTCCCGGACGAAGTACTCCCGCAGCACCTGGCTGCACCGCTGCCCCGGCGGGAACACGCTGGCACCGCCCACGGGTGCGGCGAGCTGCCGGCCCGCACCACGGCCGGGGGCGGGGGCCGGGGCCGGGAGCCCATCCAGCGCGGCGGCGATCCGCGCCGTGACCGCCGCCTTCCCGCCTCCGGCGGGCAGGCCCATCCGGCGTGCCAGCGCGGTGAGTTCGGCCAGCGTCCAGTACCAGCGAGCCAGCTCCGCCCCGCTCAACTCCGGACTCGGAGCAGGCCGCACGTCACCTTCATTCGCACTCATGTTCCCATTTTAGACTCCGCACCGCCCGTGCCCGCCCGGGGGCGACGGTCCGCGGCCCGGCGGCGTTCACGGCCGCGCAGGACGTCGAGGGCGAAGAACCTCGGGACCGCCGCGCCCAGCCCGTCCAGGCCGGTGAACCCGCGGCGGGCCATTTCGACGTCCGGCGAGGTGCCGCTCCCCTGCCAGTGGCGCAGGAAGAGCTTCGCGCACATCGGCGGCGGCGGGACCACGAGCCTGGGCCGGGTCTCCTCCGCGGCCTCGTCGGCCCGGCCGACGAGCGCGCACCACTCCTCCCAGTGCTCGGAGTCCCGCAGGCGCGCCAGGACCGCCGGACGCCAGTCGACCGACTGCCACACCGGCCACACCCGCACCATGAGGAGCCGGATCCGGTCGGCGACGGGGAGCCCGTCCCGCTCCTGTTCCGTGAACCACCGGGCGAGGGAGTCCGGCAGCGGCGACCGGCCGTCGAGCCCGAGCTTGGCCCGTGCGTACGCTTCGAGCGTCATGCCCCTGGCGCCGGCGAGCTCCTGCAGGAGGCCGGTCAGCACCTCCTCGTGCAGCGCGGGGTAGCCCGCGTCGAAAAGCCGGGCGGCGTCCAGGACGTCGAGGTCCGACATCCACCGGCCGGGAGCGTGCTCCCGGCGGGTCCGGCGGACCAGGGACTGGGTCCGGCTGATGCCGGTGAAGGGCACTTCGGGCGCGACCGGGCCGGGGGTCGCGGCGCCCCGGCTCGCGATCGCGCGCAGCGCCGCCATGGCGTCGAGCCGTTTGATGTCCCAGACGCCCGAGGCGATCATCTCCTCCAGCGTCCGCAGTGAGTCGTGGTCCTGCTCGTCGAGGGCCTGCTCGATGTCCTTCCAGCCCCGGTGCGCGAAGGGCAGCGCCGCGGCCGCCGCCACGATCCGCCGGCCGGCGTCGGGCGGGATCAACTCGGTCTCGGCGCCCTCCGCGCAGCCGTAGCGGAGGTTCACCAGGGCCACGGTCTGGGCCGGGTACCCCATCTCGGCCGGGCCGTGCAACACCCCCACCTCGTCGTCCCCGTCGATCTCTCCCGAGGCGTACAGGGTGAAGACGGCGCCGAGGCCCCGCATGCCGCAGGGGGCGAGTTCCGCGGCCCGCAGGGCGCCCATGCTCGCGGCGCCGATCACCTCCGCGCCCTCGGTGAGCACCTGGAGGATCTCCTTGTGGCCGACGGAGCGCCGTTCCCGGAAGTAGCCGTCGACGACCACGACCACGTCCCCCGGGTGCCACTCCTCCGCCAGGAGGTCGCCCCGGCCCGCGGGCGGCCGTACGTCCGCCTCCGGGAGCACCGCGTGGACGTCGGCGGCCGAGATCGTCGGCCCCGCGTAGACGATCACCCTGGACCCGTTCACGCTGAGCCGATTCACGCTGAGCCCATTCACTACAACACCTCCGGGCATACGCGGCTCCCCGGAGCCACGACCTTGACGACCGGGACCCCGATCTCCTCGCGCGTCAGGTCGACGAGGAGCGGCGGATGGGAGAAGGCGGCGGCCGCCCGGCGCACCACGTGGGCGAGGGCGCCGGCCAGGCTCTCGTGCGGGACGGGATCCTCTACGAGGCCCCTGATGTCGGCGGCCGCCGGGCCGGTCCGCGCGCTCCGCAGCCGGCCGGCGTCCACGTGCCCGAAGTCCTCGCGGAGGTCGTCCCGGGCCCCCGAGATGTAGGCGAGCCTGGCCTGGGCCGCTTCGGAGACGGCTCGGGTGAGGGCGATCTCCGGGCTGAGGTGGCAGCCGAAGCCGAACATCGGCGCCGGGTACTCCTCGCTCGCGACCCAGGACAGGAAGCACGGCAGGCCGGTGGGCGACGGGACGAGCCGGACCTCCAGGGTGACGCCGGCCCGTTCGATCAGCGTGCACAGCTCGTCGGCCACCGGCGACCCCAGGGAGCGCGGGTCGACGCGTACGCCCATCTCCCCGCCCCCGGCGACCGCGGCCGTCATCGCGTCGCGCTCGATGACCTCGCAGAGCGCGTGCAGAGCGGCTTCGATCCGGGTGTTCCCACTGGCCAGGCCGTTGGTCGACTCGAAGAACACCGGCGGGTTCCAGTCGGTGTGCTCCTCCAGGGTGAGCCGGACGGCGTTCACGGGGACGAGGGTCCGTGCTCCGTCGACCAGGGACCTGGCCGCCACCCAGTCGAGCGGCAGCCCGTCGTGCAGCAGGCTCGGCGCTGAGGGCGCCAACGCGGAGACCTCGTAGCCCAGTTGTGTACGGAGCTTGCGGGGGGTGGCGGTCAGCGCGGGCGGGGCCGGCTGTTCCACGTGCCAGGT
Organism: Streptomyces sp. CA189; assembly: GCF_056428985.1. NCBI lineage: Bacteria > Bacillati > Actinomycetota > Actinomycetes > Kitasatosporales > Streptomycetaceae > Streptomyces > Streptomyces sp. CA189. The sequence continues at coordinate 152,881 of NZ_JBWJVM010000002.1, read as the reverse complement.
CTCGACCGACTCCATCACCGCGGAGAGCCTGGCCAGTTCGGGGGTCATCCCCTTGCCCTGGGAGACGGCGAGCGTCCTGGAGAGCGGCCGGATCGCCTGGAAGGTGGGGATGCCGATGGAGTCGAGCCGGGTGATGTCGGCTACCCGGGTGACGCCCACCTTGGCCGCCGCTCTGGTCGCCATCTCCCAGGTGGCTTGGGCCGGTTGGGCCCGGTCCGTGCCCGGCAGGCGGTGCACGGAGCGGTCTGCCGGTGTGGCAAGCCAGGCGAGTGGCGCGCCGTCGGTGTGCACGGCGCCGCCGGTCTGCACGGTGTCCTCGTTCTGCACGGTGGGGGGCTCCTGCGGGTCAGAGGTTCCGGGTGCGCCGCAACAGCGCCCGGCCGGCGACGAAGTTGGCGACGATCGCGACGACGGCGAGCACCACCAGGGAGGGCCAGGCCTTGCCCAGGCCGAAGATCGCGGCGTCGCGCATCCCGGTGACGGCGTACGACACCGGGTTCACCGTCGAGATCCACCGGAGCACGGTGGGGAGCTGCTGCGCGGTGGACAGTGACGGGGCGGCGAAGACGAGGACGGGCACCGACACGCTGGTGAGCACCATGAAGGTGCGGTAGTCGCTGATGAGGACGGCCGCCGCGAGGTACAGCCCGTTGAACGCCACCGACGACAGCACCAGGGCCAGCAGCAGCCAGATCCAGTGGGACGCGTGGAACGGGTAGTCGAAGATGATCGCGGCGACGGCCAGGGCCAGCAGGCTCTGGGCCAGTACGAGCGAGACCCCGGCCAGCAGCTTGCCGGCCAGGAACCGCGAGCGGCGCAGCGGCCAGCTCCAGAGCTGGGTCGACACCCCGCTCATCTCCTCCTGGAACATCGCCATGCCCGTCGTCCCGGAGGCGCTGACCACCGACATGGCCAGCACCATGGGGAGCAGGAAGACCGCGAAGGGGAGGGTTTCGCCGCGGTAGGTGATGTTCCCGACGACGTTGCCCAGCGAGGTGTTCACCAGGAGCAGGTACACGAGCATGGGGGTCAGGCCGAGGATGAGGTTGACCCTGTTGCGGGCGAGGAGCGCGTACTCGCGGTAGAACACGGCGGTGAAGTCCGCCGGCTTGCCCGACGCGACCGGTGCGGTGGTCTTGAATCCCAGGTCGGCCACGGTCTCAGCCCTCGTTCCCGGTCATGCGCAGGAAGACCTGCTCCAGCGAGTCGGTGACGGTGGAGATTCCGGAGATCGCGACCCCGGAGTCGTGGCAGTGCCGGGAGAGTTGCGGCAGCACGTCCCGCACCTGCGCGTTCTCGATGCGCACCTCGGCGTCCTGGGCCGTCGCGGCCAGTCCGGCCGCGGCCGCCCACTCCTTGACGACCTTGGCCCCGACCGCGTCGTCGACGCTGACCTGCAGGTGCGCTCCGCCGAACTCCCTCACCAGTTCGCTCGGTTGGGCGAACCGGACCACCTTGCCCTTGTTGATGACCAGGACCCGCTGGGCGTTGCGCTCCAGCTCCTGGATGATGTGGCTGGTCCAGATCACGGTCATGCCGTACTCCTCGCGGAGCCACCGGACGAAGCGCTCGATCTGGTGCCGGCCGGCCACGTCCAGTCCGGCCGAGGGCTCGTCGAGGATGAGGAGTTCGGGGATGGTCAGCAGGGCCCGTACGAGCTGCAGCCGCTGACGCTGTCCGCCGGACAGCTGGAAGACGAGCTGGGACAGGGCGTCCTTGAGGCCGAGGTACTCGGCCACTTCCATCGCCCAGGGCCGGGTGGTGCGCCAGGACAGGCCTTTGAACCGGGTGGCGATCAGCAGGTTGTCCAGGGCCGAGAGCATCTCGTCGTAGGGGGCGGACTGGTGCATCGCGCCGATGCCGCTCTTGGCGGCGACCGGGTCGCGGGCCGGGTCCACGCCGAACACCCGGATCCGCCCGGTGGTGGGAGGGGTGACGCCGCAGATCATCTTCATCAGGGTGGTCTTTCCGGCACCGTTGGGTCCCAGCAGCCCGATGGTCTCGCCTTTGGCGATGTCGAATGAAATTCGGTCGACAGCCGGCGTCTCTTTCCCGCGGTATCGCTTGGTCAGTTCCTCGGCGTTCACCACACCATTCGCCACGGTCCGCCCTCCACAATGTGATCGATGTTCCTCTTGGTGTTTCTCTGGTCGGTGTTTCTCCGGGACTTCCGATCGGGTTGCTGCGGCTGGACGTTACGCCCGCGGGACGGCACGGAAGCGGCCGCCGCCCAAGCTGCCTGGGAACTGCCTCCGTTCTGCCGCCTCCCGGCCCGCCCCGTTGGCTAGCATGCGCAGCATGAGCCGTTCAGGACAGGCGGAAGACCGCGACGGCCAATCCGTTGTGGTTCTGGTGAATTGCGCGGGCGGCCGTGAATTGGAGGTCGTTCGCGATGCTTTGACGGGGCCTCTGGAAACTCCGGCGATACTGATCCGGCAGGACGAACTCCTCTCGACGCCCATGGCTCTCGACGTGGACACCGGTCTGCTGGACATCGCCGGGCGCCGGGTCCGGCCGGCCGTGGTCTGGGTGCGGCACGGTTCGGCCTGCGCGCTGCTGGCGCAGGCCGGGCCGGCGGGTTCGATGACTCCGCTGCGGGCGGAGTCCTGGTCCGGGTTCCTCCGGCAGGTGTCGGCGACGGCGCGCACCGCTCTTCCCGGCGGCACGGTCGTCGGACCGGGCCAGCTCGTGGAGGCGCGCCGGCTGGGCGTGCGGACGCCCCGTACGGTCGTCACCAATGACGTGGCGGCGGGCGCTCGCGAGGTGGGGGCGGCGGCCCTCGTCGTCAAGACTCCGGACTTCCGGCTGTTCGAGCCCGACCGCCGGAACTGGAAGGCCTGTCTGCCCTCGGTCGTGGGCCGGGAGGCGGTGGAGCAGGGCCCCGGACCGGCCCCGGGCGTCGCGGGAGAGCGCCCGGTCGTGGTCCAGGAGTACGTGGCGCACGCCCGTGAGCTGCGCGTCTACCACCTCGACGGCGGGATCTGCGCCTTCGAGGTCCGCAAGCCCGACCCGTCGAGCCCGATGACGGATCCCGACAGCGTCACCGTGACGCGCGTCGACTGCCCGCACCCCGCGGCCGAGGCGGTACGCACCCTGTGCGCCGCGTGGAACCTGGGCTACGGGGCGTTCGACCTGCTCGTGTCCGACACCGGGGAGCCGGTGTTCCTGGAGGCCAACCCGGACGGGGACTGGCTCTGGTTCGAACGCAAGGCGCGCTGGTACGGCGTCTCGTTCATGGCCGCCGTCATGGTCCGTGAGTTGTTCGTACGGAGTACGTCATGAGGAGTGCGTCGTAAGGAGTGCGTCATGAGGAGTTCGCCGTGAGGAGTTCGCCGTGAGGAGTTCGCCGTGAGGAGTTCGCCGTGAGGAACTCTCGCCGGTGACGGCGATACGGGGTGCCGAGATCTCCAGCCGCGGCCTGGTGCTCGTGGCCCTGGTCGCGCGGGGACACACGACCGACCGCGTGGCCCGTGCGCTGCGCCTGAGCAGGCACACGGTGGGCGAGGAGATCAGTGTCCTGCTCGACCGGTTCAACTGCAGGAACAGGGCGGAGCTGGTGGCCTACTGCTACGTCCACCGGCTCCTGCCGATCGATGTGTGGCCGCCGCCGTGCGGCCCCGTGAAAGGGGTGGGTGACATGTTCGACCCTCTGACCGCTCTGCGCGAGGCCGGGCTTCCGGTCGACCAGTTGAGCACCGCGCAGCGCGAGGTGCTGGCGGGCCTGACCGAGGAGGAGACCTCGGTCGTCGTATCGGTGCAACTGCGGCTGGTCGAGGCGGATTCCGGAGCGGATGCCGAGGTGTGGGCGCACGACCTGAAGCTGCTCTGAGCGCGCATGAGCCGGAGACTGGTGGTCGTGCTCTTCCTCGATCTGGTCGGGTGGACCCGGCTCGCCGAGCGCGTGGATCCGGAGCCGCTGCAACGGCTCCTCGACGAGTACTACGAGATCTGCTCGGCCGCCGTGGAGGAGCACGGCGGGGTCGTCGAGAAGTTCATCGGCGACGCCATCATGGCGGTCTTCGGAGCCGACACCTCCCAGGAGGACGACGCCCCGCGGGCACTGCGCGCGGCCACCTGCATCCGCGCCGAGGTCCGTGACCTGCGCACGCCCGCCACCGACGCGGCTCCGGTCGAGGTCCATTGCGGGATCGCGGCCGGCGAGGCGCTGGTGACGCGTTCGGCCCGGACCGGCATCCGGGTCGTCGGCGACGTGGTCAACCTCGCCGCACGCCTCCAGTCGCTGGCGGTCGCCGGGGAGATCATCGTCAACGAGACCGTGGCGCACCTGGCCCGTCCGCACTACACGATGGTCCCGGTGCCGCCGGTCGCGCTGAAGGGCAAGGCCGAGCCGGTGCCCGTCCTGGTGGTCACCGGGGAGGCCGCCGCCGACGGGGCGGACAGCGCCGACGGTGGGTCCCTCATGGTGGACCGCGCCGCCGAACGCCACCGGCTGCGCCGGATCTACCACCGGGTGGCCCGGGAGCGGCGCGCGGAGCTGGTGACGGTGCTCGGACCGCCGGGCATCGGCAAGACCCGCTTGGTCCGGGAGGCCGTGGACGACCTCGTCGCGGCCGGGGCGAGGCCCGTCGCCGTGTTCGGCAGTTGCCAGTCCTACGGAACGGACGGGAACTACGGGGCGCTCGTGGAAATGCTGGACGCGCTGACCCGGCGGGCGCCGTCCTGCGCGGAGTTGCTGCGATCGGACGACCGGATCGCCGGGGTGCTCGCGGCGCTGCGCGATGCCTCGCTCCCCCGGCGGGCAGGTGCGGTCCCGGGCCCGGGCGTCGAGGAGGTGTCCTGGGCGACCCGCGAGCTGCTCACCGCGGCGGCCTCCGGCCCGCTCGTCGTGGTGTGGGACAACCTCGCGTGGGCCGGGCAGTCGCTCCTGCGGCTCATCGTCGAGCTGCTGGACGGGCTGCGGGACCTCCCGCTCCTGATGGTCTGCGTGTCCCGACCGGAGCTCGCGGGGCGGGCAGGGCCCTGGTCGCGGAAGGCTCCCGGGTCGCGGGAGGGCTCCGGGCCGCGGGAGGCGGACGTGATCGAGGTGGGGGCGCTGGTCCCGGCCGACAGCGCGCGGCTGGCGGTCTCGCTGGCCGGGCGCGGGAGCGGGGACGAGGTGGAGCCGCACGGGCTCGATCTGGCCGAGCAGGTCGGCCGGGTCGCGCTGTACAGCGCGGGAAATCCGCTGTACATCCGGCTGATGATGGACTGGCTGCGGAACGGCCGGACCGTCGACGAGGTGCCGCCGAGCATCACGGCCATGGTGGGGGCGATGATCGACCGGCTGCCCGCGCCGGGCCGGCGGCTGCTGGGCGCGGCTTCGGTGATCGGTCCCTCGTTCACCCTGGAGCAGCTCGCGCTGCTGGGCGAGCCGGCGCCGGCGGCGGCCGTCGCGGAACTCGCCGGGCAGCGGCTGTTCCACGCCACGGCGGAGGTAGGCGGCTACCGCTTCGTCCAACAGCCGGTGCACGAAGTGGCGTACGGCAGGCTGGAGAAGGAGCAGCGCGTCTCCTGGCACCGGCGGCTGGCCGAGCACGGTTTCAGTCCCGGTTTCCACCTGGAAGCCGCCACCCGGCTCCTCAGAGGGCTGCGCCCGGACGACGCGGAGCTGCCGGAACTGGCGCGGCAGGCGGCCGGGGCCCTGCTGGGCGAGGGGACCGTGGCACTGCGGCAGCGTGATGTGCCGACGGCGATCGGACTGCTCGGACGGGCGCTCGTACTGGCGCGGGGCGGGCCGGACCGGTGCCGGTCGGTCGCGGCCGTCCGGCTCAGCGACGCCCTCATGCTCTCCGGGGACACCCTGGGTGCGCTGGAGGTGGTGGAGGAGGGCGCCTGGCCCGAAAGGGGGCCCGACAGCGGGTCCGGCACCGGGTCCGCTTCCGGAACCGCCTCCGGGTCCGGTCCCGCTCCCGCCCTGGTGCGGGTGCAGCGGCTCCTGCTGGCCGCCCGCCTCGGCAAGGTCACCGCGGCCGAGGTGGAGGGACTGCGGGCCGCGCTCGACGGCGAGGAGCCCGACCGTTCCGCCCGGTGCCGCTTCGAGCAGGTACGGATGCTGGTCCACCTGGACCACGGCCGGTTCGGGGCGGCCGAGGAGGCGGCGTGCGCGGCGCTCGAACACGCCCGGGCGGTCGGTGACGCGTACGAGGAGGACCGCCTCCTGGTGGCCCTGTGCGAGATCCGGCAGTGGTCGCCGAGCCCGATGGCGCAGAAGCTCGCGGGATGCGCGGAGCTCCTGGAGCGGTTCGCCGCCGACCGGTTCCTGGCCCTGCCCGCGCTGGCCGCCCGCGCGCGCTGTCTGGCACTGACCGGGGACCGGAGCGGTGCGCGTTCGGCGCTGACCGAGGCCGAGTCCGTCGTCGTGCAGCTCCGGCTGACCATGGGACGGGTCCTGGTCGATCAGGTGGCCGCGCTGGCCGCCTCGCTGGACGGTGAGCACGCGGAGGCCGAGCGGCGTTTCCGCCGCGCGGCGGACGCTCTCGAACAGGCCGGCTACGTACCGGTCGCGCTGACCATGCGCGTGCAGGCGGCCCGCGAGTGCGCCCGCCGCGACCGGGCCGACGATGCGGCCCGCAGGATCACGGAACTGCTCGCGCGGCGCGCGGAGATGGACGTCCGGGGGCGGATCCTGTGCCTGTCGGCCGCCGTGCTGGGCGCCGCCGCGCAGGGCCGCGCCGAGCCGGTGCGCGCCGAGCCGGTGCGCGCCGAGGTGCTGCGCGCCGAGGTGCTGCGGCTGCTCCGGGACATCGACGACCCGTGCCTTCGGGGCGAGGTCTGCTTCGACCTGGCCCGGGCCCACCGGCATCTGGGCGAGGGGGCCGAGGCCCGGGCCATGGCCGGGCTGGCCCTCGACAGCTACGCGGCCGTCGGCGCGGTGAAGCCGCTGGAGGCGGTACGGGCATGGATCTGAACGGCGCGCCCTGGCGGCGCGAGCGGCGGCCGCACGCGTCGGGGATGCCCGCCTGGAGCATGCCGGCCGGCGGGGATCCCGGCGAACCCCTGCCGACGGCCCTGTTCGAGGGGATCGGCCCGCGCTGGGCCTGGGAGGGCGCGAGCGGCGAGGGCGTACGGGTCTGCGTGCTCGACAGCGGTGTCCAGGCGGCGCATCCGCTGGTCGGCGGGGTCGAGCGGGCCTGGCAGGTGGTGAGCGCCGAGGGCCGGGCTCCGCGCGTGGAGGAGTGCGAACCGCTGGACACCGCCGGGCACGGGACCGCCTGCGCGGGGATCATCCGCTCCATCGCGCCCCGGGTCTCGCTCAGTTCGCTCAAGGTGCTCGGCGACGGGAGGGCCGGCAGCGCCTCCGCCCTGATCGCCGGACTCGCCTTCGCGATCGAGGAGGGCTTCGACGTCGTCAGCATGAGCCTGTCGACGAGCAGGGTCGAATTCCGGGACCGGCTCGGCGAGTTGTGCGACCGCGCCTACTTCCGCCGGACCGCGGTGGTGGCGGCGGCGCACAACCTGCCGATCGAGAGCTTCCCCTGGAACTTCGCCTCGGTGATCTCGGTCGCCAGCCACGCCGAGCCGGACGGCATGCGCTTCTACTACAACGCCGCACCGCCGGTCGAGTTCCGCGCCCGGGGGGTGCGCGTGCCGGTGGCGAGCCTGGGCGGCGGCACGGTCCGCAACACCGGAAACAGCTTCGCGGCGCCGCACATGGCCGGGATCGCGGCCCTCGTCCTCAGCAAGCATCCGTGGCTCACGCCGTTCCAGCTCAAGAGCGTTCTGTACCACTGCGCCGCGAACGTATCGGTCGACATCGGGCCGGTCCACAAGACATCGGTCCAAGGAGAAGGAGGCGGAGAAGAATGAAACCCTGGCCACACGATCTGATGGCCACCGAACGTCAGCTCCTGCAGTCTGTCGTCACGGTGGCCCGGTACATCTACGGGGCCGCCGCGTCATCGGTCTTCATGGTGAGCCCCGACACCGGTGAGTTGATCTTCGCGGCGGTCGCGGGCGAGGGCGAACAGGGCCTGGTCGGCCGCCGGTTCGAGCCCGGCACCGGCATCGCCGGCTGGGTGGCGGCCAGCGGGCAGCCGCTGATCACGGACGACGTGGCCGCGACCGACCGGTTCGCCCACGACGCCGCGGCCTCCACCGGGTACGTTCCCGCGAGCATCATGGCCGCCCCGCTCATCGCGGACGGGGAGTGCATCGGCGTGATCGAGGTGCTGGACCGCCACGCCCACGACGCGAACGCCCCCGGCCGGGAGCTCGACGACATCGAACTGCTGGGTCTGCTCGCCACCCAGGCGGCGCTGAGCCTCGCGCTGCTGCGGCGCAGCGAGCAGGCCGCGAGCGCGGCGCCGCGGATGGGAGAGCTGGTGGCCCGGCTGTCGGAGCACGCGGTCATGGACGCGTCCGACCCGTTGGCCGTCTCGCTCCTGAGCATCTCGCTGGACCTGCTGGACAGGGGTGCGCACCCCGGTTCGAAGGTGGTCTGACGGCCGACGGAGACGGAGCGCAGACGTGGCGGCGACGCACCGGAGACGCGGACGGAACGGGTCCCTCCTACCCTCCTGGCCTATGGTCCACCGTACCGAGGCCGAGGCTCCGTCGTTTCCCGAACTGCTCCGCTTCAAGCGCGTGCAGGCCGGGCTCACCCAGCGGACGCTGGCCGACCTGTCGACGATCAGCCCGCGGACGATCCGTGCCCTGGAGTCGGGCCGGGCGAACGCGCGGATGCAGACCGTCCGGCTGCTCGCCGACGCCTTGGGGCTGGCGGGCCTGGCGCGAGAGCTCTTCGTCACCGCGGGCCTGGGCAGCGGGGGGCCGGCTCCGGCCGGCGCCGATCCCTGCCCGGCGGTGCCGCGGTCCGTCAACGCCCTCCTCGGGCGGGACGTCGAGGTCCGGGCCATGGTGGGCGCCCTGGAGTCGGAACACCGCCGGCTGATCTCCCTCTCGGGGCTCGCGGGTGTGGGGAAGTCGCGGGTGGCCGCGGAGACGGCGGCGCGGCTGAGCTCCCGGCGCGGCTGGCCGGTGCTGTGGATCGGGGCGGGAGCGGTGGCCCTCGACGGGCACGGCACGGCCTTCGGGCCCTTGCTGCGCTCCTTGCGCCCGCTCGTCGAATCGGGTGCGCAGGACGTGGCCGCGGTGTGCCGGCTCATCGGCCGGCACGAGGTGCTGCTGGTGCTCGACGGGGTCGCCGACGCCCGGGATCCGGTGGGCGTGGAGGAGCTGTTGGCGTACTGCCCGGGCATCCGGGTGGTCAGTACGTCACGGGCGCCGTGGAGCGTGGCCGGCGTCCAGGGGACCGTGCTCGCGCCGCTGGCCGTCCCCGGTCCCGACTGGGAGGCGGCGAGCTCCCTGGAGGTCCTGGCCGGCGTACCGTCGGTGCGGCTGCTCGTGGACCGGCTCTCGGAGGTACGGCCGGGATTCGTACTCGGCCGGGCGGACGCGGGGGCGGCCGTGCGGCTGTGCCGGACCCTGGACGGCCTGCCGGCCGCGCTGGAAGCGGCGGCAGCCCGGTGCGGGGTACTGAGCCTGCGCCGGCTCGCGGACATGCCCGCGGCCCAGCTGCTCGAACTGCCGGCGGTCACCCGGCCCGCCGGTGTTCCCGGGACGATCGGCTGCCCGATCCGGGCCGGGGTCGAGCGACTGGCCCCCGCCCATCGCACGCTCCTGCACGAACTGGCCTGTTTTGACCGGCCGTTGACAGCATGCGAGGCCGCCGAGGCCCTGCACCGGCCGATGAACCAGGTGGTGGAGGGCTTCAGCGCGCTGACGGGCGGCGGGTTCGTACGGGCCGCGCACGAGGAGGCGGAGACCCGCCTGCACCTGCCGAATCTGGTGCGGGCGGCCCTGGCCTGAGATGGAGTCAGGCCAGGTGCTCCGCGAGGAACCGCTCGACGGCGGCGTAGTAGGCCTGCCGGTTGGCGGGCCTGGCCAGGCCGTGGCCCTCGTCGGGGAACAGCAGGTACTCGTACGGCAGTTGCTTGACCGACAGCGCCGCGACGATCTGCTCGGCCTCGGCCCGGGGCACGCGCACGTCGTTGGCGCCCTGGACGACCAGGACGGGGATGCGGATCTCGTCGACCCGCGACAGCGGAGAGCGTTCCCACAGCATGGCGCGCTCCGTTTCCGGGTCCCCCACCTGGGCGTGCATGAACGAGCGCAGCGCGGTGCGGTACGGCGCCCCGGCCGCCAGCAGCGTCAGCAGGTTCGACGGACCGCAGAGGTCTATCGCGCAGGTGAACACCTCCGGGGTGAACGCCGCACCGACCAGCGCCGCGTAACCCCCGTACGAGCAGCCCATGATGGCGATGCGCGCGGGGTCGATGCCGCCGTCCGCGACGAGGTGGGCGACGGCGTCGAGCAGATCGGTCTGCATCGCGGCGCCCCACTGCTTGGCGCCCAGGTTGCGGAAGTGCTTCCCGTAGCCCGTCGAACCGCGGAAGTTGACCTGGACGCACGCGTAGCCGCGATTGGCCAGGAGCTGCGCCTCCTCGTCGAACGCGAAGGTGTGCCGGGCCCAGGGCCCGCCGTGCACGTTCACCACGGCGGGCAGGCCCGCGCGCTCGGCGCCGGGCGGCCAGGTGACGTAGCCGTGCACGGTGACCCCGTCGCGTGCGGAGAACTCGAAGGGCTCCATCCGGGCCAGCGTGTAGGCCTCCAGCTCCCGCTGGTGGCTGAAGAGGTAGCGCAGCTCCCCGGCCGGCCGGTCGTAGACGTAGTAGAGGACGGGGCCGGCGCCGGTCACCACCGAGACCGTCCACAGCCGTTCGCCGCGGTCGGTGCGGTCCACGTAGACCTCGCCGTCGACCGACCGGAGCGCGAGCTCGCCGCGGATCCGGCCGAGGTCCTTTCCGAACTCCTCGTCGAGGAAGACCCATTCGTCGCGGTCCTTCGCGAACAGCACCGCTTGCGGCCGGCGGTCGGCCGGGTCGAACTCGACCTGTTTGACGTCGTACACCGCGTCCTCCGCGAGCAGCGTCCGCCGTCCGCTCGCGAGGTCGACGGCGAACAGGCGGGTGGCGTTGGCCCCGATGGAGGAGAGGAGGTGGCAGGTGGCGCCGTCGCGCGAGAAGCCGATGACGCGCGTCCCCATGGCGTCCTCGTAGGGCACGTCGAGCCAGGGCGGGGCGGCGTCCGGGCCGCCCGGCCCGCCCGTTCCGCCCGGCGGGTCGAGGAAGACGGACAGGCCGCCGTCGGGCTTCATCACCGTGCCGCCGCGCACCCGCAGGTCGGTGTCGACGATCCAGCTCACGTACCCGGGATTCTCCGCGACCTTGGTGAGCCGGTCCGTCACCAGGTCCAGGGCGTAGACGTCGTGCAGCCCCGGCCGGTCCTTGTTCAGGCCGATCAGCACGGTCGTCGGGTGCCACCGGTTGTGCGCCAGCACCCGTGCCTGGACGCCGTCGAAGGGGGTGGCGCAGCGCTCCCGGCCGGTGACCAGGTCGACGAGGTGGACCCGCCAGCTCTCGTCGCCGTTCCGGTCCCGCAGGTAGAAGAGGGTCCGGTCGTCGTGGCACAGGCCGTACGTCCGGATGCCGCGGCCCCGGTCGTGGGTGACGGGCTTCGCCTCCTGGGGCCGGTCCACCGGCGCCGTCCATACGTTCAGCACGCCCTCGTCCGGGGCCAGGTAGACGAGACGGGTCCCGTCCGGGGAGATCTCGGGCACGAGGTACGAGGGGTTGCCGAACAGGACGGAGTGCGGGATCAGCGGTACGGCTTCCGTGGTCACGGTTCCCTTCCCGGGGTGGGTTGTCGGACGCCGCGCTCCGAGAACCACCAGTCCCGGAGACCGGGGAACTGCGCGACCGCCTCGTCGGTGTCCAGCGGCGGGGCCGGCGAAGGGCCGGCAGCGGGCGTGGGGGAGGCCGCCGGGGCGGCGACCAGCGTCTGGGCACGGAACAGCCGGGTCATCAGCGCCGGGCTGCTGAGCACCGCCCGGGACACCCTGGCCCTCATCCGCTGCCCGGCGGCGGATACGGGACGCTCCCGGGACACCGGCCCCTCCGTGGCGGCCGCCCGTACCCGGTCCTGTTCGGTCGCCATCCGCCAGGATTCGGAGGCCACTTCCGCCACCGCGGCCTGGACCGCGGGCAGCACGCGGGGGCGGGCTCCGCGCTCCGTCAGCTCCCGGTCCAGCCGCAAGGCGCTGAGCAGGGCGACGGACATGCCGTGCGAGTAGACCGGGTTCACCGCCGTCAGCGCGTCGCCGACGACCAGGAACCCTTCGGGCAGGGGCAGCCGCTCGAAGAACCTCCGGCGGTTCGCGGTGGCCCGGAACGGCCGTACCCCGCCGAGGGGTTCGGCCGCGGCCAGCAGCTCCGCCGCGATCGGCGAGCGGAGCGCCCGCGCGCAGTCGGTGAATCCCGGCTCGTCCGCCGGCGGCCGTGCGTCGCGGGTGCCGGTCAGGGTGAAGATCCACCGGCCGTCCTCGATGGGGAACAGCGTGGCTCCGTACCCCGGTCGGCCGCTCGAAGGCCGCGGGTGCACCATGATCGCCGGGAGGTCGGCGGCGAGGCCGGGGGGCGCCCGGTAGATCCGGGTGGAGTAGGCGAGACCCGGGTCGACCACCTCCTCCTCGACTTCGGGTCCCCCGATCGCGGTCAGCCACCGTCCGGCCCGCGAACGCCGGCCCGTGGCGTCCACGACGAGGTCTGCGCGGAGGGTCTCGCCGGAGCCGTCCTCCCCCGCGACCAGGACACCGGTCACGCGCGACGCGTCCCCTACGAGCCCCAGGACCCGGGTGCTCTCCCGCACCGTGACCGCCCCGTCGGCCAGGGCCCGCTGCCGGATGACGTGGTCCATGAGCCAGCGGCTGCACGACACCATGAAGGCCCCGGTCTCGTGGCGGCGGAACCAGCCGTCCGCGCTCAGGATCAGTGCGCCGTCCGGCAGGCCCCGGCGGTGCGCGCCCCGGGCGAGGAGCGCCTCCAGCGTTCCCGGGAGCACCGTGTCCAGCGCCTCGGCGCCGGCGGTCACCAGCACGTGGCTGTGGAACGCCTGCGGCAGCCCCGTCCGTACGCCCGGGCCGTCCGGGTACCGGCCGCCCTCCACGACGGTGACCTCGTCGACGTGCCGGGCGAGCACCTTGGCCACCAGCACCCCCGCGAAGCCTCCGCCGAGGACGACGGCCCTGGTCATGACCGCGCGGCCGGCTCGCTCCGGGTCCCGGCTTCCGTCTCCAGAAGCAGATCGGCTTCGACCATGGAGCTGATGAAGGCGTCCACCTCCGCGCGGATGCGGGCCGTCATCACCGGATTGTGCCCCGCGAACAGCAGGGACAGGTTCCTGATGACCGTCTCCCGGTCCCCGTCGCTCTCCACGAGCGCCCAGATCTGGGCGGCCGTCGCGTTCAGGGTGCGGAAGTCGCCGGACTCGCTGTGGTAGAGCGAGATGCCGTCCGCGGTCTCCTGCCAGATCACCGCGTCACTGATGTGCAGGGACATCTCCCAGCCTCCTGTTCACCGGCATGATCGGAATCAGTTCGCCCACCTTGATCGCGGGCACGGCCGCCGGCGGGCGGACGTAGGTCTTCCACTGTTCGTGGGCCTCGTGCACCTCCCCGGTGGCGACCAGCCTCGGGACCGTCATCTCCAGGCCGTTCAGGGCGAGTTCGGCGCGGGTCACCCCGGTCTCCTGCCACAGCTGCGTGGTGACTCCGTGCCGCAGGATCCGGCACAGGTGGCGGCTGTTGCGCCGCAGGTCGCCGGACTCCGACATGTGCGCGGCCCGGCAGCCGCCGCCGCAGTTGGCCTTGATGTAGCACTTCTCGCAGTCGGCGTGGAACTCCCCGCCGTACACGGTGCTCTTGCGCATCGAGGTCAGGACCGGACTGGCGAAGATCTCCGACAGCCGCTGCTTCCTGATGTTGCCGGCGAACTCCCCCTTGCCCGTGACGAGTTTGCACGGGTAGACGTCCCCGAGGGAGTTGACGTAGATCTCGTTCCCGCCCATTCCGCAGTTGCCCTTGACCGAGCACGCGGTGACCGGCCTCGGCCCGTCCGGCTTCAGCTTGCCGGCGACCGGCGAGGTCCAGACGAGCTGCTGCACCTTCAGGTGGTCCTGCCAGCCGAAGTCGTACTCGTCGCCGACGCCCCGGCCCAGGTCGTTGTGGTTCATCAGGCGGACGCTGTGGATCTCGATCCCGTCGAGGAAGGAGGCGAAGTCCTCCAGCTCGTGGACGTTGTCCGAGGTGACGATGTGGTTGATGGCCGGGGCCACCCCGGCCTCGTTGAGCAGCTGGATCGCCCGGTGGGTCTTGGCGAACGCGCCCTTGCCGCGGGTGCGGTCGTGGGTCTCGGCCGTGCCTCCGTCGAGGCTCACGGTGACGGCGTCGAAGAGCTCGGCGAACCGCTGGGCCTTCGCCTCGGTCCGGATCATCGTCGCGTTGGTGATGACGTTGGCCTTCAGACCGCTGCTCTTGGCGTGCTCGACGACCTGGAACAGGTCCTTGCGGAGCATCGGCTCGCCACCGGTGAAGATGATGGTCCCGGCGCCGAAGTCGGCGATCTGCGAGACCAGGTCCAGGGACTCGGCGGTGTCGAGCTCGCCCGGAAGGCACTTCTCGGAGGAGGCGTAGCAGTAGGGACAGCGGAGGTTGCAGCCGTCCGTGATGGCGTAGTACGCGACGCCCAGGGGCGGTTCGCCCAGCCTGACCTTGGGCTTGTTGCCGTTGAAGTACACGATCCAGTTCAGGATGAGCTTGGCGAGGACGCGTTCCGTCTCGCCGTTCTGCTCCAGCCCCGGCTGCTCCCCGCGGGCCCGGGCGGACGCCAGGGCTTCGAGGACCCGGAACTCACGTCCGGAGAGGACGCACCGGGCGGCCACCTCCGGGTTGACCACGAGGTGGTCCTCACCGTGCACGAAGTACGTCAGATCCTCGGGCACCTCGAACAGCGACAGGTTCCGGACCAGATTGCCGTTCCCTCGCATCCCGCCTCCTCTCTGGGCTGGCACAGGCGCGGCCCGACGCGAACGGCCGCCGGACCCCGCCTGTGAACGGTCAGTTCTCGGCCTGGCCCGATCCCGACCAGAGGCCGCAGGCACACAGCATCGCGGCGTCGAAGCCCTCCTTCGTGGCCTCGGGGGAGGTCCAGTCCTGGGAGTGCGCCACCACGTCGGGCAGGATCGCCGCGAGGCGGGTCTTCGTCGAGATGAGGACCTTGGTCTCCTCGGGGGTCAGGCTGGCGTAGAACTCTTCGAGAGCGGGCGCCATCGTGCCGCCGATGACGCCGGCCGCACGCAGGGACTCCAGGGCGTTGAAGGTCATGCTTCCACCTTTCGCTGTCGCGTTCGATCGGGGACGCAACCGAGACTGCTCGCGGCGGACCCGTGAAACAACCCCACGAATGTGGGTTGTGCCGGAGCGACGAAGGGGACATACGCAGCGCGGGCGGGGCGTCTTCCGGCAGTGGACCGGGGCTGCCGGAACGTGCCGCGCACGGGTGTTGACGATCTCCAGGCCTTGCCTCACGCTCTTACCACAGCCGTTGTGAAGCTCATGTGAAGCGAACGTGGAAATCGGGATCAATGGAGCGCCCACCCGGCGGCCGGCGGCCCGTCGGACGACCCGAGAGGTGCGATGAATCCCACCGGCTTAGGCATGGTGCACATATCGCTGTTGCCAGGCTTCGTCTGCCGCACCGACCGGCGGGTCACCGATCTCAGCGACATCCAGCAACGGCTCGTCGCGGCCCTGGTGCTGAGCGACCGCCCGTTGCGGCGCGGCGATCTGGCCGCCCGGCTGTGGCCGGATGCCCCGCCCGACCGGGCGGGTGCCCGGTTGCGCCAGACCTTGTGGCGGCTGAACCAGGCCACGGCCGGCGGGTTGTTGCGGGCCTCGCACACCACCATCACCCTCACCGATCACGTGGAAGTGGACTACCGGGCGGCGGCCAGGCTGATCGCGGCCGTGTCCGGTGCGGTCGGGGCGGCGCCGGGTGCGGCCGTGGCAGTGCCCGGTGCGGCCGTGGCGGCGGTGGGCGAGGAGCGGCCTCCGCAGGCGTGGAGCCTGCTGCGCCACCCGCTGCTGAACGACTGGGACGACGACTGGCTCGTGCCGTTCCAGGAGAAGTGGAGGCTCCAGCGCGTCCAGACGCTGGAGCGCCTCGCCGAGAGGTTCCTCCAGAGCCGGCAGCACTCCGCGGTGCTCGAGCTGGCCGACGCCGCGACCCAGGCCGACCCGCTGCGGGAGGGACCCCGGCGGATCGCCGTGCAATCGTGCCTGTTCGTCGGCGAGGTGGCCGACGCGCACCGCCGCTACCGCGGCTATCAGGAGCTGCTCTCCGCGGAACTGGGCGTGGCGCCGAGCGGCGCCATCCCCCGACTGCTCAGACAGGACCGCGAGCGGCAGCTCGCCCTGGCGGCGGAGTTCTGACCGGGCGCCGTCGCACCGCCGCCGGTACGACGGCACCCGCCGGTACGACGGCACCCGTGGCTACGACGGCACCCGCCCGCCCCTCGTTCAGCGCAGGTCTGCCCGCGCGGCCGTGTCGTCGATGAAGCCGCCCGACTGGTGCTGCCACAGCTTCGCGTAGGCGCCGTCCGTGGCGAGCAGTTGGTGGTGCGTGCCCTGCTCGACGATCCGTCCGTGGTCGAGTACGACGAGCTGGTCCATGGTGGCGACCGTGCTCAGCCGGTGCGCGACCACGAGCGCCGTCCGCCCGGCCATCAGCCGCCACAGCGCGTCCTGGACCAGGATCTCGCTCTCGGAGTCCAGGGCGCTGGTCGCCTCGTCGAGGAGCAGGATCGGCGCGTCGCGCAGGATCGCCCGGGCGAGGGCGACCCGCTGGCGCTGCCCGCCGGACAGCTTCACCCCGCGCTCGCCCACCATGGTGTCGAAGCCGTCCGCCAGCCCGTCGGCGAACTCCGTGACGTGCGCCGCCTCGGCCGCGCGGCGGATCTCCGCCTCGGTGGCGTCCGGGCGGGCGAAGGCGATGTTGTCGCGGAGCGTGCGGTGGAACATCGCCGGGTCCTGGGGGACGTAGGCGATCAGGCTGCGCAGGTCGGCCTGGCCGAGCCGGCTGATGTCCTGCCCGCCGATCAGGATCCGGCCCGCGTCGATGTCCGTCATCCGCAGCAGCAGCCGGGTGAGCGTGGTCTTGCCCCCGCCGGACCGCCCGACGAGACCGATCTTCGACCCGCCGGGCACGACCAGGTCCAGGCCGTCGAAGAGGGGCTTCCCGCCCTCGTGTCCGAAGATCACCCGCTCGAACCGCACGTCGGCGGCCGGCGGGCGCCGCAGCGGTTCCGGGTCCGCCGGGTCGAGCACGGTGGGCGGTGTCAGCAGCAGCTCGGTGAACTGCGCCGCCTCCGTCATCGAGCTCTCCAGGCGGCGGTAGATCTGGTTGAACTCGAACATGATCCGCGTCGCGCTCGCGTAGTAGGTGAAGGCGACGATGACCGCCTCCACCCCGTGCGCTCCCCCGCCGAGCACGATGGCGAGCATCAGCCCCAGCACGTTGGTCGCCACGGACATCGGCGCGACCAGCGTGTCGATGCGCAGGTTGCCGTAGTCCCACGAGCGCAGGGTGAGCCGCCGCGACTCCGCGACGCGCGTGCGGTGTTCGGCGGCTTCGCGCGATTCGGCGGCGAAGGCCCGGACCGTGTCCATGTTCATCAGGCTGTCCGCCACGTGGCCGGACACCCGGGCGATCGCCTCCTCCCGCCGGGCGACGAGCACCTGACGGCGGCGGATCAGGGGCGCCACGCACAGCCCCGTGATCGCGATCATCGTCAGGAGCCCGACGACGAGCAGCGGGTCGTACTGCCACAGCACCACCGAGGCGAAGAGCAGGGGCACGAAGCTGCCCATGACCGAGAACGTCAGCGTGTCGACGAACTCCTCGAAGCGGGAGGCGAAGCTCAGGACCCGCTTCGTCAGCGATCCGGCGAAGTTGTCGTGGAAGAACGCCGCGTCCTTGGCGAACAGTTCGTCCATTCCGGTGACGTACAGCTGCTCGATCCCGCGGGCGTCGAGGCGGTTCAGGCAGTGCAGCCCGATGCGCCAGAACGCCTCCGAGACCAGCAGGACCCCGGCGAAGCCGAGGACGTACGGCATCGCCCAGGCGAGGGCGCCCCCGGCGGCTCCGGCGGCCCCCTCCCCGCCCGCGATCCGGCCGACGAGCTTCGCGACGACCAGCGGTGCGATGTAGTGGATGCCGATGTTGCCCAGCGCCGGGAGCAGCATCGCGGGCGCCGTCAGCCATCGCAGGCGGACCAACTCCCGCCCGTAGTAACGAAGTGCGAGGAGCACCGGACTCCTGCGCGGTGGACTTACCTTCAGCGAACTTTCGTGCGATTCGGGCGATCCCATCCCAACCCTGCCTTCTCGGACCGTCTGGTCAGAAAGCGGAGTGTCCCGCACGGGCGCCCACACGGTCCAAGCCTTTTCTCCCGGTAGCCCAAAACCGGCCGACCTGCCCGCGAATCCCGACCGCCGTTCGCCTGGCGTACGGACCGGCGTCACGCCAGGCTCCCTTGCCGGAACCCCGGACGCACTGTGCTGGGGTGCTCAGCCACCCCTCAACCCCGGAGGTCGTTCGCGCCATGGCAGAACTGAATCGTCGGCGCTTCCTGCAGCTCGCAGGCGGCACCACAGCCCTGACGATGCTGGGCGAGAGCATCGCCCGCGCCGCCGCCATCCCCGCGCAGGGGACCACCGGCTCCATCGCGGACGTCGAGCACATCGTCGTGCTCATGTAGGAGAATCGTTCCTTCGACCACTACTTCGGTGCGCTGCGCGGTGTCCGCGGCTTCGGCGACCCGCGCCCGGTGACCTTGCCCAGCGGCGAGTCCGTCTGGCACCAGTCCGACGGCACGAAGGAGACGCTGCCCTTCCGGCCGCCGTCCGAAGACCTCGGCATGGAGTTCCTCCAGGGCCTCAACCACGACTGGGCGGGCGGCCAGAGCGCCTTCAACAAGCCCGGAGCTGGGCGCGCACTTCTACGTCACCTCCGGCAACCGCACCGACGCCCCCTGGACCTACACCACCGGGGCCGGGAAGTCGATCGCGGAACCTGGAACACCGCCTACTCGGCCGGGGCCACCGACCTGACCGTGCACGGCCCCAACGGCTTCCTGCGCGGCTTCCGCAACCCCGGCACCACCCCCGGCCCCGAGGTCACCGCCCGCCACAACGCCGCGACCGGGAACCTCACCCTCACCAACGCCGGAGGCACCACCGCCACGCTGACGGTCGCCAACGCCTACGGCGGCAGCCCGAAGCGCCTCACGGTCCCCAAGGGCGGCACCGTCACGCACACCGTCTCCCTGAAGAACACCCGCCGCTGGTACGACGTGACGGTCACCGCCTCCGGCACCCCGGGCTTCCTGCGCCGCTTCGCCGGCAAGGTCGAGACCGGCGCGGCGGGCCTGTCGGACCCGGAGATCCTGACGGAGCAGTCCTCCTGACGGCACCCGCCCCACGAAGTGCCCGCCGAGCCGTTCCGGACGGCACCGCGGGCACTTCGCGCGTCAGCTGCGGCTGCGGCTGCGGCTGCGGCTTCAGCCGTCGAAGCGGTGGCGGGAGGCTTCGATGTGGCCGAGGTACCGGTGGGTCCAGTCGCACAGTCCGGCGATCGTCACGCGCAGGGCCCGGCCCGGCTCGGTGAGGGTGTAGTCCACCCGCGGCGGCACCACGGGGTGCACCGTGCGCTCGATCAGGCCGTAGCGCTCCAGCATGCGCAGGTTCTGGGTGAGCATCTTGTGGCTGATGCCCTCGATCTCGCCCCGCACCTCGCTGAACCGCAGCGTGCGCTCCCCCAGCGCCTCGATGATCAGCAGCGCCCACTTGTTGGCGACGTCCGAGAAGATCTCCCGTGCCAGGGAGTCCGCGCGCCTGAGGTCCGCGTCCTCGGGCGAGCCGCTGTACTGCTTGGTCACCATCAGGTTCCCCAGTCACCGAAAAGTGCGTTCTTCCATGTCAGCGGTCACTCTCCTACGGTTCCTCAGTAACCACAAGAGAGCGATCCCCCCTACACGGAGGCACACGACATGGCGATAACTCTGGTGAACCCCAAGGGACTCCCGGACGTCGACGTCTACCGCCAGGTGTCCGTCGCGACCGGCTCGAAGCTGGTCTTCATCGCCGGACAGGTCGCCTGGGGCCCCGACGGCGTCACCATCGGCAAGGACGACCTGGCAGCCCAGGTCGAGCGGTGCTACGTCAACATCGCCACCGCCCTGGCCGCGGTCGACGCCTCCTTCGACGACGTGGCGAAGCTGACCGTCTACGTGGTCGACTGGACCCCCGACAAGATGCCCCTGCTGCTGGAAGGCATCACCCGGGCGGCCGCGGCCCTGGGGAGCGCCCCGGTACCGCCGGCCAGCCTGCTGGGCGTCGCGGCACTCGACGTACCCGAGCACCTGGTCGAGATCGAGGCCACGGCGGTCATCGGCTGAATCCGGCAGAAGACGGCGCGTGTTCGCCCTGCGTTTCCCCGATCCCGGCCCAGTTCCCGACACCGTCATGGGCGACCTCTCCTACGCCTCGCCGCACCGCGGGTGTTGCCGGACGAAGTCCCCGTCCGGCAACACCCGCCGCGTTGGCGCCCGCAAGCCGGGCGGGCTGATGAAATGCCTTCCACGGCAGTAGGGCGACGGGTGGCGGGCGAAGGAGGCACGTGGCGGAACAGGGCGGGCTGGAGGCGCGGCTGCGCTCCATGGAGGAGGCCCTGGAGCAGATCGGAACCTTCCCCGACGAACGGCAGACCTGCCGGGAGCTGGCCGGGTTCCTGTTCCGCACGCTGTCCGACGCCGCGGCGGTGGACCTGACCCGCCACGGCACCCGTACCGAACGCGTGGCGGTGGCCGGCGCGACGGCCCTCCTGGACGGGTCCGCCGCCGAAGGCGCGCCGCTGGTCCGGGCGCTGGACCGCGGCCATCCCCTGGAAACGTGGACCGCGGGCGTCGGTGCCGCCCGCACGTACGTCGCCTCCGTACCGCTGACCGCCCGGGGCGAGCTGTACGGCAGGCTCCTCACCACACGCACGCGGGGAGAATACGGGGACCACGAGCTGGCGACCCTGCACTTCGCCGCGCGCCTGGCCGCCATCCACCTCGGCCATGCCCGGCGCCTCGCGGCGACCGAGAGGACCGCACTCGATCTGCAACGCGCCCTGGTCGCGGAACCCGGACGGCCCCACCCGAACCTGGAGATCGCCAGCCGCTACCTGCCCCTCGGGGCCCGCGCCCTGGTCGGCGGCGACTGGTTCGAGACGATCCGCCTGCACTTCGGCCGCACCCTCCTCGCCGTCGGGGACGTGATGGGACACGGCCTGGAGGCCGCGGTCGACATGAACGCCTACCGGTCCGTGCTGCGCGAGGTCGCCTCCACCGATCTCGCCCCGCACCGGGTCCTGCGCCAGTTGGACTCCCTGTCCGCGTCGGACGACACCCGCAGGCCCGCGACCTGCCTGCTCGTCCGCATCGACCCGGCCCGCGGCATGGCCCTCTACTCCAGCGCGGGGCACCTGCCGCCCGCCCTGTTCACCCGCGACGGCACCGGCGAACTCCTGGACGTACCGGTCGGCCCGCCCCTGGGCACCGGCGTCGGTGGCTACGAGGCCCTCGCCCGGCCGATCACCGCGGACCAGACCCTGCTGCTGTACACGGACGGCCTGGTGGAGCGGCGCAGCGAGGACATCGACACCTCACTGGCCAGGCTCGCGGCCCTGCGCCTGGGCTCCCGGACGAGCCTCTCGGAGGTGGTGGACGCGGTCTGCGCCGGACTCGACGCCCAGCACGCCGAGGACGACGTCGCCGTACTCGCCGCGCGCCTGCGCCCCCGTCCGTCCCACCCCGCCTGAGAAGCTCAGAGGCTCCGAGTGATGATCCAGTAGTCGTACTCCTCCGCGGTGATCCCGCAGATGTGGTCGCCGGACCGGGAGCGGGCGATGAACTCGATGCGTCCCTGGTCGTCGACGAGCCGGGACACGTCGGCGGTGTCCGTGAGGCGTACACGGACCCAGCCGACTCCGCAGCTTCCGGTCACGACCGCCGTGAGGAGGAACGTCCCGTCCGCACCGATGACATGGCCTCGACGTGCGTGTTCGAGCCACAGCTCGTGGACTCCTGCGAGGTCTCCCTTCAGGGGGAAGGACGCGCCGGGCTCCACGCCGAATCCCGCCATGGCACGCCAGGCCGCGTCGACCGAGGGGCCGGGGTCGTTTCCCTGGACCTCTTCCGCCTCGAGGCCGCTGCCCCGGATGAGCTCGACGAGATCGGCCTCGCTGGTTCGCATTCGGTTTCCCTTGTTCTTCGCGTCGGAGCGCAGCTCGACCGGTTTGATCTCCCGCCCGTCCGCGTCGGCCGGTTTCTCGGTCTGGGCTAGCGGCTGGAGGCCGTCGTGGCCCCAGGTCAGGGTGACCGCGTGCGGCTGGTCCGGTGCGGTGGTCGTCTGCTCGCACAAGGTCATGCCGTCCCAGACGAAGGCGACCTCCCCCGACACGGTGACACCGTCCGGCATCATCCGCCGCTTCGCGACCCGGCGGCCGAGCACGTCGTAGGCGTAGCGCCCCGTGTCCGGCTTGCGCGAGAGCCGGGTGCACTGACGGAGCCTCACCCTGCCCTGGGCGTCGCGCTCGCTGGAGCAGGCTGCCGTCGGCCCCCGTCACCCGCTGGTCAACCAGGTCGGAGGGCCGCCGGTTCCACCCAGGAGTCCCGGAGACCCGCCCTCGGCACACCGTCAAGGCCCCGAACACACGAAAGGTCGCCTTCCCATTTCTGAGAAGACGACCTCCGACCTGCATAAAGCAAAGTCGGGACGACAGGATTTGAACCTGCGACCCCTTGACCCCCAGTCAAGTGCGCTACCAAGCTGCGCCACGTCCCGATGTGCTTCTGATCTGGGGTTTCCCCCGTCTCGGCGGCACATGCAGAACATTACCCCACGCCGAGGGGTGTCCATGCACCGGTTTACGGCGGGAGGGAGGAGGAAGAGAGGATGAAGGGGTGAACGCACGGGATCGGGACGGTGAGGGGCGGGCGCGGAACGCGCGGCCCAGGGACGGGCTGGGGCGGCCGCTGCCCTACGGGGCGCAAGGGGTGGAGCGGCAGCCCGAGGGAGTGGTGCGCTCGCCCGGGGAGACGGTGGCGCAGGCGCAGCGGCTGCTGGACGCGGGGATGCCGTTCCACGCGCACGAGGTGTTCGAGGACGCCTGGAAATCCGGACCCGGGGCCGAGGCGCCGCTGTGGCGGGCGCTGGCGCAGCTGGCGGTCGGCCTGACGCACTCCGCGCGCGGGAACGCCGTCGGCGGCGCCCGGCTGCTGCGCCGCGGAGCCTCCGCCCTGGCCGGGCTGTACGCGGCCGGAGACGCGGCCGGAGACGCGGCCGGAGATCCGGCCGCCCCAGGGGCCGGGCCCCCGTACGGGATGGACATCGCCGGGCTGGTCCGGTGGGCCCGGGAGCTGGCGGCGCGGGTGGAGGCCGGAGAGGCCGTCGACGCGGCGGCCGAGGCCCCGCACCTCACGGGCGGACCCGGCCCGGCCTGAGCCCGGAGCGGCGGCGGCGGACGCTCCGGCCCGGGCGCCCTCCGGGGCCGGAACACCGGCGCCTTCGGGTCGTCCCCGCCCAACGCCCGGCCAGGTGGCTACGCCGGCTGGAGGAGGTCCCAGCGGTTTCCGTAGAGGTCCTGGAACACGGCGACCGAGCCGTACGCCTCGTGGCGCGGCTCCTCCAGGAAGCGGACGCCCTCGGCGGTCATCCGGGCGTGGTCGGCGGCGAAGTCGTCGGTGTAGAGGAAGAAGCCGACCCGGCCGCCCGTCTGGTCGCCGACGCGCGAGCGCTGGGCTTCGTCCTTGGCGCGGGCCAGGAGCAGGGCGGACTCCTTGGCGCCCGGCGGGCGGACCACGACCCAGCGGGAGCCGTCCGGGCGCGGGGTGTCCTCGGCGAGGTCGAAGCCGAGCGCGCGGGTGTAGAAGTCGATGGCCTCGTCGTAGTCGTGGACCACGAGGGCGGTGAGGGCGAGGTGGGAGGGCATGGCCTCATTGTGCGCCGAGGAGGACCACTTCCAGGGTGCGCGGGCCGTGCACGCCCTCCACCCGGTCGAGTTCGATGTCGCTGGTGGCGGAGGGGCCCGAGATCCAGGTCAGGGGACGGGTGGGGTCCAGCAGCGGCAGCGCGCGGGGGACGGAGTCCACCACCTGGCCGGGGACCCGGACCACGCAGATGTGGTGGTCCGGGACGAGCGTGATCCGGCGCCGTCCCTGCTCCGGACCGCCGTCGAGGACGATCGTGCCGGTCTCGGCGATCGCCAGGGCGCAGCCCGTCACCACACTGTCCACCGCGTCCAGTTCGTACGGGGTGGAGGCCGCCAGGTCATGGATCCGCGTCGGGTCGGCCGCCGCGAGCCAGTGCGGCGGCAGCCCGGGCGGTACGAGCACCGAGGACGCGCCCCGTTCGGCGAGGAGGCGGGCCAGCAGCCCGGCGAGGCCGTCCTCGTCGACCCGGTGGACCTTCGCCCGGTACTCCGCGAGGTTCGCGGCGAGCAGGTCGGCGGTCTCGGCCGGGGTGCGGGCGCCGTGGACCGGGAGGTAGTCCCGGGGGATCTCGGCGTCCGGGCGCGGCTCGGGCAGGGCCCGGCGGATGCGGGCCAGGATGAGCTCCTTGGCGCTCACGGGCGTGCCTCCTTCTCGCGCGCCGCCCACCAGTCGCGGAACGAGCGCTCCGGGAGCTCGGGCAGCTCCCGGCTGTCCGTCCAGGCCCGCCCGGGCCCCGGCAGCCGGCGCGGCCGCAGCCGGCGGGCGCGGGCCAGCAGCCGCTCCCCGGCGCGCAGTGCGCCGGGACGGTCGAGGAGGAGCCGGGCGGCCCGCATGGCGGCCCGTTCGGCGGTGTGGCCGTCGGCGGGGCGGATCCGGACCCGGATGCCCTCGCGGGTCACCGGGCCGCCCTGGACCACGCGTTCGCGGAGGTGGACCAGTACCTCGGGGATGTCGATGGCGACCGGGCAGACCTCGTAGCAGGCCCCGCACAGGGTGGAGGCGTAGGGCAGGGTGGCGTCGATCTCGCTCCCGGTGCCCCGGAGCTGGGGGCTGAGGATGGCGCCGATCGGGCCGGGGTAGACGGAGCCGTAGGCGTGTCCGCCGGCGCGCTCGTACACCGGGCAGACGTTGAGGCAGGCGGAGCAGCGGATGCAGCGCAGGGCCTGGCGGCCCACCTCGTCGGCGAGGGTGTCGGTGCGGCCGTTGTCGAGGAGGACGAGGTGGAAGACGGAGGGGCCGTCGCCGTCGGCCCCTTTCGACGGCCCCAGCCCGGTCCACATGGTCGTGTACGGGTTCATCCGCTCGGCCGTCGAGGAACGGGGCAGCGTCTGGAGGAAGATCTCCAGGTCCCGGAAGGTCGGGACCACCTTCTCGATGCCGACCACGGAGATCAGGGTCTCGGGCAGCGTCAGGCACATCCGGCCGTTGCCCTCGGACTCGAAGACGACCAGGGTGCCGGTCTCGGCGACCATGAAGTTGGCGCCGGACACGGCGACTTTGGCGCGCAGGAACTTCTCGCGCAGGTGCAGCCGGGCGGCTTCGGCGAGCTCGCGCGGGTCGTCGCCCAGTCCCTCGGGGGCCGGACGGCCCCAGCCGCCCATCTCCGCGGCGAAGATGTCGCGGATCTCGCCGCGGTTGCGGTGGATGGCCGGGACGAGGATGTGGGAGGGCCGGTCGTGGCCGAGCTGGACGATGAGTTCGGCGAGGTCGGTCTCGTACGCGGCGATCCCGGCCGCCTCCAGGGCCTCGTTGAGGCCGATCTCCTGGGTGGCCATGGACTTGACCTTGACGACTTCCCGTTCCCCGGTGGCCCTGACCAGGTCCGTCACGATGCGGTTGGCCTCGTCGGCGTCGGCCGCCCAGTGGACGGTGCCGCCCGCGGCGGTGACGGACGCCTCCAGTTGGAGCAGGTAGCGGTCGAGATGTGCCAGCGTGTGGTCCTTGACCGCCTTGCCGGCCGCGCGCAGCCGGTCCCAGTCCTCCAGTTCGGCGACGGCCCGCGCCCGCTTGTCGCGGATGGTGTGCGTGGCGTGGCGGAGGTTGGCGCGCAGCACCTCGTCCCCCACGGCCTCGCGGGCCGCGTCGGGGAAGGCTGGCATGCCCAGGTACGTGCCCGTCATGTGAGGGGTTCCTCTTCCGTCGCGGCCAGGATCTCGGCGAGGTGCAGGGCCCGCAGCGGGGCGCCCTGGCGCCGCAGGATGCCGTCCAGGTGGGCGAGGCAGGAGTTGTCGGCCCCGCACAGCACCTCGGCGCCCGTGGACACCGCGTGGGCGGTCTTGTCGGTGCCCATCGCGGCGGATACGTCGGGGTTCTTGACGGCGAAGGTCCCGCCGAAGCCGCAGCACTCCTCGGCGCCCGGCAGTTCGCGCAGTTCCAGGCCGCGTACGGCGGCCAGCAGCCGCCGGGGCCGGTCGCCGAGTCCGAGGCCCCGCAGGCCGTGGCAGGACGGGTGGTAGGTGACGGTGTGCGGGAAGTACGCGCCCACGTCCGTCACCCCGAGGACGTCGACCAGGAACTCGGTGAGCTCGTACACGCGCGGTACGAGGCCTTCGGCGAGCGCGGCCAGCCCCGGGCCGCGCCCCTCCGCCTCGGCCGCCCGCCCGATCCGGGGGTAGTGGGAGCGGATCATGGCGGCACAGGAGCCCGAGGGGGTGACCACGTACGCGTGGCCGGCGAAGGCCTCGGCGGTGCGGCGGACCAGCGGTTCGGCCTCGCGCCGGTAGCCGGTGTTGTACTGCGGCTGCCCGCAGCAGCTCTGCGCGGCGGGGAAGTCCACGGTGACCCCGAGCCGCTCCAGGAGGCGGACGACGGCGATGCCCGTCCGCGGGTAGAGCGCGTCGTTGACGCAGGTGACGAACAGGGCGACGCGCATGACGGGCAGAATAGCCCGGTGAAGAAGTTCTCAGTGATCGGCATAGGCGCGGGCGACCCGGACCACCTGACCCTCCAGGCGGTCAAGGCGATCGGCGCGGCGGACGCATTCCTCATCCTGGAGAAGGGCGAGGAGAAGGCGGATCTGACCGGGCTGCGGCGCGCGATGCTCGACGCGCACGCCCGCCCCGGACACCGGCTGGTGGAGGGCCGCGATCCCGACCGCGACCGGACGCCCTCCGACTACACCCCCACGGTGGACGGCTGGCGCAGCGCGCGGGCCGAGCTCTTCGAGCGGTTCATCGCCGAGGACCTGGCGGAGGGGGAGACGGGCGCGTTCCTCGTGTGGGGCGACCCCTCGCTCTACGACTCCACCCTCGCGATCCTCGACGAGGTGCTGGAGAAGGGCCGGGTCGCCTTCGAGCACGAGGTGGTGCCCGGCATCAGCAGCATCTCCTCGCTGCTGGCCCGCCACCGCACCAACCTCAACCGGGTGGGCCGTCCGGTCCAGATCACCACCGGGCGCCGGCTCGCGGAGGGCTGGCCGGCCGATGTGGACGACGTGGTGGTGATGCTGGACGCCCGGCACGCCTTCACGGCCCACCTCGACCAGGACCTGTACATCTACTGGGGTGCGTACGTGGGCACCCCCGACGAGATCCTGGTCTCGGGGAAGCTGGCGGAGGTCGCCGGCCGGATCGAGGAGCTGCGCACCGAGGCCCGCGCCCGCAAGGGCTGGATCATGGACACGTACCTGCTCCGGCGCGGCTAGGCCGTCTACTGGCGGAGGTAGGCGGGCAGTACCTCGGCGAGCCGTTCGTACTCCTCGGCCCGGTTGTAGATCTGCCCGCTCACCCGGATCCCGCCGCCGCCCGGCCAGGGCCAGATCAGGACCCGGATCCGCTGCTCGGCCGCGATCCGCTCGCGCAGTGCCTGGGCAGCGTCCGGGGTCTCGGCCACCCCGGGCGGCAGCCGCAGCGTGCGCAGGGCGAGGCCCTCGGTGTGCGGGAGCGGGGCGATCCCGGGGATCTCGCCGAGCAGGGCCGCGCCGTAGGCGGCCAGGGCGCTGTTGTGGGCCCGTACCTTGCCGGGGTCGAGCTCTTCCAGCAGGTCGAGCCCGTACGGGGCGGCGAGCCAGCCGGTGTAGTCGAAGGTGGCGCGGTTCTCCACGGAGCGTGGGAAGCCGTAGTGCGCCTCCCAGGAGGGCACCGGCGGCCGGACCCGGTCGCGGTGGTGCGGGGCGACGGACAGCAGCGCGGTGCCGGACGGGGCGTAGGCCCACTTGTGGAGGTTGCCGAACCAGAAGTCGGCGCCCCCGCCCAGGGGGTCGGGGATCATGCCGGGAGCGTGGGCGCCGTCCACGATGGTGGTGATGCCCCGCTCGGCGAGTTCGGCGAGCAGCCGCGGCGAGGCGATGAGCCGGGCGGTGGGCGAGCTGATGTGGTCGAGTACGGCGACCCGGGTCCGCGGGGTGACCCCGGCCAGCACGGTCTCCCGTACGGCGTCCTCGTCGGGGAGGTCGGTGCCCAGGGCCACGGTGGTGAGCGGGGCGCGCCGGGCGGCGGCCGCGACGACCGTGCCGTAGCCGTGGTCGGTGACCAGGATCTCGTCGCCGGCGGCGAACTCCACGGCGTCGAGGGCCACGTTGGCGGCCTCGGTGGCGTTGGACACGAAGGCGAGCCCGTCCGGGTCCGCGCCGAGCCGGGCGGCGATCCGGGTCCGGGCCTCGACGAGCCGGTCGGCGACGCCGACGAAGAAGGCGTCGGGGTCGGCGTGCGCCTGGGCCCGGAGGGCGGCCTGCGCCTCCTGCACGGGGAGGGGCACCGCGCCGAACGACCCGTGGTTCAGGTGGCCGACCTCGGGCGAGAGCCGGAACAGCTCCCGCCCGCCCGGGAATTCGGCGGGGCGGCGTACGGACCCGCCGCGTGCGGCGGCCGCGGCCTGCCCGGCGGCGTCTGCGGGGTCGACGCGGTCGGTGCGGTCGGTGCGGTCGGCGCGGTCGGTCGGCTCGGCGGAGTGGGTCACGTAGGGCCTCCGTGGGTGCGGCTCGGCTGTCGGCCCGATCATGCCCCGCCGCCAACCGGAGCGACAGCCCCTCCTACGGCCATCGAGGCGCTCAGGCCGCCGGTGGGCGCACGGCCTGGCGGTGGGTGGGCCGTGCGCCCAGGTCCGCGAGCCAGGCGTCCAGCTCTGCCAGGGCGGGCGGGCCCAGGAGGGCCGGGTCCACCGTGGTGCGGAGCTGGTGGGGCACCCCCGAGGCGAGCAGGAGGCGCAGGCTGCGCTCCGCCGAGGCGGCCGCGTGGCCGATGCCGGTGACCCGCTCGTAGCGGCCGGGCGGAGCCTTGACGTCGAAGCCGACCCAGTCGAGCAGGCCCGCGTCCAGCAGCCGGGCCAGGCGCCGGGGGAAGGCTCCCCCGGTGTGCAGGCCGACCTCCAGGCCCAGCGCGCGGGCCTCCCGTACGGCCTGCGGCAGACCGCGCTGGAGCAGCGGCTCCCCGCCCGAGAAGACGATCCCGTCGAGCAGCCCCGTACGGCGGGCGAGGTGGCCGAGCACCTCGTCCCAGGAGACGGCGGCGGGGGCCCGGGCGGGCAGCAGGCCGGGGTTGTGGCAGTAGCCGCAGCGCCAGGGGCAGCCCTGGCAGAAGACGGTGGTGACCAGCCGGCCGGGCCAGTCGCAGGTGGACATCCGGGACCAGCCGCCGATGCGGACGACCTCGGGCGGGGTCGCGGCACCGGTCTCGGCGGCGGCGCTCACACCGCGGCCTTGAAGTGGACGCGCTCGGCGTGTTCGCCCTTCTTGCCGATGTTGAAGGAGGACACCGGGCGGTGGTAACCCATGACCCGGGTCCACACCTCGCACGCCGCCCCGCACGTGGGGCACTCGGGTTGCTCTCCCGCCAGGTAGCCGTGGTCCGCGCAGATGGAGAAGGTCGGGGTCACCGTCAGGTACGGCAGCCGGAAGGTCTCCAGCGAGCGGCGGACCAGCTTGCGGCAGGCCTCCGCCGTCGGGATCCGCTCGGGGGTGTACAGGTGCAGGACGGTGCCGCCCGTGTACTTGCCCTGCAGTTCGTCCTGGCGCTCCAGCGCCTCGAAGGGGTCGTCGGTCCAGCCGACCGGAAGCTGCGAGGAGTTGGTGTAGTACGGGTTGGCGTCGGTGCCGGCCTGGAGGATGCCGGGGAAGCGGGCCCGGTCCTCCTTCGCGAAGCGGTACGTGGTGCCCTCGGCCGGGGTGGCCTCCAGGTTGTAGAGGTGGCCGGTGCTCTCCTGGAAGTCGACCATCCGGGCCCGGACCCGGTCCAGGAGGCGGACCGCGAGGGCGTGGCCCTCGGGCGCGGTGATGTCGTGGGCGTCCCCGCTGAAGTTGCGGACCATCTCGTTGACGCCGTTGACGCCGATGGTGGAGAAGTGGTTGCGCAGGGTGCCCAAGTACCGCTTGGTGTACGGGAAGAGACCGCCGTCGATCAGGTCCTGGACGGTGATCCGCTTGAGTTCGAGGCTGTCCTTGGCGAGCTCGCACAGCCGGTCCACCTCGGCCATCAGCCGTGGCTCGTCACCCGAGCAAAGGTGCCCGAGGCGGGCGCAGTTGAGGGTGACCACGCCGAGCGAGCCGGTCTGCTCGGCGCTGCCGAAGAGGCCGTTGCCGCGTTTGAGGAGCTCGGTCAGGTCGAGCTGGAGCCGGCAGCACATGGAGCGGATCATGTTCGGTTCGAGCTCGGAGTTGATGAAGTTCTGGAAGTACGGGAGCCCGTACTTGGCGGTCATCGCGAAGAGCCGCTCGGCGTTCTCGCTCTCCCAGGGGAAGTCCCGGGTGATGTTGTAGGTCGGGATGGGGAAGGTGAACACCCGCCCGGTGGCGTCGCCTTCCGTCATCACCTCCAGGTACGCCCGGTTGATCAGGTCCATCTCGGCCTGGAGCTCGCCGTAGGTGAATCCGGTCTCCTCCCCCGCGACCACCGGGATCTGCTCGCGCAGGTCCTCGGGGCAGGTCCAGTCGAAGGTGAGGTTGGTGAAGGGGGTCTGGGTGCCCCAGCGCGAGGGCACGTTCAGGTTGTGCACCAGCTCCTGGACGCACTGCCTGACCTGGTCATAGCTCATCGCGTCGAGGCGGACGTAGGGGGCGAGGTAGGTGTCGAAGGAGGAGAAGGCCTGGGCGCCCGCCCATTCGTTCTGCAGGGTGCCGAGGAAGTTCACGATCTGGCCCACGGCCGAGGACAGGTGCCTGGGCGGGGCGGAGTCGATCTGTCCGGGTACCCCGTTGAAGCCCTCGGTCAGCAGGGTGCGCAGGGACCAGCCGGCGCAGTAGCCGGAGAGCATGTCCAGGTCGTGGATGTGGAAGTCGCCGTCGCGGTGGGCGCGCGCCACGGCGGCGGGATAGACCTGTTCCAGCCAGTAGTTGGCGGTGACCTTGCCGGCGGCGTTGAGGATGAGTCCGCCGAGCGAATATCCCTGGTTGGCGTTGGCGTTCACCCGCCAGTCCCGGCGGTCCAGGTATTCGGTCACGGTCTCTACGGCATTGACGACAGCAGTCACGGCAGCCCTCCCACGGGGCTCGGCACGGAAGAATGGCGGGCCCTTTTCACAGCCCATGCCGGCAGGTGTCGGACTCGTCCGCCGTGGCGGACTCACCGTTGCGGGGCAGTCCCGGATTCCCACCGGGTTCCCTGTTGCCTCGGTCGGGGAGAGGCCCCGCCGAACCGGCAGGGCCAACACTACATATAGATGCGACAGCAGAGTGCCACCACTACATATGGGGTGACGAAGGTCCCGAACCAAGGGATTTCAGCCCCTGCGGACTTCAGCCTCTGCGGACTCAGCTCCGGCCGCTGGTGGCCGCGTAGTACTGGAGGTCCTGGACCTCCACCGCGCGGTCCACCCGGTAGCGCAGCTCCACCCGGGCCCCGGCCCCGCCGTCCCGCACCACGGCCGCGGACCCGGCGCCCGGACTCAGGGGCAGCAGCTCGGAGTGGACCCCGGCCGGGGCCGCGTGCGTGTCCCGCGCCGCCCCCACGGCCGTACGGATGCTCGCGGGCGCGGTCAGGAAGCTCAGCACCTCCACCGTGTCCCGGGCCGCGGCGCTGCCGCCCCGCAGCGACATCACGAGGGACTGGCCGCCGCTCGGGGCGGCGGCGGCGAACTGGGTGCGCGAGCTCAGGTACAGCGTGTCCCGGACGATCTTCGGCCAGCCGCCCGTCTTGAACCGGGTGAGGTAGTACGAGGAAAGGTCCAGGTAGGCGTGGCCGTTGTGCAGGGAGGGCGCGAACTGGCTGCCCTCGCTGTAGTCGTTCCAGGTGGTGAGCTGGACCCAGTCGGCCCCGTCCTCGATGGCACGGTTCCACGTGGCGCGCAGGGTCGCGGTGTTGCCCGCCTCGTCGTAGACGCCCTGGTTGGGCCGGGCGTCCTGGACCGATACGGGCTGCATCCAGATCTTGCCGGCGGCGTGGGCGCGCCGTACGTCGCGCGTGGAGCTCTCCTGGCCGACGTAGCTGCGGCTGCCCCACTCGGAGAATCCGTGGCTGATGGGCTCGAACTCGCCGCTGTGCGCGCCGAAGTCGAGGAAGAGCGGAACGAAGGCGGTGCGGATGCCGTGCCGGGACTTCAGGTCGTCGATGACCCGGGTCCACCAGGCGACGCTCTTCTGCTCCGCCTTGAACGGCGAGACGACCAGCCGCCCGTCGGGGAGCCGGTGGGCGGCCGGGGCCCTGCCGAGGTCCGCGAGGAGGTCGGCGAGCACGCGCGGGTCGTCGGTGTCCAGAGAGGTCATGTCCGGCATCAGCATGACCTTGAAGGCCGGGTCCACCGAACGGGCGGCCTCCATCAGCAGCTTGCAGCGTTCGAGGTTCTTCCCGGAGAGGGAGAGCAGGTCGAGGGTGAAGCCGTCGATGCCGGCGGCGCGGGCGGTGCGGACCTCCTGCTGGAGGTTGGCGAGCTCCCAGCCCCCGGCCTTGGGCTGGACGGGCGGCGGCCGGTCGCGCAGCAGGCCGCCGTAGCGCCGGTGCTTGCCGTTCTCGCCGTCGGGCTTCAGGTAGTTGCGGGTGTAGTAGTCGGCGTCGGGGCTCGCGTTGTCGAGGGAGAGCGGGTACGGGGTGAAGTAGTGGGCGAAGACCAGCTTCTCGCCGGCGGCTCCGGAGCGCAGGGCGGCCGGCTGGGGCAGGTCGAACGGCAGGGCTCCGGTGGGGCGGGCCCCTCCGTCCGTACCGGACCCCTGGGCCTTCGGGTCCGGGACCTTCCCGTCCGGGCTCTGCGGGGCGGTGGTGCCCGGTCCGGTGGCAGTGGGGCCGGTGGCGACGGGCGCGGGGCTGTCGCCGAGGTTACCGGGCAGGACGCCGGCCGGGCCCGGTGCCGGGCGGACCCGCGCGTCGGCGACGGTACGGGGTTCCCAGGCGATCCCCGTCGCGGCGCAGACGCCCACGAGGAGGAAGGCGGACAGGAGGAGGCTCAGCAGGGGTCTTCGACGCCGGAAGCCCGCACGGCGCCGGTGCGACGCGGGTCTCGCGCCCCGCCCTGCCCGACGCCGGTCCGCACTCATCCTGACCCCTCCCCCGAATATGCCCGCGCCATGCCCGCGTCTCGGGCCGCACAGCAGCAGTACAGCGGATTCCGGGCCCCCGGACAACCGTTCCCCGGGGGACGGGACGGGGCGGCGGGGCTACCGTAGTGGGGCGGGTCCACGTCGTGCCGGGCGTTGCGGTCGGTGTCGAACTCGGGGTGGGCGTAGGTGTGGTCGCCGTCGCCGACCTCCCGCGTGCGTTCTTCGGACCGACGAGGTCGAGCGCGACGCCGTGCGCCCGCGGGCGTTTCCGGAGGCGGTACCGCCAGGTCCAGTCACCGCCGGCGCCGCGGTTGGACAAAGGCATGTGACCTGTACAACTGCTGCGATCACCGGGCGGCACGGGCATTTCACCGGAATGGGGAATTCCCCTGGCCTTTCGAAGAAAGTGGCGCATAATCGTCTTCATGCGGCTTGAAACGACCCTCTTGCCGCGAATGGTCACGCATGTTGGGGGGCATCGTGCCGATGAGGGATTCCAGAGGCGCCGGTACGTTCCCGGCGACCTCCACAGAGCTGTCCCGTCTTTTCACCGCCGTGCGGCGGGGCAAGGTACTGACCGTCACCGGACGGTTCCGCGAGCCCAGGAGCCTGTTGGTGCGGGAGATCGGGCAACGGCTCGCGTCCAATTTCTACGACGGCGTCGCCGTGGTCTCCATGGACCAGCGGTTCGGGGTCCGCGACCTGACGGCCGCGCTGGGCTGCGTACCGGGCATGCCGTTCCTGCCGTGCGGGACGTCGAACGCGGCATCGTGGCTGGCCGAGCGCGACATGCTGCTCGTCCTCGACGGCTGCGAGCATCTCGCGTCCGAAGCCCTGGACTGGCTGCGCGAGCTGCTCGCCGTGGCTCCCGGGCTGCGGATCCTGGCCGCCGGGCGCGACCCGCTGGCCTTCGCACCGGAACACGTGCACCCGCTCTGACCGGGCGCGGAAACGGGTCCGCCCCGGTCGGCGACTGCCGACCGGGGCGGACCCGTGGAAGCGGTGGGCCTCAGCCCTGCGGGACCTCAGCCCCGGCGGACTTCAGCCCTCGCGGGCGTCAGCCGAGGAGCGCGAGCGCCGCGTTCAGCGTCGCGGACGGCCGCATGATCGCCGAGGCCTTGGCGGCGTCGGGCTGGTAGTAGCCGCCGATCTCCGCCGGGGCGCCCTGCACGGCGATGAGCTCGCCGACGATCTTCTCCTCGGACTCGGCCAGCGTCTTGGCGAGCGGGTCGAACGCCGCGGCCAGCTTCGGGTCCTCGGTCTGCCGCGACAGCTCCTGCGCCCAGTACAGGGCGAGGTAGAAGTGGCTGCCGCGGTTGTCGATGCCGCCCAGCTTGCGGCTCGGCGACTTGTCCTCGTTGAGGAAGGTGCCCGTCGCCCGGTCCAGGGTGTCGGCCAGCACCTGGGCGCGGGCGTTGCCGGTGGTGGTGGCGAGGTGCTCGAAGGAGACGGCCAGCGCGAGGAACTCACCGAGGGAGTCCCAGCGCAGGTAGTTCTCCTTGACGAGCTGCTGGACGTGCTTCGGGGCGGAGCCGCCGGCGCCGGTCTCGAAGAGGCCGCCGCCGTTCATCAGCGGGACGACCGAGAGCATCTTGGCGCTGGTGCCCAGCTCCAGGATCGGGAACAGGTCGGTCAGGTAGTCGCGCAGCACGTTGCCGGTCACCGAGATGGTGTCCTCGCCGCGGCGGATGCGCTCCAGGGAGTACGCGGTGGCCTCGACCGGCGACAGGATCTCGATGGTCAGACCGTCGGTGTCGTGGTCGGCCAGGTACGTCTTGACCTTGGCGATCAGCTGCGCGTCGTGCGCACGGCCCTCGTCGAGCCAGAAGACGGCCGGGACGCCGGTGGCGCGGGCGCGGGTGACGGCGAGCTTGACCCAGTCCTGGATCGGCGCGTCCTTGGTCTGGCAGGCGCGGAAGATGTCGCCGGCGGCGACCTCCTGCTCCAGGACCGTGGCACCGGAGGCGTCGACGACGCGGACGGTGCCGGCGGCGGCCAGCTCGAAGGTCTTGTCGTGGCTGCCGTACTCCTCGGCCTTCTGGGCCATGAGGCCGACGTTCGGCACCGAGCCCATCGTGGACGGGTTGTACGCGCCGTGCGCGCGGCAGTCGTCGATGACGACCTGGTAGACACCGGCGTAGCTGCTGTCCGGGAGGACCGCCAGGGTGTCGGCCTCGGCGCCGTCCGGGCCCCACATGTGGCCGGAGGTGCGGATCATGGCCGGCATCGAGGCGTCGACGATGACGTCGGACGGAACGTGCAGGTTGGTGATGCCCTTGTCGGAGTCGACCATCGCGAGGGCCGGGCCCTCGGCGATCTCGGCGTCGAAGGAGGCCTTGATCGCGTCGGCGTCGGGCAGCGCGCCCAGGCCGTTCAGGATGGTGCCGAGGCCGTCGTTCGGGGACAGGCCGGCGGCCGCCAGGGCCTCGCCGTGGCGGGCGAAGGTCTTCGGGAAGAAGGCGCGGACCACGTGGCCGAAGACGATCGGGTCGGAGACCTTCATCATCGTGGCCTTGAGGTGCACGGAGAACAGGACGTCCTCGGCCTTGGCGCGCTCGATCTGGTCGTTCAGGAAGGTGCGCAGCGCGTCGACGTGCAGGACGGACGCGTCCACGACCTCGCCCGCGAGGACCGGTACGGAGTCGCGCAGCACCGTGACGGCGCCGTCGGCGTCGACGTGCTCGATGCGCAGCGTGCCGGCCTCGGCGATCACGGCGGACTTCTCGGTGGAGCGGAAGTCGTTCTCGCCCATGGTGGCGACGTTCGTCTTCGACTCGCTGGTCCAGGCGCCCATGCGGTGCGGGTGCGCCTTGGCGTAGTTCTTGACCGAGGCGGGGGCGCGGCGGTCGGAGTTGCCCTCGCGCAGGACCGGGTTGACGGCGCTGCCCTTGATCTTGTCGTAACGGGCGCGGTTCTCGCGCTCCTCGTCGCTCTTCGGGTCGTCCGGGTAGTCCGGAAGCGCGTAGCCCTGGCCCTGGAGCTCGGCGACCGCCGCCTTGAGCTGCGGGATCGACGCCGAGACGTTGGGCAGCTTGATGATGTTGGCGCCCGGGGTCTTCGCCAGTTCGCCGAGTTCGGCGAGGGCGTCCGCGATCCGCTGGCCCTCTTCCAGGTACTCGGGGAAGCTGGCGATGATCCGACCTGCCAGGGAGATGTCACGGGTCTCGACATTCACACCGGCCGTCGACGCGTACGCCTGGATGACAGGCAGGAAGGAATACGTCGCGAGGGCCGGGGCCTCGTCAGTGTGCGTGTAGATGATGGTCGAGTCAGTCACCGGATGCTCCGCTCCACAGTCTGCGTCTCTCGTCTGCAACATTGCTCGACATCAAGATATCTCGTGATCGGGCCGGTCTGGACAGCCCCCGGGGGCAAGCCCGTGGGAGACGCGCGTCACGCTCGGTGGCCGGGACCGTCGGGACCGCCGGACCCGGCCCGGAACGGCGAGAGCGCCGCCACCGGCTGCTTTCAGCCAGGGCGACGCTCAGGCGCTACCGGTTACGGACCCGCTCAGGCGTGCACGGCCTTCGGGCTCGGGCCGTACTGGTTCGGGTTCGGGTCGCCCTCGGTCGCCATCAGGACGATCGCCCAGATCCAGCCGACGAAGGGGATGATGCCGACCAGCACCCACCAGCCGGACTTGCCCTGGTCGTGGAGGCGACGGACGCCCACCGCGAGCGAGGGGAGGAAGAGGCCGAGCGCGAGGAGCGCATACAGCAGCGGGTAGGTGCTGAGCGTGAGGTCGACGATCATGACGACGATCAGCAGCGCCACGTAGATGAGCGTGTACATCCAGTATTCCTGGCGCCGGGCACGGCCGTTGAAGTCGGCGTACCGCTTGACCACATCGGTGAAGTAGTGCATGGGTCCCCCTGAGGATGACGTTCCGGCCCACCCGGACGGAGCAAGCCGGGGCAGAACTTATGCCCCGCTTACGTCGCGGTCAAGCCAGTTCACTGGGCAGCAAAATGGTCACTTTTCAGCACTCGATGGCCTAAACACACGGGTACCGGCCGCAGCTTGAGCCTCATCGACGCCAAATATTCACCGACCGTGACGGAATGAGCTGACGGAAGTCTTACGGCAGGCGTGGGAACCCCCGACCGCCGCCCGCATTCCGTAGCGTCCCGGTCATGCGCGTACTCGTCACCGGCGGATCCGGGTTCATCGGCTCCCACATCGTTACCTCTCTGCGCCTTCGGGGCCACGACCCCCTCGTCCTGGACCTCGTCCCCCCGCCGGACGGCGGCGAGTTCGTACGGGCCGACGTCCGCGACCCCGAGGCCGTGCGCACCGCCCTGCGCGGGGTGGACTCCGTCTGCCATCAGGCCGCGATGGTCGGGCTCGGCAAGGACTTCGCGGACGCCCCCGCGTACGTCTCCCACAACGACCTCGGCACGGCGGTGCTGCTGGCCGCGATGGCCGACGGCGGGGTCCGGGACCTGGTCCTCGCCGGCTCGATGGTGGTCTACGGGGAGGGCCGGTACGAGTGCCCGCGCCACGGGGTGGTCCGCCCGGGCCCGCGCCGCGCCGCGGACCTGACCGCCGGCCACTTCGAACCGCGCTGCCCCGACTGCGACTCGGAGCTGGCGCCGGGGCTGGTCGCGGAGGACGCGCCGACGGATCCGCGCAACGTGTACGCGACCACGAAGCTGGCCCAGGAGCACCTGGCGGCCTCCTGGGCGCGGTGCGTGGACGGCCGGGCGGTGTCGCTGCGCTACCACAACGTGTACGGCCCGGGGATGCCGCGCGACACCCCGTACGCGGGGGTGGCCTCCTTCTTCCGCTCCTCGCTGGCGCGCGGCGAGGCCCCGCAGGTGTACGAGGACGGCGGCCAGCGGCGGGACTTCGTCCACGTGACGGACGTCGCGGAGGCCAACGCCCTGGCCCTGGAGGCCTCGACGCCGCTCGGCGTGTGCACCGCGTACAACACCGGCAGCGGAACCCCGCACACGGTGGGCGAGATGGCCACCGCCCTGGCCACGGCCCACGGCGGCCCCGCCCCCGTCGTCACCGGCGAGTTCCGCCTGGGCGACGTCCGCCACATCACGGCCGACTCCCACCGCCTGCGCACGGACCTGGGCTGGCGCCCCGACGTCGACTTCACGAAGGGCATGACGGACTTCGCGCACGCCACCCAACGCCCCGCTCCCTGACCCGACCCCCTCGCCCGCATCCAGCCCCTTCGGGCCCGCGCATCCAGGCTGACGCCGGCCAAATCCAGCCCCGCCGGCGTTTGAGGCGCGGGGGTCCGGGGGCCGGCCCTCGGCAACGGCGCCGCGCCCGCCCACGACGGGAAGCACCACCGGCCCGGCCGGCCCGGGCTCAGGCCGGCACCGGCAGGGTCACCTCGAAGCGGCACCCCCCGGGAACGTTCCGCACCGCCGCCCGCCCCGCGTGCGCCTCGACGATGCCCCGTACGATCGCCAGCCCCAGCCCCGCCCCAGCCGGAGGCGCCGGCACCGATGCCACCCCCGCCGGCGGCGTCCGCGCCGGGATGCCCCGCCACCCCGTGTCGAAGACCCGCGGCAGGTCCTCCGCCGGGATCCCGCCGCAGCCGTCCGTCACGGAGACCACCACCGCGCCCCCGTCCGCCCGGACAGAGGCCGCGATCGCCACCGTGCCGTCCGTCGGCGTGTGCCGGATCGCGTTGATCAGCAGGTTGGCCAGGACCCGCGTCATCTCCTTGCCGTCCACCTCCACCGGCACCCGGTCCACCGCACCGCCGTCGAGCCGCACCCCGCGCTCCCGCGCCAGCGGGTGCACCCCGGACAGCGCGTCGCCGACCAGGTCGTACACGGACATCCGGCTCGGGCTCAGCGCCAGCGCCCCCGCGTGGATGCGGGACAGTTCGAAGAGGTCCCCGACCATGGAGTTCAGCCGGTCCACCTCGGTGCGGATCTGCCGGTGGTACCGCGCCGGATCCTCCGCCATGCCGTCCTCCAGCGCTTCGGACATCGCCCGGAGCCCCGCCAGCGGGGTCCGCAGATCGTGCGAGATCCAGGCCACCAGCTCGCGCCGCGAGGTCTCCAACGCCCGCTCCCGCTGCCTGGACACTGCTAGCTTCTCGCTCGTCGCCGCCAACTCCCTTGACAGCGAGGCCAGTTCGGCGGTCGCCAGCCCGGGTGGCGCCGCGAAGCTGCCGCCGTCACCGAAGTCCCGTGCGGCCCGTGACAGTTCCCGGCTCCGGGCCACCACCCACCGGCCCAGCAGCAGCGCCACGGCCAGTGAGACCACCGCCGCCATCGCCACGACCAGGGTGACCACCCCGAGGTCGTGCCGGGAGAGGAACATCGCCTGGGCCACTGCGAGCGTCCCGGCCAGCATCGCGGTGACCGTCACGGCGGCGATCACCGCCAGGGACACCGCCACCGACCGGTGCCGCACCAGCCTCAGCACGACCGCGCCGAGCGCCCCCGCGCACACCGCCCCGCCGAACGCGAACAGCGCGATGAGCAGTATGTCCTTCACGCCGCGGCCGCCTCGCCCGGTTCGAAGCGGTAGCCGACGCCCCACACCGTCTGGATCAGCTTCGGCCGCCCCGGGTCCTCCTCGACCTTGGCGCGCAGGCGGCGTACGTGCACCGTCACCGTCGACAGGTCCCCGAAGTCCCAGCCCCACACCTCGCGCATCAGCTCCTCCCGCCCGTGCGCCTGCCCGGGATGCCGGAGGAAGTGTGCGAGCAGGTCGAACTCGCGGACGGTGAGGGCCAGTTCGCGTCCGTTCTTGGCGGCCCGGTGGGTGGCCGGATCGAGCGTGATCCCGGCCCCCGTGAGCCGGGGCTCCGCAGCGCCCGCCCCCGTGGCGGCCGCGGCCCCGGCGGCGGCCGCGCGCCGCAGCACGGAGGTGACCCGCAGGACCAGCTCGCGCGGGCTGAACGGTTTCGTGACGTAGTCGTCGGCGCCCAGTTCCAGTCCCGCGATCCGGTCGTCCTCGTCGCCCCGCGCGGTCAGCATGATCACGGGCACCGGGCCCGTCGCACGGAGCCTGCGGCAGACCTCCAGCCCGTCCAGACCTGGCAGCATGAGGTCCAGTACGACCAGGTCCGGCCGGATCAGCCCGGCGCGGGTGAGGGCCGCCGGGCCGTCGGCGACGCTCTCCACCGTGTAGCCGGCCCGCCTCAGGTAGCCGGTGACGACCTCCGCCACCGTCGGGTCGTCGTCGACGACCAGGATCCGCGCGGGCGCGGGTTCCGCACCGCCACCGCCACCGCCATCGCCTCTGCTGCTCATACCGGCCAGCTTCCCACCCACGGGCGCCCGCCCGGACCCCGGACCGCGTCCATGGGGGCGACGTCCGCGTTTCGTAAGGAGTCCACGGCCCTTTTGCGGGGCCCCGGTTCCTACGGTGAAACCGTGAGCGAAACCGTGACGGTAGACGTCGTACTTCCCTGTCTGAACGAGGCCGAGGCCCTGCCCTGGGTCCTCGCGCGCATCCCGGCCGGCTGGCGGGCCCTGGTCGTGGACAACGGTTCCACCGACGGCTCCGCCGAGCTCGCGCGGGAGCTCGGCGCGACCGTGGTCACCGAGTCCCGGCGCGGCTTCGGCGCCGCCTGCCATGCCGGGCTGCTCGCCGCGGAGGCGGAGGTCGTCTGCTTCTGCGACTGCGACGCCTCGATGGACCCCGGGCTGCTGACCGGCTTCGTGGCGGCCGTCGCCGCGGGCGAGGCCGATCTGGTGCTCGGCCGGCGCCGTCCGCAGGGCCGCGGCGCCTGGCCCGCGCACGCCCGGGCCGGGAACCTGGCGCTGGCCCGGCTGCTGCGCCGGCGGACCGGGCTGCGGCTGCGCGATCTGGGCCCGATGCGGGCCGCGCGGCGGGAGGGCCTGCTCGGGCTGGACCTGTCGGACCGGCGCTCCGGCTACCCGCTGCAGATGGTGGTCCGGGCCGCGGACGCGGGCTGGCGGATCCGGGAGGTGGACGTGCCCTACCTGCCGCGCTCGGGGAAGTCGAAGGTGACGGGCACCTGGCGGGGCACCTGGCAGGCGGTGCGCGACATGAGCCGGGTGCTGGCCCAGCCGACCGGCGATCGGGCGGCCGGCGATCGGCCGGCCGGCCGGGCCGGTGCGGACGCGCCCTCCGGCGGTGCGCCCTCCGGCGGTGCGCGATGAGCACGACCACGCTGCTGGTGATCGCGAAGGAGCCGGTCCCGGGCCGGGTCAAGACCCGGCTCACCCCACCGTTCACCCCGGCCGAGGCGGCCGCGCTGGCCGAGGCCGCGCTCGCCGACACCCTCGCCGCCGTGGCCGCGGCCCCCGCGCGGCGCCGGGTCCTGGTCCTGGAGGGCCGGCCCGGACCGTGGCTGCCGCCCGGCTTCGAGGTGGTCCCGCAGTGCGCCGGGAGCCTGGACCTGCGGCTCGCCGCCGCGTTCGCGGCCTGCAGCGGGCCTGCACTGCTGATCGGCATGGACACCCCGCAGGTCACGCCGGAGCTGCTGGACGTCGACTGGTCGGCGTACGGGGCCTGGTTCGGGCCCGCCGTCGACGGCGGGTTCTGGGCGCTCGGGCTGGCCGTCCCGGACCCGGCGCTGCTGCGCGGCGTACCGATGTCCGTCCCCGAGACGGGTGCGGTCCAGTACGAACGGCTGCGCGCGGCCGGGCTGCGCACCGGCCGGCTCCCCCTCCTGCGCGACGTCGACACCGCCGAGGACGCCCGCCTGGTCGCCGCCGGGGCCCCGGCGGGCGCCTTCGCCGCGCGCCTGGCGGGCATCACCCGGCCGGTCCTGCGATGACCACGCTCACCTCGGGCGGGGCCCGGGCCGGCGGCCCGGTCACCGCCTGGTCGGCCGATCCGTACACGGTGGCCCTGCGCCGCGGCCGGGGGCCGCTCTACCTGCGGCGGGGCGACGGATGGCTGCTCCCGCTGGACGTGGAGCGCTGGTGCGAGGCTCCGGACGGCGCCGACCGGACGGTGCTGGGCCGCTGCCGGGGCGCCGTCCTCGACATCGGCTGCGGCCCCGGCCGGCTGGTGGCCGCGCTCGCCGCCCGGGGGCACCGGGCCCTGGGCATCGACGTCAGCCCGGAGGCGGTGGCCCGGACCGCCCGCGCGGGCGGCGCCGCCCTGCACCGGTCGGTCTTCGACTCCCTCCCGGGGGAAGGCCGTTGGGACACGGCACTGCTCATCGACGGGAACATCGGCATCGGCGGGGACCCCGCCGCGCTGCTGCGCCGGACCGCCGAGCTGCTCGCGGTGACCGGCTCGCTGATCGTGGAGTGCGCGCAGGCGGAGGCCGGGGCCGACGTGGACGAACGCTGCGAGGT
The DNA here is from genome assembly GCF_056428985.1 of Streptomyces sp. CA189. NCBI lineage: Bacteria > Bacillati > Actinomycetota > Actinomycetes > Kitasatosporales > Streptomycetaceae > Streptomyces > Streptomyces sp. CA189. Next base: position 110,296 of record NZ_JBWJVM010000002.1, on the reverse strand, counting down.
CCGGGTGGCCGACGGCAGCGGCGGCCTCGGGGCGCCGTTCCCCTGGGCCCGCGTCGGCCCGGCTGCCCTGGCCCGGCACGCGGCGGCCGCGGACTGGGCCCCGGCCGGGCACTGGACGGCGGCGGGCCGGTCCTTCACCGTACTGACGCGCGGGGCCGCAGCCCCGTAGGCCGGGGGGCGGCGGCCGGTCCCCCGGCGCCGGGGCGCTGTCAGTGCAGGCCGCCGTACGCGGCCATGACGATCTCCATGCCGCGGTTGTCCTCCTGCCGGTCCCGGTCGGCCATCTGGTTCATGACGTAGGCCACCACCGTCATCCGTGCGTCGGGGTTGCTCACGACCAGCGAGCCGCCCCAGCCGAAGGTGTTGCCGAACTTCCCGAAGCCCGCCGTCCAGGACATCGGCGTCCCCAGAACGCGGTCCACGCCGCCGAACACCTCCTGCCACGCGGGCTCGCACCCCTGGGGGGACAGCAGTCGCACACCGCCGGAGGTTCCCCCGTTCGCCAGTACCGACTGGACCAGGGCGACGGAGCGGGCGTTGCCGAAGCCGTTCACCGCGGGGATCTGCGCACGGCGCCAGGCCGGGGAGTTGGCGTCCCTGACCCGGACGGCGACGCCCGCGTTCTCCCGGCGGGCGCCGTCCGGTCCGGGCGGCGCGCTGGCGGCGTACTCGTCGGTCGATGACGGCGGCGCGATGAGCGGTGCGACGCGGTGATCGTGCTCCTCGGAGAGCCCGATGTGGAAATCCGCGCCCAGCGGCCCGGCCACCTCCTCCGTGAAGAACTCGCCGAGGGTGCGGCCGGTGACGCGGCGGACGATCTCCCCGACGAGGTACCCGAAGGTGAGCGCGTGATAGCCGGCGGCCGTTCCCGGTTCCCAGGCGGGCGCCTGCGCGGCCAGCCCCGCCGTCACGCCCTCCCAGTCGTAGAGCTCCTCGACCGCCTTCAGCCCGGCCGGATCCGGCAGCCCGGCGGTGTGCGACAGTACGTGCCGCACCAGCACGCCTTCCTTGCCCGCCGCGGCGAACTCGGGCCAGTAGGCGGCGACCGGCGCGGACAGGTCGAGCCGGCCCCGGTCGGCCAGGATCAGCGCGCACAGGGCCGTCATGTTCTTGGTCGTCGAGTTCACGCCGGTGAGGGTGTCGCGCTCCCACCGGACGGACCGGTCCGCGTCGGCGTACCCGCCCCAGAGGTCGGCCACCGGCTCGCCCTCGATGTAGACGGCCGCCGAGGCACCCACGTCTTCCTTGGCCAGCAACCCGGCAAGTGCCTCGTGGACCGCGCCGAACCGCGGCTCGCAATATCCCTTAATGTCGTTCATGGACGTAAGCCTCGGGCAACGCCACGGCTTGCCGCCCGACAGTTCCCGCACGGGATGTGTCGGGTGGGCACGGAAGGACGGACAGCGTGCTGGAGCGGCTGAACCAGGCGTTGGAGCACCTGGAGTCCTGCCTCGACCAGGAGATCGACATGGCCGAGGTGGCCAGGATCGCCGCGGTGTCGGAGTACCACTTCCGGCGGCTGTTCTCCGCACTCGCCGGGATGCCGCTCCCGGTCTACGTGCGGCGCCGGCGCATGACGCTCGCCGGTGCGGAGGCGCTGGCCGGGGAGCTGACGCTGCTCGATGTCGCGGTGCGGTACGGGTACGGCTCCGGCGAGGCGTTCGCCAGGGCGTTCCGGTCGGTCCACGGCATCGGGCCGGGCGAGGCACGGCGCACGGGCGCGGTGCTCACGGCGCAGCCCCGCATGTCCTTCCGTGTCGTCGTCGAGGGAAGTACGGCCATGCGGTACCGGATCGTGGAGAAGGAATCGTTCCGCGTCGTCGGCAGGAAGGCCCGGGTCCCGCTCGTGCACGAGGGGCCCAACGCGGCTGCCACGGCCCACGTGGAGAGCCTGGACGAGCAGGCGGTCGTACGGATGAAGCAGCTGGCCGGACGCGAGCCGGAGGGAGTCTTCTCGGCGGTGGTGCACCTGACCGACAGCCGGGAGGAGGGCGCCGAGGTGGACTACTGGGTCGGCGTGGCGGCCGGCCCCGAGACGGCCGTCGAGGAGCTCGACGCCCTCGACGTGCCGGCCGGGACCTGGGCGGTCTTCGACAACCACGGGCCCTATCCGAGCGCCCTCCAGGAACTGTGGCGAGACGTGTTCACCCAGTGGTTCCCCTCGGACCCGTACGTGAGCCGGCCAGGTCCGGAGCTCCTGCTGACGCAGCCGGTGGAGATCGGCGCGGAGACCGGCTCCCAGCTGTGGGTCCCGGTCGAGCGGGGCGGCGGGAGCACCGGCTGAGTCACTCGCGGCTGCGCGTCCCGGCACCTTCGGAAGAAGGGTGCCGTGAGCGCCGCCACCGCTCCACGACCGCCACCGCCCCGGCGGCCACCGCCACTGCGGCGAGCACCAGGGCCAGGTTCCGCCCGTACGGCAGCGGCAGCGCCGACGGGTTCGGCGGCGTCCCCGGCCGCAGCAGCAGGGGCAGGGTGACCAGTACGAGCACGCCCGCCGTCAACAGGGCTCCCCGTACGAGGCCCCGCGCGGGCACGGCGGCGACCGCGAGGCCGGCCGCCAGGACGAGGGGCGCGATGATCCCGTCGTGCAGGACGAGCGCCCCGCCCATCCACACCAGTACGTCGAGGGGGTCGGGCAGCTCCGCCAGCAGCCGGCCGCCGACGGCGATCAGCAGCAGCCCGGCACCGCCCAGGAGCAGGCGCACGCTCTTCACAGCACCTCCAGGAGGGTGACCCATTTGGTCTGCAGGACTCCGGGCCGGTTCGGCGCGATGATGCGCGCCGGGTAGCCGTGGTCGACGGTCAGGGTCTGGCCGTTCAGTTCCAGCGCGAGCAGGGTCAGCGGGTCCTCGGCGTAGTCCCGGCCCATCTCCATCACCCGGTAGGAGCCGGCCGTTTCCAGCGAGGTGACCCTCAGGCCGGCCCCGGCCGGGGCGCCGGCCCGCGCCATCAGGTCGCGGATCCGGACGCCACTCCAGCGCGCTTCCACGCTCCAGCCCTCCACGCACGCGATCGGCAGCCTCGCCCGCGAGCGCGGCAGAGCGCGGAGTTGATCGAGCGTCAGGGTGTAGGGGACGGGGCCCCGCACCTCAAGCCGCCAGTCCCGTACCGCCCGCTCGGTGACCCCGGCGGCCGCGGCCGTGCGGTTGACCGGGAGCCCCTGCGGTCCGTGGTCGGGGTGCCGGGGCGCGAGCAGGTCGAGCCGCTTCAGCGGGGTGAAGGACTGTCCGACGGTGGTGAGGGTGACGGCTCCGACGGCCGCGCCGACACCGAGCATCAGGGAGCGCCGGTCCGGGCCGTCCTGGACGGGCAGTCGGAGCGTTCCGGGTGACCGGCGGCTCCAATGGGCCCTGATTTCTGGGGCCTTGACGGCAAGGTGCAGGAGCAGCGAGCCGGTCACCACCCAGGCGAGCGCGAAGTGCGTCTGGATGAAGCCGAACGGCCACGGGTACCACTCGGCGATGTTGAGGAGCCCGGTGAAGACCTGGAGGACGGCCGAGGCCACGAGCACGGCCACCGACAGCCGTTCCAGCCCGTGCCGGACACCGCGCACCGGGGGCCACACGAAGAGCCTCGGGTACACCGTCCACAGTTTGGCCAGCAGGAGCACGATCGCCGCGAGCCCGGTGGCGATGTGCAGACCCTGGCTGAGCCGGTAGCCCCAGACCGGGCGGCTGGGCAGCGAGTCCGCGGCCCAGCCGGGCGGGTGCTGGAGGTAGTGGCTGATCAGCCCGGTCAGGAAGCAGACGGCGAAGGCCGCGCCGAGCCAGCGGCCGATGGCGGTGGCCGTGCGGGCATCGTGCAGCCGGCCGCTGAAGGAGGGCGGCCGGAACGGGAAGCGGCGCGCGGGCTCCGGCGGAGCGGGAGGCGGGGGCGGTGGCGGAGGCGGTGGCGGCGTGGACGGAGGTACGGACGGGGGCGCGGGCGGAGTCATGCCCTCCATGAGAGCGCCGCCGGGCCCCGTGCGGGCGGCCCGACACCTTACGAAACGCGGACGTCGGGCCGGGTCGCCCGCCCGGCGGCGCCCCGCGCTGCCAGGCTGACCCGTATGGACCACCCCCGCCGCCGGACCCTCCTCACCGTGCTGCTGCTCGCCGCGCTGACCGCCGTTCTCGTGCCCTCCGTCCGCGAGGAGGGCTACTTCGCCGACCCCGCGCGGCTCACCTGGTGGTACGCGGCCGCCTGGGTGCTGTTCGGCGCGGCCGCCTGGTCGCTGCGGCGGGTGCCGGAGCGGTACGTGGTCCCGCTCGTGCTGGCGGGTGCGCTGGCCGTCTGCGCCGCGGGGCTCTCCGGGCCGCCGCTGACCAGTACCGATTCCTTCCGCTACGCCTGGGACGGGCGGGTGCAGGCCGCCGGGATCTCCCCGTACGACCACGCCCCGGCCGATCCTGCGCTGCGCGCCCTGCGCGACGACTGGCTGTTCCCCCGCGGCGGGGCCGCCTGCGCCGGGCCCGACCGGGTGGCCGTCGAGCCGGGGGTGTGCACCCGCATCAACCGGCCCACCGTGCACACCGTCTACCCGCCCGTCGCGGAGGGCTGGTTCGGGCTGGTGCACGCCCTGTCCCCGCCGGACGTGCGGCACAAGGCCCTGCAGACCGCGGGGGCCCTGCTGGCGCTTGCCGTCACCGGGTCGCTGCTGTTGATCCAGCGCCGGCGGGGCGCGCGCCTGCGGGGCGCCGCGTACTGGGCCTGGTGTCCGGCGGTGGCGGTGGAGGCGGTGAACAATGCGCACGTCGACGTGCTCGCCGTCCTGCTGTCGGTGGCGGCGCTGGGGGTGGTGGTGCGCCGACGCCCGCTCGGCGGCGCCCTGTTCGGGCTGGCGATCGCGGCGAAGCTGCTGCCCGCCGTGCTGCTGCCGGGCGCGCTGGCCGGCGTACGGCGGTGGCGGGACGCGGCGGCGGTGCTGCTGCCCGCGGCCGCGGTCGTGGGCCTGGCGTACCTGCCGTACGTGCTGGTCTCGCGCGCCTCGGTCTTCGGCTACCTGGGCGGCTACGCCGAGGAGGAGGGGTACGAGGACCCGGGCGCGGGCGGCCGCTACGCGCTGCTGCGCCTGGTGCTCCCGGACTCCTGGTCGGTGCCCGCGGTCGCGGTCGGGATGCTGGCGGTGACGGCGTACGTCTGGCGGCGCGGGGATCCGCAACAGCCTTGGAGTGCGGCGCTGTTGGTGACGGGGACGGCGTTCCTGCTGATGACCCCGGGGTACTCCTGGTACGCGCTGCTGCTGATCGCGCTGGTGGCGCTGGACGGCCGCGCCGAGTGGCTGGGGGTGGCGCTCGCGGGGGCGGCGGCGTACGTCTCGGTGCGCGCGCTGGGCGGGGCGACGATCCCGGTGGCGTACGGGCTGGCGGGGGCGGCCGTGCTCGTGGGGTGGGTGCTACGGCGGCGGGCGACGGCCCGGGGAGGGAGGGAGGTTCGCCCCGGACCGCCGCCTCACGCTCCTCGGAGCGGTCAGCCGATGTGGAAGGGGTCCCCGTAAACCTTCCAGTCCAGGGGGGTGTTGAGGTTGAGGTTGCCCTTCTTGAGCCACACCCGCTGGGCCGTGTCGACGCGGCTGGTGTCGCTGTGCGCCTCCTCCTGCTTCATCGCCCAGACCCGGGCGTCGAGGAAGGCGTGCAGCCAGGCGGTCTCGTTGCCGCCCTGGGCCGGGGGCTTGGCCTTGGTGAGGGCGCGCTTGCGGATGTTGCGGAAGCTGGTGGAGTCGGTGCCGTCGCCGTGCATGACGGTGGCGTCGTAGTAGATGAACTGGCCGAGCACGCCGACGCCGTCGGACTTGCCCCGGCTCACGGACGGGTTGAAGTAGACGCGGTCGCGCTCGTGGTTCTGGGCCTTCTTGAAGTCGGAGTCGGCGGCCGCCTTCACCCAGTCCCTGGTGAAGTTGGGGTCGAGGCCGGCGTGTGAATCGCTGCCGTCGACCTTCCGCAGGGCCGGGAGGTACTTGGCGAGCACGTTGCCCGGCTTGATCTGCGTGTAGTACTCGACCAGTTCGAGCATGTCGTGGGTGCCGGAACAGAAGCCGATGATGCCGGCGGTGTAGCCGCGGCCGTCGCCTATGTCCTCGATGTACTTGTACTGCGCCTTCCAGTCCAGCGAGGAGTTCTCCGCGCTGGAGACGATCTGCATGGCGATGTCCTTCTTCGCCGGGTCGTCGAGGCCGACGGCGGCGGCCGACAGCCGCGCGGAGGCCGGTGTCGCGGTGGGGGCGGCGACGTTCGCGTGGGCGGTGACGGGCGCGGCGAGAAGGGCGGCGCCGAGCAGGGTACTTACGGCCAGTCGCTTGCGGTGGGGGGTGAACACGGTGCCTCCATGAGGGAGTTGATGCTCGGGCGACTTCGTTAGGAAACTTTACTACCAGAAGTCCCGCCACCTCAAGGCCCCGACGCGGCCCGCCCCGACGCGGCGGAGTTCAGCCTCTCCGCACCTGGCATATGAGAGGCTGCACAGGGCATGCTTACGCAGATGCGGCCGATTCCGGCCACTGAAACCTCATGTGCACGATCAACGGCAAGCGCGGGGCGGGCGCGGGGCAACCGCAAGAGCGGGCGCGAGCACGACGCATGAAAGGGAGGCGCCGATGGCCGTCCTCGTGATCGGAGACGCACCCACCGCGGCCATCGAGGCGGCCGGGCTGCGGATCCACCCGTGCCGGTCCGGCGCCGACGACGCCCTGCCGGCCACCCTCACCGGAATCGACGCGGTGATCCTCTCCCCCGGCGCCACCCCCGCAGCCCTCCCCCTCGTCGGGCCGGCGCTGGCCGCCCAAGTGCCCGTCCTCGCCCTGGGCGAGGGAGCCCGGCTGCTCACGGAGGCGGCGGGAACGGCGGTCGGCGCCGGAGCCGACCGCACCGACCCCGTGCTCGGCGGCGGCTCCGCGCCGCACGGCTTCCGCGTGGGCGCCAGCGCCTGGGGACTGCCGGTACCCGCCGAGGCCGACTTTGAACTGCTGTGCCGCTTCGCCGAGTTGGTCGCCGGGCGGGCCGAAACCACCGCCACTCGGACCTTCTTCACGCCCCGGGCCGCCGCCTGGGAGGAGCGGTTCGCCTACCAGACCCCGGCCTACGAGGCCGCCGTCGCCCGGATGCGGCTGCGCCCCGGGCAGCGTGCGCTCGACCTGGGCTGCGGCAGCGGCCGCGCCCTGCCCGCGCTGCGGGCCCTGGTCGGGGCCGCCGGCACGGTGATCGGCGTCGACCTCACGCACGCCATGCTCGCGGCGGCCGCCCGCGCGGGCCACGGCGGCCCGGCGCGCCTGCTGCTCGCCGACTGCGGGCGTCTCCCGCTGCCGGCCGGCGCCGTCCAGGGCATCTTCGCCGCCGGGCTGCTGGACCACCTGCCGCAGCCGGCCGCAGCCCTGTGCGAGTGGGCCCGTGTCACCGCCCCCGGCGGTGAACTGCTGCTCTTCCACCCCTCCGGCCGTGCGGAGCGCGCGGCCCGCCACGGTCGCACCGTCAGCCCCGACGACCCGCTGGCCGAACCGAACCTCTGCCCGGCCCTCGAAGCGGCGGGCTGGCACGTGGCCACGTACGAGGACGCCCCCACCCACTTCCTGACCCGCGCCACCCGCTGACTCCGCCGGGGCGGGGCTCCGCTCAGCCCTCGGCGCGGCCGGCGGTGCAAGCCGCCAGGCGGTCCCGCAGGCCCCGCTTCACGTCCGGCCACTCCGGGCGCGTGATGCTGTACACCGCCGTATCGCGGATCCAGCCGTCGCGCATGACCATGTGGTGCCGCAGTACGCCCTCGTGCTGCGCGCCGATCCGGGTGATCGCCGCCCGCGACTTCGCGTTCCGCACGTCCGTGAGCAGCTCGACCCGGTTCATCCCCAGCGCCTCGAAGGCGTGCGTCAGCATCAGCAGCTTCGCCTCGGTGTTCGCACCGCTCCGCTGCCAGGACGCGGCGAGGAAGGTCCAGCCGATCTCCAGCCTCCGGTTCGCGGTGTTGATCACCATCAGCCGGGTGGACCCGATGACCCGCCCCGTCGCCGCGTCCAGCGTCGCGTACGGGATCTGCGTGCCCGCCGCCCGCGCCGCGACCGCGTCCTCGATGAAGCCCCGGACATCGTCCGGGTGCGGGACGGTCGTCACCGCGAGCTCCCAGAGACTGCCGTCGCGGACCGCCTCGCACAGGCCGTCGTGGTGGCGGATCTCCAGCGGCTCCAGCCGCACCCGCTCGCCGGCCAGCTCCGCCGTCGCCGCTGCGTCCGCGTCCACCTGCTGCATGTCCGACCTGCCCGTTCCTCGTGGTTGCGCGCCGACACGCGGACCCTATCGGCGCGGCCCGGCACACTCATCCGGTTTTCCGCCGCCCCGGCCGGACGCCGTCAGAGCCAGCCGTTGCGCCGGAAGCCCCGGTGGATGACGAAGCACGCGACGGCCATCACGCCGAGCACGAAGGGATACCCGTAGGTCCACTTCAGTTCGGGCATGTGCTCGAAGTTCATGCCGTAGACCCCGCAGACCATCGTCGGGACGGCGATGATGGCCGCCCACGCCGTGATCTTGCGCATGTCCTCGTTCTGGGCGACGGTCACCTGCGCGAGATGGGCCTGCAGTATCGAGTCGAGGAGGGCGTCGTACGCGCCGATCTGGTCGGTGGCGCGGGTCAGATGGTCGGCGACGTCCCGGAAGTACGTGCGCATCTCCGACGGGATGACCGGAATCGGCTGCGTGCTCAGCTGCTGGAGCGGGCGGCCCAGCGGTGCCACCGCCCTGCGCAGTTCCAGCAGTTCGCGCTTGAGCTGGTAGATCCGGCCGGCGTCCCCGCGGCCGCCGTGCTCGCTGAACACCATGGTCTCCACGGCGTCTATGTCGTTCTGCACCGCGTCCGTGACGGCCACGTACTCGTCGACCACGTGGTCGGCCAGGGCGTGCAGGACGGCGACCGGTCCCTTGGCCAGGTGCTCGGGGAACGCCTCCAGCTCCTCGCGGACCGCCCCGAGGGTGCCCCGGCCGCCGTGCCGGATGGTGATGACGAAGTCGTTGCCGGCGAAGGCCATGAGCTCGCCGGTCTCCACCACCTCGCTGGTCGCGGTCAGTTCCTCGTGCTCCACGTACCGCACGGTCTTGAACACGGCGAAGAGGGTCTCGTCGTAGCGCTCGATCTTGGGCCGATGGTGGGCCTGGACCACGTCCCCGACGGCGAGCGGGTGCAGGCCCAGCAGCTCGGCGAGTCCGGCGAACTCCTCCTCCGAGGGCTCGTGCAGGCCGACCCAGACGAAGCCCTCGCCCGTCTTGCGGACCCGGCGCAGCGCCTCGCCGACATCGGCGTGGCCGTGGTCGTCCCGGCGCACGCCGTCCCGGTAGACGATGCAGTTGACGACGGCGCTGCCGAGCGGGGAGCGGACCGGGTGGCTGAGGTCGACCGCCCGCCGGTAACTGCGGCGCACGGCCCGGCGCAGGTTGCTGAACATGGACAACGGACGTACTCCCCTTCGGCGGAACACCGGCCAGTGTGCCACCGGCACGCGGACCGCGCGGCCACGGGTCCGTACGCGTGAGCAGCCTCCGCTCAGGCCCGGTCGATGAAGACGCTCGTGGACTTCACCCGCGCCGTCGCCCGCGCCCCCACCTGGAGGCCGAGTTCCTCCACCGCCTCCCGGGTCAGCAGCGACACGACGCGGTGCGGTCCGGCCTGGATCTCCACCTGCGCGTCGACCGTGCCCAGCTTCACACCGGTCACGATGCCGGGGAAGGCGTTGCGCGCCGAGGTGTACGGGGCCCCCTCGCCGTCGCCGCCCTCCTGCGCGACCTCCACGCAGAACGCGGCCAGGTCCGGCCCGTCGACCATCCGCCGGGTACCGTCCCGACGCGTCGGGAACCTCTCCGCGTCGGCCCACCGCCGGGCCGTGTCTACGCTGACGCCGAGCAGCCGCGCCGCCTGGCCGATCGTGTAGGACTCCATGCCCGCAGCCTAAGCCCTCCCCCGACCGGTCCTCGCAGGCCAAGGGCCCGGTCGCGGCTTCCCGCACGTTCCCGGCAAGGCCACGGACCCCCGGGCCCCGGTCCCGGCTCCGGCCCGGCTCCGGCCCGGTCCCGGCTCCGGCCCGGTCCCGGCTCCGGCCCGGTCCCGGCTCCGGCCCGGCTCCGGCTCCGGCCCGGCTCCGGTCGCGGCAAGACCCCGCAGGCTCCGCCCGTCAGTCGAGCGCCGCCGCGGCCGCCCGTGCGACCGCCTCCGCCACCATCGACAGCGCGGGCGAGTCCAGCTTCCACTGCTGCCAGTACAGCGGTATGTCCAGGGTCCGCCCGGGCGCGATCAGCACCAGTTCCCCCGCCTCCAGCAACGGGGCGGCGTGCACCATCGGCAGCATCGCCCAGCCCAGCCCGGCGACCGTCGCGTCGCAGAATCCCTCCGACGTCGGCAGGTGGTGGCGGACCGTCGACGCCCTGGCCGCCGCGTCCCCCGTCACCACCCGCACGAACTCGTCCTGGAGCAGGTCCAGCCGGTCGAACACGACGACCGGCGCCACCCTCAGGTCCCGCTCCACCTCCCCCCGCAGGTGTCGCGCCGCAAACCCCGGGCTCGCCACCGGCAGGTACCGCACGAGACCCAGCCTGCGCACCGTGCACCCCGCCACGGGCACCGGCTGCGAGGTGACCGCCGCCATCACGCGCCCGTCCCGCAGCAGTTCGGTCGCGTGCGCCTCGTCCTCCCGGTGCAGCTCGAAGCAGACCGGCGGGTCCTGCGGCACCCCCGTCAGCGCGGGCAGGAACCACGTGGCCAGCGAGTCCGCGTTGACCGCGATCGGCAGCCGTACCGGGCCCAGCCCCTCGGCCATGCCCAGCTCGGCCCGCGCGTCGCGCTCCAGCCGGACGAGCTGCCGCGCGAACCGCACGACGACCTCCCCGGACTCGGTCGCCCGCACCGGCTTGGTCCGCATCAGCAGCACCCGACCGGTGCGCTGTTCCAGTGCCTTGACGCGCTGGCTGACGGCGGACGGGGTCACGTGCAAGGCGGCGGCCGCCGCGTCGAAGGTGCCCTCGTCGATCACCGCGAGCAGCGTCCGGACCTGGTCGGCAGGCAGCTCATCCATCACAGCGGCTAATGCTACGTAAGAATCTTTAGCTGTACTCCTCGACCCGCCGCTGCCTACGGTCGAAGACATGACACACGGCATCATCGCGGCGGCCCTCGCGGGCTTCGGAACCGGGCTTTCCCTCATCGTGGCCATCGGCGCCCAGAACGCCTTCGTCCTGCGCCAGGGCGTACGCCGCCACTCGGTCTTCGCCGTGGTCGCCATCTGCGCCCTCTCGGACGCGGCCCTCATCGCCCTGGGTGTGGCCGGAGTCGGCGCGTTCGTCACCGCCTGGCCGCCCGCCCTCACCCTCGTCGGCCTCGTCGGCGGCGCCTTCCTGATCGGCTACGGAGTCCTCGCCGCCCGCCGGGTGCTGCGCCCCGACCCGGGCGCCGCCCTCGCCGCGAACGGCGGCGGCAAGGGCGCCGGGTCCACCCGGCGTGCCGTGCTGACCTGCCTGGCCATGACCTGGCTCAACCCGCACGTGTACCTCGACACCGTGCTGCTGCTCGGGTCCATCGCCTCCGGCCGCGGCGACCTGCGCTGGGCCTTCGGCGCCGGGGCCGTCCTGGCGAGCCTCACCTGGTTCGGCGCGCTCGGCTACGGCGCCCGGCTGCTCAGCGGCCCGCTCGGCCGGCCCTCGGCCTGGCGCGCACTGGACGGCCTCGTCGCGGCGACCATGGTCACGATGGGCGGCCTGCTCCTCGCCCGGGCCTGAACCCGGCCGCCCCGGCCGACCCGGGCGCCCCGGCCGTCCCGGGCTCTGAGACCCCCGCCGCGCCCGGCAGCGCGGGCGCCGGCACGGTCGGCACCGGGCACACCGCGCCGAGGCTCGCGGCGGCTTCCGCCTCCCACAGCGCGGTCCAGGTCCGGTCGGGGAACCGGGCGAACATTCCTTCCCCTTCGGGTGGCGACCAGGCCACTGCGGCCACCAGTTCCCGCCCTCCGAGCCGGGCCTCCCGGGCCCCCGCCCGCAGGGCGGCCAGGCTGCCGAGCGAGCCGCCCACCCCGACCACCACGCGGCTCATAGGCCCGGCTCCCGCACGGCCCTGACCAGCCCGTCGACCCATCCTCGCAGGGCCGGAAGGGCGGGCAGCCCGGTGCCGGACCGCCGCTCGTGGCGCTGCTGGAGGACCCGCTCGGCACGGTCGCTGAGGACGGTGACCTCGCTGGACATGAGGGTCTCCTTCCCTCGGGCACCAGACCAATTCCGTGCCCCGGCCTTCAGCCTGGGGGTGGATTGGCCTGGCCAGCAGTGCCAATTCCACGCATCTGGTCTGGCACCGTCCACCGAGGTCCACCCCATGGACACTCCCCGAGTGGGTACGGATCACCGTGCCCCGCCACCTCGCAGCCCGCCCCGTACGCCATCTCCCCGTACCGCCAGGAGCCCCCGTGCCGGATCAGTCCCCGCCCCCGCCGCCACCCGCGTCCCCGTACACCGACTCGGTCCGCGCCTACTACGCCGCCCAGCCGTCCCCCCTCGTGGCCGCCACCGGGATCGTGCTGGACCCGCGCGGGCGGGTGCTGGTCCTCACCACCTCGTACAAGGCGGAGCTGGAACTCCCGGGCGGGGGCGTGGAGGACACCGAGACCCCGGAGGAGGGGCTGGCCCGGGAGCTGAAGGAGGAACTGGACCTGAGCGTGCCGGTCGGGCGGCTGCTCGCCGTGGACTCCCGACCGCCGGGGCCCCTCGGCCGCTCCCTCGTCGTCCACGTCCACCTCGTCGGCCCGCTCACGCCCGAGGAGACCTCCGCGATCTCCTTCCCGGACGGGGAGGTCACCGAGGCGCACTGGCTCACGCCGGAGGAGGCCTACGCGGCCCTGGACACCCGGAAGGCGTCCCGCCTGCGCGCCGCCCTGGCCGCCCTGCATTCCGGGTCCCTCGCGCACCTGATCGAAGGGGTGACGCAGCCCGGCTCCCCGGCCGGCTTCGACCCGGCGCGCCGGGCGGAGCTGGAACACGCGGGCGCCTACGACACCGCCGGCCACCGCGCCGCCCGCCCCAAGGCCCTCACGGCGGCGAGCGTGCTGTTCACCGACTCCGCGGGCGGGGTCCTGCTGGTGCGGCCCGCGTACGGCGACCCCGACCACTGGAACCTGCCCGGCGGCGGCATCGACAGCGACCTCGGCGAGATCCCGCGCGCCGCCGCCCGGCGGGAGGTCCTCGAAGAGCTCGGCCTCGACCTCGCACCGGGCAGGCTGCTCGCCGTCAACTGGTCCCACCGGTCCGGCTATCCGGCCCGGGTCCGGTTCCTCTACGACGGCGGCACCCTCGACGCCGCGACCCTGGCCCGGATCCGCCTGCCCGAGACGGAGCTCCTCGAATGGCGTGCGGTCACCCCGGCCGGACTGCGCCGGTTCGCCAAACCGGCCCTCCGCCGCCAGATCGAGGCCTGCCTCACGGCCCGCACCACACCGGCCGGCCCCCTCGAACTGCATGCCGGCCGACCGGTGGCGCAGGGTTAGGCCGTCCCTTTCGGATCAGGACCCGGCGGCGAGCCGTCGGGCACGGGCGATGACGCCGGCCCGGGCGAAGTAGCCGAGCCCCTCTGCGCGCAGGGACTTCGAGACCTCGCGCTTCGTGAACCCCCGGGCCGGCATGACCGCCGCCTTCCGGGTCACAGCCTCCCGGGCCCGGTCCCCCTCCGTGGGCTGCTGCCCCCAGACGCGGGGCTCGGGGTGCGGACCGGGCTCGGGGTGCTCACGGGGCTCGGGGTGCCGAGCAGTGCCGGCGGCGGGCACCCGCCGGGCGAGGCGGTCGGCGCGGGCCCCGGCTGCCCGGTCCGCGTGCCGGGCCGGCGGAACCCGGCCCCGCCACACACCCGCCACGTCGGCCCCCGGTATCTCCAAGGGGGGTGGCGGGCAGGCACGGCCGGGTCGCGGCGGCGGGCGGGGCCGCGTTGCGGCTGATCAGGTCGCGCAGCGCGGTATCGGCCTCGACGGGTGTGAGTACGGCGATGTCCGCGTGCGGCAAGGCCCGGGGCGGCCACTCCGGCCGGGACGATGACCATGCGGGTGGTCTTGGAGGGACGCACCCCCAGCACCGCGCCGTGCCGTTCGGCGAGTTCGGCCACGGCCGGCGTCTGCGGGTCCGCGCCCAGGGGCACGATCCGTACGCCCTTCAGCTCCGTACCGGTCGCGGGCAGCCGCTCGGCGAGCTCGGCCTGCGCCGACGCGTCCCGCCCGAGCACCCGGCCGGTGGCCGCGACCTCGGCCAGGGCAGCGGAGTACGCGGCGGCCCCGGCCGGGTCCGGGGACGTACGGGTCCTCATAGGAAGGGCCCGGAGGAGGTGTGCCAGCCAGTCGTCCTCGCCCTTGCGCAGCCCGCAGGCGCGCGGGCGGACCCGTACGGAATCCGGCCCGGCCGGCGGTTCTCCGGCGGCGGGGCCGCCGGTGAGGACGAGGGGGACGGGAGCCGTGGCGATCAGGGTCGTGAGGATCCGCGCGGTGTGCCGGGCGTCCTCCAGAGCCGCGTGCGAGGACAGGGGCCACGAGCCCGAGAGGCTCTTCACGATCCCGCCGAGCTTGTAGCCGATCAGCTCCGTGTGCGCCCGGTACTCCTTCAGCGTGCACAGGCCGATGCCCGCACGGCGGAACTCGGCGGCCAGGAACTTCGATTCGAAGTCCAGGTGGTGGGCGACCACCACCGCGCCGCTCATGATCCGGATCAAGGTGCCGGCCAGCTCCTCGAAGCGAGGGGCGCGCGCCGCCTCCGCGTTGCCGATGCCGTGGCAGTACTCGTTCTCCGGCGTGATCCGGCGCTGCGGATTCACCACGCTGGCGAACTCCTCCACCACGCTGCCGTCCGCCCGCACCCGTACGGCCGCGATCTCGCAGATCCGGTGCCCGCGCGCCGGATCGAGCCCCGTGGTCTCCAGGTCGACGACCACGTACCCGACGTCGCGCGGATCCACGCCCCTCCGGGAGGACCACGGACCAAAGCCCTCCGGCGTTTCGGCCATCACGCCCGACCGCAAGGTCCGTACCCCCCAAGGGTGGGTGCTCCATACACGAGGTGTCTTCCGAGCTCATGTACGGAATCCATCTCGGCTCAAATACGTGTGTTCGACGGCACGACCGCCGTCGTTGACCCGGGTGAACCAGCTCCGGGGATGGGGGACATGGCCATGGGGGAAACGACCGGCGGCGAGGACCGAACACACGAGGACGTCCCGCCGGACGTCCCACCAGACGTCTCGCCGGACGTCTCGCCGGACGTCTCGGACTCGGAGCGGCTGCTGTTCGGCGGCGAACTCGCCTACGACATCGGCTGGGAACGCCACGAGGGGGCCTGGCTGAAGCTCGGCCTGTGGACCATGGCCAAGGAACTGCCGCGCATGGCGGCCATGGGCGTGCGCCTCGCGCACCTCGCCGACCCCCGCGCGCTCCGGGTGGTCCTCGGCGCCGAACTCGGCCGCGGCATCACCCAGGCCGTAGGACTGATCGCCGTCAACGGGGTCCTCGGCCACATCCTGTCCGCGGGATCGACCAACGAGCGCCTGGCCCGGGCCGTGCCCGCCCTCGCGGCGGTCGCGGTCACCGCGCTGCTCGGGTCGCTGCTGCGCTCCGCCTCGACCGCGTCGACCGGCGCGCTGGAGCCGAAGGTCCAGCGGGTGGCGACCGAGCGGTACCTCGGGCTGGTGCACCAGGTGGAGCTGTCCGCCATCGAGGACGACGAGTTCCACCGCCTGCTCGATGCCGCCCGGTACGGTGCGGACTCCGCGCGCCGCATGGTCCGGTACTGCACGAACACGCTGAACTCGCTGATCTCGCTGGTCGCCGCGGCGGGTGTGCTCACGGTGCTGCACGTGGGGCTGCTGCCGCTGCTGGTCATGATGACCCTGCCCAGCGCTTGGAGTTCGCTCACGATCTCCAAGCAGCGCTACATCTCCTTCCACACCTTCGTCCAGCACGCCCGTGCCGGACACCTGCTGGGGCAGCTCCTGACCCAGCAGGAGGCGGCGGCCGAGGTCCGGGTGCACGGGGTCGGACCGTTCCTGCTCGGCCACTTCCGCGGCATGGCGGAGACCAGCGAGCGCGAGCAGACCCGCCTGGCCCGCAACGCCGCCCGGATCGGCCTGACGGCCGACGGCGCCGGCGGTCTGGCGACGCTCCTCACCTACGGGGCGCTCGGACTGCTGCTGTGGAGCGGGTCGATGGACCTCGCGGTCGCCGGTACGGCCGTCCTGGCGATCCGTACCGGCGCGTCGAGCCTGGACAGCCTCGTGCTGCAGATGGCCGAACTGCACCAGGAGTCCTTGCACGTCGCCGACTACGAACGCCTCTGTGCGGAGGCCGCGGACCGTGCCATTCCCGCCACCGGCCTGGCGCTGCCCGAAGAGCTGCGGGAGGTCCGCTTCGAGAAGGTCACCTTCACCTACCCGGCGAGCACCGGCGAGGCCCCCGAACCGACCCTGCGCGAGGTCTCCCTGTCCTTCCCGATCGGCAAGGTCATCGCGATCGTCGGGGAGAACGGCTCGGGGAAGTCCACCCTGATCAAGCTCCTGGCCGGCCTGTACCTGCCCGACGAGGGCGGCGGCACGATCTGGTGGGACGACGTCGACGCCGCCCTGGCCGACCGCCGGCAGATCTTCGCCCGGGTCGCGCTCATGTCCCAGTCCTTCTACCAGTGGCCCTTCACGTTCCGGGTCAACGTGGGAATCGGCCGCCCCGACCGCCCCGTCGACGACGCGGCGGTCGGGGCCGCGGCGGCCTTCTCCGGAGCCGACGACTTCCTGGCCGGTCTGCCCCACGGCCTCGACACCCTCCTCGCGCGCGGCTACAAACGCGGCCGCCAGGCCTCCGGGGGCGAGTGGCAGAAGATCGGGATCGCGCGGGCCTGGTACCGGCACGGCCAGATCATGGTGGTGGACGAGCCCACCAGCGCCCTCGACCCGGTCGCAGAGCAGCGGTTCTTCGACCGCCTCCGGAGCCTCGCGGCGACCGGCCGGACGGTGGTCCTGATCACCCACCGGCTGCACTCCGTACGCCACGCCGACGTCATCCACGTCCTCAAGGACGGCCAGGTCGCCGAGTCGGGCACCTTCACCGAACTCATGGACGTGGGCGTGGCCGTGGGCGCGGGCGCGGACGGTGCCACGGGCTCCACGGGCGCCGGGGGCGAGTTCCGCAACGCCTACCTGGTGCAGGCGTCCGCGTTCGCGGAATCCCTCCCCGCCCAGCGCGACCACCCGCCCGGCACCACGACCGAAGCGAAGACCGGAGACCTCTCATGAGCCGCCCCGCCGACGAACAGACCGAGCAGACCGAGCAGACCGAGCAGACGCAGCAGACCGAGCCCGTGAACGCCTCGGCCCTGATCCACGACGGCCACGGCCACTACCTGCTGCACCTGCGCGACGACCTGCCCGGAATCTGGGAGCCGGGGGCATGGTCCCTGCTGGGCGGCGGACGCGAGCCGGGGGACGTCTCGCTCGAGGGGACGGTCCGCCGCAAACTGCGGGAGGAGGCGGGCCTGGTGCTGCCCGTGCTCCGGCCCTTCGCCGTGGAGTCGGCCACGGGCACCGACGGCACGGCCGTACCGGTCCACGTCTTCGAAGGCGAGTGGAGCGGCGACCCGGCCGAGCTCCACCTCACCGAGGGCATCATGCTCGCCTGGTTCCACCCGTCCACGATGCCCCGCCTGCGGCTCAGCCCCTCCACGCTGGCCCTCGTACGCCGCCATGCCGCGCTCCGGCCCGAGCCCGGCTCCGTCCCTCCGGCCGGGCCGGCGGTACGGACACCCCCGCCGGCCCGGCCGGAGGGGCGCCCCGGACCCCGCGCGGGCAGCGGGAGCGGAAGCGGAAGGGTCCCGAACATCGTCGGCGTCCACCTCTACCTGGAGCGCGACGGCCGGCTGCTGCTGGGCCTGCGCCACCCCGACTCCGCGTACGCGGGATCCACCCACCACTTCCTCGCCGGGCACTGCGAACAGGAGTCGGCCGTGACCTGCCTGGTCCGCGAGGCGCAGGAGGAAGCCGGGCTGGTCATCGACCCGCGGGACGTGGAGCTGGTCCACCTCGTGCACCTCGTGCACGAGGCCGGCGGACAACCCCGGATGCAGTTGTTCTTCCGGGCCCGGCGGTGGCGGGGCGCGCCCGAGGTGCGCGAGCCCGACCGGTGCCTCTCCTGGGGCTGGTGGCCCGCCGACACCCTCCCCGACCCGGTGGTCCCCTACGCCCGGGCCGCCATCGAAGGCATCCTGGCCGGCCGCCCCTACACGGAGCTCGGCTGGGCCTGATCCGCGCACCCGCACCCGCGCCCTGCCCCCTTCCCCCTTCCCCCTTCCCCCTTCCCCCTTCCCTCCGCCACCCTCCCGAGGAGCCCGCATGGCCGATCCCCACCCGGTCCCCGCCGCGACCGGGCCCGAGCGCTACAGACTCCCGGTCGACGTACACCTCCTCCTGGTCCGGGGCGGAACGAACGGACGGGAGGAGGTACTGCTGTCCCGGCGGGCGGGCACCGTGTACGCCGCGGGGTTGTGGCACGCGCCGTCCGGACACCTCGACGGACCGCACGAGGACGTCGTCACCGCGGTGATCCGTGAGGCGGCCGAGGAGACCGGCGTACGGATCGAGCCGGCCGCGGTGCGGCTGGCCGTGACCGTCCACCACCGCGGCCCCCAGGGCAAGGCCCGGATCGGCCTCTTCTTCGAGGCCCTCACCTGGCAGGGCATCCCGGAAGTGCGGGAGCCGGACGTCTGCGACGCCATGGGCTGGTACCCCCTCGACGTACTGCCGGAGCCCATGGTCGCCTACTGCCACGCCGCCCTCGACGCCTACCGGGCGGGCCTGCCGGGTGCCGTGCACTTCCAGGAGCCCGGCGACCCGGTCCGGCACCGCGCGGACGTTCCCGACCGGATCCACCGGCTGCCCGGCCCCGCCCGGACCCCCGGGACACCGACCCGAAGGGAAGCCCCACACCCGTGAAGCCCATGAAGCCCATGAAGCCGACGCCGAGCGCACAGGCCTGGCACGACCATTACGCCGCCGGCCGGGACTTCCGGCCCCTGTCCGGCACCGAGGAGGCGGTCCTCCGCGAGCACCTGTCCCGGCCGGGCGGCGCCGGGGACGCCCGGGCCCTGGAGGTGGCCTGCGGAACCGGACAGGTGGCCCGCCTCCTCGCCGGTCTCGGGTACCGGGTCGACGCGGTGGACTTCGCCGAGGCCGCCCTCGAACGCGCCGCCGCCGCCTCGACGGCCGGGATCACCTACCACTGCCTCGACGTCACCGCCGGGGAGCTCACGACGCTCGCGACCCGCGCCGGCGGACCGTACGACCTGATCACCGTCCGCCGGGCCCTGGCCCACCTCCCCGACCGCACCCGCATCGTCGCCGAGCTCGCCGCCCTGCTCACCCCCGCCGGGACCCTGTGCGTGATCACCCCCCACGCCTCCCGACAGCCGGCCACCCTGCGCGACATCAGCCTGGACGACGCGGAGATCTCCCGGCTCACCTACGGCTGGGAGCACACGACCCGCAGGGAGGCCGACGGCTCCACCGTCCTCCTGCTCCAAGGCCCCAAGCCCACCGGGCCCACCGCCCAGGAATCCGGAGGGAACGAGACGGCACGATGATCGGCATGACGGAGATATCCGCTTTTGAAGGTCACCCTCGCGTCCACCGCCCGGAGCTGCTGGAGGAGCCCCTCTTCTGGCTCGGCCACCTCTACTCGGGCGCCTTCGACGAGGACACCGAAGAACTGCTCTTCGGCGCGGACTACGACGCGGCCGAGGCGTTCCACCGGGAGCTGCACGAACGGGCGGAGTGGCCCGTCTTCACGATCCCTCTTGCCGCCGGGCATCTCCTTCACGTGGTCCACCGCGCGTGGAAGGACGACCCGGGAGTCGACTATCTCCTGCACCACCCCAGTTGGGGGCGTGCGCTCGTCCTGGCCAAGAACGACGGGCACTCCATGGGTCCCGCCCTGTCCTGGCCCGAGCTGTTCTCCGCCGCCGACAACGGGCTGCCGGGAGGCAGCACGGCCGATCCGCACGGCCGGATCCTGTTGCTGCTGCCCGCTCTCGGAGACGACAGCACTCCGGACAGCGCGGCACCCCGTCTGGCGGCAGCTCTCCGCGCCCTGACCGCCGTCGGGGCCCCCGGGGAACTCGCTGCCGCCCTCGCCGACGCCCAGGGTGCGGCCGGGGAGTCCCGCTGGACCACCCGGGACGGTGTTCGGGTGGACGACGGCGCGTACTCCTACCGGAACCCGTCCAACGCCTTCGCCCTCGCGCCCGAAGAGCTGGCTCGCGTTTCGGCGGCCCTCGCCTTCTGAAGCCCTCGCCTTCCGAGTGCGATGCGGCCGGCCGGCTACTTCGGCTCGGTCGCGAGCTGGATCAGGTTGCCGCAGGTGTCGTCGAAGACGGCGGTGGTGACGGGGCCCATCTCCAGCGGCTCCTGGGTGAAGCGGACGCCGAGGCCGCGCAGGCGCTCGTACTCCGCCCTGACGTCGTCGACGGCGAACTGGGCGAGCGGGATGCCGTCCTCGACGAGCGCGTCGCGGTAGGTCTTGGCGGCCGGGTGGCCTGCCGGCTCCAGCAGGAGTTCGGTGCCGCCGGGCTCCTCGGGCGAGACCACGGTCAGCCACCGGTCCGGCCCGCCGAGCGGGACGTCGTGCTTCTTCACGAACCCGAGGATCTCCGTGTAGAAGTGCAGGGCCTTGGCCTGGTCGTCTACGAAGACGCTGGTCAGGTGGATCTTCATGGGGTGCTCTCTTCCGGTCCGGACGGGTCGGGCGGGCGCCATCGCTCGGCGATCTGCCGCAGCGGGGCCGTGTTCAGGTCGTGGAACTTGTACCGGCCCTCCCGCCTGGTCTCTACGAGTCCGGCGGCCTCCAGCACGGCGAGGTGCTGGGAGACGCCCTGGCGCGAGATGCCGAGCTGGTGCTTCATCGTCAGCCGCGAGCAGATCTCGAACAGCGTCTGCCCGGACTTCTCGGCGAGCTCGTCGAGGATCGTGCGGCGGGTCGGGTCGGCCAAAGCTCTGAAAAGTTCGTCGGCCACCACCACAGGATAGGCAAGCAATCACTTGCCTACCAACCCGAGACGCCGAACCCGCACTCAGCCGACGCCACGGGGGGCGGCCTCCGCGAGCAGCCCGTCGACGACCACGCGGAGCACCTGGGGGTAGATGTCCCGCGCGGCCAGCCCGGCCCACTGGACGCCGATGGCGGCCAGGTGGGGGACCTTCGACGGGTCCAGGTCGTCGCGGTAGGCGAAGGGCTCGCCCTCGGCCAGCCGGCGGGCCGAGCGGGCGCGGACCGTGACCTCCCCGACGGTGAAGTACCAGATGCCGCGGAAGACGTCGACGCTCTGCCCGGGCGTGCACCCGCGGTCGGCGGCTCCGCCCACGATCGCTTCGACCATCCACATCGCCGATTCGTCGAGGAGTCCGACGAACCCGTCGGCGGACAGGACCTCCGCCGCCCACGGCCAGGCCGCGAGGGCGTCGTGCAGCGCGGTGGCGGCCGCGACGATGCGCTCCCGCGGGTCGCCGGGCAGCGGGGTGCGTTCGATCTGCTCGATGTGGTGGTTGAGCAGGAGGAGCAGCAGGTCGTCCTTGTTCCGGATGTGGTGGTACAGGGTCGTCGCCCCGACGCCGATCTCGGCGGCCAGGCCGCGGATCGTCAGTTTCTCCCAACCGTGCTGATCGATGAGCCGTCGGGCGGCCACCAGGATCTGCGCACGGGAGGTCACGGGGGGCCGGCCGGTGCGGCCTTGCGGTGCGGGCGCTCGGGACATCGCCCCATCATGCCGCTCCCCGCCCTCCGCCTCGAAACGGGTGCGGCTGCGGGTTCCAGGTCGACTTCCATGTTCCCCGCGGCCCGTCTCGTGTTAATTTCGGAACATGTTCCGAAACTTAAAGGCCAGTAAAGGGACCGGAGTTCGCGATGCCGAGCCGCCCCTGGCGGGGCTGCTGCGCCCCTACTACGCGAGTTTCGCCGCCGTGGTGACCTTGCAGATCGTCGGCGCCTTCGCGGGTCTGCTGCCGCTGCTGGCGGTCGTCGAACTGGGGCGCGCCCTCCTGGCGCCCGGCCCGGTCGATCACGGTCATGTCCGGATCCTCGTGATCGCGGGCGCCGCCGGCTTGTTCCTCCGGCTGCTGTGTACGGCCGCGTCGTCAGGAATCGGGCACCTCGTCGACGGCCGCGTGCAACTGGCGTTCCGCCGGCGACTGGCCGCACGGCTGGGGCGCGTACCGATCGGCTGGTTCTCCCGGCGCCGGACCGGCGAGCTGGCCAAGGTGGTGGGAGAGGACGTCAGCGCCGTGCACCCGTTCATCGCCCACGCCCCCGGCGAGCTCGTCTCCGCCTTCGTGGTTCCGCTGGTGTCGCTGGTCTACCTGTTCACCGTCGACTGGCGGCTCACACTGATCACGCTGATACCGGTCGTGCTGGCCGTGGCGCTGGTCCCCCTGATGATGACCCCGACCCGGCTGCGCGAGCAGCAGGAGTTCGACGCCGCCATGGGAAGGATCTCGAGTTCCGTCGTCGAGTTCGTCCAGGGCATCTCCGTGGTCAAGGCGTTCGGCGGGTCCGGTCACGCCCACCGCCGGTTCCGCACGGCGGTGGACGGATTCGTCGACAGCTTCTCCACGATGGTGCGCGGTCTCGCCGGCATCGCCGCCGGGATGCAGGTGGCGCTGTCGCCGCCGTTCGTACTGTTGGCCGTCCTGATCGGCGGCGCCGCTCGGATCACCACCGGTGACATGGCTCCGGCCGACCTGCTGCCCTTCCTGCTGCTCGGACTGGGCCTGACCGCCCCCGTGGCGGCCCTCGGCCACGGCTTCGACGACCTGCAGGCCGCCCGGCGCGCGGTCGGCCGGATCCGGGAGGTGCTCGCGGTGCCGTCGCTGCCGGAGCCCGCGCACCCGGTCGCACCACGGGGTCACCGGGTGGAACTGCGCGGGGTGCGATTCGGCTACGAAGCCGGCCACGAGGTCCTGCGCGGGATCGACCTGGTGCTCGAACCGGGGACGACCACCGCGCTCGTCGGGCCGTCGGGCAGCGGAAAGTCCACGCTGGCCCAGCTGTTGCTGCGGTTCTCCGACCCGACCCACGGGTCGGTGGCCCTCGGCGGTGTCGATCTGCGCGAGCTCGGCAGCCGGGAGCTCTACCGGACGGTCTCCTTCGTCTTCCAGGACGTCCGCCTGCTGCGCGCGTCCGTCGCGGACAACATCGCGCTCGCGGTACCGCATGCCGGCCTCGACGACGTGGTGCGCGCCGCCCGGCTGGCGAACATTCACGATCGAGTTCTCGAACTGCCCCGCGGATACGAGTCGGTGATCGGTGAAGACGCCGGCCTCTCGGGCGGCGAGGCGCAGCGCATCGCGCTCGCCCGCGCACTGCTCGGCGACGCGCCCGTTCTCGTACTCGACGAGGCCACCGCGTTCGCGGACCCGCAGACCGAACAGGCGGTGCGCCGGGCGCTGGCCACGCTGGAGGGTGACCGGGCGATCCTGGTCATCGCCCATCGCCCGGAGACGATCGCCGACGCCGACACCGTGGTGATGCTGGACCAGGGATTGATCGTCGAACGCGGGACACCGGCCGAACTCCTTGCGCGGCAGGGACGGTTCGCCGCGTTCTGGCACTCCCGGCGGTCGGCCGCCGCCGACCGGACCACAGCCCGCGGTGACGTACTGCACGGAGGAGAGCCCCGATGATCCGCATGCTGCTGCGCGTACTGGGCCACGAGTACGCCCGGTCGGTACGTCGCACCGTGACCCTGATGACGGCGACCGCGGTGGTCGAAGGCCTGTCCTGCGCACTGCTGGTTCCCGTGCTGCGGGCGCTGTTCGGGAGTGCGCCGGAAGACGCCTGGCCCTGGCTGACCGCGTTCGGGGCCGCGGTCGCGGTCTACGCGGTACTGCGCTTCGTCAGCGACCGGTCCGGATTCCGTGTCGGGACCACGCTGCTGCGCGGGACGTACCACCGTCTCGGCGATCAGCTGGCCCGGCTGCCCATCGGCTGGTTCGACGACCGCCGCCTCGGCGAGGTGTCCGTCCTGGCCGGCCGCGGCGTCCTCCAGGCGATGAGCGTCATCGCGCATCTGCTGGCGCCGTTCGTCTCCGCCTGTGTGACCCCCCTGACGATCGTCTTCGTGATGCTCGCCTTCAACTGGCAACTGGGTCTGACCGCATTGGCCGCCGTACCGATCGTGGCGTGGATCCACGTCCGCACGGGCCGCTCGGCGGCCGCCACCGACGCGGAGCGCCACGAACGCGACCACGAGGCCACCGGTCGGGTCATCGAATACCTCCAGGCCCAGCCGGTCCTGCGGGCCGGCGGCCGGACCGTCGAACGCTTCCGGGTCCTGGACGACTCGCTCCGGGAAGTCGAGCGCGCTTCCCGCCGTTCGACGCTGTCGGCGCTGCCCGGCTCCGTGGGTTCGACGCTCGCGGTGCAGACGACGTTCACCGTGGTGCTGGCCCTGGGCGCCCACCTCGCGCTCGGCGGACACATCGGTGCGGCGGAGGTCCTGGCGCTCCTGGTGCTGGCCGCCCGCTGCGCGGATCCGCTGCTGTCGCTGTCGGAGATCGGCGGCCGGATCCGCGGCGCGCGCCACGAGCTGGCGAAACTCGACGCGGTACTGCGCACCGAGCCGCTGCCGGAAGCCGCCGAACCGGTCCGGCCGGTACGCCATGACCTGGAGTTCGCGTCCGTCGCCTTCCGGCACGGCGACCGCACGGTGATCGACGGCCTGTCGCTGTCCGTTCGGCAGGGACAGCGGCTCGCCGTTGTCGGACCGTCGGGCTCCGGCAAGAGCACCTTGCTGCAGTTGCTCGCGCGGTTCTACGACGTGGACGCGGGCGCGGTCCGTGTGGGAGGTGTGGACGTACGCGCGATCGACTCGGGGGTGCTGATGGAGCAGTTCGCCATCGTCTTCCAGGACGTCTACCTCTTCGACGGCACGATCGAGGAGAACGTGCGCCTCGGCCGCCCCGGCGCGGACGAGTCCGAGGTCCGGGCGGCGGCGACGGCGGCGGGGCTGGACGAGGTGATCGAGCGACTGCCCGGCGGATGGTCGGCGCACGTCGGGGAGGGCGGCGCACTGCTGTCGGGCGGGGAACGCCAGCGGGTCTCGATCGCGCGAGCACTGCTGAAGGACGCGCCCATCGTGCTGTTGGACGAAGTGACCTCCGCACTGGACCCGGTGAACGAGGCGGCCGTCCATGACGGCATCGAACTCCTGATGGCCGGCAGGACGGTGGTGATGGTCACGCATCGGATGCGGACCGTCCGGCGCGCCGACCACGTCGTCTTCCTGGACGGCGGCCGGATCGTCGAGGAGGGAAGCCACGACGCGCTGCTGCGCCGCGGCGGCCGCTACGCCGACTTCTGGAGCATCTCCCTGCCACCGGCGGCGGCATCCCGCTGATCATGCGCGTGAGGTCGGGTGAATCCTTTTCGGAGCTCCCCGCCTCTTGTCCTCGTACCGGCCGAACGGGCCGAAGGAACACAGGAGGAGACACCCATGATGGTCACCGGCCTCGTAGTGATCGGAGCCCTGCTGATGGGCGCCTGCACCTGGCACCTGATCCGGCGCTACAAGAGCCGGATCTGACCAGGGCCCGGCGCGGAACGCCGTCCGGGAGTGAGTAACCCATGAACCAACGCTTCACCTGGCCGGACGAGCGGCTGATCAAGGCCGCTCAGGACGGCGACGTCCCCTCGCTCACCACCGTCGTCATGGAATCGCAGCCCCACGTACGCAAGTTCGCCCTGTCGCTGTGCGCCTCGCCGCAGGACGCTGAGGACGCGGCGCAGGAGGCGCTGATCATCCTCTACGGGAAGATCGGCACCTTGCGGGCCACCGGCGCCCTCGCCTCGTGGATGTTCCGGATCGTGCGCAACGAATGCCTCCGGCAGCTGCGGACGCTCGTCCCGCGGAGCGACGGGGCGCCGGCCCGCCCGGCGTCCGCGGAACCGTCCGCCGAGGACGCCGTGCTGCACAGGCTGGAGGCGGAGCGGATCGCGGCCGCGGTCAGCGCCCTCCCCCGCGACCAGCGGCAGGTCCTGATCCTCCGGGACGTCCAGGGCCTGCCCGGCAGGGCCGTCGCCGATTCGCTCGGCCTCAGCACCGCCGCGATGAAATCGCGGCTGCACCGGGCACGCGCCGCACTGCGTGACGCACTCGCAGCGATGGACCAACCAGTCGAAGGAGACCCACGAGCGTGAACACCACGAAGAACTTCGCCAGCACGTCCGTCCCGCGCCACCTGGCGCGCGGCGCCATCGGCTTCGGGCTGATCATCGGCGCGATCGCCCTGGTGCCGGCCATAGGCCCGGTCACCCTGCTGGCGGCCCCGTTGGCCCTCGTCGCCTTCCGCGGCTGCCCCACGTGTTGGATGGTCGGCCTGGCGCAGACCATCTCCCGCGGCCGTCTGGAACGCCAGTGCGTGGACGGCGTCTGCACCCTCGCCACGGCACACCCGGCGAAGAACTCGCATGGACCCGTATCGGGTTGAATCAGGATTTTCGCAATACCGCCGACGCGTCGCGTGCAAGGATGTCGGCCGTGACCAGATCGTCCTCCTCGCCCGTGGCCGAGGGCACGCCTCACCCCTCCGGCATGGGCGCCCGTGCGGCCGCCGTGCTCGTGTTCGGATCGTCGGCCGCCGTCCTGGTGGTGGAGATCGTCGCCCTGCGGCTACTGGCCCCCTACCTCGGCCTCACCCTCGAGACCAGCACCCTGGTGATCGGCATCGCCCTCACCGCGATCGCCCTCGGCTCCTGGCTGGGTGGGCGTCTCGCCGACCAGGTCAATCCACGCCGGCTCATCGGCCCCTCGCTCGGGGTGTCGGGAGCGGTCGTGGCGCTCACCCCGGCCGTGCTGCGCACCACTGCCGAGTGGGCACCGGAGATGCTCTTCCTGATCGCGTCGCTGACCATCCTCGTGCCGGGCGCGCTGCTCTCCGCGGTGACGCCGATCGTGACCAAGCTGCGTCTCACCAGCCTCGCCGAGACCGGAACGGTCGTCGGCCGACTGTCCGGCGTCGGCACCGTCGGCGCCATCGTCGGCACGGTCCTCACCGGCTTCGTCCTCATCGCGCGGTTGCCGGTCAGCGGCATTCTGATCGGCCTCGGAACACTGCTGGTGGCCGGCTCGGCGCTGGTCGAGTGGCGAACGCGCGGGTGGAGCAGCGCCCCCGCCCTCGCACTCGTGGTCGTTGCCGGCGGCCTCGCCACGACGGTCGCGCCCGGTGCCTGCGACACGGAGACCAGGTACCACTGCGCACGGGTGGTCGCAGACCCCGACCGGGCCAGCGGGCGCACACTCGTTCTGGACGGCCTGCGGCACTCCTACGTCGACGTCGACGACCCGACCTTCCTCAAGTTCGAGTACGTGCGCGCCATCGCGTCGGTGGTCGACTCCTCCTTTCCCAAAGGTGAGGCACTCGCCGCCCACCACGTGGGCGGCGGCGGGCTCACCTTTCCCCGCTACCTCGCGGCCACGCGACCCGGGACGCAGAGCCTCGTGTCCGAGATCGACGGCGGGGTCGTGCGCATCGACCGCGACCAACTGGGTCTGAGGCCGGAAGGCGGGATCGACGTACGCGTCGAGGACGGCAGGATCGGCCTGCGGCGACTGGCGGCCGGCAGTCGTGACCTCGTCGTCGGCGACGCCTTCGGGGGCGTCAGCGTGCCGTGGCACCTCGCGACGGTGGAAGCGATGAAGGACGTACGGCGGGTGCTCAACGAGAACGGCCTGTACGTGGCCAACCTCATCGACCACGGCGGTCTGGCCTTCGCCCGTGCCGAGGTGGCCACCCTCAGTGAAAGCTTCGAACACGTGGCCCTCGTCGGCAAACCCGCCGCCCTCGGCCTCGACTCGAAGGCCACCCCCAGGGGCGGCAATCTGGTGGTGTTCGCCTCCAACCGGCCGGTCGACGCCGTCGCGACCCAGGAAGCGCTGGACGCCCGGCGAACCGGCTGGAAGATCACCACCGGCGAGGGCCTCACCTCCTGGATCGGCGACGCTCGACCGCTCACGGACGACCACGCACCCGTCGACCAGCTCCTCGAGGCCTACGGCCCCCAGAGCGGCCGGTAACCCCCGGACACACGAAAGGCCGTTCTCTCGCGTATGAGAGAACGGCCTCCGACCTGCGTTTCCGCACAGTCGGGACGACAGGATTTGAACCTGCGACCCCTTGACCCCCAGGAGTGAGGTCCGGGGGTATTTTCTGGATATAACAGACTTAATTGGGGCGCAAGTTGTGCACAAGAGCCTCGATCGTGCGCCATCGCGCACACCGTGTGGTCCCCAACTGGTCCCCAACAAGCGGACTCTGCTCTGCCATCAGGACCTCGCGAGGCGAGGCGGCATGGACCGCCCCACGCACCGCCGCCACGGGTCGCGGTGGCCCGCGGATACGATCAACCGCCGGGTTCGGGCGGTCCTTCCCGATCTGCCGCCCGGCCTCATCGAGGTCCATGATCTCTACCGCAGGTAGCCCACGATCAGCACATGCCCCCGGAACTGCGTCACTGGGCCGGGATCGGCTGAGTGAGGTTCACCGGGTTGCCGTCGGGGTCCTGGACGTGGGCGACGCGCTGTCCCCACGGCATGTCGTTGGGGCCGCTGCGGACCGAGCCGCCCAGCGCCTCCACCCGGCCGAGCGTCTCCTCGACGTCGTCGACACCGATGCTGAGCAGGATCCGCGGCGCCGCCCCAGTCCCCGGGTCCGTCCTGGCCACCAGCCCGAGGTCGGTGTCGCCGATGCGCAAGCCGACGTAGAAGGCAGGGCCTTCCGCCGGTATCCGGAAGATCTCCTCAGCGCCGAACAATTTCGCATAGAAGCCGAGCAGAACGTCCTGGTCGGCAGTAATGATCACTGGCTGGATGGTGGACATGGCACTCCTGTCGAGAACGGTCGTGTCGCTGGGTAGACCGTTCGAGGACGGTGAACTCATCGGCGAAACCACCCCGCCGGACGATCTGCAACACAGAGCATCCGGAAACGACGTCACGCCCACCCCGCTGACCAGCCACTTCAAGATGGCGGAGCTTCAATGGTGGGCTGCCGCCAGTCGTTGCAGCAGCCCAACATCGAGCGCTGGCCCGACCTGGTCGACGAGGTCCGCATGCGGCTGGCCGGGCACGGCGTCGGCGATGCCAAGGTCGTACTCGACGACGAAACCCTCGGGATGCCGGACAGAAGTGCGTCGAGCGGTACGAGCGCCGGGCCCGCGGCCTGGTACACCGCAGGACGGTCGGCACGGCCCGGTTCGTCCAGTTGTACGGCGCCCACGGCTACGACCAGCGGTGACGCACTCAGCGCTGATAGGTCCCGACCAAGGTGCCGGAGGCTAGCTCCCTGCCTTTCAGGGCACGGTGCACGTCCTCGACGCCCGGACGGTCGTGCAGCGCCAGCGGCTCAGACAGGGCGTACAGGTGGAAGAAGTACCGGTGCGGCCCGTGCCCCGGTGGAGGCATCGGCCCTCCCCAGCCCACGCGCCCGAAGCCGTTGGGCCACGGCAGGCCACCGTGGGGCTTCTGACCCTCCGCCGCACCGGTCGTCCCCGGATCGATGCCGGTCACCAGCCAGTGCAGGAAGGTCGCCCCTGGCGCGTCCGGGTCCTCGCACAGGAGCACCAGCTCTGTGGCCTCCTGGGGCACCCCCGACCAGGTCAGGGGCGGTGAGATGTTCTCCCCCTCCCCACTGTACCGGCGGGGGATCACCGTTTTGTCGTCGAACGCGGTGCTGCTGAGTTCAATTCCGCTCATGCGCGCCGCCCTACCCGCGGGCGGCGGCGCCTGCACGGATCCGCACGCCAAATCCCCCGTTCGGCCGAGCCCACCCGCCCCGCCTCCGGGAGCAGGGGTGAACATGACAGTGTGCCGACGAGGATCCTGCTCGAGGGCCGCCCTGGCGCGGGCAAGACGACCGCCCTCCGCCGGCTGGCCGCGCTGCTGCCCGCCCACGCGGCCACCGGCTTCACCACGGAGGAGATCCGGCAATCCGGCAGCCGCGTCGGATTCGCCCTGGAGACCCTGGCAGGCCAGCGGGAGGTGCTCGCCCATGTCGACCTCCCTGGTCCACCGCGGGTAGGGAAGTACGGCGTAGACCTGGGCGTCATGGAACGACTGGCGCTGCCGTCGCTACGGCCGGCAGCAGGCGAGGAGGCGACAGGGCGGCTGGTACTCATCGACGAACTGGGTCGGATGGAACTGGCGTGCACGGCGTTCCGGGACGCCGTCATCACGCTGTTCACCGCGGACGTCGACATCGTCGCCACGGTCCACGCGCACCACGATCCGTTCACCGATGCCCTCAAGCGGCGCGCCGACATCGAGGTCGTCCACCTCACTCCGGTAAACCGAGACGGCCTGCCCGGGGAGCTTGCGGCCCGGCTATAGGGGCCCGGGACGCACGAAAGGCCGCCTTCCCATTCCTGAGAAGACGGCCTTCGACCTGCGCGAAGCAGAGTCGGGACGACAGGATTTGAACCGGCGCCCCCACCTGATCCCCAGAGGATCATTGCCTGGTGTGGAGGACGAGACCGAGTTCCTGCACCGCCGGTTCCCCGCCGGTGCTTGCCTCTCGGGCCCCGACGCGACGGAGCAGCGGGTACGTGCACGACTGGCCGACGCCGTCCGGGCGCACTTCGCCTGCCACGTCGTGCTCCTGGAGCAGCAGGCGGTCCAGGCCGTGCCGGGCCGTCTCGATCGCCGCCGGCTTGCCGACAGCGGCGTCCCCCCGCGTCCTTCACGTGAGCACCGTGTGTAACGGGACTCCGGACAGCACCGGGCCAGCGGGTGAGCCATCGTCATTACAGAATTAGGAAACGGTTCAAAGATTGACTCGACAACGACTCCGGATCGCCCTCTGTTCAGCTGAGCGGCGCCCAGAACCTGTGCCCATACTGAAAGAGGGGGCAATCCGAACACCTGAGCATGGAAGCGTGCCGCCAAGGAGGCGAGCCGAGATGACAGTGGAGCAATTGTCACAGGCCAACGCGGAATTCCTAGAACAAGTGAATGCTGCCAGCCAACGCTACGCGACCCGGACAGCGGAGCGCGGCGGCCATCAGGAGGTGCTCGAGCAGCAGGGCATCCTTTACGCCGACACCCGGGAACGGGTCAACAGCAGGCTGAATCGCATGGGTGTCGACTGGGCCATAGCCACAGCAATGGAGCAGACACCGACGAACGCCACCATCGGGACCAGCCTGGAGCTGGACCGTGAGATGGTCAGCACCGAACTGCTGGGTCTCGAACGGCTCATGGGCCGCAACGACCTCATAGGAATCGACTTCCTCGAAGCCGGAGCTCTCGCCGCTCGCTCGGTCGGGCGAGTGACCGTACGGAGCCCTCAGTCATCCCACCACGGAACCGGATTCCTGGTGTCCCCCTCGCTGCTGATGACGAACAACCATGTGCTGAAGTCCGCTGACGAGGCGGCAGCCGCGGTCATCGAGTTCAACTTCCAGGCAGGCCTGGGCGGGCGGCCACTCATGCCGGTCGTGTTCCAGCTCGATCCGCAGAAGTTCTTCCTCACCCACCACGATCTCGATTTCACCGTGGTCGCGGTCTCCGAACGCTCCCGAGACGGTCAGCCGCTGGCGTCCTTTGGGGGACTTCCACTCAAGGATGCTCAAGGCAAGGCAGTCATCGGGGAGCTCGTCAACATCATCCAGCACCCCAACGGTGAGCCCAAGCAGCTCGCCCTCCGCGAGAACAAGATCGTGGACGTGTTGGACGACTTCCTGCACTACGCAGCCGACACGGCACGTGGCTCCTCAGGAGCTCCGGTATTGAACGACCAGTGGGAGGTCGTGGCACTGCACCACGCAGGTGCTCCCCGCAAAGACCGGGACGGCCGCATCCTTGCCGTCGACGGGTCCCTCTGGGATGAGAGCATGGGAGAGCACCGCATCGACTGGAAGGCCAATGAGGGTGTGCGGGTCAGTCGCATCCTCGGCGTGATCCGGCGGTTCCCGCTGTCCGGCGCCGCCGCGGCGCTCCGTGCGGAGCTGTTCGAGGCCGGGTCGTCCCTGCACCCCGTGGAAGTCTCGCCGCTGGACCTGGCGGGCCGGACGAATGGCGCCGGCCTTCAGAGCTCCACTATGAACCGGACGGCAGAACAGCCCGCCACGACTGGGGCCATGCGCTGGACCGTCCCCCTGCACATCAGTGTCAGCCTCGACACCGGCGCCCCGCAGCCCCAGACCGAAACCCCGGCAGCGGAACCGGCGCCCCGCCCGGCCACTCTCCCCTACGGCCGGTCGCCGACCGGGATCGGAAGTCTCGACGGCCAGCCGTCCTCGGAGAGGGACCTGGCAGCCGCCATGGTCACCCTCGCGGCCTTCAGGACTCGCCCCTACTATGACGAGCCCGCGGACCTGACCGCACGCGACACCTACTACGCAGGCATTCCCACCGACAACCCCACAACCCTGCGCGACGCGCTCACCCTGCATCTTGAGTCCACGCACGAGCGCCGGCCGTCGTACAAGCCGATGCGCCTGCTCTACCCCTGGGTGGACCTGCACCCCGACGAGAAGCTCCACGGCATCTACTCGGACGCGGGTTTCACCCCCCAGGAGCTCATAGAGGCCGACGCGGCGGTGGAAGCCGCCCGAACCGGACGCTGGCAGGAGTTCATGCTCCACGAAAGCGCGCCCGGACCGGAGGCGATCGAAGCCGAGCTCGACCTCCTGGAGGCCTCGCTGCCCTTCAACTGCGAACACGTCGTGCCCCAGTCCTGGTTCGCGAAGAAGGAGCCGATGCGCGGCGACTTGCACCATCTCTTCGCCTGCGAGTCGGCGTGCAACAGCTTCCGCGGAAACATCCCCTACTTCGATTTCCCGGACTTCGACGAGGCCATCCGGCACTCCTGCGGCCGCCGGGAGACCTCGAAGTTCGAGCCGTCAGAGGGCAAGGGTCCGGTCGCCAGGGCGACGCTCTACTTCCTGCTCCGCTACCCCGGCGTCGTAGGCGACGAGGCACGCGAGCTCCAGCGAGACCGCCTTGACCTGCTGCTGAATTGGCACCGGGACCAGCAGGTGGGCGCATACGAACTGCACCGCAACGCGGCGATAGCCGAGGTGCAAGGCAACCGCAACCCACTGATAGACCACCCTGAGTGGGCCGCGCAGATCGACTTCGCAGGGGCGTGGCCCTGACCGGACGAAACCGACCTGACCCTCGGAGCCGGGAAGGCCAGCCACCAAATGGGCCGTGGGCCTGGATGCGACCACCACGCGACCACATCCACCAGCTCCGCGAGGCTGTCCGTCGACTCCGCTCCCCAGAGCCGCCAGCCTTCGGTCCGCCCGCCCCATGGCCACGAAGTGCCCCGATAGCAGCGGCCTGGGACAATAGCCGAAGAGGCTCAGATCCGAACGGGGGCCTTCCGCTGCCTGCCCAGCACCCGACTGCGGTGATCACCATGGCAGCTCGGTTGGCAGCGCTCATCGGCGCGCTGATTCTCGTCACCCTGCTGTTCCACATCGCGCGGCTGATCACGGCCACCGAAAGCCGCCTCCCTCCCCTGGCACGGCTGCGGAACCAGCGGCGCATGAGCCGCCTCGCCCACGGCAGGCGGACGTGAACCGGCCCGGCGAGGTCACGAAGGAGAGACCTTCAGGGCCGGTCAAGACCATGACAGATCCGTGAGAGGAGTGGCCATGTCACTCACCCCTTCCCACCGCATTCGTAACCGTACTCGGGCAGCAGCGGTCGGCGCCGCCTGCGCCCTGCTCGCCATCGTCGGCGCCACAAGCACCAGCGCCGCGCCCCTGTCCCCACCCGCCAGCACGTCGACCGTCACGATCGAGGGTGCAGAGGTTCGGATCCAAGGCTTCAAATTCATCCCTGCGGAGGTCAAGGTACGTGCCGGCGCAACAGTCACCGTGACGAACGAGGACTCGGCTCCGCACACCTTGACCGCCACCGACGACTACGCCTTCGACACCAGCACGATCGAAAGCGGCGCGTCCGCCACCTTCACCGCACCGTCCAAGCCCGGCAGTTACCCGTTCTTCTGCTCCTTCCACCCGCAGATGAAGGGGACACTCATCGTCAGCTGACGCTGCACGTCGCCGCCGAGACCCCGGGCGCACGCCCTGCGCAAGATCGCCGGGCACGGCTCGCTCAGAGAACTGGCAGGCGCCATTCCGTTCAGACTGTCCTCTGGACGCATGTGCCCACCCGGGCAGCGCCCGCAAGACGCCACAGCGGCGGCACATGCCGCAGGGGAGAAGTCACGCGCAGCACATCGAGCAGGCCGCGGGTCTCTGTGCTCGACAGGTCGAGTTCCTCGGTGATCCTGCGGGTGGTGACGTATGTGATGCCCTCGGCCAGCGTGTCGCGCTCCCAAGTGGCGAAGCGGTCCCGGACGGTCGCGGCGGTCCTGAGGGCGAGACTGCTGGGAGTGAACAGCTCGTCGGGATGTGCCGCACGGTGGCGTTCGCGGGCGATTTCCGAGAAACCGCACACCCTGATGGATGCTCGTTCGGCCTCGTCCAGGCTTGTGGAGCCCTCGAGCGCGCGGGCCATGGGGCTGAGCTCCAGGGCGCGTGCCAGGACGAGGCAGTGGACCTGCCGCGCCGAGTCGTCCAGCACGACCGGGCTCGGGGCATCCCGGGTACCACAGACACCGCGTACCCCTCGGGCCGCCGCGACGAGCATGGCGCTCGCCTCCGAAGGGTGCCAGTCGAACACGCCGAGCACGCCCTCGGTGTGCTCGGCGGTGAGGGAGAAGGCGGGACCGCCGAGCCTGGGCAGCAGCGTGGGCAGGGGCACCTCGTTGTCGAGGCCTGGCCCAGCGACGTACACGGTGGTCGGAATGCCCGTGGCCGCGCAGGCGGCGAGGGCGAGGGCATCGCCCAGCGGGCTGCGCAGGGTGGGCTCGTCCCCCCGCGCCACAATGTCGCCGCCCACATCGACGACGTCGATCCGGTCGGCTCCACACCACCGGGCGGCCGCGGCGATCTGCCGGGCCAGGCCGGGCAGCCAGCGCCCGGTGGATGGTCGGATGTCCGCGCCGGGTGGCGGAGCGGTCCATCAGGTCGTCATGGATGAGCGCGAAGCTGTGGAACATCTCCAGGCAGGCCGCGGTATACAGCACCTTCGGCGGTATCCCGCTGCCCCCGGCAGCCTGCCAGCCCGCTACACACAACACCGGCCGGGTCTTCTTCCCGCCACGCAAGAACTGCTCCAACAACTCCACCAGGACGGCCATTTCACCGCCCACGGCCTCCCGCTTCTTGGTCTGCAGGTGGTCGCTAAGCACCGCCTGGACCGAAACACGGATCGCGTCGGCATCCGTTAGGAGCCCGAGGGCGACGGTGCCGCTCACGAGTGCGTCTCCGGCCAGGCAAGGGTCCAAGCTTTCGTCAGCAACGTCTCTACGATCCTGGATTCGGCCACGGTCTTGGCGCTTTGGCCGCGGCGGAACGTCTGGCCTTTTCCGCTGCCACTGGACACCCCGAGATCAGCCTCCCTTGATTCACCCGGCCTCTTGACCACACGCCGAATGCAGGATGCGGCAGCCGACCTCGACCTGTTCCGCCGACGGGACAGACAGAAAGATCCGGATGGTGTCCCCGATGCCTTCCGTGAGAAGGATGCCGAAGACGACGGCGGATTTAATCGCCATCTGGAACACGGGTCCGGCCTCCGTGACGCCCAGGTGGAGGGGTAGTCGCAACGTTCGGCGAGCAGCCGGTTCACGGCGATCACCACCATCGGGTCGTCGTGCTCGACCACGATCTGCAGCCCGGTGAACTCGTGCTCGTCGAAAAGCGAGCACTCCCCCAGAGCGGATTCCAGCAGCGCCTCGGGGGTGGCGGGACCCTCCTTGGCCAGCAGACGGGGGCTCAAGGAGCCTGTGGTCACCGGTAGCAGCGACAGCGACCCAGGTGCGAGGGACCACACGCCCTCGGGACAGGTAACCGACTCCAGGAGGTTCGCCGCCCATTCCGACATCCGATCACCGCTCCCGGTCGTATCCGCCGGGCCGCTGCCACCCCCTGACTGGGAGCAGCGCGGGACCCACACGCCCTCCATTTTTCCCCTCGACGGGACCGGCACCCCCACCGAGCAGGGGCGCACGGGGGCCACAGAAGCACTGCACACGACAACAGCGTGGTCCGTACGCCCCTCCCGCCCTCCGCACACCCTGGTGTGCCGCCGCGCCTTTCTTGACCACATGGGGGATTACCAATGGTTGTCCCTTGTGATCTAAGCGTGCTGGCTGACCTGCCGACTCGTCCGTCATCCAGCGAGGGCCCTTGGCACGCGAACAAGGGAAACGCACTGGTCACGGCCGGTGTGAGGATCGTGGTGGTCGCATGTGGTCGCACGAGACTGGAGGTGTCGACCTTTCCTCCGCCTCCTGGAGGCGATCCCCATGCGTACCACCGGCGACCGCGGCCGCACCTACCGCAGGTGTGGCTGCCGCGACACCCACGGTCACCAGCTCGGAGCGCACTGCCCGCATCTGTTCACCGATGGTGACCACGGGACGTGGACCTTCGCCGTCGACATCCCGGCACCACGCCACCGCCGGACGACCGTCCGCCGCGGCGGATTCGACAGCCACGACGCGGCCCAGGGGCGCTGCGGAGGTTCCTGGAGGGCGAGGCCGGCGGGTTCAACGCCGACCCGAACCAGAGCGTCGCCGACTACCTGACCGCCTGGCTGGCTGCCAAGACGCTCGTGCTCAAGCCGACCACCATGGCGCGTTATCGGGACTACGTCCGCAACGATCTCGTCCCGGCCTTCGGCACCCTGAAGCTGGACGAGCTCGGGCACCGGCACATCGCCGCCTTCGTCACCGGCGAGCTCGCCGCCGGCCGGGGCCGGACCACCCTCTACCGGTGCCTGGCCACCCTCTCCAGCGCCCTCGGCGACGCCTTCCGCCAGCACCGCCTCCCCTGCAACCCCGCCAGCCCCCCAGCTCTTCACCGTCCGCCGTCGCCGGAGCGGCGAATCTGGACCGCTGACGAGGCCGTCCGCTTCCTTCAGCACTGCCATCGGGCAGACCCGGCCATGGCCGACCTGTTCGAGTTCCTCATCGGCACCGGCCTGCGCAAGGGAGAGGCCCTGGGGCTGCACTGGCACGATGTCCACCTGTGCGAACGGGTTCTGTACGTACGCTGCACGCTCTCGGCGATCGACAACAACCACCTCGTTATCACCAGCCCGAAGACCCGTACCAGCAAGAACTGGGTGGCCATCTCGCCCCGCGTCGCAACCGCACTCCGACACCGGGCCCGGTCAAGGGCCCTCTCCCGCAGCGACCCAAGCGACCCACTCTCCGGACTCGTCTTCTGCAGACCCGACGGCCGGCCGCTGCGCCCGCACACCATCCTCGACCGGCTCCGGCAGCTGTCCCAAGAAGCCGGCGTACCGCGGGTGACCGTTCACGACCTGCGGCACCTGGCCGCCACCATCACCATCACCATCACCATCACCGCCGGAGTCCCACTCACCGTGGTCTCCAAGACGCTTCGGCACTCCACCCTCTCGACCACCGCGAACATCTACAGCCACCTCACCCAACAAGCCGCCCGCGAAGCCGTCGACACCATCGACCACACCCTCACCCGGGCCCAGAAACGAAACGACCGACGGACCTGGCTGGACCGGCTGCGACCACCACGCGATCACATCCAGCACCTCCGCGAAGCCCTCAACCGGCTCCGCTCCCCCGCCCCGACCGGCTTCCCACCCCACCGCCAACCAACCCCAAAGCGGGCGTGCGACCACACTGCGACCACCAGCATTCCGGGCATGGAAAAGGCCGTCCTCTCACATACGAGAGAACGGCCTCCGACCTGCACAAAGCAAAGTCGGGACGACAGGATTTGAACCTGCGACCCCTTGACCCCCAGTCAAGTGCGCTACCAAGCTGCGCCACGTCCCGATGCCCGTTGACCTGGGGTTTCCCCTGGTTGAACGCGCAGGAGAACGATACCGCACTTCCCGTGGTGGTCGCGCGCACCTTGCTCATCCGTGGCGGGGTGCGAGGTGGTGGTTGACCTCAATCGCGCTTGAGGTTGCACGATCGGCTCATGACACGGACAGCAGAGGCGGACAGCCGGTTCCGCTACGAAGATCTGGGGGCGCTCATGGCCCTCATGACCGGGGCCGAGAAGCACGGTCCCGCCGCCACCTCCACGCTTGACGCCCTGTGGGTGCTCTACGACCGGGTCCTGCGGGTCGAGCCCGCCGGCGCCGGGGATCCGGGGCGGGACAGGTTCCTGCTGTCGAAGGGGCACGGGCCGATGGCCTACTACGCCGTCCTCGCCGCGAAGGGGTTCTTCCCCGTCGGCTGGCTCAGCGGGTTCGGCGCGTACGACTCGCCCCTCGGCCACCACCCGGACCGCACCTTGATCCCCGGCGTGGAGATCGGCAGCGGCTCCCTCGGGCACGGGCTGCCGCTCGCCGTCGGGAGCGCGCTCGGACTGCGGGCCCAGGGGCTCGCCGACCCTGCCGTGTGGGTGCTCATCGGGGACGCCGAACTGGACGAGGGAAGCAATCACGAGGCGATCGCGTACGCCGGCTCGGCCGGTCTGGAGCGGTTGCACACGATCGTGATCGACAACGACTCCGCGACCCACGGCTGGCAGGGCGGCATCGCCTCCCGTTTCGCGGCGGCCGGCTGGTCGGCGGTCACCGTGGACGGCCGGGACCACGCGGCGCTGCACGCGGCGTACACCGCAACTCATCCGGGCCGGCCGCACGCCGTGGTCGCCCGGGTCGAGAAGAAGCACTGAAAAAGGCTCTGCAGAAGCAGTGGCGACCTCCGAGGGGGAGACATGGACACCATGCGCGAACGGTTCGTTTCGGTCACATCGCGGGCACTCGACGAGGACCCCCGGCTGGCCCTCGTGCTGGCCGAGATCACCATGGACGGCTTCCGGCCCGCCCGGGACCGCCATCCGGACCGGGTGATCAACGTCGGCATCCGGGAGCAGTTGCTGGTCGGCGTCGGCGGCGGCCTGGCCCTCACGGGGCTGCGGCCCGTGGTGCACACCTTCGCCAGCTTCCTCGTGGAGCGGCCCTTCGAGCAGGTCAAGCTCGACTTCGGGCACCAGGGCACGGGCGGGGTGCTCGTCAGCGCGAGCGCGAGCTACGACTGGCCGGCCGGCGGGTTCACCCACATGGCGCCGGGTGACGTGGCCCTGCTGGACACCCTGGACGGCTGGACCGTGCACGTCCCGGGCCACCCGGACGAGGCCGAGGCGCTGCTCCGGCACGCCTTCGCCGCCGGGGACGACAAGGTCTACGTACGGCTCTCCGAGCAGTCGAACACGGCGGCCCGCCCGGTCACCGGCCCGGGCTTCCAGACCGTACGGGAGGGGCGTGCGGGCGTCGTCGTGGCCGTCGGGCCCCTGCTCGACAACGTCCTCGCCGCGACCGCGGGCATGGACGTGAGCGTGCTGTACGCGCCGACCGTACGGCCCTTCGACGACGCTGCGCTGCGCGCCGCCGTCGGGCCCGGCCCGGCCGACGTGGTGCTGGTCGAGCCGTACCTCGCCGGGACCTCCACGGCTGCCGCGAACCAGGCACTCGAAGCGGTCCCGCACCGGGTGCTCGGCCTCGGTGTCGGCCGTGCCGAGCTGCGCCGCTACGGCACGGTCGACGAGCACACGGCGGCCCACGGACTCGACCCCGCCGCGCTGCGCGCACGGATCGCCGCCTTCACTCCGCGGTGACCGGCCCCTTCGGCCCGGGACGGCCCAGTTCCGGATGGGCCGCCGCCAGACGCTTGGGGGCCGCCTGGCGCCAGGAGTCCGTCAGGATCGAGCGCAGCTCCGCCGCGTCCTCCACCGCCGCCAGCCGGACCCGGAGCCACGCGTAGTTGTCGTCGTGGCCGGGGCGGATGAAGAACTTCTCCGGCTCCGCCGCGATCAGCTCCTCGCGGTCCTCCTGGGGGCACTTCACCCCGATCGAGGTGTCGTCGTCGGCGAGCGCCGCGAAGATCTTCCCGCTCTTGCCGCTCTTCCGGTTCGTTCCGTTCGTGCCGCCCACCCTGAAGGTGGGCATGCCCCAGGCCAGCTTCTCGCTGCTGTCCGGGAGCGACAGCGCGATCTTCCGGACGTCGTCCGCCGTCGTGGCCATCCCCCGACTCCTCTCCGGTCCGCTCCGATCCCGTCCCGTCGAGTCCCCTCCGGTCCGGTCCGGACACGGTGGGGCCTCGTCTCCGACCGTAGCCCCGGGCACTGACAATCACCCGCGGGCCGCGAGGTCCTCCCGTTCGTGCACCAGCTCCACCAGCTCCGCCGCCAGCGCCTTCACCGCCGCGAGCCCCGCCAACCCCCACCGCCTCGGCACCACGTCCACCGCGCACACCGTCCCCAGCACGATCCCGCGCCGGTCGGTCAGCGGTGCGCCCGCGTAGGAGCGCACCCCGCTCTCGTCCACGACGGCGTTGCCCGCGAAGCGCGCGAAGTCCCGTACGTCCTCCAGCACCAGCGCGCGCCGCCGTACCACCACGTGCGGGCAGTACCCGTGGTCGCGGGGGAGCGCCCGCGCCGGGTAGCCACTCGCCGGGGCGTCGGCCGCGTGGTGCAGGCCGGCGAAGAACTGCCGCTCCTCGCTGATGAAGTTGATACCGGCGTACGGCACGGCGAGCTCGTCCGCGACCCGACGGGCGAACGCGTCCAGCTCACTGTCCACCCGCTCCCCCAGGCCCAGTTCACGCAGTCTCAGCACGCGCGCGGGCGCCTCCCGGTCCACCGGGGTGAGCAGCAGGTGTCCGGTCGATTCGTAGTAGGTCATGGTGTCTCCCCCACATCACGTCACTCCGCGCGCTGCGCGGACCTCATGGACATCACGTACGTCGGATACGTCGGATACGTCGTCGGATACCTCGGGTGCGCCGCCCGCTTCGGGTGCCGGGCGTCGAGCAAGTGGTGGACCAGGGCGGCCAGCACCCCCGTCGCGGAGCTCTGCAGGCGTGCGTCGCAGCGCACGACGGGCACGTCCGGGCCGAGCCCCATGGCGTCCCGCACCTCGTCGGCGGTGTAGCGGTGCCCGCCGTCGAACTCGTTGACGGCGACGATGAAGCCGATCCCCCGCCGCTCGAAGAAGTCCACGGCGGGGAAGCAGTCGGCGAGGCGGCGCGTGTCGGCGAGCACCACCGCCCCCAGCGCGCCCGCGCACAACTCCTCCCAGAGGAACCAGAAGCGCTGCTGGCCGGGGGTGCCGAAGAGGTAGAGCACGTGCCGCTCGTCCAGGGTGATCCGGCCGAAGTCCAGCGCCACGGTGGTGGTCGTCTTCGCCTCGACCCCGTCCAGCGGGTCGGCGGCCTCGCTCAGCCCGCTCAGCAGCTCCTCCGTGCTCAGCGGCTCGATCTCGCTGACCGCGCCCACGAAGGTGGTCTTTCCCGCCCCGAAACCGCCCGCGACCAGGATCTTCAAGGTCGCGGAGGGTCCGCGGGCGGCTGGTTCAGAGCCGTTTGCGCAGGCCATCGAGCACCGCCCTGAGCAGGGACTGGTCATCATCGGCGAAGGAGCCGCCGGTGGGGAAGCAGGGCGCCCGCACCGTCACGGCCCCGTGTTCCATCAGGTCGCCGAGGACGACCTTGACCACCACCGCCGGCAGCCTGAGGTGCCCCGCCACCTCGGCGACGGTGACCGCTGCCGAGCCGGCGCACAGCCGGAGCGCGAGGGCGTGCTCGGCGCCGAGCGGCGCGCGCGGGCGCACTCCGGTCGCCGTCACCAGCGACAGCAGGTCGAGGGCGACGGACGGCCGTGTCCGCCCGCCGCTCGCGGTGTACGGGCGGATCACCCGGCCCGCCGAATCGTCCAGCCACGGCGTGTCACGCGGTCCCCCCGGTGCCGTCGCCCCCCTCGCGCGGGCCCTCATCGCTCCGCGTCGGCGGCGGGCCGCCTCGGCGGGGCCGCCAGGTACGGGCGCACGCTCTTGACCAGCATGGCCATCTCGTAGCCGAGCACGCCCGCGTCGGCCTCCCGGTCGGCCAGTACGGCCAGGCAGGTGCCTGATCCGGCCGCCGAGACGAAGACGAGGGCGGTGTCGAGCTCGACCACCACCTGCCGTACCTCGGCGCCCTCCGCGAACCGGGAACCGGCGCTGCGGCCCAGCGAGTACAGCCCGGAGGCGAGGGCCGCCAGGTGGTCGGCCGCGTCGGCGTCGAGTCCGTGTACGCAGGTGACGAGCCCGTCCGCGGTCAGCAGGACCGCGCTGCGCGTGTACGGCACCCGCTGGACCAGGCCGCTGAGCAGCCAGTCGAGGTCCGAGAGCCGACTGGTCGTGGTCGCCACTTCGCCGCCCATGGGGGTGCGCTCCTTAGCTGTCGGGTGAGAGGCCGGGGTCACGTCTGGTGCTCCGACTGGGCGAGGCCGAAGCCCCGTTGGAAGGCGGCCATCA
The DNA here is from genome assembly GCF_056428985.1 of Streptomyces sp. CA189. Classification (NCBI taxonomy): domain Bacteria; kingdom Bacillati; phylum Actinomycetota; class Actinomycetes; order Kitasatosporales; family Streptomycetaceae; genus Streptomyces; species Streptomyces sp. CA189. Next base: position 67,937 of record NZ_JBWJVM010000002.1, on the reverse strand, counting down.
GGCCGGGGTCGTGCACGGGCCGCTCCGCGCCCTCGGCGCCGCCCGGCCGGGGTGCGGGGGCCTCGCGCAGCTGCGGCGCGAGGTGTTCCTGGGCCCGCCGACGGGGCAGTGGCGGCCGTTCTCCGCCGTCCCGGGCGGCCGGCACGGGCAGCGGCGACACGACGGGTGCCACCACGGTCTGGGCCGGTGCGGCGAACGCGGGTGCCGCGACCGCGGACGCCCTGCGCACGGATTCCGGACCCATGGACGCCGTCACCGTGGACGCCGAGCCCCTGGAGGCCGTGGCCGTGGGCACCCGCACCGCGGACGCCATCACCACCGGTTCCGAGGCCGTCGCTTCCGCACCCACGGGTTCCGCGCCCGCAGGCCCCGTACGAGGCACCGTACGAGGCCCCGGACGAGGCACCGTGCCCGGTGCGCCGGCGTCCCAGCCCGGCACCACCGGCGGGGCGCCGGAGGGCTCCGGCCCGGGCAGGGGCATCCGTACCGGCTCCAGCCGTGGCGCGCCCGTGCCCTCGCCGGTGCCCCAGGAGGTGGCCCGGGAGCCGCCCAGGGCGTCGGCGGCGCCCGGCGCCTCGGCTCCCAGCAGTTCCTGGGGCAGGACCAGTACGGCGAGCACGCCACCGTAGATGTTCGACTTGAGTTCGACGGCGATGCCATGCCTGCGGGCCAGCGCCGAGACGACGAACAGGCCGATCCGCCCGTCGGCCAGCAGTTGCCGGACGCTGATCTGGTCGGGGTCGCCGAGCAGGGCGTTCATCCGGTGCGCCTCCTCGGGCGGCATGCCCAGGCCCCGGTCCTCCACCTCGACCGCGATCCCGGCGGTGACCCGTTCCGCGCGCACCACGACATCGGTGTCGGGGGCGGAGAACACGGTGGCGTTCTCGACGAGTTCGGCCAGCAGGTGCACGACGTCGGCCACGGCGTGGCCGCGTACGGAGCCGCCCGCGGGGGGCACCACCTTGACCCGGGTGTACTGCTCGACCTCCGCGACCGAGGAGCGCAGTACCTCGCTCAGGTCGACGGGCCGGGTCCACTGGCGGCGCGAGGCGGCTCCGCCGAGCACCGCGAGGTTCTCCGCGTGGCGCCGGATCCGGGTGGCGAGGTGGTCGACGTGGAAGAGCTCCTTGAGCAGGTCCGGGTCCTCGACCGTGTCCTCCAGGTCGTCCAGCAGCGAGATCTCGCGGTGTACGAGGGACTGGAGGCGGCGCGCGAGGTTGACGAAGACCTCGACCTTGCGGTCGCTGTCGGAGGGCGCGACGGGGGCGCCGAGGCGGACCAGGGTCGCGTGGGCCTGTTCGCGGGCGCCGCGCAGTTCCTGGGAGAGCAGCCAGAACTCGTCGACTCCCGCCGTCTCGGAGCCGAAGGACGGCGCGGCCGGCCCGCCGCGGACCGGGCGGGCGGGCAGCTCGCCGCGCTCCAGCCGGTCGGCGGTGGTGTGCAGCTCCTGGCGGCCCCGGACGCTGGAGCGGCGCAGCGCCTCGCAGCGGTCGCGCACGGTCTTGGCCGCGCGCTGGGCCCCGAGCAGGGCGGCCGCGAGCGCGCCCGCGAAGAGCAGGGCGCAGCCGCTGAGCACCGGCCACAGCCGGGGGTCGCGGGCGCCCGCACCGCCGCCGAGCTGGAGCGCGAAGATCACCGCGGCGGCGCCGCTGAGCCCGGCGGCGAGCGTGGGCAGCAGGGCGGCACGGATCAGCTGGGGCCGTATCTGCCGGCCGGGACCGGTGACGGCATGTCTCGACGGGGAGTGGCGGGCGGCGCGGAGTCCGGACATCGGCGTCCTCGGTATGTGGGGCCCGGCCCCCGGACTTCCCGGGATCCGGTGTTGATCACCGGTTACCCACGCTAGACCGCATGCTCGGCCCCAGGACGGCCAGTTGGGGAACTTCGCCCCGGTGCTTCCCGCTCCCGATGGAGCGCTCGCACGACAGCCCGAATGCGCCGGGAGCGCGCACTCCCCGGCGCCCCGCGGGCACGCGTCGTCTCCCGGCGCCCCCGCCCGCACCTCACCCCCCTCCCGCCCCACAACTGCCGCCCGGCTACTGCGGAGTCACATATTCGAGATAGGCATATGCAGCCCTAATCAGAGAATTCCCTGGGTAGATGCGGCCCGAAAGGACTGCTAGAGTCCGCATGCGCTGCTCATGATAGAGCGGCGAATTGGCCGGTCCGTACCCCTGACCTGCCCCTGAGCGGCGTACATCCGCGAGGCAGGCAGCCGTTGTGATGCCGTGACAGCTCCGCACCGACGACTTCCGTGCCGCACCCGCTCGGCCATCGCCTTCACCAATCACCCACCAGATGGGGAGATCCACATGACCGCAGGACTTCTACGCCGCTTCGCCGCGGGCAGGGCGCTGCTCCTGGGCGCCGTACTGGCCCTGGCCGTACCGGGAACCGCCTACGCCAACACCGTGGGCGTGACCGTGAAGACCCCCGGGGCCACCAGCGGCCCCGGCTCCGCCAACTCCGAGATATCGACCCACGCGGACTGTTCCAGCGGCTTCGTTTCCGGCGGCGGGATCGACCAGGCCATCGGCACCGGCGGCGGCGTGAACGGCAACCACGTCAACGGCACCTCGCCCAGCTCCGACGGCACCACCGAGTACACCGGCTCCACCGGTGTGGTCGGCACCGATGTGACGCACTGGCTCGGCATCGGCGGAAGCGGCGGCCAGGTCAACGCCTCCTTCTCCAGCACCCCGTACGCGATGTGCTTCACCAGCAACCTGATCAACCACACCCAGGTGGTGATGAACAAGGCCAACACCCCCACCACCGGGGCGACGGTGGGCCGCGTCACCGCGACCTGCCCGGCCAACACCCGCCTGCTCGGCGGCGGCGCCCGCACCACGCCGGGCAACACGGGCAGCTACAAGGTGATCGCCAGCTTCCCCACCTTCAACAACTCCGCCCACAGCTACGGCGCGAAGGCCGCGGCGAACGGGGAGACCAACCCCGACTCCTGGTCGGCCGTCGGCTGGGACGGCAACTCCAACAGCGCCAACTACACCTACGCCTACGCGATCTGCAGCGGAAGCGGCATCAACGTCAGCGGCGCCACGGTGAAGGTCCGCTTCAGCGAGGTGAGCGGCCCGACCTCCGGGAGCACCGGCCAGACGGCGACCGTGGGCTGCGGCGGCGGTGACGGAAAACTGGTCAGCGGCGGCGCCGCGATCAGCGGAGGCAGCGTGACGACCACCGACTTCACCGGTCCGGGATCGGGCGGCGACCACCTCAACGGAAGCTTCCCCAGCACCTCCGGCGGCAGCGCGGTCAGTGACGGGACGACCACGGCGGCGTACTGGACGGCCTTCGCCCACACCGGAGGACAGTCCTCGCCCAACACCTACACCGACGTCTGGGCGCTGTGCGCCGACGACGGCGTCTGAGGCAGCGGTTCCGGAGAACCGGCCACACACAAGGGAAAAGAGAGATATTCCGATGAGCACGACATTCCGGCGGGGCTCCGCTACGGGCAAGGCGCTGATCCTGGCCGCCCTGCTCACCGTTGCGGTGCCGGGCGCCGCGTACGCCAAGACCGCCGACGTCACCGTCAGCGCCCCCGAGGCCACCATGGGCCCCGCAAGCGGTTTCGCCGAGGTCTCCTCACAGGCGGACTGCGGCGGCAGCCTTGTTTCCGGCGGCGGGGTCTACCAGGTCCTCGGCAACGACGACAGCTCCAACGGCAGCCACGTGATGGGTATGGCGCCCAGTGCCGACGGCACCGCCGAGTACACGGACACGCCAGGGGTCGTCGTCCGCGACGCCACGCACTGGCTGGCACTCGGCGGGACCGGGGCCCGCTTCAACTCCGAGCTCTCCACCACGTCCTACGCGATGTGCCTGCGCTCCAACCTGATCAGGCACACCCAGGTGGTCATGAACAAGGCCTCCGGGCCCTCCACCGCGCAGTCGGCCCGCATCGTGACGGCTACCTGCCCGGCCCGTACGGTCCTGATCGGCGGCGGCGCCCGGACCACCCCGGCCGCCGTCGGCAGCCTCAAGCCGGTCGCGAGCTTCCCCACGTTCAATGACGCGGAGCACCACTTCGGCAAGATCGCCGCGGGCGACGGCGAGACCGATCCCGACTCCTGGACGGCCGTCGGGGGAATCGGCGGCGGTCGCGACCAGAACAACATGACCTACGCCTACGCGATCTGCAGCGCGGACTACACCCACCTCAAGCACGTCTCCACGACGGTCCGCTTCAATGAGGTGAGCGGCCCGAACACGGGATCCACGGGACAGACAGCCACCGTCGGCTGCTCCCGCGCGGACGGGCAGATGGTCAGCGGGGGCGCCGCGGTCAGCGGGGGCAACGTGACCACGACCGAGTTCACCAAGGCGACTTCGGGCGGCCCCCACCTCAACGGCAGCTTCCCGAGCGACGCCGCCGGCACCCCGGTCGGCAACGGGGGCTCCAACCCGTCGCACTGGACGGCCTTCACCCACAGCGGCGGTTCGCCCTCCCCCGGCAGCTACTCCGACGTCTGGGCGCTCTGCCTGGACGTGCGGCACGGGCACAAGCGGTAGCCGACCCACCGGCTTCCCCGGAGCGGACCCTCCTGCACCAGGGGGGTCCGCTCGCCGGCGTACCCGGCCGGACAGGTTCCGGCTAGGAGCCCACCGCCTCCGGCTCCTCCCGGGTCACGGCCTCCGGCCGCTCGGCCGCGGCGGGCCGGGCGGGCCGGGCGGGTGTGAGCGGCGGGGGCGAACCCGCGGCCACGAAGGGCCGCCACCACGGTGCGCTCGGCGCGTCGGCCGCGCCCGGCTCGAACGGCTGCCCCGGCACCGGCAGGGCGATCGCCGCCCCGGCCACCGCCGCGGCGGTCACCGTGCCCTCGCCCGGCTCGTCCCACGGGTGCGGGGCCAGGTTGAAGGTGCCCCAGTGGATCGGCAGCATCGTGCCGCGCGCGGCGCCGCTCTGGAGGTCGAGGTGGGCGCGCACGCCCTCCTCGGGCGTCATGTGGATGTCGGTCCAGAACTCCGAGTACGCCCCGATCTGGATCATCGTGGCGTCGAAGGGGCCGTGCGCCGCGCCGATCTCCTTGAAGCCGGGGAAGTAGCCGGTGTCCCCGCTGTGGTAAATCCGGTGCTCGTCGCCCGCGACGACCCACGACGCCCACAGGGTGAACTGCTGGTTGCGCAGGCCGCGCCCGCAGAAGTGCTGGGCCGGGGTGGCGGTGAGCGAGAGCCCGGCGACCTTGGTGGTCTCGTTCCAGTCGAGCTCGCGCAGCCGGTCGGCCGGGACTCCCCAGCGCTCCAGGTGCGCGCCGACGCCCAGCGGGACGGCGAAGACCGTGTCCGTGCCGGCCAAGGCCTTGATCGTCGGCAGGTCGAGGTGGTCGTAGTGGTCGTGCGAGATCACCACCACGTCCACCTCGCCCAGCGAGGCCAGCGGTACGGGCACCGGGTGCAGGCGCTTGGGCCCGGCGAAGGGGAAGGGGGAGCAGCGCTCGCCCCAGACCGGGTCGAACAGCACCCGGCGCCCGTCGATCTCGGCGAGCACGCTGGAGTGGCCCATCCAGGTCAGCCGCAGGCCGCTGACCGGGGGCTTCGACAGCTCCGCGAGGGTCGTCGGGTAGACCGGGATGGGGGCGCCCGGGCTACGCCGGAGCCGCTGCTCCTTGTGGAAGTAGATCTTGGCGAACTCCGCCATGGACCCGGAGGGCCTGGTCCGGGTCCCGGCCGGGTTCTGGAAGACCCCGTCGGCGAAGTTCGGCGAACGCCGGATCCGGTCCAGCCGGGCACCGGACGGGTCCGCGCCGAAGGCTTCGGGCCGCAGTGCGCGCAGCCGTGGACGCAAGGGACGGGAGCCGGTCAAGGCGCCTCCAGTGTGGGGGTTCGGGCAGGGCGTTCTCATGGTTACCACCATCCCAACGCGTGACACTCCCCAAGGATTCCGTTACGCGCCTCCGAGCGCGCCCCTGCCCCCTCCCCGCCCGCCCCGACCGGCCCCTACAGCGGCAGCAGGTCCGGCCGCTTCGCCTCCACGTGGTCCCCGGAGGACTCCCCGCGAAGCCGTCGGCCGATCCACGGCACCAGGTGCTCGCGCGCCCAGTGGATGTTGTCGCGGGTGGTGTCCACCGATCCGCGCGGGCGCATCGGGGGCCAGGGCTGGTCCGGATCGGCGGGCGTGTCGAGGCCGAGCACCTGTGCGGCGCGCAGGGCGACCCGGGTGTGCCCCTCGGGCGAGAGGTGCAGCCGGTCGTCGTCCCAGGCCCGCCGGTCCTGTATGGATTTCAGCGACCAGAGGTCGAGCACGGGGCATTCGTAGCGGTCGGCGATGGACCGCACGTGCGCGCTGAACGTCGCGATCTTGCCCCGCATGTGCTTGAGGACCGGCACGTCGCGCGTGTCGAAGCCGGTGGTGATCACGACCAGCCCGACGGATCCGGTGAGGTCGCGCACGGCCGCCTCGTACCGTTCCGCCACGTCGTCCGGATCACTGCCGGGCCGGATGATGTCGTTGCCGCCGGCGCAGAAGGTGACCAGGTCCGGCGCGAGCTCCTTGGCCCGGGGTACCTGCTCGGCCACGATCTGGTCCAGCAGCCGGCCCCGTACGGCCAGGTTCGCGTAGCGGAACCCGCCGGAATCGGCGTACTCGCCGGAGCCGCCGGACTCGCCGGAGCCGCCGGACTCGCCGGAGCCGCCGGATTCCTCGTGCCGCTCTTCGCGCCGATCGGCCAGGAGGACGGCCAGCCGGTCCGCCCAGCCGAGGAAGCTGTCTCCCGGTCCCGGGTCCCCCACGCCCTCGGTGAAGCTGTCCCCGAGCGCCGCGTACGAGCCAATGGTCTTGGTCTTGGATGTCGTCGTCGCTGCCACGGGACCCCATACTTCACCGCGGATCATGACCTACGCGACCGTAGCCAGGGCCTTACGGACCGTGATCTTCGCCACCCGCCGGTCGGGGAATGGCGCGGGGGCTTTCCCGGGGCGCCGGTGGTCCAGGGATTCCGGGAGGCCGTAACAGCATCCGCAAGGCAGGCTGGTCCCATGGGGTCACACCCTCGCCCGCCCGTTCGGCCAGGACCGTTCCCTCGAACGGGAGCGGCCGGTCACGGCGCGCTCCTGTTCACACTGGCCCAGTGCGCGCCCTTCGCGATCGCGCTGGGCGTGCTGGGCATCGAGCTCTCGCCCGCACACGATCTGGTCACCGGCCCCGTCCTCACCACGACGCCGGCCCTGGCCGCGCTGACGATGGGCCCGGCGGGCACGCTGTCCGCGGCAGCCCTCGCTGCGAGCGTGAACGCGACCTCCGCGACGTACAACCAGTCGTGGGGAACCCAGACCCAGCTGATCATCGGCAACTTTCTGGGGATCATCGTGGTGTCCGTGGCCAGCGTCACCCTGAGCAAGGCGGTGCGCGCGCGCAGGCAGAGCGAACTCGACCAGGTCCGCCGGATCGCGGTGGCGGCTCAGGAGGTCGTCCTGCGGCCCGTCCCCGAGCTCCTGGGCCCGGTGCGGGCGGCCAGCATGTGCCTCGCGGCCGGGACGGGAGCACAGGTGGGCGGAGATCTGTACGAGGCCGTACAGACGCGCTACGGCGTCCGGCTGATCGTGGGGGACGTCCGGGGGAAAGGGCTGTCCGCCATACGCGCGGTCGCGGTGGCGTTGGGCGCGTTCCGGGAGGCCGTGCACTACGAGGAGGACCTGCAGGAGGTCATGAACCATTGCGCGGCCGCGCTGCGGCGGGAGGCGACCGTGCCGGGTACCTACTCTCAGGCAGAACTTCCCGAAGTCCTCCTGGAGGGATTCACCACCGCGCTCATCGCCCAGGTGCCGGACGAACAGGTGGTGCACCTGGTCAGCCGCGGCCATCCTCCTCCGTTGGCGCTGCGCCAGGGCAAGGTACAGGCCCTGATGCCCGCCTCGCCGATGCCGCCGCTCGGTCTCGAAGACCTCGTGAACGACCCTCCCGCCGCACCCGAGAGCTACCCGTTCCTGCCCGGCGACCGGCTGCTGCTCTACACCGACGGCGTCATCGAAGCCCGCAACCGTGCCGACGACTTCTTCCCGCTGCCGGAGGCCATGGAGCAGATATCCGCGGGCACCTCCCCACAGGAGTTCCTGGACGAACTGCACCGGGCGTTGATCCGCCACACCGAGGGCCTCTTGACGGACGACGTGGCGATGATCCTCATCGACCGGCGCGCATGAAGCGGCAAGAGGCACGGGCACCCCTTGAACTCCCGATTGCGGAACCGTAACGTAACTTACCGACCACTCGCTAGGTTTTCGTGGCGGTGAACGCGCTGACCGCGCTGGTGCGGGAGGGCGGCGAACCCCCGGAGCGGGACGGAAGAGGAGTGATGGCTCCGTTCGAGCCGCCTTTCGAGCTGCCTTTCGCGTGGGCCGATGAGGAGGAGCATCTGGTCGGCCACCTTTCGAACCTCGTACGCCTGGACACGTCCAACCCTCCCGGGAACGAGATCGCGGTCGCCCGGTACCTCTCCCGGGAACTGCACCGCTGCGGGATCCGGCACACCGTGCTGGAGTCCGAGCCCGGGCGGGCCAATCTGGTCGCCCGGCTGCCGGGCTCCGGCGACGAGCCGCCGCTGATGCTGCTCGGGCACGCGGATGTGGTGGGCGCCCAGGCCGAGAACTGGAGCCGGCCCCCCTTCTCGGGTGACGTGGCGGACGGCCGCGTCTGGGGCCGGGGCTCGCTGGACATGAAGGGGCAGATCGCAGCGAGCCTGCTCATCGTGCAACTGCTGGCGGCGCACCGCGTGCCGCTGCGCCGTGACGTGCTGATGGTCGTCACGGCCGACGAGGAAGCGGGGAGCGGACTGGGGGCCTACTGGCTGTGGGAGCACCACCGTTCGCTCGTGGAGGCGGAGGTGGCGTTCAACGAGGGCGGCGGCCAGCGCTTCCTCACACCCGGCGGTCCCGTCTACACCGTGCAGGTCGCGGAGAAGGGCAGCGCCAGGATGCGGATCACCGCGACCGGCGAGGGCGGCCACGCTTCCCTCCCACGTCCTGATGCGGCGGTCTTCCGTCTGGCCGAAGCCCTGGTGCGGCTCCGTGACTTCGCGGCCCCGTCGATCCTGCGGCCCACCTCACGCCGGATGCTCCACACACTGGCGGAACTCCACCCGGGCGACGCGGGAGAGGTAATCCGACGCCTGGTGGAGGAGCCGACCTGGGAAGGCGCCCGCAGCCTGCCCATCGACCCCCTCCTGCGCGAGTTCGTCGTCGCCGGGCTGCACAACACGGCGACCCCGACCCTACTGTCCGGCGGGCGGCGCCTGAACGTCGTGCCGACCGAGGCGTCCGTCGTGCTCGACGGGCGTCTGCTGCCCGGCGAACGCCCCGAGGACTGGGCGGCCCAGGTGCAGGAGGCGGTAGGCGGCGGAGTCGAAGTCAGCCTGCTCCAGGGGCGCGTGAGTGCCGGGGTGCATGACGATCCAGAACTCCTGAGCGTGCTGGACCTCGTGGTGGCGGGCCAGGAGGCCGGTGCGCGGGTCCTTCCGTACATCAACTCCGCTTCCACGGACGCCCGCGCGTTCCCCGAAACGAAGGTCATCGGATTCTTCCCGTCGGCGAGCGACGCCGACATCATGCGGTTGATCCATGGAGTCGACGAACACGCCCGGGTGAGCGACGTGATGTTCGGCGGGCGATGCCTGCTCGAAGCCGTCGTCAGACTCGCCACCTGAGCGGGAGGAGGCACCGCATGCCTGCACGTGCGCCGATGACCGGCAGTTACGGGAGGACACCACCATGGTCCTCACCGGCGCCGGCGCGGGACCCCCGCCGATATGCCCCGGGCGGGGCGCCGAAGTGCCGCTTGAATGCCTTGGCGAACGCGAATTCCGAGGTGTAACCGGCGTTCTGGGCCACGGCGTTCAGGGAGTCGGCCGTCTCGCGCAGCATCCGCGCCGCGATGGCCATCCGCCACATCGTCAGGTAGCCGAGCGGTGGCTCGCCGACCACCGTGGTGAACCGCCGGGCGAACGCGGCGCGCGAGAGCCCGGCCCGGCTTCCCAGGGATTCGACGGTCCACGGATGCGCCGGGTCGTCGTGGATCGCTTTCAGCGCCGGGGCGATCAGCGGGTCGTTCAGTGCCGAGGCCCAGCCCTGCGTCTGCTCCCTGGGCAACTCGGCGTACCAGGACCGCAGAATGTAGAGGAGCAGCAGATCGACGAGCGTCGTGACCACCGAGTCCGAACCCGGCTGAGGCTGGTGGAGCTCGGCGCAGAGCTGGTCGACCGCCGAGCGCAGCGCCGGATGGCGACCGGGGCCGGCCGGGAGGTGGATGACCTCCGGGAGGTCGCCGAGCAGCGGATGCGGCCGGTCGATGTCGAGGTGGTAGGCCCCGCACACCAGGACGCTGCGAGGGCCGTCGCCCTCGATGGTGAAACTCCCGATCGGCGAGGAGGTGTCGACGCGGTCGGGTTCGAAGGCGACCAGCTCGCTGGTGACCGCGTCACAGATCGCATGATCGGTGCCGCGCCGCAGGAACACGACGTCGCCGGGGCCCAGGGCCATCGGATCGCCGCCGATCGGCAGGAGAAAGCAGTGCCCTTCGACGACGACGTGAAATCCGGCTCCCGCGATGGGCTGGAAGCGCACACCCCACGGCGCCTGCGCGTCGGTACGGACCACAGACGGACGCCCGGTTCGCAGGGCCGCAAGGGTGTCGCTGAGTATGTCCATGCCCGCACCATAGCGTGCCGGGATCGAGACGGTCAGACAAAGAATCGAGACTTCAGGCCATTCGTCGTCTCGGTCGTGGCACGTAGCGTCCTCGCTATGAACAACACATCGGAAACCCAGCGTGTGGTCGTCATAGGTGGTACCTCCGGCATCGGATTCGCCGTCGCGCAGGCCGCGGCGACTCAGGGCGCGAACGTGGTCGTCGCCTCCAGCAGCAGGGGCCGGGTCGACCTGGCGGTGAAGAAGATCGGCGGCCCGGCCGAAGGCATCGTGCTGGACGTCGCCGACGAGGCCGCGCTCGCCGCCTTCTTCGACCGGATCGGCGCGTTCGACCATCTCGTCTACACGGCGGGCGAGTCCCTGCTGCTGAAGCCGCTCGCCGACCTCACCGCCGAGGAGTCCCGAGCGTTCTTCGAGCGCCGCTTCTGGGGTGCCCTGCTCGCCGCGAAGTACGCGGCGCCGAAGCTCCGTCCCGGCGGCTCGATCACCTTCACCTCCGGCGCCTTCGCCACCCGGCCCGCCCCCGGAACCTCGCTCGGCGCGAGCATCACAGCAGCCGTCGAGGGACTGACGCGAGCCCTGGCCCTGGAACTCGCCCCACTGCGGGTCAACGCGGTCCGCCTCGGCGCGATCCGCACCGAGCTGTGGGACAGCACCGTGCCCGACCCTGAGGCCTTCCTCCAAGCGCAGGGCAGCGGCCTTCCCGTGCAGCGCGTCGGCAGCCCCGAGGAGGCTGCGGCGGCCTACCTCTACCTCCTGAGCAACGGCTACGCGACCGGCACGGTGCTCACCCTCGACGGCGGAGCCGCCCTGGCCTGACACCGCCCGCCCGGCCGGGCAGGTGGGAACGACTAGGCCGGAAAGGTTTGCCGGGTCGCGGTGTCTGGTGCGGTGCATCGCAAGGCGGAGGACCGCGACTCGTACTGGACGTACCGTCGTGGTCCGACAACGCGGCGAGGTGCCGTGCCGGGCGCCGTGACACGGTGAACCCTTCCGGCCACAGCACTAGAGACGTGTCGCAGTCCGGACCAGGTCGGCGACGGCTCTGGACCGGCTGTGCGGGGGCCAGGCGATGACGGTGGTGACTGCCGCCGCGTCCAGCACGGGCACGGCGGCGAGGTCATCGTGCAGCTGGGCTCCGCAGGACTCCGGTAGGACCGCGCACGCGCGGCCGAGCGCTACGAGCTGCAGCAGCTGTGCGTGGTCGCGGACTTGTGCGCCGAGGCCGGGCGGGTAGGTGCCGTCGGGGTCGGGCCAGCGTGGCAGGGGCAATCCCGGCAGAGCGGTGATGTCAGCCATGGACACATGGGCGCGGACCGTGAGCGGGTGCCCGGCCGGCAGGACCACGACCTGGCCCTCCGCGCCGAGTTCCTCGGTGTGGAACCCGGCTGTCGAGTCGAACGGCCGGTGCAGCAGCGCCACGTCGGCCCGGCCCTCGCGCAGGAGTCGTTCCTGCTCGGCCGGACCGCACAGGATGACGTCGACGAGGACCGCGGCGGGTTCGGCGGCGTACGCGTCGAGCAGTTTCGCCAGCAGTTCTCTGGACGCGCTGGCCTTCGCGGCCAGGACCAGGCCGGGACGGCCGGTCACGGAGGGGGCGGCGCGGCGGGTCCGGCGCTCGGCGGCGTCGACCGCGTCGAGGGCCGCCCGGCCCTCGGCCAACAACACCGCGCCGGCCTCGGTCAGCGTGACGGTACGGCTGGTCCGATCCAGCAGAACTGTTCCGAGCCGGCGTTCGAGCTGCTGGATCGCCCGCGACAGGGGCGGCTGCGCGATCCCGAGCCGCCGCGCGGCCCGCCCGAAGTGCAACTCCTCAGCGACAGCCACGAAATATCGCAGTTCCCGGGTCTCCATACGGCCACGCTACTCCGGATCAAGACCCTGACGGTATCGCTGCCCACCCGATCGGTCTTGGACCCCCGCCTGGGTCCGAGAGCAGCATGGTCCCCATGAGCGAACGAACGATTGCGCTGGTCACCGGCGCGAACAAGGGAATCGGCTACGAGATCGCCATGGGCCTGGGCGCCCTCGGCTGGCGCGTCGGCGTCGGCGCCCGCGACGATCAGCGCCGTGCGGCCGCGGTGGAGAGGCTGCGCGCGGCCGGCGTCGACGCGTTCGACGTACCGCTGGACGTGACCGACGACTTGAGCGTGACCGCCGCCGCACTGCTGATCGAGGATCGGGCGGGGCGTCTCGACGTGCTCGTCAACAACGCCGGCATCACCGGCGGCATGCCGCAGGAGCCCACCCAGGTCGATCCCGCCACCATCCGGACGGCCGTGGAGACCAACGTGATCGGCGTCATCCGCGTCACCAACGCGATGCTGCCGCTGCTGCGCCGCTCCGCCTCTCCGCGGATCGTGAACATGTCCAGCAGTGTCGGCTCCCTCACCCGGCAGTCGGGCACCGCCGCCGAGCTGACGACGGGTCCGGTGTCTGCGGCCTACGCGCCGTCGAAGACCTTCCTGAACGCAGTCACCCTCCAGTACGCCCGGGAGCTGAACGGCACGAACATCCTGATCAACGCGGCCTGCCCCGGTTACGTCGCGACCGACCTCAACGGCTTCCGCGGCGTGCGCACCCCCGAACAGGGCGCCTCGATCGCCATCGAACTCGCGACCCTGCCCGACGACGGCCCGACCGGCTCGTTCTTCGAAGACGCCGGCGTAGTGCCCTGGTGATGCGCACGGCGGTCATCGGGGCCGGGCCCCCCTCCGGTCCCGGCCCCACGTTCAGACGAGCAACCGGGTCTCGGCGCTCGGCAGTTTGCTCCACCAGTGGCCGTACCGCCGGTAGACCTCCGGTTCGCGGTCGGCCAGGAAGGCCGTCAGCGCCCGGGCCTCGTCCGCGAGCCCCTCCCAGACCTCCTCCGGCAGGGGGTGGAAGGCGGTCGCCTCGATCCCGCCGTCGGCCCCGGCCGGGCGCCACACTCCGGCGACGCGGCCGTCGACCAGCAGGGTCGCCAGGGTGTCGCCGTTCATCCGCGCGACGAGCTTGCGGTACTGCGGCGGCACGATGCGGCTCCGGTCGGCGTAGGCCAGCAGCACGCTGTCCCACATGGCCATCAGCCGGGGCGGCGCCGGCGTGTCCTCCTGCGGCCGCGGCGCGCCCTGGGTGTCGAACAGCTCCTCGCCGTCCGGCCCGGTCAGCCGGTCGAGCCGTCCGGAGAGCTCCAGCGCGCGCAGGGCCTGGCGGACCCTGGCCCGCTGGACCAGGGAGAACTGCGCCACGTCCGCCGCCGACGCCGGCCCGAATCCCTCCAGGTAGCGCAGGACCAGCGTCCGCAGGGACTCCTCCGCCGCCTCCGGGTCCGCCGGTACCGTGCGCGGCCGGCTCGGGGGCGCGACGTAGGACGGGCGCTCCCCGAACGACCAGGGCGCGGCGGTGGGCGCGTGCAGCAGGGGTGCGTACTGCCGCAGCCCCCACCACGCTCCGGGCTGCTGCGGCGCTCCCAGCCGGTGTCCGAGCCAGGCCTCGCACTCCGCGGTCGTACGGGGCCGGTCGGCGAAGTCCAGCAGCTCCGGCACGAGGACGTCGGCGTCCTCGGCCGTCAGCCCCGAGTCCGTGAAACGGGTCCCGAGCCGGGCGGCCCGTACGGAGGGCTGCACGGCCTCCCGGAAGGGCCGGTAGTCCTCCGCGTGCACGGCGTGCAGGGTCAGCCGCATCAACGTCGACTTGACGACCTCACGCCCCGCGAAGGCGGCGTCGAGGTCTGCCGGGTCGAAGCCGGCGAGCCGGTTCCACAGCGCGAGATAGGGCGAGGCCGCGTGCTGCGCCTGCAGGGCGACCACCCGGCGGACCGCGTCATCGACGTCCATCACCTCGCGCCGCAGGAGCAACTGCCGTGCGAGCGTGGAGCGGTTGAGCTCCCCTGCGCTGACCTTCATGCCGTGACCGTCCCGTCCCCTGTCGAAACGGGCAGCCTAACCGGCACCTCCGACAGCGCCTCGGATTCAGATGCTGACGCCCTTCGACCGGAGGTAGGCCAGCGGGTCGATGTCCGAGCCGTACGAGGGGCCGGTGCGGATCTCGAAGTGCAGGTGCGGTCCGGTCGAGTTGCCCGTGGAACCGGAGAGGCCGATGCTCTGGCCGCCGGTGACGCTCTGGCCGGACGAGACGGACAGCTGGGAGAGGTGCGCGTACTGGCTGTACTTGCCGTCGGCGTGCCGGATGACGACCTCGTTGCCGTACGAGCCGCTCCACCCGGCGGAGACGACGGTACCGGCGCCGACCGCCTTGACGGTGGTGCCGCTGCTCGCGGAGAAGTCGACACCGGTGTGGTAGCCGCTGGACCACATGGCGCCGGAGGTCCTGTACGCGGTGGACGGGCCGCCGCCGACGGGGGCGACGAAGCCGGTCGACGTGGAGCCGCCCTGCTGCTTGGCCGGGGCCTTGGCGGCGGGTGCCTTGGCGGCGGGCGCGGCGGCCTCATCGGAAGAATCCGACGAATCCGACGAATCACTAGAAGTGGAAGAACCGGAGGAAGCGGACTTCTTGGCCGGCTTCGGCGTTTCGGCCGGCGCGGACTCGGCCGCCGCGGCCGGAGCCGAGCCCTTCGCGCCGAGGGTCAGTTTCAGGCCCGGGTGGATCAGCGACGGGTCGGTGCCGACGGCCTCGCGGTTGTCCGCGTAGAGCTGCTCCCAGCCACCGGTGAGGTGCTGGCGCTCGGCGATCTTGGAGAGGTAGTCACCCGCCACCACGGTGTAGACGGCGGGGGCGCCCTGCGCGGCGGCCGGCGCCGCCTGGAGGGCGGCCACGGCCTGCGAAGCCACAGCCTGCGCGGCCACGGCCTGCGGAGCCTGGACCGGAGCGGCGGCGGTCGCGGCGGTCGGGGCGCCCGCAGCGTGGGCGCCGGTGGCGCCGAGCAGCGGAAGCGCGAGAGCCGCGCCACCGGTGCCCGCGGCGGCGAACCCGCGGGATATCGAGCGGGACTTGGGACGGCGGTGCTTACCCGTTCCGGACATGGCGAATTCCTCTCCGACGCCTGCGAGGTGAGCTGTCGGGTTCGGACTGGAGATGTCCGGCGGTGTATGTGCCGGTGAACAGCACATGCACGGCTTCACCCCGAGCTGTCCCGTTGTAAAGATCCCGAAGGAGCTCCGGAACAGCGGCTTACCTGGTTCCCCCGCTCCTGCCGCGCGCGTGAATAGTCGGGTGAGGTTTCCGGACGGCGGCAGGATTAGGCGGTCCATCCGGATCGATCGCGAAGGTAATCGAGCCTGCCCGCACGGAACAAGTCCCGAATTCCTCGATGGATTCCCAGGGATGATGGACCGACGGAATTCCGGTCACCCTCCGTCCATTCCCCACCCCCAACAGCCGTCCCGACAGGGGAATTCGCCATTCGTGATCAGGCACTCACGGTCACCGTATGATCTGGCTCACGGGGAGGTGTCCGATCTCGCCTCTCGCTATGGCAAGTTGTCAGCAAGTAGCGCAATTCGGACACGCGCGGCGACGACCGCACGGACGACACGGACGACACGGAGGAGCCCCTGTGACCCAGCAGATACCCCAGAGCCCCCACACCGATCCGGTACCGGCCGAGTCGGCGCTGACCGGAGTGCGCAACTTCCGTGACGTGGGCGGGTTGCCGACCGTGGACGGCCGAAGGGTCAAGTCGGGACGACTGTTCCGAAGCGGACATCTGGCGCATGCCACCGAAAGCGACGCGGAATTCCTCGGGTCGCTCGGACTGCACACCGTCTTCGACTTCCGCAACGGCGCCGACCACGCCCTGGAGGGTCCGGACGTGGAGCTGCCCGGTGTGCGCAACGTCGGCATTCCGCTGTCGGATCCGGCCGACGGCCGGGAGTTCTGGAAGATGGTCCGCGAAGGGGATCTGGCGCAGCTCCGCGAGATCCTGGGCGGGGGCAAGGCCGCCGCGCGGATGTCCCGTTCGTACCGGACGATGATCCGGACCCGTACGGCCGAGCACAGCCGGGTCGTGCACGCGCTCGCCGAGGACAGCGTCCCGGCCCTCATGCACTGCGCCGCCGGGAAGGACCGGGCCGGCCTGTCGATCGCCGTCACCCTGCTCGCGCTGGGCGTCGAGCGGGAGGCGATCGTCGCGGACTACCTGGAGTCGAACGCCCCGCACAACCGCTACCGGGTCCGCCGCGGCAGCGACTCGCCCGAGGCCCGCGCCCCCGAGGTGATGGAGCTGCTCGCCCCGCTCTTCGACGCCCGCGCCCCGTATCTGACCACGGCCTTCGACGCCATCGACGAGGAGTGGGGCGGTGTGGAGCGCTACCTCGCCGACGGCCTCGGACTCACGCCCGAGACCCTCGGCAGGCTCCGCGACCGGCTGCTGGACTGACGCCCCACGAGGCGGGCCGACTGCCGCCGGGCCGACTGCCGGGCCGCCGGCCCAGCGGTCGGTTCAGCGGTCGGCCCAGCAGTCGGCCCAGCAGTCGGTTCAACGGTTGGCGACGGCCTGCCTCACCAACGTCCGGCCGAAATCCCACATCAGCGCGCCGCCGCCGTGGGCCTCGTCCATGACCGCGCGGAAGGCGCCGACGAACCGGTCGACGTCCGCCTCGTCCACGATCAGCGGCGGGATCAGCTTGATCACTTCCAGGTGGTCGCCGGAGACCTGCGTGAGGATCCGGTGCTTCTGCAGCAGCGGCACCACTACCATCTGCGCGAACAGCCCCTTGCGCGCCGCCTGCAGCATGCTCCAGCGGCTCCGCAGGCCCAGCGAGGACGGCCGGCCGAA
This sequence comes from Streptomyces sp. CA189, assembly GCF_056428985.1. Classification (NCBI taxonomy): domain Bacteria; kingdom Bacillati; phylum Actinomycetota; class Actinomycetes; order Kitasatosporales; family Streptomycetaceae; genus Streptomyces; species Streptomyces sp. CA189. The sequence continues at coordinate 50,560 of NZ_JBWJVM010000002.1, read as the reverse complement.
TTCGATGCCGATCATCAGCCCGCGTCCCCGTACCGCGTGGAGCAGTTCGTACTCGTCCACGAGCGCGGCGAGCCGCCCGTGCAGCAGGTCGCCCATCGATCGGGCGTTGGCCACCACCCGCTCGTCCTCCATGACGGAGAGGACGGCGAGCCCGGCCGCCATCGCCTGCGCGTTGGAGCCGAAGCTGGCGGAGTGGACGAGCACCCGGTCCATGGAGGAGTAGACCTTCTTGAAGATCCAGTCCTTGCCCAGGGTCGCACCGACGGGCACGTACCCGCCGGAGAGGGCCTTGGCCACGCAGACCAGGTCCGGTTCGACTCCGGCCTCGTGCTGGTAGGCGTAGAAGTCGCCGGTCCGGCCGAGGCCGGTCTGCACCTCGTCCGCGATCAGCAGCGCCCCGTGCCGGTGCAGCAGCTCCTGCGCGGCGAGCAGGAACCCGGGCGGGGCGGCGAGCACCCCCTTGCCCTGGATCGGCTCCACGACGAAGGCCGCGACGTCCCCCTTCTTCAGCTCCCGCTCCAGCGCGGCCAGGTCCCCGAGCGCGATCCCGGTGTCCGGCAGCAGCGGCGCGAAGCCGTCGCGGAAGCCGGCCTCGCCGTTGACCGAGAGCGAGCCCGTGGTGAGCCCGTGGAAGGCGTGGTCGCAGTAGAGGACCCTGGGGCGCCCGGTGGCGTACCGGGCGAACTTCAGGGCGGTCTCCACCGCCTCGGTGCCGCTGTTGCCGAAGAAGACCCGGTCCAGGTGCGGGCTGTGGGAGAGCAGCTTCTCCGCCAGCAGCCCGGGCAGCGGCTGGCAGTCGAAGCGGGTGAGGTCGGCGAGCTGGGCGTCCAGCACGTCGTGCAGGGCCTGCCTGACCACCGGGTGGTGGCGGCCCAGGCCCATCACCCCGAAGCCGGCCAGCATGTCGAGGTAGTCGTTCCCCTCGGCATCCCAGAAGTGGGCTCCCTCGGCCCGCACGTAGACCTTGTCGAAGCCGATGGTGTGCAGCATGCGCGGGAGCTGGTGGTTGAGGTGGCGGGCGTGCAGTTCGTACCGCTCGCCGCCCCGCTCGGCGAGCAGGGCGGCGAGGTCGAAGCCGGTCATGCCGACTTGTCCCGGTTCCCGCCCACGGTCTCGCGGGCCGCCCGCAGCGACTCCTTCAGCGAGCCCATGGTGGCCAGGACCGCCGTGGGCTCGTAGCCGCAGTGCGCCATGCAGTTCGCGCAGCGCGGGTCCTTCCCGCGGCCGTACTTGCTCCAGTCGGTCTCCTCGATCAGTTCCCGGTACGAGGGCACGTACCCGTCGCTCATCAGATAGCAGGGGCGCTGCCAGCCGAAGAGCGAGTAATTCGGAATGGCCCAGGCGGTGCAGGGGAAATCGGCTTTGCCCTCCAGGAAGTCCAGGAAGAGCGGGGAGTGGTTGAGCCGCCAGCGCCGCCGGTTGCCGCCCGCGAAAGCCTTCCTGAACAGTTCGCGGGTCTGTTCGACGCCGAGGAAGTGCTCCTGGTCGGGCGCCTTTTCGTAGGCGTAGGCCGGCGAGATCATCATCTCGTCCACCTGGAGTTCGTCATTGAGGTAGTTGAGGACCTCGATGATGGTCTGCGGGGTGTCGGTGTTGAAGAAGGTGGAGTTGGTCGTCACCCGGAATCCGCGCCGCTTCGCCTCCTTGATGGCCGCGACCGCCTCGTCGAAGACGCCTTCCTTCGCCACCGACTCGTCGTGGCGCTCGCGCAGTCCGTCGATGTGGACGGCGAAGGCGAAGTACGGGGAGGGCGTGAACTTCTCGATCTTCTTGCGGAGCAGCATCGCGTTGGTGCAGAGGAAGACGTACTTCCGCTTGGCTACCAACTGGCGCACGATCTCGTCGATCTGCGGGTGCATCAAGGGCTCGCCGCCCGCGATGGACACCATCGGCGCGCCCGATTCCAGTACGGCGCCCACCGCCTGGGCCACGGGCATGCGCTGCTTGAGCACCCCGGCCGGGTGCTGGATCTTCCCGCACCCCTCGCAGGCCAGGTTGCAGGCGTAGAGCGGTTCCAGCTCGACGATCAGCGGGAACTTCTCACGCTTGCGGAGCTTCTGTTCGAGCAGGTACGTCCCGACCCTGATGGTCTGTCGCAGTGGCATGGCCATCTGGCTCACCTCCTGGGGAGCAGCAAAGAACGGTGCCATTCATAAAACGCGGGCAGTACGGCACGCAGTACGCGAAAGGCCGATATTCCCCCGCGAACGGTGCCGATGCGGACGAGCTCATGCTCCGGAGCGTCCACGATCACCCGGACGGCCGCAACCGGACGGTCCGCGCCCCCCGGGGCGCTCCCGCCGCGGGTCGCGGCCCAGAGGGTGGCGGCCGATTCCATGTCGACCCCGATGGCGCCGCCGGCGCGCAGCTGGGCGCGCTCCTGGCCCCGGACGACGTGGTCGGATCCGGTCAGTGCACCGAGGTGTACGGTCCGGCCGGGTACGGCCCGGGCCAGCGCCTCGGCGAGCAGGGCGGTACCGGCGCAGGCGACCGTGCCGCGCGGGTCCCGGGTCTCCTCGGCGACGATCAGGTCGCCGGGGCTCATGCCGGGCAGCAGCCCGGCGCAGAATCCGGTGGCGAGCACCGCCGCGCCGTGCAGCTCCGGCTCGGCCAGCTTCCGGCCGACGGCGCGCTCGGCCGCGCGCGGACCCATGCCGGTGCGCAGCACCTCGTACCGCTCGGGCGCGCCCCGCTCGCGGCCACCGTGGTGCGAGGTGCTGCGCAGGGCCGTCCGCTCGATGCGCAGCGCGCAGGCGACGAGCAGCGGCGGCGGGGCCGCGGCGGGGCCGCCGGACATCACGCCTCCCCGGGGGCGTGGGCCGTGCGCGGGAGGGCGGCCGGCTCCGCGTACCGCCCGCCCGGGCCGAACGGTTCTCCGTACAGGTAGCGGCCCAGCGCGGTGAGCGGGAAGACCTGGCGGTACAGGTGGTAGTTGATGGAGAAGTCCCAGGGGAATCCGGTACCGGTGAAGTACGGCTCGTCCCAGGTGCCGTCGGAGTGCTGGGTGGAGACGAGGTAGCCGATGCCCCGCTCCACGGACGGCGCGTCGCGCTCCCCCGCCGACAGCAGGGCCATCAGCGCCCACGCCGTCTGCGAGGCGGTGGAGGCGCCCTTCCCCGCCCAGGACGGGTCCTGGTAGGAGCGCTGGTCCTCGCCCCATCCCCCGTCCTCGTTCTGTACGGATTCCAGCCAGTGCACGGCCCGCCGGATCGCTGGGTGCGAGGGGGCGTAGCCGGCGGCGGTCAGGGCCGGGACCACCGAGCCGGTTCCGTAGACGTAGTTGGTGCCCCAGCGGCCGAACCAGCCGCCGTTCGGGTCCTGTTCGGCGAGGAGCCAGGCGATGCCGCGCCGGGTGCGCGCGTCGCCCGCCCGGCCTTCGACGGCGAGCATCTCCACGACGTGGGCGGTGACGTCGGCCGAGGGCGGGTCGATGACCTCGCCGAAGTCGCAGAAGGGCAGCTTGTTGGGGAAGGGGCTGGTGTTGTCGGCGTCGAAGGCGCCCCAGGCGCCGTTCTTCGACTGCATGCCGAGGTTCCAGGACACTCCCCGGGCGATGGCCCCCTCCAGCCGCGCCGGGTCGGGATGCTTGACGCGGCGCAGGGCGAGGACGACCTCGGCGGTGTCGTCGATGTCGGGGTAGTTGTCGTTGTGGAACTCGAACGCCCAGCCGCCCGGGGCCAGTCCGGGCCGGCGCACGGCCCAGTCCCCGCTGCGCGCGATCTCCTCGCCGAGCATCCAGTCGGCGGCCTTGACCAGGGCGGGGTGGTCGGGGCGCAGTCCCGCGTCGGCCAGCGCGATGGCCGCCAGGCAGGTGTCCCACACCGGGGACTGGCAGGCCTCGATCATGCGGGCGCCGTCCGCGCGCCAGACGGCGAAGCGGTCCAGGGACTCCAGTCCGGCGCGCATCACCGGGTGCCGGAGGTCGTAGCCGAGCAGGTGCAGGGCGATGACGGAGTACACGGCGGGCGGCTGGATGCCGCCCCAGCAGCCGTCGTTCTCCTGCCGTTCCACGATCCAGCGGCCGGCGCTCGCCATCGCCGCCGCGCGCAGCCGGCGCGGGGCGAACCGCCGGTAGACGTGCAGGGCCTTGTCCATCCGCTGGAAGGCGCCGTCCCAACTGGCCAGCGGCGCGAGCTTCTTGACGGGGTACGGGGTCCGCGCGTCGGAGTGCAGCTCGTCCAGGGCGAAGGGGGCCGGGCGGACCGGGCGCAGTGCGGAGACCACGGTGAGGGGGACGATCGTCTGCCGGGCCCGGGACCGGGTTCGTTCGGGTCGGCGCCGCAGGCATGGGCGCCGCCGTTGGTCGTCGCAGTCATGGCTTCCCCTTTGCGTGCAGTGTCCTCTGCTGTCATCCGCTTTACTGGGGGCCGCCGTCGGCCGGTACTACTGGCAGGCAGTACCGGTCGGCGACTCGCGATTCATATGCGCGTACGGGTGGCGATCACCTCTTGCGCACGACGACGAAGTCGGCGAGCGCCACGAGCTGGTCGCGCACGCGCTGGTCCATGTCCACGTCGTCGAGGGCCTTGATGGCGATCTCGTACTGGCGGCGCGCCTCGTCGGCGGTCCACCGGCGGCCGCCGGCCGCCTCGATGAGCGCGGCGCGGGCCGCGAACTCCTCCTCGGAGAAGTTCTCGAAGTCGTTGCTCTTGGCGTCGGCGGCGAGCAGTTCGGTGAGTTCCTCACTGGCCGGTCCGCCGGCGGCGAGGGCGGCGACGACGGGCAGGGACTTCTTGCGCTGGCGCAGGTCGCTCCACGTCTGCTTGCCGGTGGACTCCGGGTCGCCCCAGATGCCGAGGAGGTCGTCGACGGCCTGGAAGGCGAGGCCGAGGTGGTAGCCGTACTCCTCCAGCTTGTCGGCCGTACGGTCGTCCGCGCCGCCGAGCACGGCGCCGATGGAGACCGCGCAGGCGAGCAGGGCGCCGGTCTTGTTGCCCTCCATCTCCAGGCACTCTTCGACGGTGACGCTCTCGCGGTGCTCGTAGGAGATGTCCTGGGCCTGGCCGTCGATGAGCTTGCGGCTCGCGGTGGTCAGGCGGCGCGCCGCGCGGCCGGCCTCGACCGTGCCGAGCTCCAGCAGCACCTCGTTGGCCAGGGCGAACAGCGCGTCGCCGACGAGGATGGCGAGGGCGGGTCCGTGGACCTTCCACACGGTGTCGCGGTGGCGGCGCTGCTCGTCGCCGTCCATCAGGTCGTCGTGCAGCAGCGAGAAGTTGTGGACGAGCTCGACCGCGACGGCGCCGGGGATGCCGACCTCGGCGGCGGCGCCGGCGGCCTCCGCCGAGAGCAGGGCGAGGGCGGGGCGGACGGCTTTGCCGCCGTCGCCGTCAGCCGGGTTGCCCTGAGCGTCGATCCAGCCGAAGTGGTAGGCGGCGACGGTGTCCATGGGCGCGGCGAGCCGGTCCACGGCGGCGCGGAGCACGGGCGTCGAGAGCGTACGGCCTCGTTCGAGGAGGGCGCGCGTGTCCGCCTTCTCCCCGCCGGCCGGGCCCGCACTGGCGTCCGTGTTCTCGACGGCCGGATTCCCCGGGTTCACTGGCTCTCCTCTGGTTCCTGTACGTACTGCGGTGCTTGGTGCTGCGGTGCGTGGTGCTGCGCTGCGTGGTGCCGAGCTGCGTGGTGCTGCGGTGCCGGTGGTGGTCATACCGCCTCCTGCAAGGGGTGTTCGCGGTGGCGGCCCAGCGGGACGAGCGCGGCACGGGCCGCGCCGAGTCCGCTGCGGACGGCGCTCTCCATGGTCGCGGGCCAACCCGTCGCGGTCCACGCACCGGCGAGGTAGAGCCCCGGCGTGTCGGTCCGGGGGCCGGGCCGCAGCCGTCCGACGCCGGGGGTGGGGGCGAAGGTCGCGGTGCGCTCCCGGGTGACGAAGAAGTCGCGCACCTTGGCGCCGCGCGCGGCGGGCAGCAGCCGTTCCAGCTCGGGCAGGTACTTGGCGCGCAGGACCGAGACGGGTTCGTCGATGTCCTCGTGGGCGACCGACTGGGACAGCGCCAGGTACTGGCCGCCGTCGGGGAGTCCGGAGGAGTCGGTGCGGTCGAAGACCCACTGGACCGGTGAGCCGAGGGCCGCGAAGAACGGCTGCTTGAGCACCTTGCGGTCGTAGACGACGTGCACGTTGAGGATCGGCGCGGTGCCGATGTCGAGCAGCTTGTCGGGGTCGGCGAGGGCCCCGGCGGGCAGCAGTCCGTGCGCCTCGCGCTGCGGGACGGCGAGGACGACCGTGCCGGCGTCGAACGAGCCGCCCTCGGTGCTCACCCGCCAATCGCCCTCCGGGGTGCGGGAGATGTCCGTGACCCGGGTGCGCAGTTCGGTGCGCACCCCGGCGGCGTCCAGGGCCTTGCGGGCGAGGGTGTCGTGCAGGTCGCCGAGCGGTACCCGGGCCCAGCCGATGTCGGCCGCGCCGTTCTCGGAGAGCAGGCCGGTCTTGAAGACCATGGCGGCCAGGCCCAGCGAGGACTGCCCGGCGGTGGCGTTGAGGGTGGCGATGCCGACGAGGTCCCACAGCGCCTCGATGGTGCGCGGGGACTGGCCGTACCGGCCGAGCCAGGTCGCGAAGTCCACGCCGTCGAGCGCCGGGTCGGCGGGGTCGAGGCGGCGCAGCGCGAGGGCGGCGCGCCCGACGGACGCCCGCTCGGCGAGCGAGAGGTGCGGGTAGCGGGCGAGGGAGCCGGCCAGGTGCAGCGGCACGGGCAGGGCGCTGCGGCGCAGCCGCCCGAGCCGGGGGCCGCCGGGGTGGGCGACGTCGAGCACGGGTACGTCGAGCCGGTCCTGCAGGGGCGCCAGGTCCGCGCCCTCGACGCGGTCGAGGAACCACCGGTAGGCGGTGCAGCAGCGCAGGTAGACGTGCTGGCCGTTGTCCACGGTCAGTTCCCCGCGCTTGAAGGAGAACGCCAGGCCGCCGAGGCGGGGCCGGCCCTCCAGCAGGGTCACCCGCAGGCCCGCGTCGGCGAGTTCGAGCGCGGTGGTGACGCCGGCGAGCCCGCCGCCGACGACCACGGCGTGGTGCTCGGTCATGCGCCCTCCTCCGTCGCTCCCACAGACGCCGCCGGGCGCCGCGGGGTTGCTCCCGTTCGCCCCGCCGGCACGGCCCGCCGGCCCGCCGTCATCAGAGCCGCCTCCTGGTGCTCTGGCGCGCGATGGTCCGCGCGTCCAGGCCGGAGAGGCCGCGGACGGCCACGTACGCCTTCTCGTGCGGCGGCAGCGAGACCCGGCCGCGGAGCACGGCCTCCGGCTCGCGCTCGATGCGGTCGAGCAGGCGCCGGTAGATGCCGGCCATGGCCGCGACGCAGGCGCCGCTGCGCCGGTCGAGCAGCGGCAGCAGCCGGTAGCCCTCCACGAACAGGGCGCGGGCGCGCCGGACTTCGTGGTGGACGAGCCCGGCGAAGTCGGCGCCGGGGGGCATCCGGTCGCTGTGGAAGCCGTCGGAGCAGCCGAACTTGGCGAGGTCCTCGGCGGGCAGGTAGGTGCGCCCGTTGCCCGCGTCCTCGCGAACGTCCCGGAGGATGTTGGTGAGTTGCAGGGCGAGGCCGAGGGTGTCGGCGTACTCGCCGGCCCGTGCGGCGTCGTGCGCGCCGAGCCCGGCGGCTCCGGCGTGCCCGCTGGAGTGTGCGGTCCCGAAGACGCCGAGCGAGAGCCGGCCGATGGCCCCGGCCACGCAGCGGCAGTAGACCTTGAGGTCGTCCCAGGTCTCGTACGTCTCGCCGCGGACGTCCATGAGGACGCCGTCGATGAGTTCGTCGAGCCCTTCGAGCGGGATCGGGAAGCGGCGCGAGGCGTGTGCGAGGGCGACCGCGACCGGGTCGGTGTCGTCCTCGTCGACCTCCTCGGCACGGATCCGGCCGAGCAGGGTGCGGGTCTCCTCCAGCCGGACCAGTTTGACCTCGTGCGGCAGCGTGCCGTCGCCGATGTCGTCGACCCGCCGGGAGAAGGCGTACAGCGCGGACATCGCCTGCCGCTTGTCTGCGGGCAGCAGTCGGATGCCGTACGCGAAGTTGCGCGCCTGCGAGCCGGTCACGGCCTCGCAGTAGCCGTAGGCCGCAGCGATCAGTGAAGACGTCGCAGCCGGTGCGGACATCGCTGTCGGCACGGACGGCGCGCCCGGTGCGGAAGCGTGTGTGGGGCCCTCCACGGTCGGGCTCACCCCTTTCTCGGCGCTGAGCGCAGGACGGCGGCCACTTCGCGGAGCAGGCCGCTCTTGGTTGCCTTGGGCGGGCCGGGAAGGACGTCGAAGCCGGCGGCGGTGACGGCTCGCAGGGCGGCGCGTCCCCCTCCCACGAAGCCCGCGAGCAGCAGCCGGAGCCTTCCGTGGACGCTGCCCACGAGCGGCGTGCCTTCGTCGAGGAGCTCCCGCGCCCGTTCGGTTTCGAAGGCGACGAGGGCGCGTACGGACGCGCCCGCGCTCGGGGCCTTCAGGTCGGTCTCCGTGACGTGGAAGCGGCGCATGTCCTCGCCCGGGAGGTAGATCCGGTCCCGGGCGAGGTCCTCGGCGACGTCCTGGAGGTGTTCGGCGATCTGCAGGGCGGTGCAGACGGCGTCGGAGCGGCGGATCCGCTCGGGGGTGCTGGTGCCGGTGAGGTCGAGCACGAGCCGGCCCACCGGGTTCGCGGAGAGCTCGCAGTAGCCGACGAGGTCGCCGTACGTCGCGTAGCGCGCGACCCGCTGGTCCTGGCGGTTGGCTTCGATGAGCCCGAGAAACGATTCGGGGGTGAGCCCGTGGGCGCGTACGACGGGCTGCAGGGCCAGCATCAGGGGATGGCGCGGGGGCCCGTCGGTGCCGCCGAAGACGCGCCGGAGGTCGGCTTCGAGGGCGTCGAGCATGGCGGGCCGGTCGTCGGCGGCGGCGGGGTCGAGTCCGAGCAGCACGGCGTCGTGGCCGCCCGGGGCGAGGTCGCCGTCGCCGATGTCGTCGACCAGGCGGGCGTACCCGTAGACCGCCATCAGGCCCTCGCGCCAGGCGCGGGGCAGGAAGGCGGGGGCGACGGGGAAGTTCTCGGAGCGCGCCTTGTCGAGGGTGGCGGCGCCCGGCTGGGCGGGGAAGGAGCCGGAGGCGTCGGGCAGCTCGTGCGGCCGGGGGCTGGTGCCGTGCCCCGGGGTCACCGCCCGCCGCCCGCGGCGGGGACGGCCGTCGTGCCTGGGGGCCGGAGAATTCCCGTAGCCATTGCCGTCACATCTCCCGTTCTACACTGCCAACCCAATACATCCTATTTCGGACACGCCGCCGCGTTTTCCCCGGGGCGTCCTGGGCTATTCGCCTTTGGGGGAATCGCCCCCTCTTGCCCGCGATTGGGGCCCGGCCCAGCTTACGCTGTACAACGCCGCCGGGGCTCGACGGGTATTCGCTCCACCACACAATGTCGCCCGCACGCCACCCCGGCGAAAAGGGGGCCGCGAAGTGCGCCCGGCAGCCGTACGGCATGCGACGGCCCCCGCCGCCGGACGCGGTGGGGGCCGTCGGTGGAAATCCGTCAGCCGGTCGCCTTCTCGTACGCCGCGACGACCTCGTCGGTGGGGCCGTCCATCAGGAGTTCGCCCCGCTCCAGCCACAGCACCCGGTCACAGGTGTCGCGGATGGAGTTGTTGTTGTGGCTCACCAGGAAAACGGTGCCGGCCTTCTTGCGCAGTTCGCGGATGCGCGCCTCGGAACGCACCTGGAACTTCCGGTCACCGGTGGCCAGCGCCTCGTCGATCATCAGGACGTCGTGGTCCTTCGACGCGGCGATGGAGAAACGCAGACGCGCCGCCATGCCCGAGGAGTACGTGCGCATCGGCAGGGAGATGAAATCGCCCTTCTCGTTGATGCCCGAGAAGTCGACGATGTCCTGGTAGCGCTCCGTGATCTGCTCGCGGGTCATACCCATCGCGAGGCCGCCGAGGACCACGTTGCGCTCGCCGGTGAGGTCGTTCATCAGCGCCGCGTTGACACCCAGCAGCGAGGGCTGGCCGTCGGTGTAGACCTTGCCGGACTCGCAGGGCAGCAGACCCGCGATGGCGCGCAGCAGGGTTGACTTGCCGGAGCCGTTGGAGCCGATGACACCGATGGCCTCGCCCCGGTACGCCGTGAAGGTGACCCCGCGCACGGCGTGGACCCGGCGGACGCCCGGTGCGTCGCCGCCCCGGCGGACTATCTTGCTGAGCGCCGCCGTGGCGCTGCCCTTGCCGGAGCTGCCGGTGTTGACCCGGTAGACGATGTGCACGTCGTCGGCGATGACGGTGGGGACGTGCCCCTGGTTGTTCTCAGCCACGGCCGTAACGCTCCTCAGCCTTCCAGAAGTACACGAATCCGCCGAGTCCGATCAGGACCGCCCACGCGACGGCGAAGGCCCAGACGTGGGGCGGCAGGTTCTCCCGGCCGTACCCGTCGATGAGCGCGAAGCGGATCAGGTCCATGTAGATGGCGGCCGGATTCCACTGCAGCACGTCCGCGATCCACGTGGGCTTGCCCTTGAGCATCTCGCTGATGGAGAACATGACGCCCGAGGCGTACATCCACGTACGCGTGACGAACGGCATGAGCTGCGCGAGGTCGGGGGTCTTGGAACCCATCCGGGCGAAGATCATGGCGAGGCCGGTGTTGAAGGCGAACTGGAGGACCAGCGCCGGGAGCACCAGCAGCCAGGACAGGCTCGGGTAGTTGCCGAAGCCGACCGTGACCGCGAACACGACGATCATCGAGAACATCAGCTGCTGGAGCTGCTGCAGCGAGAAGGAGATCGGCAGCGAGGCGCGCGGGAAGTGCAGGGCGCGGACCAGGCCGATGTTGGACGGGATGGCCCTGACACCCGCCATCAGCGAGTTCTGCGTGAAGGTGAAGACGAAGACGCCGATCACCAGGAACGGGATGTAGTCGTTCTTGTCGATGCCTCGGCCGGCGTCGAGGATCAGCCCGAAGATCAGGTAGTAGACCAGCGCGTTCAGCAGCGGGGTCGCCACCTGCCAGATCTGGCCGAGCTTCGCCTGGCTGTACTGGGCCATCAGCTTGGCCCGGGAGAACGCGATGATGAAGTGGCGCCGGTCCCAGAGCTGGCGCACGTACGCGACCAGCCCCGGCCGGGCTCCGCTGACGGACAGGCCGTACTTCCTGGCGAGCTCCGAGGGGCTCAGCCCGGCGTCTTCGGACGGCCGCTTGCTCGTGGCAAGGGCTCCGTCCTGGGTTGTGTCACTCACAAGATGAAACTTTCCGTCTTCATGATGCGGCAGAAGGTGGCATCGGGCCTGAGTCGATCGGTTCGTGATCGCGCCATGGTCTCAGACCCGGACGTGTCAGATGACAGGCGGTCTGCCCAGCCGGGTCAGCCGCCAGACCGTACGCCATCTCATGGGGCGCCGGGGACCGCAGGAGGTGGTCCAGCCCTCCTTGAACCCGCCGAACCAGGCCTTGAGCGCGGGCCCCGAGGGCTTGCGCAGGAGCGTCAGCAGGAGCCAGACGCCCACGTAGACCGGGACCAGCGGGGCGGGCAGGTTGCGGCGGGCGAGCCACACCCGGTTGCGAGCCACCATACGGTGGTAGACCGCGTGCCGGGAGGGGGCCGTGGCGGGGTGCAGGAGCACCATGTCGGCCCGGTAGTCGATCAGCCACCCGGCGTCGAGCGCCCGCCAGGCCAGATCGGTCTCCTCGTGCGCGTAGAAGAACTGCCCCGGCAGGTCTCCGACCTGCTCGAACACCTTCGTGCGGACGGCGTTGGCGCCGCCCAGGAAGGTGGTGACGCGCGAGGAGCGCATCGGGTCGGCGGCCCGCAGCCTGGGGACGTGCCGGCGCTGGGTCTCGCCGGTCCGCGGATCGGCGATCCGGAAGCTGACGATGCCCAGCTCGGGGTCCTCGGAGAAGGCCTGCCGGCACAGCTCGGCGGTGTCGGTGCGCTCCAGCAGTCCGTCGTCGTCCAGGAAGAGCAGGACGTCCACGTCGAAACCGTCGGAGCCCGCGGTGCGGAACGCGTCGATGCCGACGTTGCGGCCGCCCGGGATGCCCAGGTTCTCGGGCAGCTCGACGGTGCGCACGCCCGCCGCGGGGTCCGCCAGGCCGGGGAGCCGTACGCCCTGGCCCACGACGACCACCTCGACCGGGGCCCCGTCCTGCCGGGCCACCGAGTCGAGGAGCGCCTTGAGCTCGTCCGGGCGGTTGCCCATGGTGATGATGACGGCGCCCAGCCGCAGCGGCGCCGTCACTTGAGCCTGCTGGAGGCCAGGACCGACACCAGGTGCAGCACGGTCTGCAGCAGTGCGATGCCGGCGAGCACCGCGACGCCGAGGCGGGAGAAGTAGAGGTCGCCGCGGACCTGGTCCAGGACGGCCAGCACCAGGATGAGCAGCGAGGCCTCGATGCCGAGGACCAGGCGGTGGAACTTGAGCGCGGCCGCGGCCCGGCGGGCGAACGCCATCCCGGACGAGCGCGGCGTGGCCGCCGCGTCCTGGACCACGGGCTTCCCGGCCTGGTGGCGGGCGACGCCGACCAGGTCGGTCTCGGCCTTGATCAGGATCGCGCCGAGCGCCGCGAGGGTGCCCAGGAAGGCCCACAGCCAGTCGATGCGCCCGGTGCCCCACAGGTCGGAGGCGCGCAGGCCGAAGCCGACGAGCACCGCCGCGTCGCACAGGTAGGCGCCGACCCGGTCCAGGTAGACCCCGGACAGCGAGAACTGCTTCTTCCAGCGGGCGACCTCGCCGTCGACGCAGTCGAGCAGCAGGTACATCTGGACCGCCACCACGCCGAGGACGGCGCCCCAGACGCCGGGCACCAGCAGGGCCGGGGCGGCGAGAACCCCTGCGAGGGTCATCACGTAGGTCAGCTGGTTGGGCGTGACCTTGGTGGTGACCAGGAGGCGGGTGATGCGCAGGGAGATCTCGCGCATGTAGAGGCGCCCGCCCCAGTGCTCGCCGCTGACCCGGTCCTTGACGCCCGCCGGGTGAACGACGGGCCGGAGTTCAGCTACGGATGGTCTTGGCATAGTCGGCGTAAGCGTCCCTGATCTCGGCTGCGGACAAGTTGAGGTGCTCCAGGATCGTGAAACGTCCCGGACGGGTCTGGGGGGCGTACTCGACGGCCGCGACGAACTCGTCCACGCTGAACCCGATCTCCTCGGGCAGCACGGGCAGGCCGTGACCGCGCAGCACCTCGACGAAGAGCCCGGACTTGTCCGTGTCCCCCCGCAGGTGCATGGCGAACGCCGCTCCGAGGCCGACCTGCTCGCCGTGGAGCGCGGAGCGTCCCGGGTAGAGCAGGTCGAAGGCGTGGCTGATCTCGTGGCAGGCGCCGGACGAGGGGCGGGTGTCCCCGCTGATCGCCATGGCGATGCCGGACAGGACGAGCGCCTCGGCCAGCACGGTGAGGAACTCGTCGTCGCCGACCCCGCCGGGGTGGCGCAGTACGGACTCGCCCGCGGTACGGGCCATGGCGGCGGCCAGGCCGTCGACGGGCTCGTCGTTGAGGCGGTGCGAGAGCTCCCAGTCGGCGATGGCCGAGATGTTGGAGATCGCGTCGCCGATGCCCGCGCGGACGAACCGCGCCGGGGCGTCGCGGATGACGTCGAGGTCGACGACCATCGCGATCGGCATGGGCACGCCGTAGGAGCCCCGGCCGTTGTCGTTGTCCAGGATGGACACCGGCGAGCAGATGCCGTCGTGCGACAGGTTGGTGGCGACGGCCACCATGGGCAGTCCGACCCGCGCCGCGGCGTACTTGGCCACGTCGATGATCTTGCCGCCGCCCAGGCCCACGACGGCGTCGTAGCGGCGTCCCTTTATGTCGTCGGCCAGCTTGACCGCGGAGTCGATGGTCCCGTCGACGACGGCGTACCAGTCGGCGTGCGGCAGCACGGGCTCCAGCTTGGCGCGCAGCACCGCGCCGGAGCCGCCGCTGATGGCGATCGCGAGCTTGCCGGACGCGGAGACGCGCTGGTCGGCCAGGAGGCCGGCCAGATCGTCCATCGCGCCGCGGCTGATGTCGACGACTACGGGCGAGGGGATGAGCCTCGTCAGTACTGGCATGCGATCGTCCGGCCCTTGGCGAGGTCGTCGTGGTTGTCGATCTCGACCCACTTGACGTCGCCGATGGGGGCCACGTCGATGGTGAAGCCGTCGTTGACGAGCTGCTGGTAGCCGTCCTCGTAGTAGAGGTCGGGGTCGCGCTCGAAGGTGGTCTTCAGGGCCTCGGCCAGCGCCTCGGCGGCCTCCGGCTCGATGAGGGTGACACCGATGTACTCGCCGGTCGCGGTGGCCGGGTCCATCAGCTTGGTGATCCGCCGGACACCCTTCTCGCCGTCGGTGATGACCTTCATCTCCTCGTCGGCCAGGCTCTTGACCGTATCGAGGGCGAGGATGATCTCCTGGCCCTTGCCGCGGGCGGCGAGCAGGGTCTTCTCGACGGAGACCGGGTGGACGGTGTCGCCGTTGGCGAGGATCACACCCTGCTTGAGGACGTCACGGGCGCACCACAGGGAGTAGGCGTTGTTCCACTCCTCGGCCTTGTCGTTGTCGATCAGCGTGATCTTGACGCCGTACTTGGCCTCCAGGGCCTCGCGGCGCTCGTACACGGCTTCCTTGCGGTAGCCGACGACGACGGCGACCTCGGTCAGACCGACCTCGGCGAAGTTGCCGAGCGTGAGGTCGAGGACCGTGATGCTCTCCTCGTCGCCTTCGGGTCCGACGGGCACGAGGGCCTTGGGCAGGGTGTCGGTGTAGGGACGCAGCCGGCGTCCGGCTCCGGCAGCGAGGACGAGGCCGATCATGCTGGTTCTCCTTCGTCATGTACGGCGGGTGCCCCGGAGGAAACCCAGAAGCGGATGCTCTCCACGAGCACCACGAGTGCCACGAACACGGCGAGGGCCGTGAGCGCGACGGGGAAGTCCACGGCGCGCGACGCCAGGACGGAGGCCAGGACCGTGATCAACAGGACCCGGCCCTCGTGCCCGCCGATCGTCCGCACCAGCCAGTGCGGGGGCGCGCCGGTGCCACCGCGGATGCGGTAGACCGTGTCGTAGTGATGGTAGGCGACCGCCGCGACCAGTCCGAATGCCGCGGGAAGGGCCCCGGGGACGTCCGCCTTGGCGGCGAGGATCAGGACGGTGGTGTATTCGGCGGCCCGGAAGACGGGCGGCAGCAGCCAGTCCAGCGGGGCCTTGAGCGGCTGCGCTACGGCGGCTCCGGCGGTCAGCACGTACAGCCCGGCGAAGAGGATCGGCAGGGGGCTGCCGAAGGACGTCTCCCGTGCGGCGAGGAGCAGCATGACCGCCGAGCCCACCCCGCTCACCATGAACGCGGGCGCGGTGTAGTGCGGCAGCCTGCGCATGCCGCGGGCGATCAGCTCGCCCAGCGGGCCGGTGTCGGCCAGGTCCGCGAGGGCGCGGGCGGCCCGGTCGGTCCGCTTCGCCTTGCGGGTCAGCGAGCGCAGGACCCGGCCGGCGGTGGTGTAGAGGGCGCCGAAGGCGCAGCCGACGAGCAGGGCGTAGAAGACGATCCGCGGGGTGGTGAAGGCGATGAGGACCGCGATCATGGCCCAGCGCTCGCCGATCGGCAGGATGATCATGCGCCGGACCCAGACCGTCCAGCCCCGGCTGTCGAGCTTGTCCGACAGGGCCGCGGTGGGGCTCGTATTGGCGGTGGCGTCGTGGTTGGCCTCGTTGAAGGCGAAGTCCACGACGTGCCGGCAGGTCATGAGGATCATGGCGCCGAGCGCCAGGGCCCAGACGTCGTCGCCGTTCCTGGCCGCGCCGAGCGCGAGGCCCGCGTAGAAGGAGTACTCCTTCGCACGGTCGAAGGTGGCGTCGAGCCAGGCGCCCATCGTCGAGTACTGGAGCGAGTAGCGGGCGAGCTGCCCGTCCGCGCAGTCCAGGACGAAGGAGACCAGGAGCAGCACGCCGGACGCCACGTAGCCCCAGCGGTCGCCGGTGGCGGCGCAGCCGGCCGCGATCAGCGCGGTGATCAGCGAGGCGGTGGTGACCTGGTTGGGGGTCAGTCCGCGGCGCGCGCACCAGCGGGCGAGGTAGCGCGAGTACGGGCTGATGAAGAACGTGGTGAAGAACCCGTCGCGGGACTTCACGGCGGTGCGCAGCCGGACGGCCTCCTCGTCGACGGCCGCGACGGCGGCTGCCGCCGTCGCGCGCTCGGCCGCGGTGGCGGGCACGGCGGCGACGAGGGTGCCCAGCTCGGGGCGGTGCACGGGGGTGCCGGCGGCCTCGACCGCGGCGGCGAGCCGGTCGGGGTACGGGCCGTCGCCCACGGGGGCGGACGCGTCGAGCGCGGCGGCCCGGTCCAGGGCCGCGCGGGCGCCCGGCTGGACGGCGACGGCCCCGGTGACGGAGCAGGCGTCGAACCGCGGGTCGGTCAGCGCGAGGCGCAGGGCGTGCAGGTGCCCGACGAACTCACCGTCCACGACGGCCACGCGCTGGTCGGCGGGTACGAGCGCCAGCGCGGCGGTGGCGTCCGACGGGGTGGCCGCGGGGCGGACGTCGAAGCCGAGGGAGCGCAGCTCGTCGGCGAGCGCTGATCCGGGCACCGGCAGGCCGGTAAGGATGACGGTCGGCAGACGAACTCACTCCTTGCACGCACACGGGTAACGAGCGCCGAGTGGGCCGGCGGCACGTCGGCAGAGGCTATCGGATGAACGGAAGCGGGGGTTCACCGCCCGTTTACGCTCCGATAAGCCGAAAATCACGGGCCTGTCGGCCCTGTGCCGATCATCATTGACGATCAGGAGGAGCGATCACAAACCGCCGTCGGCACCGCTGCTGCTAGGCTGGCCGCAGACGCGTACGAGTTTCGCGAAAGCGTCTTAATCGCCCGAATGTCACACGGGATGTGACGAAAGAAAGAAAGAGGTGGGGTTGATGACCGTCGCAGGCGTCGCCGCCCAGCGCAGCGCACTCCGGTTCATCCCCCTCTCCTTCCGGGCGTCCGGCCGGGTCTGATCACACCGATCACCCCCGTCGGCCGGAGCCCCCTTTCAAGGGTTCACGTTGACCGACAACACCGGTAACACCAGCAACTCCCACTCCACCGATTTCAGCACCCAGAGCGACCTGTTCTTCGAGGCGTTCTTCGCGCTGCACCGCGGCCTGCCCCGGCAGTCCCCCGGTTCCGAGGCGACCACCCGCCACCTGCTGTCCCTGTGCGGGCCGCTGCCCGAGCGGCCGCGCGCCCTGGACCTGGGCTGCGGTCCCGGCCCCAGCGCCCTGCTGCTCGCCGCCGAAGCGGGCGGCCGCGGGGCCGAGGTCACCGCCGTCGATCTCAACGACGGCTTCCTCGACGAGCTCCGCACGGCCGCCGCGGCCCGCGGGCTCACCGACCGCGTCCGCGCCGTCAAGGCGGACATCGGCGACCTCGCGCATCCGGACGGCTCCTTCGACCTCGTCTGGGCCGAGGGATCCGCCTACAACATCGGCTTCGCCACCGCGCTCGCACGGTGGAAGCGGCTGCTCGCCCCCGGCGGCACCCTCGTGCTCAGCGAGTGCGAGTGGACCGTCGACGAACCCTCCGCCGGGGTCCGCGCCTTCTGGGACCCGCACTACGCGCTGCGCTCCACGGCCTGCAACCTGGCCGCCGTCCAGGCAGCCGGCTACCAGGTCCTCGGCGTCCACCGGCAGCCCGACTCCGACTGGGCCGCCTACTACGGTCCGCTCGGCGAGCGGACCGCCGCGGCTGCGGAACCCTCGGGCCCCGAGGCCGCGGCCGCGCTGGGCTTCGTACGCGAGGAGATCGACGTACGGGAGCGGTACGGGCACGAGTACGGGTACACCGCCTACGTCCTGCGGCCGGTGACGGCCGGGGACGGCGGCGCCTGGCCGGTCCGCCCCGAGGCGGCCGGGGACGCGGCCGCCGTGCACGCGCTGAACTCCGCCGCCTTCGAGACCCCGGCCGAGGCCGACCTCGTGGACGCGCTGCGCGCCGACGGCTCCTGGCTGCCCGGCCTCTCCTACGTGGCCGAGGGCCCGGACGGGTCGGTCGCGGCGCACGCCCTGCTGACCCGGTGCGAGGTGGACGGGGTGGCCGCGCTCGCGCTCGCCCCGGTGGCCACCGCCCCCGCGCTCCAGCGCTCGGGCGCCGGCAGCGCGGTCGTACGGGCACTGCTCGCGGCGGCCGCGGAGCGCGGGGAGAACCTCGTGCTCGTCCTCGGGCATCCCGAGTACTACCCGCGCTTCGGGTTCGTGCCGGCTTCGCGCTTCGGGATCAAGGCGCCCTTCGAGGTGCCGGACGAGGCCATGATGGCGCTGGTACTCGACGATTCGGTGCCGGTTCCCGCGGGCACGATCAAGTACCCGGCCCCGTTCGGGGTTTGATGCCGGGTCCGGCCCGCGGCCGGATGACCCGCGGCCGGATGAACTGACCGATCAGCACGTTCCGCCCCCCGTCGCATATCACGCGGCGGGGGGCGGACATGCGCGGATCACCGAAGTGGGGGCAATCCCCATTTGTACGGCAGACTGAAAGCCGAAGTCCGAAGCGAAGGATGGGTATGCCGACCACACCAGCCACCGCCGCGAACAGTGCGACCACCGGCACCGGCGCTCAAGAACCGATCATGCTCGAACTGGTCGACGAGTCCGGCAACACCATCGGTACGGCGGAAAAGCTCTCCGCCCATCAGGCCCCCGGCCAGTTGCACCGGGCGTTCTCGGTGTTCCTCTTCGACGAGCAGGGCCGGATGCTGCTCCAGCAGCGCGCCCTCGGGAAGTACCACTCCCCCGGTGTCTGGTCGAACACCTGCTGCGGCCACCCCTACCCCGGGGAGTCGCCGTTCGCGGCGGCGGCCCGGCGGACCCACGAGGAGCTGGGGCTCTCGCCCTCGCTGCTCGCGGAGGCGGGGACGGTGCGCTACAACCATCCGGACCCGGCGTCCGGGCTGGTGGAGCAGGAGTACAACCACCTGTTCGTGGGACTCGCGCAGCGGTCGGCGCGGCCGGATCCGGAAGAGATCGCGGACACCGCGTTCGTGACCGCGGAGGAACTCGCGAAGCGGCACGCCGAGGTCCCGTTCTCGGCCTGGTTCATGACCGTGCTGGACGCGGCCCGGCCCGCGATCCGCGAGCTGACGGGCGACGCGGCGGGCTGGTAGCAGCCGACGGCGGGCGGTGGCGGCACGAGGCGGCCGGTGGCGGCCGGCCCTCGATGGCCGCGCCGGGTGGCGGCCGCGAGCGGGCTCAGACCGCCGAGGTCGGGGTGGCGGCGGGTGACGCGGCGGCCGTGGTGAGCGGCAGGGCCGCCCAGATCACCTTGCCGCCCGTGGAGGTGTGCTCCACGTCGCAGACCCCGCCGGCCTCCAGCGTGATCTCCCGGACGAGGAGGAGGCCGCGGCCCCCGGTCTGGCCGAAATCGGCCTCCAGCGCCTTGGGGCGGTACGGGTGGTTGTCCTCGACGGCCACCCGTACCCACTCCCGGCCGATGGCGACCTCGACCGCGACCTCCGGCGAGAGCAGGGCCGCGTGCCGGACCGAGTTCGTCACCAGTTCGGAGACGATCAGCAGCAGGGAGTAGACCAGGTCCCGGTCGGCCGGCACCTCCTGGCGGCCGAGCAGGTCACGGACCGCGCGGCGGGCCTGCGGAACGGATTCTTCTACTGCGGGTGCCGTGAATCGCCACACTCCCTCGTACGCGAGGGGGGCGGCCGCGACCTCCGGCTCCTCCCCCTTGACTGGCGGGACGCTCCCGCTCACATCCATCTCCCGGCCCCCGTCTTCACGCTCGATCGTCTGCACACGTCAAGAGTGGGGACCGGACCGCTCCGGCCCGGACCACTGACCAGAAGTCAGCATCAATCGGACACTTTCTGACCGCTGGCGTATGACAGAGTCAGTTGTTCGACCGTTCCTGATCTTCTGGGGAGCGCTTCTCGGCCGCCTCGTGCGTCTCGGGCGCCGCGACTCCCGGCCCTCCCGGCGTCACCGGAACCTCGTCGTCCCTGGCCAAGCCCAGGATGCGGCGGGCGCCCATGCCCACGGCGATCAGGCTCAGGCCGTCGAACAGCAGCGCGAGGGAGAAGAACGCTCCGATCACGTACAGGCTGCTGCCGGGCCAGTTGGCGAGGATCAGGAGGCCCAGCAGGATGCCGAAAGCGCCCTGGACGAGGGTCAGCCCGAGGTGCGCGCCCCGCACCACGACGGCGCCGGCCAGCCGGAACACCCCGCCGGTGAGGAACAACAGCGCGGCGAACATGGTGAGCGCCTCCGCGCTCGCCTCCGGGCGGCGCAGGATCACGAATCCGGCGGCGATGTTGATCGCGGCGACGATGACGGCGAGCCAGAAATAGTTGCTCTTGCGGGACTGGATCGCCTGGAGCAGGCCCACCACGCCGCCGAACAGCAGCAGCCAGCCGAAGAGGAACATCGTGGTCAGGGTGGCGACACCGGTGTAGACGAGGCCCACCAGCCCGGCCACCACCAGGAGCGCCCCGAGCAGGGCCATCAGCGCGAAACTGCGGCTGACCTTCTTCTTGTCGTCCTTCATGTCCTGCGGACCCGTACGGTCCGCTCGCTCGGCACGGTCTGCGCCCATCGACGCGCCACCTTTCAGCACCCCCGGACGGACCCCCGACTGCCGGCCGGTCCACCGAGCTGCCGGGGACCGGTCTTTTGATCATAGGTTTGACCGTCCGGGATAGCATCCGGCGCATGGACGCAGCCCACGCCGCCGAGGCACCGCAGACCACGCGGGCACCCCGCGGAGCCCTCCTCTCCTCCGTCGCCGACGGGGTCGCCACCGTCGTGATCTCGCATCCCGCCAAGCGCAACGCCATGACGGCCGCGATGTGGCGCGGGCTGCCGGAGCTGCTGGCCGGGCTCGCCGCGGACCCCGCCGTACGGGTGCTGGTCCTGACGGGGGCCGGCGAGACCTTCTGCGCGGGGGCCGACATCTCCTCGCTGACCGGGGACGAGGACCCGCAGGCCCTGGCCGTCGCGGCGGAGGAGGCGCTCGCCGCCTTCCCCAAGCCCACGCTGGCCGCGATCCGCGGGTTCTGCGTGGGCGGGGGCAGTCAGCTCGCCGCCGCCTGCGACCTGCGCTTCGCCGAGGAGGGGGCTTCCTTCGGGGTGACCCCGGCGAGGCTGGGCATCGTGTACGCGGCCTCGTCCACCCGGCGCCTCGCGTCCCTGGTGGGCCCGGCAGCCGCCAAGTACCTGCTCTTCTCCGCCGAGTTGATCGACGCGGAGCGGGCACTGCGCACCGGACTGCTGGACGAGCTGCTGCCCGCGGGACAACTGGCCAAGCGCGTGGCGGAGTTCACCCGGAGCCTGGCCACGCGCTCCCAGCTCACGCAGAGTTCCGCGAAGGAGTTCGTGGACGGCCGCACGGACCGGGACGCGTACTGGGCCGCACAGGCCGCCGCCAGCGGCGACATCGCGGAGGGGGTGGCCGCCTTCCTGGAACGGCGCGCGCCCGCCTTCACCTGGACTCCGCCGGCGGAGCCGGACGGGTACGGAGCGTCACCCTCGGGGTCTTCGCCCGGCTCGGGCCGCTGACCACGGCCCCGGGCCCCGGACGCGCGGGGCGCGGATAGGATCGGGGCATCATGACTGCAACCCTCGTCGCCAAGAAGCTCACCGCCGCGCACGGTGAGCGCACGCTCTTCGCCGATCTCGACCTCGTCGTCGCGCCCGGCGACGTCATCGGCCTCGTCGGCGTCAACGGCGCCGGGAAGTCCACCCTGCTGCGGATGCTCGCCGGGCTGGACGCCCCCGAGACCGGTGAGCTGCGCCTCTCCCCGCCCAGCGCCGCCGTCGGGCACCTCCCGCAGGAGCCCGAGCGGCGCCCCGGCGAGTCCGTCCGCGCGTTCCTGGCCCGGCGCACCGGGGTGGCCACCGCACAGGCGGAGCTGGACGCGGCGACGCAGGGCCTCGTGGACGGGGACCCGGGCGCCGACGACGCGTACGCGGACGCCCTCGACCGGTGGCTGAACCTCGGCGGCGCCGACCTCGACGAGCGGGCCCAGGAGGTCGCCGACGACCTCGGGCTGTCCGTCGGCCTCGACCTGCCGATGACCGCGCTGTCCGGCGGGCAGGCCGCCCGCGCCGGACTGGCCTCGCTCCTGCTGTCCCGCTACGACGTCTTCCTGCTCGACGAGCCGACCAACGACCTCGACCTCGACGGTCTGGAGCGTCTGGAGCAGTTCGTGAAGGGGCTGCGCGCCGGCACCGTCGTGATCAGTCACGACCGCGAGTTCCTCGCGCGCACCGTCACCAAGGTCCTGGAGCTCGACCTGGCCCAGCAGCAGATCAACCTCTACGGCGGCGGCTACGACTCCTACCTGGAGGAGCGCGAGCGGGCCCGCGGCCACGCCCGCGAGGAATTCGAGGAGTACGCGGGCAAGAAGTCCGCCCTCGAAGGCCGGGCCCAGATGCAGCGCAACTGGATGGACAAGGGCGTGCGCAACGCCCGCCGCAAGGCGACCGACAACGACAAGATCGGCAAGAACCTGCGCGGCGAGTCGAGCGAGAAGCAGGCCGCCAAGGCCCGCCAGACTCAGCGCGCGATCGAGCGTCTCGACGTGGTGGAGGAGCCGCGCAAGGAGTGGGAGCTGCGCATGGAGATCGCGGCGGCCCCGCGCTCCGGCTCGGTGGTCGCCACCCTGCGCGAAGTGGCGGTGCGCCGCGGGGACTTCGCCTTCGGGTCGGCCAGCCTGCAGATCGACTGGGCGGACCGGGTCGCCATCACCGGCGCCAACGGAGCGGGCAAGTCGACCCTGTTGGCCGTGCTGCTGGGACGGCTCGCCCCGGACTCCGGCTCCGCCACCCTCGGCTCGGGCGTCCTGGTCGGCGAAGTGGACCAGGCCCGCGGGCTGTTCCTCGGCGACGAACCGCTCATCGAAGCCTTCTGCGCCGCCGTGCCCGACACCGAACCGGCCGACGTCCGCACCCTGCTCGCCAAGTTCGGCCTGAAGGCGGCGCACGTGACCCGCCCGGCGGCCACCCTCTCCCCCGGCGAGCGCACCCGGGCGGCCCTGGCGCTGCTCCAGGGGCGCGGGGTGAACCTGCTGGTGCTGGACGAGCCGACGAACCACCTCGACCTGCCGGCGATCGAGCAGCTGGAGTCCGCTCTCGAGGCCTACGAGGGCACCCTGCTGCTGGTCACCCACGACCGCCGGATGCTCGACGCGGTCCAGGTGACCCGCCGGCTGCACGTCGCGGACGGCAAGGTCACCGAGCTCTGAGGCTCCCGCACCTCGTCGTCCAGTGCTGTGGCCGGAAAGGTTTGCCGGGTCGCGGTGTCCGGTGCGGTGCATCGCAAGGCGGAGGACCCCGACTCGTACTGGACGTACCGTCGTGGTCCGACAACACGGCGAGGTGCCGTGCCGGGCGCCGTGACACGGTGAACCCTTCCGGTCACAGCGCTAGGCTCCGGGCATGGACGAACGGGGGGCCGGGACGCCCTGGCACGAGCTCGAAGGGGTGGCGGCGGGTCGGGAGAAGGTTCCCGGCCTGCTGCGCGGACTGCTGACACCGGGGCTGAGCCGCTCCTCCTGGGCGCAGTTGGAGGAGCTGCTCGGCTGGTGCACGGACGAGCCGCTGTTCACGGAGGGCACCCAGCGGCTGTTCGATCTGCTTCCGCGACTGGGCGCTCACCGGCGGGCCCTGGCCCTCGGTCTGCTGGCCCGGCGCGCCCACGGCATCGGTGAGCGCCGCGTCGGCGTGCACCGCCCGGCCTTCCTCGCCTTCGCGGCCCGGGAGCACGACGTGGTCGCGCTGATCGCGGACCCGTCGGCGCAGGTCCGGGCCGCGGCGGCCTGGCTGCTGGGCGGGCTCCGGGGAGAGGATCCGGCGACGCTTCGGGCCCTTCGGCGCAGGGCCCATGAGGAGCAGGACCCGACGGCGCTGGTCTCCCAACTCCTCGCGGTGGGAGCGCTGTCAGGATCCGCAGACCGGGCGGCGACCGCCGAGTGGGGCCGGCCGTGGCTGGACCACCCGGACACCCTCGTACGCTTGGCGGCCGCGCGGGCCGTGCTGCTGACGGCCGCCCCGGAAGGTGCGCAGGGCACGGGCCGCCGCATCGCCGGGGCCTTCGCCGAGCTCGGGACCGGCGATTTGCCCGAGGTGCCCTGGTGGCCGTACGGCTACACGCCCGTGGAGCGGTACGCGGATCAGCTCACGGCCCATCCCCGCGAGGCCCGGGCCCTCGTCGACGGCCTGGCCCGGCACCGGGATCCGAGCCTGCGGGCTCAGGCCGTGCGCGCGGCCGGCGGCCAACTCCGCTACTGGCGCCACCCGGAGGAGCACATGTGGCAGACGGTCGCCGCGGGGCTGGAGGACGAGCCCGAGGTGGCCGACCGGTCGCTGACGGAACTCGCCCGGTGCGGGAGCGCGGCGGCCCCGTACGCGGACCGAATCGTCCGGGCGTTCGAAGGGGCCGCCTCCCCCGGCCAGTTGAGCGCGCACACCGCGGTCCGCGTACTGGTCCACTCCGGGGACCCCCGAGCCGTCTCCTTGCACCGCGAACAGTTCGGGCACTCCTTCCTGGAGGCCGGGCCGCTGCCCGTGTCATGGGCCGCGGCTCTGCTGCCGGACTTCCGGGACCGGCTCGTTTACGACCCCGGGTCCCACACCACCGGCAAGATCCTGGCCGCCCTCGCCCTGTGGGGCCCGGCCGCGGCTCCCGCCGTGCCGGAGCTGGCCGACGCCCTGGACACCGCGTCCGCCCGGCCGGCCGCCGAAGCCCTGGGGCGGATCGGCCCCGCCGCCTCGGCCGCCGCCGGGGCGCTGGCCGCGCTCGCCCGGGGGGAGACGAGCCCGTGGCGGTTCGGCGTCGGCACCGAACGCTCGCCGAAGCCGTGGCAGGGCGCGCAGACCGCGGCCTGGGCGCACTGGCGGGTGACGGGCGACCCGGAACTGGCCCTGAGGGTCGGCGGATCGGCGGCCCGGGCGGGACTCGGCCGTCCGGTGCTGCGCTACCTCGCCGACCTGGGTCCGCTCGCAGCCCCGTACGCCGACTCCGTGCGGGCCCTGCTCGACGGCCCGGGCGAGTGGAGCAGGGTCGGCGCGGCCGAAGCCTGGTGGCGGATCACCGGCGATCCGGCCCCCGCCGTCGGGGCGCTGCTGCCGGAGCTGGCACCGCTGGCCGAACACCGGGTCACCGAGCTGACGTTGCGGACCGTGCGCGCGCTGGGGGCGATCGGCCCGCCCGCGGCGGCCGCCCTGCCCGCGCTGCGTACCGTGGCGGCCGCGCCGCCGCGCCGGTACGGCGCGAGCATCGTCATGGACGCGGAACTGCTCCGGGACGCGCGGGAGGCGGTGGAGCGGATCGGCGGTCCCTGACGGCTGGACGGGCTAGGTCGTCTCTGCCGGCGGACGAGCAGGGCTCATCCCGCGTCCGCCGGGGGGCGGCGCGTGCGGGCCATCTTCCGGGCCACGAAGCCGCGCGGGAGGTGGCGGGCGGCCAGCGCGTACGCCTGGTAGCGCCGGCCCGTGATGCTCACCGGGCGGCGCCGGGCCAGGTCCTTCAGGGCCTGGGCCACCACGTCGCGCGGCTCCAGCCACACCCCGTCGCGCAGGGCGGTGACGTCCATCCCGGCGCGCTCCTGGAACTCGGTGCGGGTGAATCCCGGGACCACCGCCAGCACGCGGACCCCGTACGGCTCCATGTCCACGCGCAGCGACTCGCTGAAGGCCGTGATCCAGGCCTTCGCGGCGCCGTAGGTCCCGGTCGGCAGCAGTCCGGCCACCGAGGAGACGTTGAGCACCGCGCCGCGGCGGCGTTCGCGCAGGCCCGGGAGCACGGCGTGGGTGAGCCGGAGCGGCACCTTCACCAGCAGGTCGAGCATCCGCTCCTCGTCCTCGACCGGGCTGTACGGGAACGGCGCGGGGAGTCCGAAGCCGGCGTTGTTGACCAGGATGTCGACGGGCCGGGTCCGGTCCGCGAGCCGCTCGGCGACGGCTGCGAGCCCGTCCGCGTCGAGCAGGTCGGCGGGCAACACCTCGCAGACGGTGCCGAATTCCCGGGCGAGGTCCGCGGCGACGGCTTCGAGGCGGGCTTTGTCGCGGGCGACGAGGACGAGGTCGCAGCCCTTGGCGGCGAAGCCGCGGGCGAAGGCGGCGCCGAGTCCGGCGCTGGCCCCTGTGATCAGTGCGGTGGTGGTCAAGAGACGTTCACTTCCTGGCTGTCGAGCACGTTCGGGGACTCACGGATTCGCGGGATTCAGGGGGTTCGCGGGGTGAAGCCGGCCGTGGCCGGTGAGGCGTAGGCCTGGGCCACGTCCACGAGGAAGCGGGTCTCGCCCTCCAGGTCCCCTCCCTCGGCCGAGGTCTGGAGGGCCGCAGGCAGCTCCAAGGGGTCTTCCTCGCACCGCTGTTGCGGGATTCCGGCGAGCTTCGCCTGCCGCGCCTCCTTCAGTACGCAGGCCAGCGCGGCCGCACTGGCCCGCTGTTCGGGTACTCCGCTGCCGGCCACGTGGCTGCGCGCGAGCTCCGGCACGCCCGGGGCCACGTACTCCCCCAGGATCAGGATGGCGTCGCGGGTCTCGATGACCTTGCGGTAGACGAGCAGGTTGCGCGGGACCGGCGGCCACAGCAGTTCCAGCACCCGCCCGGCGCGCGGCTTGTTGAGGGCGACGTGCGGGACGGCGTGCACCAGGTCGCGCCAGAGCGGCCACAGCCGCCAGGCGGTGGCGATGTCGGCGGCCGTGCTGCGGAAGGTGAACAGCGTCGGGACGAGGATCGCGGCGGCGCGGAGCAGTCCGTGCACGTTCATCAGCAGCGGGTTCGCGGGCATCGCCCAGGTGAAGCCGAACAGCGCCTTGAGCAGGTACACGAACCAGAACACACCGGCGAGCGCGGTGCCGAGGCCGAACAGCAGCAGTCCGGCGGCGAGGCCCCGGCTCTCGGCGCGGCGGCTGTAGCGCCAGCAGACGGATACGCAGATGGTGTTGGCGAGCAGGTGGGCGGAGATCAGCACCAGCCAGTACGCGAGGGAGGGCACCGGGTCGCCGACGGGCGGGATGGTGTGCGTGCCGTGGTCGGGCGCGGCCGTGTCCAGGACGACGAGGACGGTCAGCCAGAGGACCGTGCCCGCGCCGGAGGCGATCTGGAGCCGGCGGCCCCGGGTGGCGGCGGCCACGAAGTAGAGCACGGCGCCGGCCGAGAGGACGCCGATGAGGTTGCGCACCAGCCCGATGGTGTGCGCGTAGCCCGGGTCGCGGCCCATGGCGTAGGCGACGACGTCGGGGAGGTTCAGGGTCATCGCGGCCGCGGCGGTGGCGACGGCGAGCCACAGGCCCCGCTGGTGCGGGGCGCGCAGGGCGCCGGGCGCGCGGAGCAGGACGGCGATCCAGAGGCAGACGACGCTGGGGACGGCGAGCGCGTCGCCGAAGGCGATCAGATCAGAAGCCACGGTGGACGGGCCCCCGTCCACGCCGCTCGTAGCCCATCGCGGACTCCAGCCGGGCGAGCGTGTCCCGGCCTCCGGCGCCGTGGCCGGGGTGCTGGCCGCGGGTCCCCGTGCGCATGCGGATCATGCTGGCGAGCATCTCCGCCTCCCGCTCCTGGCGGGTGGTGTAGTTGGTGCGCCCGAGCACGGTGGGGACTGATCCGTCCACCCCGCCGGAGCCCGGGGAGTCCTCGACGGGGGCTTCCAGGGAGTGGTGCCCGAAGAGGATGTGGCCGATCTCGTGGAGCACGATGTGCTCCCGGTGCAGCGGGGTGGTCTGCGCCTCGTAGAAGACGTAGTCCACGTCGGCGGTGCCGACCCACAGTCCGCACACTCCGGACTCCGCGGCCTCCCTGGGCAGCGGGTGGAGCCGGATGGGGCGGCCCCGTTGCTCTGCTATCCGCTCGCACAGTCCTTCGAGCGAGAAGGGGTGTGTCAGTTCAATACGGCCGAGAATCGCCTCGCACCGTTTGCGCAGACTGGGTTGAGGGTGGCGCATGTGTTCCCTCTTCGGACCCTTTCTCGGGCAACGATGGTACGCGTGCGTGGGCTGGAGCATGACGTCCTTAGCCTTCAGGGCGACCTCGGGAGTGCGGTCCTGAGGGGAAACACGGAAGCCCGCTCGCCGAAAGACGAACGGGCGTTCCGTCATGCCTACAGATCATCCGGATGAGTTGGCAAGGTTTGTCCCCATGTCGGGTGCCTATTCAGCCAATCCGGCACACGCTGCCACGAGATGGCTAGCGCTTGCGGCCGCCCCGCTCGTCGGGGCCGCTGAGCCCGGCGCGGCGCAGTGCGTCGGCCATCGCGCTGTTGGCGGGGGCCGGAGCGCCGCCGCCCTGCCCGCCCTGACGCTGGCCGCCGCCGCCCTGGCCGCTCTGACCGCCTTGGCGACGGCCCTTGCCGCCGTCGCGGGAGCCGCCCTGGCCGCCCTGGCCGCCCTGGCCGCGCTCGGCGCCGCCCTGGCCGCCCGCCGCGCCGCGCTGCTGCGGGGGCCGGCCGCCGCCTCGCCGCTCGCCCCGCTCGCCCCGCTCCTCGCGCTGCCTCGGCGCACCACCGCCGGCGCCGCCGGCACCACCTGCGCCGCCGCGCTCCACCTCGTCCTCGATCCGCAGCGTCAGCGAGATCCGCTTGCGCGGGATGTCCACGTCCATGACCTTGACCCGGACGATGTCCCCGGGCTTCACCACGTCCCGCGGGTCCTTGACGAAGTTCTTCGACAGCGCCGAGACGTGCGCCAGCCCGTCCTGGTGGACGCCGATGTCGATGAAGGCGCCGAAGGCGGCCACATTGGTGACCACGCCCTCCAGGATCATCCCGGGGGCCAGGTCGCCGATCTTCTCGACGCCCTCCTTGAAGGTCGCCGTCTTGAACGCGGGCCGCGGGTCCCGGCCCGGCTTCTCCAGCTCGCGCAGGATGTCCGTGACCGTCGGCAGGCCGAAGGCCTCGGTGACGAACTGCTCCGGCCGCAGCGAGCGCAGCACACCGGTGTTGCCGATCAGGGCCGCCACCTCGCTGCCCGCCGTCTTGCCCATCGTGCGGACCACCGGGTAGGCCTCGGGGTGCACGCTGGAGGAGTCCAGCGGGTCGTCCCCGTCACGGATCCGCAGGAAGCCCGCGCACTGCTCGTACGCCTTCGGGCCGAGCCGGGCCACGTCCTTGAGGCCCTTGCGGTTGCGGAAGGGGCCGTTGGCGTCGCGGTGCGCCACGATGTTCTCGGCGAGTCCGCCGCTGATGCCCGACACGCGCGAAAGCAGCGGCGCGGAGGCGGTGTTGACGTCGACGCCGACGCCGTTCACACAGTCCTCGACCACCGCGTCGAGCGAACGCGAGAGCTTCACCTCGGACAGGTCGTGCTGGTACTGGCCGACGCCGATCGACTTCGGGTCGATCTTCACCAGTTCGGCGAGCGGGTCCTGCAGGCGCCGGGCGATGGAGACCGCGCCGCGCAACGACACGTCCATGTCGGGGAGTTCCTGCGAGGCGAAGGCGGACGCCGAGTACACGGAGGCGCCGGCCTCCGAGACCATCACCTTGGTGAGCTTCAGCTCGGGGTGGCGGGTGATGAGGTCCACGGCGAGCTTGTCGGTCTCCCGGGAGGCGGTCCCGTTGCCGATGGCGACGAGCTCGACCGCGTGCTCCGCGGCGAGGCGGGCCAGCTTGGCCAGCGCGTCGTCCCACTTGTTCGCGGGCACGTGCGGGTAGATCACCTCGGTGGCGACCACCTTGCCGGTGGCGTCGACGACGGCGACCTTCACGCCGGTGCGGAAGCCCGGGTCCAGCCCGAGCGTCGCGCGGGTGCCGGCGGGTGCGGCGAGCAGCAGGTCGCGCAGGTTGGACGCGAAGACCCGTACGGCCTCGTCCTCGGCGGCCGCGCGCAGCCTGGAGCGCAGGTCGATGCCGAGGTGCACCTGGATCTTGGTGCGCCAGGCCCAGCGGACGGTGTCGGCGAGCCACTTGTCGCCGGGGCGGCCGCGATCGTTGATGCCGAAGCGCCGCGCGACCATGCCCTCGTACGTGGAGGGCCCGGGCGTCTCGCTCGGCTCCTCGGGCTCCAGGGTGAGGTCGAGGACGTCCTCCTTCTCCCCGCGGAGCATGGCGAGCACGCGGTGCGAGGGGAGGGCGGTGAACGGCTCGGTGAAGTCGAAGTAGTCGGCGAACTTGGCGCCCGCCTCCTCCTTGCCCTCGCGGACCTTCGCGGCGAGCCGGCCGCGGCCCCACATGCGCTCGCGCAGTTCGCCGATGAGGTCGGCGTCCTCGCCGAACTTCTCGGTGAGGATGGCGCGGGCGCCCTCCAGGGCGGCGGCCGGATCGGCCACGCCCTTGTCCGCGTCCACGAACGCGGCGGCCGCCACGGCCGGTTCCTGCGAAGGATCGGCCAGCAACCCTTCAGCGAGCGGCGCGAGGCCGGCCTCGCGGGCGATCTGTGCCTTGGTGCGGCGCTTGGTCTTGAAGGGGAGGTAGATGTCCTCCAGCCGTGCCTTGGTGTCGGCCGCGTTGATGCGGGCCTCCAGCTCGGCGTCGAGCTTGCCCTGCTCCCGTACGGCGTCGAGGATCGCCGCGCGCCGGTCCTCCAGCTCGCGCAGGTAGCGGAGCCGCTCCTCCAGGGTGCGCAGCTGGGCGTCGTCGAGCATCTCGGTCGCTTCCTTGCGGTAGCGCGCGATGAACGGCACGGTCGAACCGCCGTCGAGCAGCTCGACGGCGGACTTGACCTGCCGTTCCCGTACGCCGAGCTCCTCGGCGATCCTGCCTTCGATGGACATCGTCACTGTGCGGTCCCGCCTGCCTTCGTACGTATGCGTGATGCTGGTGCGTGCTGCGTGCTGCGTGCTGCGTGCTGCGTCGGAAGGCTGCCAATTGTGGCAGGTGGCGGCCGCGGACGTCGGGAGCCGGGCCCGGTCCGGGTCTCAGGCCTTGCCCATGAGGTCCCCGGGGAAGGCTCCGGCGACGAAGGCCTGCATGGTGAAACCGCCGCCGATCTCCGCGAGCCGGGCGATTCCGGCCTCGCCGAGGTGCTCGTACGGAGCCTCGTCCAGGCGGTCGGTCTCCGTCTCCAGCTCTTCGCGCAGCGCCGCGCCCTCGGGTGTGAGCTCGCCCACGGCATCGAGCAGACCGCGCTCGCGCAGCCGGTCCGCGGCCGCGTCGAGGTCGGACTGGTCCCAGCCGCGGATGTACTTGAGGTACTTCGGGGTCATGCCGTGGCCGGTGGCCGTGTGGCTGACCAGGGCCTCGACCGGGTCCAGGCCGACGGCGAGCAGGGCGACGAGGTGCCCGTCGCCGCGGTGCTCGCGCAGCAGGGTGGTGGCGTGCCACAGCTTGAGGTGCGGCTCCTCGGGTACGGGGAGGTCCGCGTGGGCCGAGTAGAGCGTACGGGCGTGCCGCGTGCAGGCCTCGGTCGCGCGCATCGCCAGCCCTGCGGCCTCGGCGATCTCGGGGGACCCGATGGCCTCCTCGCCGAGGAGCCGGCGCAGGGTGGTGTCCACGGCCCGCAGCCGGGCGGCGAGGACCTGCCCGGGGGTGGCGGTGTCCCAGACGGCGGGCAGGTGCCGGGCGATCAGGTCGTGCCGGTAGTTGTAGAAGGTGGCCGTCACCGTGCCCGCGCCGACCGCGCCCATGGCGGCGGAGCGGGAGGAGAGGTTGACGGCATTGGGGTCGGTGATCCCGAGGTCGGCGAACTCTTTGGCCAGGTCGGGCGAGAAGTAGACGGTGGAGTGCAGCGGGTTGATCGCCCCGTGCCAGCAGCGTCGGGCGGCGTGCGCCGGAAGAGTCATGGCGCGCAGGCTAACGACTGCTTTGCAGGGAGAGAAGAGCGGTGCGCCGCCGGACCGCTGGTGAGCAGGTAGCGGCGAGTGGCCTTCCGCTACATGCCCGGCTCGTAGTAGCCGTCCGGCCCCTGCTGGGGCGTCCACCAGCTCATCAGCCCCCACGCCGCCAGGCCGGTCGCCACCAGGGCGAGGACGATGCCCACGCCGCGGAGCTGCCGGGCCACCGCGTACGCGGCAGCAGGGATCAGCACGCCCCCGATGAGGATCAGCGGCAGGTCGACGAACAGGACGGAGAGGTCCTGGTCCTCGCTCTCGAACCCGCCGTCGAGGGCGTAGGCCGACCTCGATGCCCAGATGATCCCGCCGGTCACCGCGCCCAGGCCGGCGAGGACGGCGAGGGCGGTCGGTATGGTCTCGGCTCTGTTCCGCAGGGCGTGCATCCGATCCTCGGTGTGCAGGGTCGGAAGGCTACCCAGCCGAAGGTGCGGAAGCCCCCTCTCCGGCAAGGCCTTGTCGGAGAGGCCTTGCCGGAGAGGGGGCGGTCCGGCGCTACTTCAGCTCGGCACCGGTGGCGACGACCACCCCGTAGAGCTCGGTGACCGTGGCGAGGGCCGCCTGGTGGATCTGCCGCGCCGAAAGGGCGCCGGCCGGGCTCTCCAGCGCCCGTGTGGCCGAGGCGTCGGCGACGACGGTCGGGGCGTAGCCGCGCAGGAAGGCGCCCTCGGTGGTGAACAGGGTGCACATGTTGGTCATGAACCCGGCGATGATCAGGTTCTTGCGGCCGGTGGCCTCGACGATCTCGTGGAGATCGGTCCGGTGGAAGCCGTTCGGGACCGATTTGGTGACCACGGCCTCGCCGTCGCGGGGAGCGACGGAGGCGTGGATGGTGCCGGGCTCGGTGTCGACTCCGTAGCCGCCGTCCCGGACGTGGACGACGGGGGTGCCGGCCTCGCGGGCCCGGGCGAGGAGCTGGGCGGCGGATGCCAGCGCGGGTTCCCAGCCGTCGAGTTCCATGACGCCGCCGGTGTAGGTGTTCTGGTAGTCGACGAGGACCAGGACCGCGTTCTCGAAGGTCGCGGGGGTCTCGTCGAAGCCGTTGAGCTGACGCAGGGTGGTGGTAGCCATGGGGGTGCCGTTCTCACGAGGGTGGGGTGGGATGGCGGCCGACTGGGGGCCACAACGGCAACGCTAGGACGCTGCGGACGCGCGGGCAATGACGGCCGACCCGCAGATACGGACATCGATCCGCGCAGGCCGGAGGCGGTGGGCGGGGTGTCACCGCCGCCCGGATCGGGCGGTTCCGCACGGGCGTTTTTCAGACGCGTGGCGATCGTGTGACAGGAGGGGCCATGGACATGACGCGGGGTCCCGGGCCTGAATACGGTCGAACGGAAGCCACTCCCCTACCCATTGGAGTTCAAGGTGCACCGCAAAGTCATCGCCCCGAGCGTGCTCGCCGCCTCCCTTCTGCTGGTGATCCCGGCGTCGGCGGCGAGTTCCGTGCCGGGCGCACCGGGTATCGGCGATCCCTACTACCCGGCCAGCGGCAACGGCGGGTACGAGGTCTCCCATTACGACCTGCGCCTCCAGTACCAGCCGAAGACCGACCTGCTGGAGGGCACCGCCACGCTGCTCACCACCGCCAAGCAGGACCTGTCCCGCTTCAACCTCGACTTCGGTCTCGACGTCAGCGAGATCCGGGTCAACGGGGTCAAGGCGAAGTTCGCCAAGTCCGGAGCCTCGGAGCTGGAGGTCACCCCGGCCTCCCCGCTCCAGCGGGGCCGGCAGTCGAGCGTGGTCGTCAAGTACGCGGGCAAGCCCTCGGAGTTCAAGGTCGACGGCTGGTCGGCCTGGCAGCGCACCCCGGACGGCGGCGTCGCCGCGCAGGAGCCCGATTCGGCGGTCTGGTGGTTCCCGAGCAACGACCACCCGCTCGACAAGGCCACCTTCGACGTGTCGGTGAACGTCCCCGACGGCACCCAGGCCATCAGCAACGGCGTGCTGCAGTCGCAGAGTTCGCGTCTGGGCTGGACCCGGTACAACTGGCGCTCGAACAAGCCGCAGGCCACGTACCTGGCCACGCTCGCGATCGGCAAGTTCGACATCACCACCGACAAGACGGCGAGCGGGCTGCCGATCCTGAACGCCTACAGCCGGGACCTCGGCGACAACGCGGGCGCGGCGCGCGCCAGCGTGGAGCGGACCGGCGAGGTCACGGAGTGGCTGGAGGGGGTCTTCGGGCCGTACCCCTTCAACGCGCTCGGCGGGTACGTGCCGAACGTGCCCAGCGGGTTCGCGCTGGAGACCCAGACCCGGCCGTTCTACAGCCCCCGGCAGTTCGCGAACGGCGCGAACGTGTCCGTGGTCGTGCACGAGCTGGCCCACCAGTGGTACGGGGACAGCGTGTCCGTCGACGGCTGGAAGGACATCTGGGTCAACGAGGGCTTCGCCCGCTACAGCCAGTGGCTGTGGTCGGAGAAGGAGGGCGAGGGCACCGCGCAGGAGCTCGCCGACTGGGCGTACGGACTGCGGGCCGCCGAGGACCCGTTCTGGCAGGTCAAGCCGGGTGACCCGGGTCCGGAGAACCAGTTCCACGGGGCCGTCTACGACCGTGGCGCGATCGCCCTCCAGGCGCTGCGCAACCAGATCGGCGACGAGAAGTTCTTCCGGATCCTGAAGGGCTGGCCGACCGAGCGGGCCTACGGCAACGCCAAGGTCGGCGACTTCGTCCGCTACGCGGAGAAGGTCTCGAACCAGCCGCTCGCGCAGCTCTTCGAGACCTGGCTGTACACCCCGGGCAAGCCGGACGCCTCGGCCCTGAACCCGGCGGCGGCCACGGCTCCGGGGGCCCGCACCCTCCGCTCCCCGGCCGCGAAGCCGGCGGCCGAGCCGAAGTCCTGGAAGAAGATCTCCGAGACGAACACCGTGCACGACCACTGACCCGGCGCCCTACGGAGCCGCACGCCGAAGCCGCGCGCCGTCGCCCCTCAGCGGGCGGCGGCGCGCGCCCGCGCCCGGGCGGCGCGGGCGATCGGAAGGTAGCGCAGGCGCTCAGGCAGGAGCGGTACGAGGAGGCGTACGGCCGTGCTGAAACGGCGCAGCCGGCGCTCCTGGGCCGGGGTCCACTCCAGGCCGATGGCGGCGCGCGCCTCGGGCGGCATGTAGCCGGCGGTGACGAAGGCCCGGAAGTGCAGGAAGGCGGCCCGCAGGACGGGCCAGGTCAGGCGCAGCAGGAGCCGGACCGGCAGCGGTCCCCCGGCGGGGCGGGGCAGCGGCGCGTCGGTGGCGAGGAGTTCGCGGGCGACCTTGGTGGGCTCGATCTCCTCGGCCAGCATCCGGTGGTAGTACGGCCAGTACTCCTCGATGCTCTGCGGCATGTCCCGGTCGCGCAGACCGAGGATGCGGCCGACCTGGAGCCACTCGCGGTAGAGCTGACGCTCCTGGTCCGGGGTGAAGGGGCGCAGCAGGTAGCGCCCGGCGTACAGGTAGACCGGGAAGCCGGTGGCGTGCACCCAGGCGTAGCAGGCCGGGTCGAGGGAGTGGTAGCGGCGCCCCCGGGTGTCGGTGCCCTGGATCTCCTTGTGCAGGCGGCGCACCCGGCGCCCCTCGGCCGCCGCGTCCGCCCCGCCGTACACCCACAGCTGGACGGAGCGCAGGGAGCGCTCGCCGCGGCCCCAGGGGTCGGTGCGGAAGACGGAGTACTCGTCGACCCCGGCGCCGATCGCGGGGTGGGCGACCTGCAGGGTGAAGGCGGCGGGCAGCATGAGCAGCGCGCGGACGTCTCCGGCGATGGTCCAGAGCACTCCGCCGGGCGGCGGGGGCTCGGGGTCGCTCCGGCCGCCGGACGTGCGGGGCGCCGCCCCGTCCGCCCCGTCCGGCCTGTCCGCCCCGTCCAGCCTGTCCGCCCCGCCAGTCCCCTCGAAGGGCGGCTCCGTCGTGCTCATCAGTGTGCCCCCAAGGTGTCGACCAGCCGTTCTCCCAGTATGCAGGGGGTCCGGCGGCTTCCCCCGGACCCTGTGGACGATGCATCCTGCGGCCATGAACCTGTCCCCCTCGGCCTGGCTGCAGGACCTGGCCCCCTGGATGCTGGCCGGCACTGCCGTGACGCTGGCCCTGGTCTTCGCGGTGCTCGTCGCGCTGTTCGCGGCGGCGTACTTCCTCCTGCGGTTCCGGCGGCGCCGGGAGAACTCCTCCGGCGCGTCCGACACCTCCAGCGCCTCGGAGGCAGACGGTCTCGGCGGCTTCACCTGGACCTCCGCGCAGGACCAGGACCGGCGGGCCGGCTGAGCGACCGGCCCGGAACGCCGAAGATGTACCCCCTGCGTCCAGAAACCCGTGTCACAGGTGTTACCGCGAAGTAACCCTGGCTGCTTGGATGGCGGAGCCGATCTTCCCCCACAGGAACGAGGGAACCTCCATGCCCCAGATCCAGCCCCGCAGGGCCCGCGCCGCCGCCGCGGCCGTCGCCGCCATCGCCGTCGGATCGCTCGTCGCGACCACGGCTCCGGCCGCCACCGCCGCCGAGAGCGCCGCCGCACCGCGGCTCAGCGTGCTGTCGTACAACGCGTTCCTGTTCAGCAAGAGCCTCTACCCGAACTGGGGCCAGGACCACCGGGCGGCCGAGATCCCCAAGGCCTCCTGGTACCAGGGCCACGACGTGGTCGTGCTCCAGGAGGCCTTCGACAACGGCACCTCCGACGTGCTGAAGGCCAACTCGGCTGCGCAGTACCCCTACCAGACCCCCATCGTGGGCCGCAGCAAGACCGGCTGGGACGCGACGGGCGGCGCCTACTCCTCCACCACCCCGGAGGACGGCGGCGTCACGATCCTCAGCAAGTGGCCGATCGTGCGCAAGGAGCAGGTGGTCTACAAGGATGCCTGCGGCGCCGACTGGTGGTCCAACAAGGGCTTCGCCTACGTCGTGCTGAACGTGAACGGCACCAAGGTCCACGTGGTCGGCACCCATGCCCAGTCCACCGACCCCGGCTGCGCCGCGGGCGAGGCCGTGGAGATGCGCGCCCGCCAGTTCCGGAACATCGACGCGTTCCTGGACGGCAAGAACATCCCGGCGAGCGAGCAGGTCATCGTGGCGGGCGACTTGAACGTCGACTCGCACACCCCGGAGCTCGCCACCATGCTGGCCAACGCCGACCTGGCCGGCTCCGACACCCGCACGGGCCACACGTACTCCTTCGACACCGCGCTGAACTCGATAGCGAAGTACCGCTACCCGACCGACCCGCGCGAGGACCTGGACTACGTGCTCTACCGCAAGGGCAACGCCCGCCCGGCGAACTGGGAGAACCACGTGGTCCTGGAGCAGTCGGCGCCCTGGACGGTCTCCAGCTGGGGCACCTCCTACACCTACAACAACCTCTCCGACCACTACCCCGTGATCGGCCGCTGATCCGGCGCTGATCCACTCCGGCGAAAAGGGGGTGCCCGCCGCGATCCGGCGGGCACCCCCTTTCCTCGGGCCTCGGGCCTCGGCCTCGCTCGTCAAGCCGTCAGCCGTCAGCTGTTCGCCTTCGCCCGCTCCCACTCGCTCGCGTAGTCGTTGAAGATCGCCCGCAGGTGGTGGCCGATCTTCAGGTAGTCCAGGTCGTCGAGGTTGGCCAGCGAGACGCGCACCGACCATTGGGGGCCGTCGAAGCCGCCGCCGTTGAGGAGGACGACCGAGGTCTGTTCGGCGAGCCGGAACAGCGGGTCGACCGGCTCGTAGTTCTTCTCCAGGAAGTCCGCGAAGTCCTTGCCGTGGACCCGTTCCGCCTCGGCCAGCAGGTCGAGCTCGATGTAGTACCCGGCCCGCTTGTCGTCCTCGGAGATCTTCATCTGGGCGCCCTCCAGCAGCAGGTCGAGCCTGCGGTGGACGATCTGCCGGATGCGCTCCTTGTACGCCTGGCCCTCGTCCAGCATGTCGAAGAGCGAGAAGAGCACCATCATCGTCTGCTGCGGCAGCGAGAGGCCGGCCGTGTGGTTGAGGGCCACCGACCGGGAGTCCGCGACGAGCCGGTCGATGAAGCGGATCTTCTCCGGCTCCAGGCTGAGGGTGCCGTACCGCTTGGCCAGGCGGTCCTTCTGGTCCTGCGGGAAGCCCGCGACCATCTCGTCGATGACGTTGTCGTCGTGCAGGCCGATGACGCCGAGCCGCCAGCCGGTGCAGCCGTAGTGCTTGGAGTACGAGTACACGAGCAGGGTGTTGCGGGGCAGGTCGGCGGCGATCGAGCGGAAGCCGGGCACGAAGGTGCCGTACACGTCGTCCGTGACGATCAGCAGGTTCGGGTTGGTGGTGGCGACGATGTCCTTGATCTGGTTCGCCACCCGGTCGCTCAGCGCGAGCGACGGCGGGTTGGACGGGTTGACCAGGCAGACGAGCTTCACCGACGGGTCGGCCAGCTTGGCGACCTCCTCCTCCGGGTAGCGCCACTGGCGCACCCCGGTCTCGGCGAAGAGGCTCGCGGAGACGTTGACCACCTCGAACTCGAAGGTGTCGAGCTCGGGGATCTCGATGTACGGGGTGAAGACCGGGGTCATCAGAGCGATCTTGTCGCCCTTCTTCAGGATCCCGTTCTTCATCAGCGAGTCGAAGATGTAGCACATGGCGGCGGTGCCGCCCTCGGTCGCGAACAGCGACAGGTTGTTGCCCGCCGGCGGGTTCTTGCCGAACATCTCGTCGGCGACGTAGCCGCGCACGATGTGCTCGGCATGGGTCAGCATCCGGTCCGGGACCGGGTAGTTGTCGCCGGTGATGGAGTCGGTCAGCTCGTGGACGAAGGCGTCCTTGTCGAACGGCCAGCGCGAGAGGGCGTACTGGACGCAGGCGGAGAGCATCTCCACGCCCGGCAGGTCCGGGTGGCGCCGGGCCCAGGACTCGAACCGGTCCCCGATGCCCTTCTTCTCCGGCATCCCGCCGAGGTTGTCGGCGGTCCACACCCGCCGGGACTCCTCCAGCGCGAAGTAGCCCAGCGCGTAGAAGGCCTCGCGCGGCCCGGTGGCGATCCAGTTCGGGTTGCCGCGGCCCGCGTTGAGCATGGCGCGGGCGGTGGTGTCCTTCTGGCCCGGCTTATCGGCCTGGGCGGCCGTGGCGAGCTGGATGAACTTGTCCTTCAGCTCGAACGGGCTGAGCTGCGCGAAGGACTGGATCTCCTCGCGGCTGAAGGTGGTCTCCGGCACGGTGGCTTCCTTAGGTTCGAGAGGTTCGAGAGGTTCGAGGGGGCTTTGCGTCGAGTGGTCGTTCAGTGGTTGAGGATGACGATCACGGCACCCCAGATGGTCAGCAGCACGTTGCTGATCGCGTAGGGGATCGTGTAACCGAGCGTCGGCACCTGCGATTTGGACTGTTCGTTGACCGCGCCGATCGCTGCCGTGGTGGTCTGGCCGCCCGCGAGGACGCCCATCAGGATCGGGAAGCGGATCTTCTGGACGTGGTGGCCGACGAAGAAGCCGACCAGGAGGGGGATCAGCGTCGCGATGGCCCCGAAGAGCAGCAGTCCCCAGCCGGCGGTGGCCAGCCCGCTGGTGAAGCTGGGTCCGGCGTTGATGCCGACGACCGCGACGAAGAGGCAGAGCCCGAGGGTGTCCATGAACCACTGCGCGCCGGGCGGGACGTTGCCGTACGTCGGGTACTTGCCCCGGATCCAGCCGAAGACCAGGCCCATGATGAGCGCGCCGCCCGAGGTGGACAGCGAGATCGGGACCCCGCCCGCGGTGAGCGCCGGGATGCCCAGGCAGCCGCCGAGGAAGATGCCCAGGCCCACCCAGATCATGTCGGTGGCGAAGCTGGTGGGCACCGGCTTGCCGATGGCCCTGCCGGCCGGGTCGACCAGCCGCTTCGGGCCGGTCAGGATCAGGGTGTCGCCGCGCTCCAGCTGGGTGGAGAGCCGGTAGGGGAACTCCGTGCCGGAGCGGAACAGCTTGTCGACGTAGACCCCGACCATGAAGGGCTCGGCGCGCAGTTCCGCGATGGTCTTGCCGAGCTGCGCCTTCTCCGAGGCGACCACGTGCAGCGTCTCGGTCTGGTAGCCGAGCAGTTCCACGTCGTCGGTCTCGGGGCCGATGTGGGTGCGGGCGTCGAAGTCGACCAGGGATCCGCGCAGGGCGCTGACGGCGACGACGTCGCCGTCGAGCAGTGCGGTCTGCTGGGTGTGGTCGAGGATCTTCCCGTCCCGGCGGATCCGGGTGAGGTAGATGCGGTGGCCCAGGGCCTGCTGCTGGTTCTCGAAGTCCTCGATGGTCCGCCCGACGAGATCGGGCCGCTGGATGGTGTAGGCCCGCAGGACGATCTCGTAGTAGCCCTCGTGGAGGTCCGGGTTGTCGCTGGGAGCGTCCATCTCCTTGGCGATCTGGGCGCTCTCGGCCGCGAGGTTGCGCCGGTAGAGCCGGGGCAGCACGTTGGCCAGGAGCATCGCGCAGAGGATGGTGCCGAGCGGGTAGGTGACCGCGTAGCCGACGGCGACGAAGTCCTGCTGCTCCTTGATCTGGTCGGCCGAGAGGCCCGGAAGGTTCCCGATGGCGTCCTGGGCCACACCGATGACGGCGGACTGGGTGAGCGCGCCGCCCAGCAGGCCGGCGCTGAGGCCCGGCCCGTAGCCGAGCATGACGGCGAACCCCCAGGAGACCAGCAGGCCGGTGACGCAGACGATGACCGCGTTGAGGACCTGCGGGAGGCCGTCCTTCTTCAGGCCGCGGAAGAACTGCGGGCCGACCTTGTAGCCGAGGGCGAAGAGGAACATCGTGAAGAAGAGGTTCTTCACGGTCCCGTCGATGGTGATCTTGAACTGGGCGCCGAAGACGAGCCCGACGATGAGGCAGCCGGTGACGGCGCCCAGCCCGATGGCCTTCCAGCGCAGCTTCCCGACGAGGAAGCCGAGCGCCACGGTGATGAAGACCAGGAGTTCGGGGTGTGGCTGGAAGATGTTCCTGTTCAGGAAATCGATCATGTGGGCGCCGTCCGGATGGGGTTGGGGGCGGGGCGGGGGCGTCAGGCGCCTAGGATCCCGACGAGGATTGGCCCTGTGAGTGGGAGCAGGAAGTTCGACAGCGCGTAGGTGATCGTGTAGCCGAGCATCGGCACGGAGCTCTGCGCCACCTGCGTGACCGAGGTGATGGCCGGTGTGGAGCACTGCTGTCCGGCGATGGCGCCGATCAGCAACGGCTTCTCGATCTTCAGGAGCTTGCGGCCGACGACCAGCGAGATCGTGGCCGGTACGAGGACCATGGCGATGCCGGCGAACGGCAGCAGGGCCCCGTACTCCTTGAGGAGCGGCCAGGCCTGCGGGCCCGAGGTCAGCCCGGTGCAGGCGATGAAGACCGCGAGCCCCATGTCCTTGATGGTGGTGGCGGCTTGCGGCGGGAAGGCGCCGAAGGTCTGCCGGCGGGAGCGGAACCAGCCGAAGAGCAGACCCGAGATCAGGCAGCCGCCGCCGGTGCCGAGCGAGAGCGGGACCCCGCCGAGGCGGACCACGAGCTGGCCGATGAGCGAGCCGAGCGCGATGCCGAGACCGAGGTAGATGAAGTCGGTGGCGTCGTTCTTGGCCACCGTGCCGATCTTCTCGACGATCCGGTTCAGGCCCGAGCGGGCGCCCACGAGGGTGACGACGTCACCGCGCTCGACGACGGTTTCCGGGTTGGCGGGCAGGTGCTGCTCGCCGCGGAGCACGTCGGTCACGTACACGCCGCTGCGCCCGAACTCCGCGTGAGTGGCCCGGATCTCGTCCAGCGTCTTGCCGGCGACCGACTTGTCGGTCATGGCGACCTGCCGGGTGGCCAGCGGGGTGTCCACCCCCGGGATGCCCGGGGTCTCCGGGCCGATGGCCCGGCCTGCCGCGATGGCCTCGGAGCGCCGGCCGACGACGAGGACGAGGTCGGAGAGCACGAGTTCGAGGTCCGGGGCGGGGGTGAGGTCCTTGGAGCCGCGCCGGACGGCCTCCACGGTGACCCCGCCGCCGAAGGCCGCCTCCAGGTTCCCGACGGTGCGGCCGTCGGCGAGGGTGACCAGGTGCGTACGCCCGACCAGGCCGGGCATGGCCTCGCGTTCGTCGCTCTCCAGGCCGCCGGAGCCGCCGCCGCGCATCTTCTCCCACAGCTCGCGCGAGGCGTCCGCCAGGTTGACCCGGAGCAGCATCGGCATGATCTGGCTGGTGTAGATGACGATGGTGACCAGGCCGAAGAGGTAGCAGACCGTGTACGCCGTGGCCACGTGGCCCTGGTACGTGGAGATCTGCTCCGCGGTCAGGTCGGGCAGCTTGCCGATCGCCTCGGTGGCGGTGCCGACCACGGCGGATTCGGTGGCGGCGCCGGCGAGGATGCCGGAGGCGGTGCCCACGTCGAGGTCGAAGACCTTGGCCAGCAGGTAGGCCAGGCCGAGCACGCTGACGAGCTCGATGAAGCAGAGCGCGAAGAAGCGCATGCTCTTGCGGTTGAGGTTGGCGAAGAACTGCGGTCCGGCCATGTAGCCGAGGGCGAAGATGAAGAGCGCGAAGAAGATCGTCTTCACATCGGCGTCGATCTCGATCTTGGCCCAGGCGCCGAGCAGCAGCGACACGATCAGCGTGCCGCAGATGCCGCCGAGGGTGATCGGGCCGACGCGCACCTTGCCGAGCAAATATCCGGCCGCCAGGCAGAGGAACAGGGCGAGTTCGGGGTGGTCTTGCAGCACACCCATGGGCGATCAGCCGCCCTTGCCGGGCGGCGTGGCGAATTCAGGGCATATGCACATTCCCTCACCCTTGCCCGGTGAGCGATCTTCCGCTCACCGGGCAGGGCCGTTCGTGTGACGGACCTTCCTACGGAGCTTCGTGCTGACCGGAATCCGGCCCGGAGTGCGGCTCCGCGTACGGCTCCTCGTACGGCTCCTCGTACAGCCCGTCGATCAGCTCCGCGTACTTCTCCCGGATCACCCGGCGGCGCAGTTTCAGGGACGGGGTCAGCTCCCCCGACTCCGGACCCCACTCCTCGGTCAGCAGCCGGTAGCGCTTGACCTGCTCGGTGCGGTTGAGGCGGGCGTTCGCGGCTTCGACGGCCCGGGCGATCTCCTCCCGCACCGCCGGGTGCGCGGCGAGCTCCGCGGGGGTGGCGGCCTCGGCGTCGATGCCCTGGGCCTGCGCCCAGGCCGGGGCGAGTTCGGGGTCCAGGACGAGGAGGGCGACCAGGTAGGAGTGGCCGTCTCCGTGCACCAGCGCCTGCCCGATCAGCGGGTGTTCCTTGACGGTGTTCTCCACCAGGGCGGGCGAGACGTTCTTCCCGTTCGAGGTGATGATCAGTTCCTTCTTGCGGTCGGTCAGCCAGAGGAACCCCGCCTCGTCGAGCCGCCCGATGTCCCCCGTCGGGAACCAGCCTTCGCCATCGGCTGCCGCCGAGGGAATCTTCACGTTTGGGCATCGCCGCACAAGGCACCGTAGTACATTCGACTCATGCTGAAAGGCAGCGGTCAGGGCTTGGCCGTCATGAGGGCCTACGGACCCAAATGAGAAGCCGCCCGGATTCATCCGGGAGGAGGAGTCACGATCGTGATGCCCCAGCCCGCCCAGAGGCGGAACTGACGTCCAGAGGCATCGATACGACGGCGCAGGCCGTCCACGAGTAGGCGTACGACAAGGCTGCGGAGTGGTTCCTGGACCGCTACTTGGCCTCGGCGTACGCCTCCTCCACATCCGCCGGGATCTCTTTCCCATCCCCGCGCTCCCGGTGGCCGGCCCGCTCCCGCGCCAGGTCGCCCGCGGCCTCGATGGCGCGGCGCTGCTCCTCGGGCAGCCGCCCGAGCACCGCCCGTACGGAGGCGGCCAGCTTCTCCCACACCCGGGGCACCCCGAAGAACTGCACCGGGTGCAGCTCCCGCACCGCGACCGACACGGCCGCCGGGTCGGCGCACAGCCGGACGTGGGCGGCCCGCAGGAGCGGGAGGTAGATGCCCAGGATCCGCTCGGCGATGTGCGCGAAGGGCAGGTAGCAGAGGTGCTCGGCGTGCTCGGGCAGCTCGATGTGCCGGTCGAGGCGGACGGACTGGAGCACGATGTTGCGGTGGGTCAGGCGCACCCCCTTGGGGTCGCCGGTGGTGCCCGAGGTGTAGACGACAGTCAGCGGGTCCTCGGAGCGGGACTCCCGCCAGGCCTTCTCGAAGGCCTCGGAGCGGTGCAGCCGGGCACCGCCGGCGTACACCGAGCCGTAGGTCGAGTGCGGGCCCGCTTCGGCGGCCTCGGCCACGACGAGCCGTTCGAGCGGGGTTTCGGGGTCGGCCAGCAGCGGCTCCCACCGGGCCAGCTCCCGGGCCCCCTCGACCACGGCGAGCCGGGCCCGGCTGTGGCGGGCTATGTGGGCGATCTGCTCGGGCGCGGAGGTCCCGTACACGGTGACGGGGACGGCGCCGAGGTGGACCAGGGCGAGGTCGCTGAGCCAGTGCTCGGGGCGGTTGCCCATCATGAGCAGGACGTGCTCGCCGCGTTCGACGCCCAGGGAGGCGTATCCGGCGGCGAGGACGGCCACCTTGCGGCGGACGTCCGACCAGCTGAGGGTGGTCCAGCCGTCGCCCTCGCGCCACGAGAGGGCGGGAAGGGGGCCGTGCTCGGCGGCGTTGCGCGCCAGCAGGGCGGGCAGGGTGAGCTCGTCGGGAGGTGCGGGCAGTCGCAGTTTCGTGGGCATGGGCAGCTCCTGGCCGTTTCACATCGTTGGTGCGACAGCAATACTGTTGAACACGAACGGTGGCGAACTTCAGCTGTGCGGTCTAAAGACGTGCTGATCAGAGAGC
This sequence comes from Streptomyces sp. CA189, assembly GCF_056428985.1. Taxonomy (NCBI): domain Bacteria; kingdom Bacillati; phylum Actinomycetota; class Actinomycetes; order Kitasatosporales; family Streptomycetaceae; genus Streptomyces; species Streptomyces sp. CA189. The sequence goes on along the minus strand of NZ_JBWJVM010000002.1, from coordinate 6,223 downwards.
AAGGCGGAGAGCCCATGACCACCCAGGCACCGGAGCCGGCGTCGCTGACCGTCGACGAACTGGCGGCCAGGGCGGGTGTGACCGTCCGCACCGTACGGTTCTACAGCACCCGCGGGCTTTTGCCCCCTCCCGTGATCGGACCCCGTCGGGTGGGCCGCTACGGCCCGGAGCACCTCTCCCGCCTCGCGCTCATCGAGGAGTTGCAGCACCAGGGCATGACCCTCTCCGCCATCGAGCGCTACCTCGACGCCCTGCCCGACGACCTGAGCGCACACGATCTGGCCATCCACCGCGCGCTGGTGGCGACCTGGGCCCCGGACGCGGCGCTCGACTCCTCGCGCGCGGAGCTGGAGAAGCGGGCCGGGCGGACCCTGACGGAGGGCGACATCCGGCGGCTGGCGGCCATGAACGTGCTGACGCCGACCCCGGAGGGCTTCCGGGTGGACGTGGGGCTGCTGCGGCTCGGGGTCGCGCTGCTCGACGTGCCGATCGCCCACGAGACGATCCTGGTCGCGCGCGAGGTGCTGCTCGGGCACGCGCGGACGGCGGCGCACCAGCTGACCGCGCTGTTCCGGGACGAGGTGTGGGGGCCGTTCACGGAGGGCGAGAGCGATCCGGAGCGGGTGGAGTCGATGAAGGCGCTGTCCGCGCACATGCAGCCGATGGTGGTGCAGGCCCTGGTGACCGCTTTCCAGCGCTCACTGAAGGAGGAATTGCGGGCGGCCTTCGTGTCCGGCGAGACACCCGGCGGGCCATAGCCGCAGTCCAAAGCCCTGCTTTGGCGGGGCGGGCCCGTCCTCAGTACGCTGAAGGGGAGTCTTTGCGCCCGCCGGCCCCTGCTCTGAGCGGGTCGGCAAGCGGGTCGGCCCCAGTGGCCCCAGCGGATTCTGCCGCTCGAAGTGGCGGCCACCCCTGCACGTAACGGGCAGGTGCTCCATGGACCTCAACACCATCAGCGAAGTCGTCCGGCGACCGTCCGACCGGCCGGGCGCCGACTGGCGCGACGGCGATGCCTGGCTCGCGGGCGGGACGTGGTTGTTCTCCGCCGAGCAGCCGGACCTGCGCCGCCTGGTCGACCTGACGGCCCTGGGCTGGGATCCCCTCGTGCCGCGCGAAGCGGGCCTTGAGATCGGCGCCACGTGCACCATCCGGGACCTGTACGCCTTCAGACCGCCGGCCGACTGGATCGCGGGCCCCCTCATCGCGCAGAGCTGCGAAGCGTTCTTGTCCTCGTTCAAGGTCTGGAACTCGGCGACCGTCGGCGGAAACATCTGCATGTCCCTGCCGGCCGGCCCCATGATCACCCTGACGGTCGCGCTCGAGGCCGAGTACGAGCTGTGGGCCCCCGACGGCTCGGTGCGCACCGTAGATGCTCTCGACTTCGTGACCGGGAACAACCGGAACATCCTCGCTCCCGGGGAGGTGCTGCGGCTGATCCGCGTTCCGGCACGCGCCCTGCGCAAGCGCACCGCACACCGCCTCTTCTCACTGACCCACCTCGGCCGTTCGACGGTCTTCCTCGTCGGTACGCATACGCCGGGAACGGGCGACCTGTTGCTCACCGTGACCGCCGGCACCACGCACCCGGTGCGCATCGCTTTCGACACCGTGCCCGATGCCCGCACCCTGCAGGAGAGCATCAACGTCATCCCTGCAGACGTCTGGTTCGCCGACCCCAACGGAAACCCGGACCACCGCCACCACCTCACCCTGCACTTCGCCGAAGAGATCCGACACGAACTCATGGCCGGGGGCCCGGTATGACCTACACCGTGAACGGCAGGCGCTTCTCCGAGGAACCGGACCCCGGCCAGTGTCTGCGTACGTTCCTGCGCGCGCTCGGCCACTTCGGCGTCAAGAAGGGATGCGACGCCGGCGACTGCGGCGCGTGCACCGTGTGGCTGGACGGCACTCCGGTCCACAGCTGCATCACACCCGCCTTCCGCGCGGAAGGCCATGAGGTGACCACGATCGAGGGTCTCGGATCACCCGAGGACCTGCATCCCGTGCAGCGCCGTTTCCGGGACGCCCCGGGATTCCAGTGCGGTTTCTGCACCGCAGGGATGATCATGACCTCGGCGACGTTCACGGAGGCCCAGAAGGCTGACCTGCCGCGGGCGTTGAAGGGCAATCTCTGCCGTTGCACCGGCTACCGGGCGATCGAGGACGCGGTGAAGGGCGTCGCCAGTGTCCAGGACGCCGCGCCGGGACGGGCCGTGGGAACGAGCGTCGGTGCGCCGGCGGCCGACGACGTGGTGACCGGTCGCGCCGAATTCACGATGGACACCCGCATGGAGGGCATGCTGCACCTCAAGGTGCTGCGCTCGCCCCACGCGCACGCCCGCATCGTCTCGATCGACAAGACCAACGCGCTCGCGGTCCCCGGCGTGCACCGCGTCTACACCTGGGAGGACGTGCCGCGCAAGCGCTTCACCACGGCGATCCACACCGACCACCTCGTCGATCCGGACGACACCTACATCCTCGACCGCACGGTCCGCTTCGTCGGCCAGCGCGTCGTCGCGGTGCTCGCCGACACGGTCGGAGCGGCCGAGGAGGGCTGCCAGAAGGTAGCCGTGGAGTACGAGGTGCTGCCGGCGGTCTTCGACCCCGAGGAGGCCATGGCCGACGGCGCACCACAACTGCACGGCTCGGAGGACCCGTTCGCCCGCGACTACGTCCACAACCTCCTGTTGGAGATCCACTCGCACATCGGCGACGTCGACGCCGGCTTCGCCGCGGCCGACGTGATCCACGAGGGCACGTACTTCTCACCGCGCGTGCAGCACGCACACCTGGAGACGCACGGCTCGATCGCCTGGATGGAGGACGGGCGGCTGAACGTCCGCACCAGTTCACAGTCTCCGTCGATCGCGAAGGTCAAGCTGGCCTACCTGTTCGCGCTGCGCCCGGACCAGCTCCGCGTGTTCTGCAAGCGCGTCGGCGGCGGTTTCGGCGGCAAGCAGGAGGTCATCTCGGAGGACCTGGCCGCGCTCGCCGCCCTCGACACCGGGCGGCCCGTCTGTTTCGAGTACACGCGCGAGGAGGAGTTCACCACGGCTTCGCCCCGGCATCCGATGAAGCTGACGGTCAAGCTCGGCGCGAAGGCCGACGGCACGCTGACCGCCTTCCAGGTCCGCAACCTGTCCAACACGGGCGCCTACGGCAACCACGGCGGCGAGACCCTGTACGCGGGCGGCGCCGCCGTCATGATCTACCGCTGCCCCAACAAGAGGTACGACGCCTTCTCCGTCTACACCAACACCGTTCCGAGCGGCGCCCTGCGCGGTTACGGAATGACCCAGCCGGCCTTCGCCGTGGAATCGGCGATGGACGAACTGGCCCTGGCTCTGCACATGGATCCGCTCGAACTGCGGCGCCGCAACATCGTGCGCCCGGGCGAGCCGCTCGTCGCCCTGCACGACGGGCCCGACGACGTGGTGTTCAACGAGGACGGGCTCGGCAAGTGCATCGACCTCGTGGCCGGCGAGCTGGCCCGTACGGCCGACCAGCCCTCTCCCGGCCCCGGATGGCTCGTCGGGGTCGGCGTCGCCAGTTCCATGCACGAGACCGCGCCCCCGACCGAGCACGTCTCCGAGGCGTGGCTCACGCTCGGCGACGACCTCGTGTACGAGCTGGCCGTCGGCACCGTCGAGTTCGGGGAGGGCACGTCGACCGCGCACGTCCAGATCGCGGCCAACCAGCTGGGCACGACGCCGTCGCGGATCCGCCTGGTGCAGTCCGACACCGACCGCACGGGATTCGACACCGGCGCCTTCGCGAGCGCCGGACTCTTCGTGGCCGGCAACGCGGTCCTCCGGGCGGCCAACGCGGTGCGCGACCGCATCCTGGACTTCGCCGCCTCGCACACGGGCGTGCACGTCGTGATGTGCTCGATGGACGACGACGACGTCGTCTGCGGAGACGAGCGCGTCTCGCTGGCCACCCTCGTCGCCACGGCCCGGGCGCGCGGCATCCGGTTCACGGCCGCCCGCAAGGCGTACGGCTCGCCCCGCAGCGTCACCTCCAATACGCAGGGCTTCCGCATCGCCGTCCACCCGGTGACGGGTGAGATCCGAGTCCTGTACAGCGTCCAGGCGGCCGACGCCGGTGTGCTCATCAACCCGGAACAGGTCCGGGGACAGGTGGAAGGCGGTGTCGCCCAGGGCATCGGGTTCGCGCTGACCGAGAATTTCCAGGTCGACGCCGACGGCGTCATGGCCAACCCGAACCTCCGCAACTACCGCATCCCCACCTATGCCGACGTGCCCCGCACCGACGTGCTCCTGGTGGGCTCGTCGGACTCCGTCGGGGCCATGCGGTCGAAGGGGATGGCGGAGTGCTGCATCAACCCGGTGGCCCCCGCTCTGGCGAACGCGCTCCGCGACGCCACGGGCATCCGCTACCGCGAGCTGCCCCTCACTCCGGAACGGATCTACGGCCGGCTCGTCGAGAGCCAGTCGGCTCGGACGGGGACGCGGCGATGACGACCAAAGGGCAGACGGACGCCGCGGCGACGGTCATCATCGGCCGGAAGGTCCGCCCCGGCATGGAGCGGGCCTACGAGAAATGGCAGGAGGAGGTCAACGCCGCCGCCGCCCGCTACGCCGGTCACCTCGGCGCGGAGGTGACCAAACCGACCGCCCTGCAGCCCGACTGGGTGATCGTCTACCGGTTCGACTCGGTGGCCCATCTGCAGGCGTGGATGAACGGCGCGACCAGGCAGCGGCTCCTTGACGTCGGCGCGCACTACTTCGACGGTCCTGCCACCCAGCAGGTGATCAGCGGCGGCACGCAGCCGACGGACCCGCTCGTGACCGTGGTGGTGAGCCACCGCGTCCGCCCGGACAACGTCGACGACTTCCTCGCGTGGCAGGAGCACATGAGCCAGGAGGAGGGCAAGTTCGAGGGGTTTCGCGGCACGGAGATATTCCGCCCCGTCGAAGGCGTTCAGGACGAGTGGACCACCCTGTACCGCTATGACAACGCCGAGCACCTGGACGCCTGGCTGACGTCGGCGAAGCGACGGGAGATGCTCGCCGAAGGGGAGAAGTTCGACGACTTCAGAATGCGCACGATCGACAACTCGTTCGGCAGTTGGTTCGCCTTCGAGGAGAACGGCAAGGAGGCGCCGCCGCCCTCGGAGACCAAGACCGCCATCGCGGTCTGGGTCGGGCTCTACCCGACCGTCGTACTGCTGTCCCTCGCCCTGCATCCGCTGGGCATGCCGTTCTGGTTCGGACTGCTCGTGGGCAACCTGCTGTCGAGCTTCATCATGAGCTTCTTCACGATGCCCCACTATGTGAACCGGCTGCTCAGGCGGTGGCTGCGGCCCCCGCCGAACGAATCGACCGCCAGGACCAACCTCGCCGGCGTCGGCGTCGTCGCCGCGCTGACCGTGTTCTGGGTCGTGGTCTTCTACCTCGTGACGGAGGTGTTCTGGACGCTGCCCTGAGCCGGGGCGGCCAGCTCACGGGCGCGGGGGACGAAGCCGGGTAGGTTCAGGCCATGGCGATGATCTACAAGACCACCATGAAGCCCGGCAAGACGGAGCTTCTGACTGCCTGGCTTCCGACGCGGCCGTGGTACGCGTCCACGGGACACGCCCCCGAGCTCGACCGCTCGGGCGGGTTCCGGCTCGACGACCCGGAGGGTGAGGTCGGCATCGAGTTCATGGTGCTCACCGACCACTCGGGCGGCCGGGAGACCTCCTACCTCGTGCCGCTCACCTACCGCGGCGCCCCGCTCGACGGCGCCGAAGCCGCTCTCGTGGGCACCTCCGAACACGGGGTGCTCGGCACCCGCTGGATCTACGACGGCGCCCACGACCCGGTGCTCGTGGGCCAGTTGCTCGCCATGATCCAGGGCCGTGCGGTGGCGCAGGACCAGTGCGACAGCGGTGTGGCCGACCCCTCGGTCACCGCCCGGTTCGAGGGCCCCGAGTTTCCGGCGGTCCTCCCGGAGGCCCGGCTGGAAATCACCGACACTCCGCGGGGCACGGACGTACGCGTGCCGGGCGGCCCGGTGGTCGGCCTGAGGCGCGTCCTGCGGCCCGGGGACACCGGGCCGGCGGATGCCTCCGGGGCCGTGGGCAGGCTCGCCGCGGACTGGACCACACGGGACGGCGCATCGTACCGGGGCCTGTTCGCGGAGCTGCGTACCGCCGGACACGCCACCGCCTGATCCGCACCGGCGTGGGGGGGGGGGGGGGGGGGGGGGGGGG